>CAXUDL010000035.1:0-27810 GCA_964249855.1 uncultured Rhizobacter sp. | reverse complement strand
CCGCAGGACGTCGCTCCGGAGCAGTGGCGACGGCAGGAGCCGCTTCGTCGCAGGATCGGCCGCACAGGACGCCGCTCCGGAGCAGTCGCGACCGCAGGGCGCGGTGCCGAGGCACGGTCACCCGGCCAGCGCCGCCTTCGCCATCTCGACGCCCAGCCGCTCCATCGCATCGAGCGGCTCGCTGGCGGCGGCTTCCTCGTAGAGCCGGGTCGCGTCGTGCATGCGCGGGTCGCCCTCGAGCATCGCCAGACCGTTGGCGAAGGCGACGCGGGTGATCGCCGACGTCGGGTTCAGCCGCAGCGCCGTCTTGAAGAGCGCGATGCCGGCGTCCTTGCTCGCGCCCTGCGCGCGGCCGAGCAGCGCGCCGACCTGGTCGATCGCCTCGGCGTGGAACGTGGCTAGCGCGACGTGCGCGTCGGCATGCGCGGGCCGCAGCCGGATCGCCGCTTCGAGCGCGCTGCGCACGCGGCCGCCCAGGCCCTGGGCGAGCGTCTTCGCGATGCTGATGCCCTGGCCGTGGCGGCCCAGGCCGTAGGCGAGGAAGTAGTGCGCGCTCGCATTGCCGGGTTCGCGGCCGATCTGCGCCTCGGCGCGCTGCGCGACCTCCATCAGCAGCGCCGGGCGGTGCCGCTCGCTGTCCTCCAGATAGGTCGCGTGGACGGCCTGCGCCTTGTTCGCGACGGTGATGCCCGCCCCGCCGGCGCGCAGCCCGGCCTCGGCCGCCGCCCGGAAGTCGCCGGCATGGAACAGCGCCCAGGCCGCGAGCACCGCCGCGTCGACGGGCAGCGGTTCGGCGTCGCCGGCGTGCAGGCGCGGCCAGAGCGCGGTGAGCGTCGCCGCGTCGTGGCGGTAGGCTCCGGCGTCGAAGGGAAAGGCGGTCCATCGCACTGTCGTCGCCATCGTCGGTCCTCTGTCTCCGCACGGTCGCCGGCGCCAGCATAGGCGCAAAGCCGGCCCCGCTGCCACAATCGCCGGCTCCATGCCCGCCATCTCGTTTCAGCACGTCGGCAAGACCTACGCCGGCGCCAAGGGTCCCGTCCATGCCCTCGGCGATGTCAGCTTCGACATCGAGCGCGGCGAATTCTTCGGCCTGCTCGGGCCGAACGGTGCCGGCAAGACGACGCTGATCAGCCTGCTCGCAGGGCTGGCGCGGGCGTCGCGCGGGCGCATCGCGGTGCTCGGCCACGACGTCGTCGACGACTTCGCCGCCGCGCGCCGCAGCCTCGGCATCGTCCCGCAGGAACTCGTCTTCGATCCGTTCTTCAGCGTCCGCGAGGCGCTGCGCATCCAGAGCGGCTATTTCGGCGTGAAGAAGAACGACGCCTGGATCGACGAACTGCTCGCGAACCTGGGCCTCGCCGACAAGGCCGACGCCAACATGCGGCAGCTCTCGGGCGGCATGAAGCGGCGCGTGCTGGTCGCGCAGGCGCTCGTCCACCGGCCGCCGGTGATCGTGCTCGACGAGCCCACGGCGGGCGTCGACGTCGAACTGCGGCAGACGCTCTGGCATTTCGTCGCCCGCCTCAACCGCGAAGGCCATACGGTGCTGCTGACGACGCACTACCTCGAGGAAGCCGAGGCGCTCTGCAGCCGCATCGCGATGTTGAAGCTCGGCACCGTCGTCGCGCTCGACCGGACGTCGGCGCTGCTCGCCGGCACTGCGAGCACGATGCTGCGCTTCAAGACCGACCGGCCGCTGCCGTCGTCGCTCGCCGGCCGCTCGCGCGTCACCGGCCGCATCGTGCAGATCGCAGCGCACGACGCCCACGAGGTCGAGTCGATCCTCGCGCAGCTCCGCCAGGCCGACTGCACGCCGGAGGACCTCGAGATCGGCCGCGCCGACCTGGAAGACGTGTTTCTCGAAATCATGCACCAGCCCGACACGGTGGCGGCATGACCGTCGCCGACACGCGCGCGCGGCGCGCCGTCGAGGCGTCGCGGCCCGCCGCCGGCGTCTTCGCCGGCACCGGCACGCTGCTCTACAAGGAGATGCTGCGCTTCTGGAAGGTCGCGGTGCAGACGGTCGCCGCGCCGGTGCTGACGGCGGTGCTCTACCTGATGATCTTCGGCCACGTGCTGCAGGACCACGTCAAGGTCTACGGCGCGGTCGGCTACACGAGCTTCCTCGTGCCTGGCCTCGTGATGATGAGCGTGCTGCAGAACGCCTTCGCGAACAGCAGCTCGTCGCTGATCCAGAGCAAGATCAGCGGCAACCTCGTCTTCGTGCTCGTCACGCCGCTCTCGCACTGGGCGTGGTTCACGGCCTACGTCGGCGCGGCGGTGGTGCGCGGTCTGGCGGTCGGCGTCGGCGTGCTCGCGGTCACCGTCTGGTTCGCGCCGCTCGACGTCGCCGGCGCGGGCTGGATCGTCGCCTTCGCCGCGATGGGCGCCGCGATGATGGGCGCGCTCGGCCTCGTCGCCGGGCTGTGGGCCGAGAAGTTCGACCAGATCGCCGCGTTCCAGAATTTCGTCATCGTCCCGATGACGTTCCTCTCCGGCGTCTTCTACTCGGTGCACTCGCTGCCGCCGTTCGCGCGCACGCTGAGCCACCTCAACCCGTTCTTCTACATGATCGACGGCTTCCGCCACGGCTTCTTCGGCGTCAGCGACGTCTCGCCATGGACGAGCTTCGCGGTCGTCGGCGGCAGCCTGCTCGTCGTCTGCAGCCTCGCGCTGCGGCTGCTGCGCACGGGCTACAAGATCCGCCACTAGAATCGTCCGATCATGGCCGACCCGACCCCCGCCGACATCGAGCGCTTCATCGCCGACGCGCTGGCATGCGAGCACCTCGAGGTCGAAGGCGACGGCCGCCACTTCTTCGCGACGATCGTCTCGCCGGCCTTCGAGGGCCGGAGCCGCATCGCTCGCCACCAGCAGGTCTACGAGGCGCTCGGCGACCGCATGCGCGAGGAGATCCACGCGCTGTCGATGAAGACGCTGACGCCGGCCGAATTCGCCCGGTCCTCCACCGCGGCCGCCTCCCCGGCCGCCACTTCCCACCACCACTGATCCGGCCGCGGCGCTCGCTGCGGCTGCCGGCTTCGCGCCCGCCTCGGGGCAGACCGCCGAAAGCCGTCCGACGCACGGTCCCACTCCATGGACCAACTCCATATCCGCGGCGGCCGCCGTCTCGACGGCGAGGTCGTCGTCTCGGGCGCCAAGAACGCGGCGCTGCCCGAACTCTGTGCCGCGCTGCTGACCGACGCGCCGGTGCGGCTCTCGAACGTGCCGCGGCTGCACGACGTGCGGACGATCCTCAAGCTGCTCGGCAACATGGGCGTCGCGGTCGACCGCAGCGAGGACGCCGCCGATGCGCTGACGCTCCGCGCCGACCGGATCGACAACCCGGTCGCGCCGTACGACCTCGTCAAGACCATGCGCGCGTCGATCCTCGTGCTCGGGCCGCTGCTCGCGCGCTTCGGCCGGGCGCGGGTGTCGCTGCCCGGCGGCTGCGGCATCGGCTCGCGGCCGGTCGACCAGCACATCAAGGGCCTGCAGGCGATGGGCGCGCAGATCGCCGTCGAGCACGGCTACATCCTCGCGACCGCGGCGAAGCTCAAGGGCGCGCGCATCACGACCGACATGGTCACCGTCACCGGCACGGAGAACCTGCTGATGGCCGCGACGCTCGCCGAGGGTGAGACCGTGCTCGAGAACGCCGCGCAGGAGCCCGAGATTCGCGACCTCGCCGACATGCTGATCGCGATGGGCGCGAAGATCGAGGGCCACGGCACGAGCCGCATCGTGATCGAGGGCGTGACGGCACTCGGCGGCGTCGACCACCGCATCCTCCCGGACCGCATCGAGACCGGCACCTTCCTCTGCGCCGTCGCGGCGACCGGCGGCGACGTGCTGCTGCGGCACGCGAACGCCCGGCACCTCGATGCCGTGATCGACAAGCTGCGCGAGGCCGGCGTCGAGATCGATTGCGGCGACGACTGGATCCGCGTGCGCGCATCCGGCCGGCCGAAGGCGATCGGTTTCCGCACGAGCGAATACCCGGCGTTCCCGACCGACATGCAAGCGCAGTTCATGGCGCTCGACTGCATCGCCGACGGCACCGCGGTCGTCGCCGAGACGATCTTCGAGAACCGCTTCATGCATTGCGACGAGCTGGCGCGGCTCGGCGCGCGGATCGAGGTCGACGGCCACACCGCGGTCGTCCACGGCGTGCCGAAGCTGTCGGGCGCGACGGTGATGGCGACCGACCTGCGCGCCTCGGCCGGCCTCGTCATCGCCGGGCTCGTCGCCGACGGCACGACCATCGTCGACCGCGTCTACCACCTCGACCGCGGCTATGCGCAGATGGAGGCCAAGCTGCGCGGCCTCGGCGCCGACATCGAGCGGGTGGCGACGTGATCACGCTGGCGCTGCCGAAGGGGCGCATCTTCGACGAGATCGCGCCGCTGCTCGCCGCCGCCGGCATCGAGGTGGCCGAAGACCCCGAGAAGACACGCAAGCTCATCGTCGGCACCAGCCGGCCCGACGTGCGGCTGGTGCTCGTGCGCGCATCCGACGTCCCGACCTACGTCCAGCACGGCGGCGCCGATCTCGGCGTCGTCGGCAAGGACACGCTGCTCGAGCATGGCGGCGCCGGGCTCTACCAGCCGCTCGACCTGCAGATCGCGAAGTGCAGGATGAGCGTCGCGGTGCGCGCCGACTTCGACTACCGCAGCGCCGTGACCCAGGGCTCGCGCCTGCGCGTCGCGACCAAGTACACCCGCATCGCCCGCGAGCACTTCGCCGACAAGGGCGTGCACGTCGACCTGATCAAGCTCTACGGCTCGATGGAGCTCGCGCCGCTGACCGGCCTCGCCGAGGCGATCGTCGACCTGGTCTCGACCGGCAGCACCTTGCGTGCGAACCAGCTCGTCGAGGTGGAGACGGTCATGGACATCTCGTCGCGGCTGATCGTCAACCAGGCCGCGCTGAAACTGAAGCGCGAGCCGATCCGCGGCCTCATCGACGCCTTCGCGGCGGCCGTCGGGGTGCCGGCATGACGGTCGCGATCCGCCGGCTCGACACCGCCGCGCCCGGTTTCGACGAAGAGTTCGAGCGGCTGCTGCACTGGTCGGAGGCGACCGATGCGGCGATCGAGCAGCGCGTCGCCGAGATCCTCGCCGACGTGCGGGAGCGTGGCGACGCAGCGGTGCTCGACCACACGGCGCGCTTCGACCGGCTCACCGCGAGCTCGGTCGCCGACCTCGAGATCCCGGGCGCGGCACTGCGTGCGGCGCTCGACGCCATTTCGCCCCGGCAGCGCGCCGCGCTCGAAGCCGCTGCCGACCGTGTGCGCCGCTACCACGAGCGCCAGCTCGAGGCCTGCGGCCGCTCGTGGAGCTACCGCGACGCCGACGGCACGCTGCTCGGCCAGAAGGTGACGCCGCTCGACCGCGTCGGCATCTACGTCCCCGGCGGCAAGGCGAGCTACCCGTCGAGCGTGCTGATGAACGCGCTGCCGGCGAAGGTCGCGGGTGTCGGCGAGATCGTGATGACCGTGCCGACGCCCGACGGCGAGCGCAACGCGATGGTGCTGGCGGCCGCGGCGATCGCGGGCGTCGACCGCGCATACGCGATCGGCGGTGCGCAGGCGGTCGGTGCACTGGCGTACGGCACGGCGACGATCGCCGCCGTCCACAAGGTCACCGGCCCGGGCAACGCCTACGTCGCCGCCGCCAAGCGCCGCGTCTTCGGCCGCGTCGGCATCGACATGATCGCCGGCCCGAGCGAGATCCTGGTGCTCGCCGACGGCACGACGCCCGTCGACTGGGTGGCGATGGACCTGTTCAGCCAGGCCGAGCACGACGAGCTGGCGCAGAGCATCCTGCTGTGCCCCGACGCCGGTTATCTCGCCGCGGTCGCCGAAGCGATCGACCGGCTGCTGCCGGCGATGCCGCGCGCCGACGTGATCCGCGCCTCGCTCGAAGGCCGCGGCGCACTGATCCTGACGCGCAGCATGGAGGAGGCGTGCGAGATCTCCAACCGGATCGCGCCCGAGCACCTCGAGGTGAGCTCCGCCGATCCCCACCGATGGGAGCCGCTGCTGCGCCACGCCGGCGCGATCTTCCTCGGCGCGTTCACGAGCGAAAGCCTCGGAGACTACTGCGCCGGTCCGAACCATGTGTTGCCGACGTCCGGCACCGCGCGTTTCTCGTCGCCGCTCGGTGTCTACGACTTCCAGAAGCGCAGCAGCCTGATCGAGGTGAGCGAGGCAGGCGCTGCGAAGCTCGGGCCGATCGCGGCCGAACTCGCCTATGGTGAGGGGCTGCAGGCACACGCCCGGGCTGCCGAGATGCGGCTCGAGCGTTGACACGAACTTCGTGCGACACGAAAATCGTGTCCCTCTGCGGAGATGACGATGAAGAATGTGACCGTGACGATGGAAGACGAGGTGGCCGACTGGGCGCGGCTCGAGGCCGCCCGTCGCAACACGAGCGTGTCGAGGCTCGTGGGCGAGTTGTTGGCCGAGAAAATGCGTCGCGACGACCGGTACGAGCGTGCCATGCGCGAGGCGCTGAAGTTCGAGAGTCTGCCGTTCGAGGGCCCCTACCTGACGCGGGACGAGATCTATGCCGAGCGTCTCGACCGTTTTCGTTGACACCAACGTCCTGCTGTACGCGCAGGACCCGCGAAACCCGGCGAAGCGCGACCGTGCGGAGCAATGGCTGGCCTGGTGCTGGAACGGCCGGCGCGCACTCATCAGCACCCAGGTCCTGAACGAGTTGTACGCGAACCTGCGGCGGGTTGCGCCGCAACTTCCGGTCGATGCGGCCCGGGCGCTCGTTCGCCGCTACCGGGCGTGGAATCCTTGGGCGGTCGACGAAGCGACCGTCGATATCGCGTGGGATCTTCAGGACGAACACAGTCTCAGCTACTGGGACGCGCTGATGCTGGCGGCGGCGCGCCAGCAGGGCTGTCGCTTCCTGCTGACCGAGGACCTCCAGCACGACCAGACCATCGACGGCATCCGCATCCTCAACCCCTTTCTCGCCGGCCCCGAACTGATCGACGCCCCCGCATGACCGCCCCGACCCTCGCCGACCGCATTGCCCGCACCCTCCGCCACGACGTGCAGGGCATGCACGCCTACGCGGTGCAGCCGAGCGCCGGCTTCGTCAAGGTCGACACGATGGAGAATCCGTTCCGTCTGCCCGAGCCGCTGCAGCGCGCGCTCGGCGAGCGGCTGGGGCGGGTCGCGATCAACCGCTACCCGGCCGAGCGCACCGACGACCTGCGCACCGCCCTCGCCGAGCACGCGGGGATGCCGGCCGACTGCGCGTTGACGCTCGGCAACGGCTCCGACGAGCTGATCACGATGCTGAGCATGGCCTGCGACGTGCCGGGCGCGGTCGTGCTCGCGCCGGTCCCGGGCTTCGTGATGTATGCGATGTCGGCTGCGCTGCAGGGCCTGCGTTTCGTCGGCGTGCCGCTCACGCCCGACTTCGCGCTCGACGAGCAGGCGATGCTGGCCGCGATCGAGGTCCACCGCCCGGCGCTCGTCTACCTCGCGTACCCGAACAATCCGACCGCGAACCTGTGGGATGCCGATGTCGTCGAGCGCATCGTCCGTGCAGCGCCCGGCTTCGTCGTGATGGACGAGGCCTACCAGCCTTTCGCCGCGCGCGACGCGACGGGGCTGCTGGCGCGCCATCCGCACGTGCTCGTCATGCGGACGATGAGCAAGTTCGGCCTCGCCGGCGTGCGCATCGGCTACCTGATCGGCCGCAAGGAGATCGTCGAGCAGATCGACAAGCTGCGCCCGCCGTTCAACGTCGGCGTCCTGAACGCCGAGGCGGCGCTCTTCGCGCTCGAGCATGCGGACGAGTACGCCCGCCAGGCCGCGACGATCCGCGCCGAGCGCGAGCGGCTCTTCGCAGCGCTGCAGCACGTCGAAGGCGCACGGCCGTATCCGAGCGACGCCAACATGATCCTCGTCCGCGTGCCCGACGCTGCCGCCGCCTTCGCCGGCATGAAGGCGCGCGGCGTGCTCGTCAAGAACGTCTCGGCGCTGCACCCGCTGCTCGAGAACTGCCTGCGCATCACCATCGGCACGCCGGACGAGAACGTCCAGACGCTCGCCGCCTTCGAAGCGAGCGTCGCACCATGAACCTCGAACCGCGCCGCGCCGACGTCAGCCGCCGGACCGCCGAGACGCAGATCCGCGTCGCGCTCAACCTCGACGGCACCGGTGCCGCGACGCTTGCCACCGGCATCGGCTTCTTCGACCACATGCTCGAGCAGATCGCCCGCCACGGCCTGATCGACCTCGAGATCGACTGCAACGGCGACCTGCACATCGACGGCCATCACACGGTCGAGGACGTCGGCATCACCTTCGGCCAGGCGGTGGCCAAGGCGGTGGGCGACAAACGCGGCCTGCGCCGCTACGGCCACGCCTACGTGCCGCTCGACGAGGCGTTGTCGCGCGTCGTCGTCGACTTCTCCGGCAGGCCGGGGCTGCACATGCGGGTCGATTTCACCAGCGGCATGATCGGCACGCTCGACACCCAACTCGTCTACGAATTCTTCCAGGGCTTCTCGAATCACGCCGGCGTGTCGCTGCACATCGACAACCTCTTCGGCGTCAACGCGCACCACCAGTGCGAGACGGTCTTCAAGGCCTTCGCGCGGGCGTTGCGGATGGCGCTCGAGATCGACCCGCGCGCGGCAGGCGTGATCCCGTCGACCAAGGGCAGCCTGTGAGCCTTGGCGACCGGCGGGCTTGCGCCGTCCGCCGCATGGCCGGGCCGGGTTGACATGGCACGCACCGTCGCGGTGGTCGACTACGGCATGGGCAACCTGCGTTCGGTGTCGCAGGCGGTCGCGCACGCTGCGGTCGGCTCGGGCTTCGATGTCGTCGTCAGCAGCCGGCCCGACGAGGTCTTCGGCGCCGAGCGCGTCGTGCTGCCGGGCCAGGGTGCGATGCCGGACTGCATGCGCGAGTTGCGTGATTCGGGCCTGCTCGACGCCGTGCTCGACGCGGCAGCGCGCAAGCCGCTGATGGGCGTGTGCGTCGGTATGCAGATGCTGCTCTCGCGCAGCGACGAGGGCCCGACCGACGGCCTCGGCCTGATCGCGGGCGACGTCGTCCGTTTCCAGCTCGACGGCCGCCTTCAGCCCGACGGCAGCCGCTACAAGGTGCCGCAGATGGGCTGGAACCGCGTCTTCCAGTCCAGGACGCATCCGGTCTGGGACGGCGTGCCGGACGCTGCCTATTTCTACTTCGTCCACAGCTTCCACGCCCGGCCGTCCGACGCGCGCCACACCGCCGGGGAAACCGAGTACGGTGCGCGCTTTACCTCGGCAGTGGCGCGGGATAACATTTTCGCGACCCAGTTCCACCCGGAGAAGAGCGCCGACCACGGCCTGGCGCTGTACCGCAACTTCCTTCGCTGGAACCCCTGACACCACCGCGCATCCGCCCGGCCCCGCGCGCGCCCCGCCGCCGGGACGCGCTCCCCCCTGTCCAACTCCAGCCACTCGCCTGCCGGCCATGCTGCTGATTCCCGCGATCGACCTCAAAGACGGTCACTGCGTCCGCCTGAAGCGTGGCGACATGAACGACTCGACGACCTTCAGCGAAGACCCCGCTGCCGTCGCCCGGCGCTGGGTCGACGCCGGTGCGCGGCGGCTCCACCTCGTCGACCTGAACGGCGCGTTCGCCGGCAAGCCGGTCAACGAGCCGGCGATCAAGGCGATCCTGGCCGAAGTGGGCGACGAGATCCCGGTGCAGCTCGGCGGCGGCATCCGCGACCTCGACACCATCGAGCGCTACCTCGACGACGGCCTCGGCTTCATCATCATCGGCACCGCCGCGGTCAAGAACCCGGGCTTCCTGCGCGACGCCTGCTCGGCGTTCGGCGGCCACATCATCGTCGGCCTCGACGCCAAGGACGGCAAGGTCGCGACCGACGGCTGGAGCAAGCTGACCGGCCACGAGGTCGTCGACCTGGCGAAGAAGTTCGAGGACTACGGCGTCGAGGGCGTCATCTACACCGACATCGGCCGCGACGGCATGCTCAGCGGCATCAACGTCGAGGCGACGGTGAGGTTGGCACAGCAGCTGACGATGCCGGTCTTCGCCTCGGGCGGGCTATCCTCGATGCAGGACATCGAGCGCCTCTGCGCCGTGGCCGAGATGGGCATCGAGGGCGTGATCTGCGGCCGCGCCATCTACACCGGCGACCTCGATTTCGCCCTGGCGCAGGCGCGCGCCGACGAGCTCGCCGACGCCTGAATCGCGCGCCACGACAGCGCGATCGCGGCTTCGTCGGCGACACTGCCGCATGCTCGCCAAACGCATCATCCCCTGCCTCGACGTCACCGGCGGGCGTGTCGTCAAGGGCGTCAACTTCGTCGAGCTGCGCGACGCCGGCGACCCGGTCGAGATCGCGGCGCGCTACAACGAGCAGGGCGCCGACGAGCTCACCTTCCTCGACATCACCGCGACGAGCGACGAGCGCGACCTGATCCTGCACATCATCGAGGCGGTCGCGTCGCAGGTCTTCATCCCGCTGACCGTCGGCGGCGGCGTGCGCACCGTCGCCGACGTGCGCCGGCTGCTCAACGCCGGCGCCGACAAGGTGAGCTTCAACTCGGCGGCGGTCGCGAACCCGCAGGTCATCCGCGACGCGTCGGCGAAGTACGGCGCGCAGTGCATCGTCGTCGCGATCGATGCGAAGCGCCGTGGCGGCGACGGCCCGCCCCGCTGGGACGTCCACACCCATGGCGGCCGCAAAAACACCGGCCTCGACGCCGTCGACTGGGCGCGCCGCATGGCGGCCGACGGCGCCGGCGAGATCCTGCTCACCAGCATGGACCGAGACGGCACGAGGAGCGGCTTCGACCTGGCGCTGACCCGCGCGGTCAGCGACGCGGTGGGCGTGCCGGTGATCGCCTCGGGCGGCGTCGGCGCGCTGGAGCACCTGTCCGACGGCATCCGCCTGGGCGGCGCGGATGCCGTGCTCGCCGCGAGCATCTTCCACTACGGCGAATTCACCGTCGGCCAGGCCAAGGCGCTGCTCGCGCGCGACGGCGTGCCGGTGCGCACGTGAAGCGCCGGTCGCCCGGCGAGGCCGTTTCGCGCCGGCCCGGAGCGCCGGTGAGTGCCGCGGCGGCGGCACGGCCCGCGCCCGGCGCGCGCAGGACGACCCGCGCCGGGCCGCCACGCGAGGTCCGGCTGATCGGCGGCCGGTGGAAGCGGAGCAAGTTGCCGGTCGTCGACGCCGACGGCTTGCGGCCGACGCCCGACCGCGTCCGCGAGACGCTCTTCAACTGGCTCGGCCACGACCTGTCCGGCTGGCGTTGCCTCGACGCCTTCGCCGGCAGCGGCGCGCTCGGCTTCGAGGCGGCGTCGCGCGGTGCCGCCGGCGTCGTGCTGCTCGAGCGCGACCGGCGCGTCGCGGCGGGCCTCGACGCCGTGCGGTCGCGACTGAAGGCCGAGGCGACGGTCCGCGTCGAATGCGTCGACGCGCTGGCGTGGATGGCGCGCGCGGCCGCAGCGTCGTTCGAGCTCGTCTTCGTCGACCCGCCCTTCACGAGCGACCTCGCCGCGCCGGCGCTCGACGCGGCGGTGCGGCTCGCGGTGCCGGGCGGCTTCGTCTACCTGGAATCCGGCATGCCGTTCGCCGAGCGCGACGCCGCCGCGCGCGGCCTGCGTCTGCACCGCCATGGCCGTGCCGGCGCCGTCCATTTCCATCTGCTGCAACGGCCGGCCGACGCCTGAGCCGCCGCTACACTGCGGCCGGGCGCGTCGTCCGGCAGAGAGCGAAACCATGCCCACGCAGGCGCGGCTGCACGGCAGTCCAGCGGCACCGGACGCGCGCCGCAGCCGGGCCGGGCCACCGCGCCGCGCCCGCTCGGCGCGGTGCCGCACCGCGCGCGGGCGCACCGGATCCACTCACAGGTTCTGAGCCATGACATCCGTGACCCGCCTCACCGCCGTCTACCCGGGAACCTTCGATCCGATGACGCTCGGCCACGAGGACCTGATGCGCCGCGGCAGCCGGCTGTTCGAGCGGCTCATCGTCGCGGTCGCGGCCGGCCATCACAAGCGGACGATGTTCACCATCGCCGAGCGGCTCGACATCGCGACCGAGCTCGCCGCGAAGTATCCGAACGTCGAGGTGATGGCGTTCCGCGGCCTGCTGCGCGACTTCGTCGTCGGCCAGGGCGGCAAGGTCGTCGTGCGCGGCCTGCGCGCGGTGAGCGACTTCGAATACGAGTTCCAGATGGCCGGCATGAACCGGCAATTGATGCCGAACGTCGAGACCGTCTTCCTGACGCCGAGCGACCAGTTCCAGTTCGTCTCCGGCACATTCGTGCGCGAAATTGCCACCTTGGGCGGCGATGTCTCCAAGTTCGTGTCACCCTTGGTGCTCGACCGGCTGAAGCAACGCGTCAAGCGGAGCGAGGCCGACAGCTGACCCGAGAGCCCGACACCGAGGGACCGCCGCCGTGGCGCTGCTGATCACCGACGAATGCATCAACTGCGATGTCTGCGAGCCCGAGTGCCCGAACCAGGCGATCTCGATGGGCGCGGACTTCTACGTGATCGACCCCGGCAAGTGCACCGAATGCGTCGGCCACTTCGACGAGCCGCAGTGCGTGCAGGTCTGCCCGGTCGACTGCATTCCGATCCACCCCGGGCACGTCGAGTCGGCGGACATGCTGTGGGCCAAGTACCGCCGTCTGCAGGCGACCGTGCGCTCAGCGCGGCCGGGGCACGACGGCGACGAAGTCGGGCGCACGGTCGGAACGCAGCCGGTCGGCTGAGCCGCGCGATGCGGAGCGCGCCGCCGACGCCGCGCGCGCCGCCGCCTTGACGCGCTTCGGCCGCGGCGAGGCCGGCAGCGAGCGCGGTTCGGCGTTCTCGCGGTCGGCGGCCATCTGCCTGCCCAGCGCGGCTTCGCGACGTGCCACCTGTTCGGCGGCGGCACGGTCGGCGTCGCTGCGGCGGTCGTCGACATCGATCACCGCCGCCTGGGGACACGGCACGTCCGCGTAGCGGTTGCCGCAGCGGTAGACGGCCGCCCCGGCGTCGGCGGCCGCGAGCCCCTCGAGAAGCAGCGACGCGACGAGCAATGGAAACGCCGCCATCGCCCACCCGCGGCGACCGCAAACCTGCCGAGACGCTGCGACGACTGCCGACCGTGTCGTCACGGCGCCACCTCGGCAGGCTCCGCTGGCGGCCGCCGGCCCCGGCGGCGAAGGCGATGGCGCCGTCATGGCCCACCCTCGGGCGGCTTCGCCTGCGGCGCCGGCTTCGGCCGCGGCGGCCGTGCATGCACCTTCTGCAGCGCCGCGTCCATCTCGCCCGCGAACCAGTCGTCGAGCCCGCGCAACGACTGCTGCATCGCCTGCTCGAGCGCCTCGCGTTCGGCAGCCGGCGGCTTGCGCAGGACGTAATCGGCGACTTCGGCCTTGACGCCCGGATGGCCGATGCCGAGCCGCAGGCGCCAGAAGTCGGCGCTGCCGAGCTGTGCCTGGATGTCCTTCAAGCCGTTGTGGCCGGCATGGCTGCCGCCGATCTTCATCTTGACCTGGCCCGGCAGCAGGTCGAGCTCGTCGTGGACGACGAGGATCTCGCCCGGCGCGATCTTGAAGAAGCGGGCCAGCGCGGCGACCGACTTGCCGGACAGGTTCATGTAGGTCATCGGTTCGAGCAGCCAGACCGGGCCGGCGGGCCGGTCGATGCGGGCGACGAGGCCGAAGTAGCTGCGCTCGGGTTGCAGCCGCGCGCCGAGCAGCCGCGCGACCTCGTCGACGAACCAGAAGCCGGCGTTGTGGCGGGTCGCCTCGTAGGCGGGGCCTGGGTTGCCGAGGCCGACGAGCAGTCGAATCATGGCGGCGATTATCGAGGGCCGCACGCGGCGAAGGCTTCGTCCGCAAGAGGACCCGCCGGCGGGGGCGCCCGACAGAGGGAGCGCTCGCTCAAAGCTGCGCGTAGATCTCGCGCATCGCCGAATCGTTTCGCTTGTAGTGCGGCCCGGGCCGCTCGAAGTGCTCGGGCAGCACCGTCACGTCCTCCATCTTCGCGACGTCGAAGAGCGGCTCCTGCTGTGCGCCGCCCACGCGCTGATGGCCGCGCAGGAGCTCGGTGCCGCGCGCGCCGACGCCGTAGCACTGCGGCTCGACGATGCGCCGACGTCCGTTGTAGGTGAAGGCGAGCCGCCGACGTTCGGCGAGCGCGGTGACGATCGCGGCGTTCATCGGTCGGCGCCGGGATCGCGCTCGGTGGCGTTGGTCTCGGCACCCAGCACGTCGCGCTGGTGCTCGAGCGCGGCGGCGGCGCGCGCGTTGCCGAGCGTCGCGATGGCGTCGGCTGGCGCAATCACGCGGTCGTCGTGCAGCGCTTCGAGCGCCGCGATGCGCGGCGCGATCCGCTCGGCGCCGCGCAGCGGCGTGTCGCCGTCGGGAACGCACCGATCGCTCGGCATGTCGATGGCGACGAGCGCGGTGCCGTGCGCGGCAGCGTCCTCGGCAAGCGGAGTGTTCTCGATCGATTCGGGCATCGCGGCGTTTCGTTGTCGAAGCGTCAGCGGCAGCCGCCGTGCCTGCGCGGGAACAGCGCTTGCCGCCCTGCGAACCCCGTCCAAGGAGCGAACGATGACCGATCCGCAACCCGCCAAGCTGAAGAAGACCCCGCCGCGCGCCGAGCCGCTGCAGCCCGACCTCCCCGGCCGCGCCCTCGGCGACGCCAAGTCGCCGCAGGACGTCGACATCGAGGACCCGGCGATCGCGAAAGGCAACGCCTCGCAACGCGACGACCCGAGCGTCGCCAAGGAGTCGCAGGCGGAGAACGCGCTCAAGAACGTCACCGAAGGCTACAAGTGAGCATGCCGATCTGAACTGCGGTGAAATCGGTGGAATGAACGTTGCCACCGAGCGGTCGCCCTTCTGGAACATCGCCAGCCACGGCTTCGTGCGCGTGGCCGTCGCGGTGCCGCGGATCCGGGTGGCCGACCCGGCGTTCAATGCCGAGCAGACGATCGACCTGCTCGCCCAGGCCTCGGCGGGCGGGGCGGCGGTCGTCGCATTCCCCGAGCTGGGGCTGTCCGCCTACACCTGCGACGACCTGTTCCACCAGCACGCGCTGCTCGAGGCGACGAAGGCTGCGCTGCTGCGCGTGGTCGCCGCCTCGCGCGAGCATGCCGCCGTCGCGATCGTCGGCCTGCCGCTGCAGGTCGGCCATGGCCTCTACAACTGCGCCGCGGTGTTGCAGGGCGGGCGCCTGCTGGCGATCGTGCCGAAGACCTATCTCCCGAACTACGGCGAGTTCTACGAGGCCCGCCAGTTCCAGCCTGCGGCGAACGCGGCCGAGAAGACGGTCTTGATCGGCGGCCAGAGCGTTCCGTTCGGCAACGATCTGCTCGTCGAGGCGACCGCTCGCCCGGGCCTGGTGCTTCACGTCGAGATCTGCGAGGACCTCTGGGTGCCGATTCCGCCGTCGAGCCACGCGGCGCTCGCGGGTGCGACGCTGCTCGTCAACCTCTCGGCGTCGAACATCACGATCGGCAAGGCGGACTACCGCCACACGCTCGTCGGCATGCAGTCGGCGCGCTGCCTCGCGGCCTATCTGTACAGCTCGGCCGGCAGCGGCGAGTCGTCGACCGATCTCGCCTGGGACGGCCAGTCGCTCATCTACGAGAACGGCGAGCTCCTGCGCGAGTCGGAGCGCTTCTCGAACGACTCGCACTGGATCAGCGCGGATGTCGATATCGACCGGCTGCTCCACGAGCGCATGCGGCAGACGTCGTTCGGCCAGTCGGCGGCCCGCTTCGCCGGCGAGCTGGCGCGCTTTCGCCGCGTCGGCGTCGAGCTGCCCGTCGCATCGCCGCAGCCGCCGCTGCAGCGCCGCCTCGAGCGCTTTCCTTATGTGCCGTCGGACCCGCGCCGCCGCGACGAGCGCTGCCGCGAGGTCTACGACATCCAGGTCCAGGCACTCGCCCAGCGTTTGCAGGCGAGCGGCATCAGGAAGCTCGTCATCGGCGTCTCGGGCGGTCTCGATTCGACCCATGCACTGCTCGTGGCCGCCGACGCGATGGACCGCATCGGCGAGCCGCGCAGCAGCATCCTCGGCATCACGATGCCCGGCTTCGCGACCAGCTCGCGCACGCTCGATCAGGCCGTCCGGCTGATGGACGCGATCGGCTGCAGCGTGCAGACGATCGACATCCGGCCGAGCTGCGAGCAGATGCTGCGGGACATCGGCCATCCCGCATCGCGCGGCGAGAGGGTCTACGACGTGACCTTCGAGAACGTGCAGGCCGGCGAGCGCACCAGCCACCTGTTCCGCCTCGCCAACCTGCACGACGCGCTCGTCGCCGGCACCGGCGACCTGAGCGAACTCGCGCTCGGCTGGTGCACCTACGGCGTCGGCGACCACATGGCGCACTACAACCTCAACGCCAGCGTTCCGAAGACGCTGATCCGGCACCTGGTGCGCTGGGTCGCCGACTCCGGCCGTGTCGGCGAAGCGGGCAGCGCGGTCCTCGAGGCGGTGCTCGACACCGAGGTCAGCCCCGAGCTCGTCCCCGGCGACGCCGGGAGCGACACGCCGAGCCAGAGCACCGAGGACAGCATCGGCCCGTACGTGCTGCACGATTTCTTCCTCTTCCACACCGTGCGCTACGGCTTCGCGCCCAGCAAGACCGCCTACCTCGCCTGGGCGGCGTGGCACGACCGCGAGGCCGGCCGCTGGCCCGAGGGCCCGGATGTCGCGCGAGCGCAGTACGAGCTCGCCGAGATCAAGCGGCATCTGCGGACCTTCCTCTGGCGTTTCTTCAAGACCAGCCAGTTCAAGCGCAGCTGCGTGCCGAATTCGCCGAAGGTCGGCTCGGGCGGATCGCTGTCGCCACGCGGCGACTGGCGGGCGCCGAGCGACGGCGAGGCGGCCGTCTGGCTCGCCGACCTGGACGCCATCCCCGACGAGACCTGACGCTGCTCGGCGATCGACGCCGTCGGCACGGCTGCCGGGCGGCGGCGACGGCAGCGCGGCGGGCGCTCCGACCGTGCTGCCACGACGCGCATGGGATGCGGCTCGTGCCGAAAGCGTCGCACGCCGGTCCAACAGACTCCGCACGGCCATTGACGGCGCCATGCCGCCGCGCACCGACCGATGTTGACCGGCACGGGGCATGACGATTGCCGTGCGCTCGACCCTGTCCCCGCCACCGGTCCACGCCTTGTCCCCACCCAGTCCGACGATGTCGCCGCGCGGCGCCCGCCCTCTCCGCATCGGTTGCCTGGCCTGGGGTTCGCTGGTCTGGAAGGCCGGCCCGCTCGCACTCGTCGGCGACTGGCGCGCAGGCGGTCCGGCGCTGCCGATCGAGTTCTGCCGCGCCGGCGACGGCGGCGAGCTCGCGACGGCGATCTGGCCGGGAACACCGCGCGTGCCGACCCGTTGGGCGTTGCTCGAGACGGGCGACCTGCTCGAGGCCCGCGACCAGTTGCGCCGCCGCGAGGCGATCGACGCACGCGACGTCGACCGCATCGGCGACGCGCCGTTCGGCAACCGTTCGCTGCCGCTCGCCGACGACATCGCCGCCTGGGCCGACGCGCAACGGCTCGACCACGTCGTCTGGACCGCGCTCGCGCCGCGCTTCGCCGGCCAGGAAGGCCGGGCGCCGACGCTCGACGAGGCGGTCGGCTACCTCGACCGCCTGCAGGGCGCGGTCCGCGACCATGCCGAGCACTACGTCCGCTCGGTCCCTGCCGACATCCGCACCGCCTACCGCGCCGCCTTCGAGGCGCGGCTCGGCTGGACGCCTGCCCCCGCCGCATGACCAGCGACCGCGGCGGCTTCGTCGGCGCCGGCGTGCTGTGCGGGCTGGGCCTCGGCGGCTTCTTCGACGGCATCGTCCTGCACCAGCTACTGCAGTGGCATCACCTGCTCAGCAGCTGGTTCCCGCCGACGTCGATCGAGAACCTGCGCCTCAACACGCGATGGGACGGCGTCTTCCACAGCGCGACGTACCTGTTCGTGCTCGCCGGCCTCTGGCGGTTCTGGCGCCTCGCCGAAGCCGGCCGTGCGCGCGAGTCGGCGGCGCGGCTCGCCGGTGCGCTGCTCGTCGGCTGGGGCGTCTTCAACGTCGTCGAGGGTCTCGTCGACCACACGCTGCTCGGCATCCACCACGTGAACGAGCTCGTGCCGCGGTCGCAGTGGCCGGCGTGGGACCTCGGCTTTCTCGCATGGGGCACGGCGATGTGGCTCGGCGGCATGTGGCTGCTGCGGGCGCGGCGCGGCGCACCGCCGGAACGCCGCCGGTGAAGCGGCTCGTCCGCTGCATCTTCGCCGTTGCGGCGGTCGCCGCCACCATTCCGCTCTGGCCGCTCGCGGACGGTGCCGGTCAGGCGCCGTCGATCGACGAGTCGCTCGCGCTCCGCTGTTCGGCCGTCACGCAGGCGGCTGTTGCGGCGCGCCCGGATCGCGCGGCATCCAGGCCTCGCGCAGCGACCAGCGCTCGGCCGGCAACGGCCGGTGCGGCGAGCGTGCCGTGAGCGTCATCTCCCAGACGGCGCCGCAGTGCCGGCAGGTGTAGGTGCGTGTCTCGATCGACCCGCCGTCCTCGACGCGGCGCGTGCGCGTCAGCAGCAGACGGCCGCGGTTGTGCACCGACGCAGGGTCGGCGTCGAGGCGGCGGCAGTTGGGGCAGAGGTGCATGGCGCGGACGGGTCCGCCATCGTGAACGCTGCGGTTCACTTTTCGCTCCCTGCGGATGCGCGGTCGTCGCGCGGCGGCAGGCTCATGCGGTCGCACAAGCCCGGCGTGCCCGCCGCAGGAACGCCGCGAAGCCGGGCCGGGCCTTGAGCACGTCGTAGCAGCGGCCGTAGGCGAAGCCGCTCGGGTGGACGCCGTCGTATGCGAAGTAGCGGCGCGGGCGGCGCCTGAGATCGGCGTCGATCGGGTGATCGACGAAATCGACGAAGTCGACGCCGGCGTCACGTGCCGCGTCGGCGAGGCAGCGCGTCGTCAGCCGCGAGCGGCGGCTGAAGAACCAGCTGAACGGTGCGATCAGGCAGGGCGCTGCGCCGACGTCCGCGCAGCCCATCCAGACAATGCCGCCGGCGAGCGGCCGCAGCGCGTCGAGCAATGCCCGCGCGTCGTCGGCGAGCTGCGGCAGCGGCGTCATGCGCATCACGTCGTTGCCGCCGGCGAGCACGAGCGCGAAATCGAAGCGCTCGCCGTCGAGCGGCGCGATCTGCTCGGCGACGTCGGCCACCCGTGCGCCGATCTGCGCAAGGTTGACGATCTCGGCGCCGTCGATGTCGCGCTGCAGCCGGCCGAGCAGCGACTCGGCCGGCGTGGCGCTGCCGACGCCGACGCCCGTGCTGTCGCCGATCACGAGCAGCCGCATCGGCGATGCAGATGCCGGAGCGGACGCGGCGAGCACCCGCCACGGCCTCGTCGCCAGCCGCTGCCGCGCCTGGCCGATCAGCCAGCCCTGCGTCGCGACGAGCGTGCTCGCGCCCGCCGTCGCGGCACAGCAGAGCGCCGCGGCGCCGTGCGCCATCGCTTTGATCGAAGCTGTGTTCATGCCGTTCGAGACGGCAATCGGCATTCCGCGGCGCGTGCTCGAGGCGTTGCCAGCGGCGCGCACCGCCGCGAATGGCGGATCGGCCAACGCCGTGGGGTCGGTCAGCGGGCGTCGCACCCGGGGCGGGGCCGGTCAGGCGTCGTACCCGCAGGGCCGGCCGGCGTCGCGCCGCGCTGGTACGGTCTGTGTCGCACCCCGCCGGCCGACACGGTCGGCCTCGTACCCATCGGTCCGGTCGGCCTCGAGCGCGAGTGCGCTCGATGAAGGCCAGTCGGCCACGTCGCGCCGCCGCGTCCGCGACGGTCAAATGCCGAGGGTCGCTGCTGTCGTGCGACTCGCGTCGGTCCGAAACGTCGACGACAGCACCGCGCTCGACAAGGCGCGGAAGATCATCCGAGCCGCCGCTTCCGGCAGGCGCCGGCCCACCGGAGAGCGCTCCTCGCGGCCGGGCACGGTGACGTCGGCCGGCGAGGCGGATGCGCACTTGCGCGGCATCGGGCCGGAGCGTGCGGTCGCGCGGCGGTCGTCCGCAAAGACGATGTGCGACGCGGGCGGCGGCCGTGGCCGCCCGTCAGCTCACTTCTTGTTCTGCTTCTCGTTCTTCTTGGCTTTGCCCGCCGCTGCCGCCGGCGCGACGACGACCGGTGCCGCGACCACCTCTTCCTCGGCCGCCTGTGCCGAGACCGAGACGATCACCGGATTCGGCTTGCCGTGGGTGATGACCTTGACGCCGCTGCCGAGCTTGATGTCGTTGACATGCAGCGTCTGGCCCTTCGCGAGCTCGCCGAGATCGATCGTCAGGAACTCGGGAAGCTGCGACGCCAGGCACTGGATGCTGAGCTCGGTCACGACGTGGTTGACGACGCAGCTGTCGGTCTTCACCGCCGGTGAGTCCTCTTCGTTGATGAAGTGCAGCGGCACCTTCTTGACGATCTTGGTCGACGCGTCGACGCGCTGGAAGTCGATGTGCAGCACGATCGGCCGGAACGGGTGCATCTGGTAGTCGCGCAGCAGCACCTGTTCGCTCTTGCCGGCGAGCTCCATCTCGAGGATCGACGAGTGGAACGCTTCCTTCTTCAACGCGAAGAAGAGGGCGTTGTGGTCGAGCTCGATCTTGGCGGGCGTGCCCGCGCCGTAGACGATCCCGGGAACCTTCTGCGCGTTGCGCAGGCGGCGGCTCGCTCCGGTCCCCTGCAGCGTGCGCTCGTAAGCGGTGAATTTCATGTGCACTCCAAAAGTGAGGGCCCGCGACCAGGCTCCTCGAACAAAAGGGCCGAGGCCCACCATCGAGAACGGGTCGCAACGACCCCGCCATCGTTTCTAGAAATTGTTGTTCTGCTCGGCGAACAGCGAGGTCACCGACTCGCCGTCGGAGATCCGCCGGATCGTCTCGGCGAACAGGAACGCGACCGACAACTGCCGCACCTTCGTCGATTCGAGCCCGCGTTCGCTCAGCGGCACGGTGTTGGTGATCACGACCTCGTCGAGCCGCGACGCGTCGATGCGCTGGATCGCCGGCCCCGAGAAGACCGCGTGCGTGCAGTAGGCGTAGACATTCCTGGCGCCGCGTTCGTGCAGCACTTCGGCCGCCTTCACGAGCGTGCCGGCGGTGTCGATCATGTCGTCCATGATCACGCAACTGCGGCCGTCGACATCGCCGATGACGTTCATGACTTCCGAGACGTTCGCCTTCGGCCGGCGCTTGTCGATGATCGCGAGGTCGCAGCCGAGCTGCTTGGCGAGCGCCCGAGCCCGGACGACGCCGCCGACGTCGGGCGAGATGACGACGAGGTCCGAATAGCGCTTGCCCTGCAGGTCGGCGAGCAGCACCGGCGACGCGTAGATGTTGTCGACCGGAATGTTGAAGAAGCCCTGGATCTGGTCGGCGTGCAGGTCCATCGTGAGCAGCCGCTCGACGCCGACCGCCTCGAGCATGTTGGCGACGACCTTGGCGCTGATCGGCACCCGCGTGGAGCGCGGCCGACGGTCCTGCCGCGCGTAGCCGAAGTACGGGATCACGGCCGTGACGCGCCGGGCCGAGGCACGCTTCAGCGCGTCCACCATGATGCAGAGCTCCATCAGGTTCTCGTTCGTCGGCGCGCACGTCGGCTGGATGACGAAGGTGTCGCGGGCGCGGACGTTCTGGTGGATCTCGACGTCGACCTCGCCGTCGGAGAAGCGGCCGACCTTCGCCTTGCCGAGCTCGACGCCGAGATGGGTCGCGATCTCCTGGGCGAGCGCCGGGTTCGCATTCCCGGTGAACAGCACGGTGTTGAAAAGCACGTTCGCTCCGTCGAGGCGTTCAGAGGCGTCGGGTGCCGCCTCCGGGTCAGCGCCGGGCGACCCTGCTCGTCACTTTCGTGACGTTCGCGTGCCGGCCAGCGACACCCGCGTCACCGGCCGACGAGCGCATGGGTTTGGCAGGGGAAGAAGGATTCGAACCTTCGCATGTCGGAATCAAAATCCGATGCCTTAACCAACTTGGCGACTCCCCTACACCGGTCGACAGCGGCGACGCTGCCCACCTTCAACTTGTCGTCCGTGCTCCTGCTCGATTCGGCCTCAGCCGCGCACCCAATCGGCAAGCGGATGGACTGCGAGGCTCGTGCACATCCGAGCCGTCCATCCCGCCGGCAGGCCGCCTGGCAGATCGGCGGCGCCGGTCTCGTCCACGACCGCGAAGACCGCACTTCCCGAGCCCGTCATCCTGCTGTTACCAAAGCGCTCGGCAAGCCCCTCGGCGGCCCGCGCGACGTCGGCGCAAAGCCTCTCCGCCGGCCCTTGCAGATCGTTGCGCGTGGCCTGGAAGGTCGCCCAGGTCGCGCGCAGCCCACCTGCAGATAAGCCCGCGAGTATATCAGCGTCGGAAAGCGGCGCGGTGTTGCGCACGAGGAACGGGCTCGCGAAGACCGCACGCGTCTCGACGCTGGCGGCCGGCTTGACGACCGCGAAGCGCGTCGGCGCGAAGTCGACCGGCGTCAGGCGCTCGCCGATGCCCTCGACGAACGCCGCGCCGCGGCCGAGGAAGAACGGCACGTCGGCGCCGATCGAGAGGCCGAGCGCGGCGAGCCGGTCGCGCGGCCAGTCGAGCTGCCAGAGCCGGTTCAGCGCGATCAGCGTCGTCGCGGCGTCGGAGCTGCCACCGCCCATGCCGGCGCCCGACGGCAACCGCTTGACGATCGAGACGTCGGCGCCGAGCGGCGTGGCGCTCGCCTGCCGCAGCGCCCGGGCGGCACGCAGGCAGAGGTCGTCGGCGGGCAGCGGGTCGCCGAGGTCGTGACGGACGAGGCGGCCGTCGTCGCGGCGTTCGAAGTGCAGCGTGTCCGACCAGTCGATCGGCACCATCAACGACTGCAGCAGGTGGTAGCCGTCGGCGCGCCGGCCGACGACGTGCAGGAAGACGTTGAGTTTCGCCGGCGCCGGAACGTCGTAGAGCGCGCGCAGGCTCACCGCGGTACGCCGTCGAGCCGCGCCTTCACGGTGACGGCCGGCGTGGCGAGACGTTCGGCGTCGACCGCGCCGGCATCGAAGCGGGCCATGTCGACGCGCCAGCCGAGCTGCTCGAAGCCGTTCGCCGCCGGCGCGCTCGCCGCGCCCGGCCATGGTCGGCCACGCAGCCAGTCGAACAGCGCGGCGACCGGCAGGCTTTCGCCGAGCAGCTCGCGCGTCAGAGCGTCGAGGTCGCCGAAGCGGCGCTCGCCGCGCGGCGTCGCGAGGACGACCTGCCCGGGCGTCCAGCGCGCCTGCGCCAGGACGCTGCCGAGCGGCGTCGAGAGATTGAGCTGGCCGACATCGGCGTCGCCCTGCAGCTCGAACGCGGCGCTGACCGAGTGCGGCGCCGCGCCGCGCTCGCCCTCGACGCGCACGGCGATCCGCCCCGAGATCGCGCTGCCCGGCGCCACGACGTCGGCGCGCGGCACCACCGTGCAGCCGGCGAGGAAGAGCGCCGCCGCGAACGCCGCGGCGCATGCGGCCCGGCGGCAGAGGACGCCGACCGCGCCGGAGCCGCTGCCGCCTGCCACCCGCGCGGTCACAAGTCGACGCGCAGCCGCGCCAGCGTGTTGCGCAGCACGAGGTTGTCGGCGTCCTTGCCGCGGGCCTCGCGCCAGACGCGCCGCGCCTCGTCGTTCTGGCCGCTGACCCAGAGCACCTCGCCCAGGTGCGCGGCGATCTCGGCGTCGGGCTGCGAGCGGTAGGCATCGCGCAGCAGGCGCACCGCCTCGTCGTGATTGCCGAGCCTGTATTCGACCCAGCCGAGGCTGTCGGTGATGGCGGGCTCGCCCGGGCTCAGTTCGAGCGCCTTCCTGATCAGCGTCCTGGCCTCGGGCAGCCGCACGTTGCGCTCGGCGAGCGAATAGCCGAGCGCGTTGTAGGCGTGCTGGTAGTCGGGCTTGAGCGCGATCACGCGGCGCAGCAGCCGCTCCATGTCGTCGAGGCGGTCGAGCTTCTCGAGCACCATCGACTGCTCGTACAGCAGGTCGGTGTCGTCGGGGAACCGCTGGTTCGCCTGCGCGAGCACGGCGTTCGCGTCCGACCAGAGCTTGGCATCGCGCAGCATCTCGGACTCGGCGAGCAGCTTGGCGCGCTGGTCCTCGGAGCTGCGCTCGGGGAGTTGCCGGAGCAGCTCGCGCGCTTCGCCGACCTTGCCCTCGCGGGCGAGCATCGACGCCCGCCGCGTCTGCACCTCGATCGTCCGTCTCGGGTCGTCGATCTTCGCGAGGTACGCGGCCGCGGCCTGCAGGTCGCCCTGCTGCTCTGCGACCTGCGACAGCAGCATCCAGCCGCGCGCGAGCGCCTCTTCCCTGGTCGGCGGCGCCTCCGCGGGATCGCCGACCTGCGTGTCGGCCTGCGGCGGCCGCGGCGTCGTGTCGGCCTGGACCAGCGCGACGTACTTCTGCAGCGCGGCGTCGGCTTCGGCGGGCCGGCGCAACTGCAGGTGCAGCGCGCCGAGCGTCAGCCAGGCCTGCGCCAGCTGCGGCGACGTGCGGGTCAGCAGCTCGAGCTGGGACGTCGCCTCGGGAAACTTCTGCCGCGCGAGCAGCGAGCGCACGTAGAGCAGGCGCACGCCGTCGCTGCCGGGGCGTTCGTGGAGCTGGTCCTCGACGATCGCGTCGGCGTCGGGGCCCGGCGGCAGCTCCAGCGCCAGCACCGCGGGCGCCTCGGCGCCGCGGTCGAGCGCATGCGCGCTGCGGGCGATCTCGGTCGCGCGAGCCGTGTCGCCGGCAACGGCCCAGGCGCGGCCGACCGTCACGCGCGCGGCGACGCGGGTGTCGGGCGCGTCGGCGAAGGGCTGGACGATCTTCTCGGTCAACGTGGCCATGGCTGCCCGGTCCTCGGCCTTGCCGAGCAGGCCGGGCACGGCGGCGATCGCCGCGGCGCGCTGGTTCGCGGGCACGGCGCGGATCAGCGCCTGCATCGGCGCGACCGATTCCGCCGGGCGGTTGAGCGCGACGAGCAGCTGCACCTCGTAACGCGTCGCGTCGAGCGACTGCGGCAGCGCCGCGCGCCAGGCGCGGACCGATGCGAGCGCCTGGTCGCCGGCACGGCCCTGCAGCGCGATCTGCGTCGCGCGCTGGAAGAGCTGCTCGTCCTTCGTCTTCTTCGCGGCGTCGAGCATCACCTGGTAGGCGGTGCCGAGGTCGCCGGCGTTGAGTTCGAGCTCGCCGATGAGCAATTCGTAGAAGAGCGGCGCGTCGAGGCGCGAATTCTCGACAGTGACCTTCGCGGCAGCGGCGCGGTCCTCGTTCAGCGTCGGCGCGCCGGCAGCGAACGACGCGGCAGCGGCTGCCGCGAGCGACGTCGCCACGACTCCCCGCCGCCAGGCCGGCGCTCGGCGCCCGGCGCTTCGGTTCGAGGGGTGGGGCATTGGCGGGGCTCCTGCTGTCAGCGTTCGATTCTAGGTCGCCGGGTCGGAGTCGGCGTGCGGCCGATAATTCCCGCCATGCCCGAGCTGCCCGAGGTCGAAGTCACGCGCCAGAGCTTCGCCGAGCGCATCCGCGGTGCCCGCATCGACGGCATCCGGCTCGGCAAGCCGCTGCGCTGGCCGCTCGGCTGCGAGCCCGACTCGCTGCTCGCGCAGACCGTGGTCGACGTGACCCGCCGCGGCAAGTATCTGTGGCTGGCGCTCGAGCGCGGCGACGGCCTGCTGCTGCATCTCGGCATGTCGGGCTCGCTCGCCTTCGGCGACGGCGGCGCCGCGCCGGGTCCCCACGATCACTTCGATCTCGTCACCGCGCGCGGCACGCTGCGCCTGACCGACCCGCGTCGCTTCGGCGCCGTCGTCTGGTCGGAGGCGATCGACTCGGGTGCGGCGTCGAAGCTGCTCGCGAGCCTCGGCCTCGAGCCGTTCGACCCGGCGTTCACCGCGCGCCATCTGCACGGCGCGCTGCGCGGCCGGCGGGTCGCGATCAAGCAGGCGCTGCTCGGCGGTGCGATCGTCGTCGGCGCCGGCAACATCTACGCCTGCGAGGCGCTGTTCGAGGCACGCATCGACCCGCGCACCCGCGCCGAGCGGCTCTCGCTCGGCCGCTGCGAACGGCTGGTCGCTGCGGTCCGCGACACGCTCGCCCGCGCGCTCGAGCTCGGCGGCTCGACGCTGCGCAACTTCCGCGACGCCCACGGCATGGCCGGCGCGTTCCAGGCGCAGGCCCGGGTCTACGGCCGCGCCGGCGAGCGCTGCCTGCGCTGCGACGGCACGGTGCGCCGCATCGTCCAGGCGCAGCGCGCCACCTTCTTCTGCCCCGGCTGCCAGAAGCGCTGACAGGGCCGGGCTTCTGCGGCTTTTCCGCGGATCGCCGCGCGAAGGCCTTGCGATACCATGAGTCGCTCCCTCGCGCACCCTCGTCATGACGCCTGATTTCGCCACTCGCCTCGACGCCCTGAGCGGCTGGCGTGCCGCGCTCCGCAGCCGGCTCGACGAGCTCGCGCGCTTTCTCGCGAGCCACGATCTCGGCGACGCCACCGCGACGCCCGCGCTGATCGCCGCGCTGCGCGAGCGGCTCGCGAGCGAGAAGCTCGTCGTCGCTTTCGTCGCCGAGTTCTCGCGCGGCAAGTCCGAGCTGATCAACGCGATCTTCTTCGCCGACACCGGCCGCCGCGTGCTGCCCGCGACGCCCGGCCGCACGACGATGTGCCCGGTCGAGCTCGCGTGGGAGGTCGAAGACGCGCCGTCGCTGCGCCTGCTGCCGATCGAGACGCGGCTCGAGGGCCTGTCGCTCGGCGAACTGCGGCCGCAGCGCCGCGCCTGGCAGGCGGTACCGCTGCACGTCGGCGATCCGGTGCAGCTCGCCGCGGCGCTCACTGAAGTCACCCGGACGCGCTTCGTCTCGATCGACGAGGCCCGCGCGCTCGGCTTCTGGGACGACGCCCATCCCGCCGACAACCCGCCGCTCGACGACGACGGCCGCGCCGAGATTCCGGCGTGGCGCCACGCGCTCATCAACTATCCGCATCCGCTGCTCAAGCAGGGCCTGGTCGTGCTCGACACGCCGGGACTGAACGCGATCGGTGCCGAGCCCGAGCTGACGCTGAGCCTGCTGCCGACGGCGCACGCGACGCTCTTCATCCTCGGCGCCGACACCGGCGTCACCAAGTCCGACCTCGCCGTCTGGCGCGACCACCTCGGTTCGGCGGCGCAGACGCGCTTCGTCGTGCTCAACAAGATCGACGCGCTGCTCGATCCGCTCGCCACGCTCGGCGAGACCGAGGCGCACATCCTCCGCCAGTGCCGCGAGACGGCGCGCACGCTCGGCGTCGCCGCGGACCGCGTGTTCGCGCTCTCGGCGCGGCAGGCGCTCGCCGCACGGGTCGCCCGCGACGACGCCTCGCTCGCCGCCAGCCGCCTGCCGGCGCTCGAGTCGGCGCTCGGCGCGCAGCTGCTGCCGCAACGCCAGCGCGTGCTCGAGCAGGCCGTCGACGAGGTCGCGGAACGCATCGCGTCGCAGGTCCGCCGCGGCATCGGCGACCAGCGGCGCCAGATCGCCGAGCAGGTTCTCGAGATGCGCGGGCTGCAGGGCAAGAGCGCGGCCAAGGTGCGGCTGCTGCTGCAGCGCGTCGACATCGAGACGGCCGAGTTCGAGACCTGCACCGTGCGGCTGCAGGCGCTGCGGACCGTGCACGGCAGGATGTTGAAGGAGACGCTCGCGCACCTGACGACCGAGCGGCTGCGCGAGGAAGTGCAGACGATGCAGAAGGCGATGCAGGCGTCGCTGCTCAACCTCGGCGCGAAGAAGGCCTTCGTCGCGCTGGTCGAGCGGCTGCGCTCGCTGCTCGC
>CAXUDL010000034.1:0-55727 GCA_964249855.1 uncultured Rhizobacter sp. | reverse complement strand
CGCGGCGCGGTGCCGTCGAACGCGGTCGACCTCGAACGCGGCTACTGATTGACTTGAGCTCGATCTCGACGAAGACGAATTCGCCCTGGCCAGCGTTGACGGCGTCGTGCTCGACGCCGCTCGGCCGGGTGTACGACACGCCGGTGGCGAGCGTGCTGTCGACGCCGCCCGCCGGCGTCTCGAGCCGAAGCACGCCGGTGGTCATCGGCATAACGACGTAGTCCCTGCCGGGGCGATGCCAGCGCCCAGTGAACGGCTTGCGGTCGCAGGTCGTCGCTCGAATGTCCTTCAAGACGCCGGCAACGTCTCGTGTCGACGTTCCGAAAGCTCGGGCCGGCGCAGCGCGGGCGACACGGCGCTGGATGATTTCCTGGCCACCGTTCGCCGCCGCGGCGATCGGCCGGAACGGCGCGCCGCCCGATCGCCGGGCGGGACGCGCGGATCACGCGACGGCTGTCGCGCTGCTCTCGGCGCCGAGCAGGTCGCGGAAGCGCCGCTGGCGCTGGGCGAGCTCGGCGACCGTGCCGATGTCGACGAGCTGCCCGGCGTCGAGCAGCGCGACGCGGTCGAAGCGCGCGAGCAGGCTCATCCGGTGCACCGAAGCGACGATGCAGGCGTCGGGAAACGCCGCATGCAGCCGCTCGTGTACCGCGGCTTCGGTGACCGGGTCGAGCGCGCTCGTCGGCTCGTCGAGCAGCAGCACCGAGCTGCCGGCGGCGGCGAGCACGCCGCGCGCGAGGCTCACGCGCTGCCGCTGGCCGCCCGACAGGTTGGCGCCGCCCTGCGCGATCGGCGTGTCGAGGCCGAGCGGCAGTTCGGCGACCAGCGTGTCGAGCGACGCGACGCGCGCGGCGCGAAGGATGCGGGCGTCGTCGTGGTCGAGGTCGAACGCGACGTTCTCGCGCAGCGTCGCCTCGAAGATCTGCGCTTCCTGCGGGATCAGCGTCGCGCAGCTCCGCAGGTCGCGCACGCCGAGGCCGGCGACGCCGTCGATCTCGACATGGCCGTGCGTCGGCTCGGTCAGCCCGGCGATCAGGCGCAGCAAGGTGCTCTTGCCGCAGCCGCTCGCGCCGACCAGGGCGATGCGCTCGCCGGCGTGCAGGCGCAACGAGACGTGCGACAGGCCGGGGTGCGGTTCGTCGCCCGCGCGGCGGCCGTGGCCGGGGTGCCGGTACGACAGGTCGCAGAGGTCGATGTGGCGCCAGCCGGCCGGCGGGGCGTCGCCTGCCGCGGCACGCACGCGCGGCGCGGCCTCGATCACGACCGCGCTGGCGTAGTCGGTGCGGATGCGCGCGAAGGTCTGCAGGTTGCTCGCGAGCGTGCCGATCACGCCGCCGGCCTGCTGCGCGTACTGGTGGACCATGAAGATCCCGCCGAGCATCAGCGTGCCGCCGGCGCTGCCGGTGCGCCAGGCGTACAGCGCCACGAGACCCCAGGTCAGCACGACCGAGAGGATGTCGACCGCGCACCACTTCCATTCGGTCAGCACGATGCTGCGGCCCAGCGGCGCCATCACCGCCTCGAGCCGGCGCGCGAGCAGCCGCCGCGTCGGGGCCTGCAGCCGCAGGCTCAGCACGGTCGTCACGTTGACGAGGCAGTCGAGCAGCGCCGCCGACCGCGAGCGCTCGGCCCGGTTCTCGGTCTCGACGAGGCGGATCGTCGCGCGGTCGAAGGCGACGATCGTCAAGCCGACGCCGATCAGGCCGACGAGCGCGCCGGCGCCGGTCGCATGCGACAGCACCCAGAGCGCGATCAGCGGCCCCGCGAGGTTGACGGCGTTCTGCAGATAGATGAACTGGCTCTGCGTGAAGTTGGTCAGCGCCTGCGTCGCCTGCGACATGCGCAGCGCGAGGTCGGCCGGATGGTGCGTCGCGTGCCAGGCGAGCGGCGCCTCGGCGAGGCGGGCGTAGAGACGGTCGGTCAGCGCGCGCCGCACACGCAGCGAGACGTTGCGCTCGATCACCCGGCCGGGTCCGTGCAGCGACCAGCAGCCGAGGTAGACGGCGACGATCGCCGCGACCTTCGGCACGCAGGCGGCCGCGGCGTCCGGACCGCCGCGCTGCAGCGTGTCGACCGCCTGCGCCGTCAGCCACGGCACGAGCAGCTTGACCAGTTGCGAGCCGACCAGCATCGCCGACGACAGCACCAGCCAGGCGCGGCTGCCGGCGGCATAGCGCCACATCTCGCGGTAGAGCGTCGGGATCGACACCGCGGCCGGCAGGGCCGCGGGGGAAGCGAGGGAAAGCGTCGTCATGGAAATCCAGGGCTGCAACCGATGCGTGGCCGCACCTGCGCAGAGTGGATCCCCGACGTCCCCGCGCCGATCGACCCATCAGGCCGTGGCCTCGACCGCTGTTCGGCGGCTCGGATGCCGCGACCGGCTTCGGCGCGCCCCAGCGGCGGCCGGCGACGGTGCCGATCGAGGCACGTCGCGCAGGCGCCGACGCTGCCATGACGCACAGCCGCGACGACGCGTGCCGTCGTCGGCGGTCGCGGCGCCGGCGCGTCGGGTTCGTGCGCCGTTCCCCTACGCCGGCGCGACGCCGGGGAGCGCGCACAGCGGTGCGGCGCCGGGCAGCGGGTTGCCGATCAGCATCGTCGGCGGAGCGGAGAGCGCGATGCCCGCCGCCTTGACCCGCGCGAGCACGTCGAACAGCAGCGCGCTCTTCACGCCGCCGGCGAGCCGCGGCGAATGGACGAAACCGGTGGCGCTGAAGAGCAGCTGACCGCCCTCGATGCCGTCGAGCGAGACGCCGGGGGCGGGCGCGTCGAGCACATCGACGTTGCTCTCGAAGGCCTCGAGCAGCAGCGTGCGGACCTTCTCCGGGTCGGTGCCGAGCGGCACCGGCAGCTTGACCTGCACGAGGCCGAGCGGGTCGGCGAGCGTCACGTTGCGGACGACCTTGGTGATGAACTCGGAATTCGGCACGATGACCGTGGAGCGGTCGCCCATCTGGATCTCGGTCGCGCGGACATTGATGCGGCGGATGTCGCCCTCGACGCCGCCGAGCGAGACCCAGTCGCCGACCTTGACCGGCCGTTCGGCGAGCAGGATGAGCCCCGAGACGAAGTTCTGCACCACCGCCTGCAGGCCGAAGCCGATGCCGACCGACAGCGCGCTCGCGACCCAGGCGATGCGCTCGAGGCCGATGCCGAGCGCCGACATCGCAAGCGCGCTCGCGACGACGACGCCGACATAGCCGAACAGCGAGAGCGCCGACGACCGCATGCCGGGGTCGAGCGACGTCGTCGGCAGGTAGCGGTTCTCGAGCCAGAGCCGCAGCCAGCGGACCGCGAGCAGCCCGCCGCCGAGCACGAGCACGGCCTGCAGCACGGCGCCCGGCTGCAGCGACACCTGGCCGATCGAGATGCCCTCGCGCCACTGGTTGCTGCGGCGGAGCAGGTCGTCCGGGCCCTCGCCGAACGGCGCGAGCAGCAGCACCAGCGCGACGAGCGCGACCATCAGCCGCAGCACGCCCGAAACGAGCACCGCGAACTGCGCGTAGCTGGTGCCCGACACCGTCTCGACCTGCGCCTCGGCGCCCGCGGCCGGCGCGCCGTCGTCGGCGGCGCCCGCGTGCTGGCGGTTGCCGAGCCAGGCCATCGACGCGTCGTCGATCAGCACCGCGAGCAGGTAGGCGGTGCCGACGACGGTCGCGACCCACACCACCTGCTTGACGGCGAAGCTGCCGAAGGCGACGAAGCCGGCGAGCAGGCTGACGATCGCGACCGCGAGCACCAGCCGGTTGAGCCCGGCCACGACGCTCATCCAGACCGGGCGCGTTTTGCGGCTCCCGGCCTCGCCGCCGGCGAGCTCGCGGCGCCAGACGCGCTCGCCGCGCCCGAGCGTCGTCGCGACCGTGAGCCCGACCACCAGCGCGACGACGCAGTTCACGGCGACCGCCATCGAGAGGCTCGCGTTGACGAGCACCGCGAGCCGCTCGGCGAGCCAGCTGAAGAGGCTCACCGAGGCGAGCGCGAGCGGGTAGTAGCGCACTGCCGTGGCGACCGCATCCGGGATCGGCAGCAGCCGCCAGCTCGGTCGCCGGGCGTTGATCAGCGCGCTGGCGAGGCCGTGCACGAAGCCCGCGAACCAGCAGACGCTCGTGAAGTGGGCCAGGAAGGTCGCGGTCGCCGCCGGCAGCGTGTTGCCCGCGGCGATCGCGGCGTGGAGCGCGCTCGCGGTCAGGCCGGCGACGAGCGTCGAGCGCAGCACCGTGCCGGCGGCGTGCAGCGAGCGCCGCAGACGGCCTGCGGGCACGCGTGTCGACAGCCAGTGCATCGCGCGGCCGCGGACGAGTCGCGGCGCGCCCCACAGCACCGCCACGGCGACGCCGAGACCGAGCCACAGCGACACCGGCGCGGCCCGCGCCGCCGTGCCGAGGTCGCCCGCGAGCACCGTCAGCCGCTGGCGGTCCTGCGGCCAGTCGGCGCGCAGTTCGCTCCAGAAGGTCGCCGACAGGATCGAATTCGTGCGTTCCCCGAGGCGCGCCTGGAACTGCGAGCGGCGCAGCACGCCGATCTGCGTCGTCAGCTGTTCGCTCTCGACGGCGATGAGGTGCGCGAGCTTGATCTGGGCGTCGAGCTGGCCGTGCAGCTTGGCGAGCTGCGCCCGCTGGTTGGCGACGTCGGCATCTTCCTTGGCGCCGGGCGCGGGCGTTCCGAGCTCGGCCACGCGCGCGTCGACGCCAGCGAGCTGCGGCGCCAGAGAATCGGCGATGTCGGACGACTTGACCTGCGCCGCCACCACGCCGGCGCGCAGCCGCTGCAGGTCGGCGTCGCTGAGCTTGTCCGGCTCCTTGACCGCCTGCTGCGTCGTGTCGACCTGCTTGCGCAGCGTGTCGAGCGTGGCGTCGGTGTCGGCGTCGCCGGCCTGCGCGAACGCGATGGATGCAACGAGGAGCAGCGCGGCGGCGCCGAGCAGCGACCGCACGGACGCGCGAAGGCGAGGGCCGGCAAAGGAAGCGGGATCGGGCATCGAGGGCGGCGCCGGGAACGGCGCGCGGCAGTGCGAAGCCCCGCGTTATAACCGTCCGGCCCGCCGCGCCGACCGGGCACGGCGACGGCAGGGCGGGGCCGCCGCAGGAGCCGCCGCGTCCGCGGACGGCGGGGCTGGCGTCGCCGGCTTCGCGCGGCGCCGGGCCGGCGGAGCTCGAGGTCCGCAGTCGACCGTCGGCGGTCCTGGCGGCACGACGCTCATCGCTCGTCGAGACCCTGCGGGCGAACGCGACGGCTCGCGGCATACAGGATCTCGCGGTGCAGGGCGTCGAGGTCCAGCGGCTTGCCCAGATGCGCGTCGAATCCTGCGTCGAGCGCCTTGTCGCGGTCGGCCTCGCGCGCCATGCCGGAGACCGCGACCATCGGCAAGCGGCGCGTCGCCTCCATGCGGCGCAGCTCCCCGACGAGCCAGAAGCCGTCGCGTCCCGGCATCGCGAGGTCGCAGACCACGACGTCGACGGTCTCGGCCGCGGCGAGCTCCAGCGCACGTTCGGCGGACGTTGCCTGCGTGACCACCGCGCCCTCCGTCTTCAGCAGCTCGCCGAACACCTCCAGCAGGTCCGGCTCGTCGTCGACGATGAGGATCCTCATGCCCTCGAGGCTTTTCGGCAGTCCGCGCACCGGCAGGTCGGCCGCCGCGTCGCCGTCGGCGAGTGGCAGCCAGACCACGAACTCGGCGCCTTTGCCGAGCCCCTCCGAGCGGGCCTCGGCCCGGCCCCCGTGCAGCTCGGCGAGCTGCTTGACCAGCGCCAGGCCGATGCCGAGGCCGGTGTTCTCCCGGCTCGTTCGCGCGTCGAGCTGCTTGAACATCTCGAACACCTCCTCCAGCCGGCCCGGGTCGATGCCGATGCCCGTGTCCGAGACGGTCAGCTTGGCCATCGCGCCGTCCGCGGCCAGCCGGACTCGGATCCGTCCGCCTTCGGGCGTGAACTTGATCGCGTTGACCAGCAGGTTCCACACGACCTGCTCGGCCCTGACCGGGTCGGCCACGGTCCACACCGGCGTCCGGGCGGAAACGCCGAGCGTCTGATCCTTGGCCCTGGCATCGGGAGCAGCCGCCTCGGCGATGCCTCGCACGAGCTCGGCCAGGTCGAGGCGCATCGGCGTCAGGGCGAGCTTGCCGGCGCTCGCGCGCGAGAGCTCCAGAAGGTCGTTGATGATCTGCGCCTGGCTCGCCACCGCGGACTGGATCGCTCGGGACATGCGCTGCACGCGCGGATGGTCCTTGAACTCGGGCACCCGTGCGAGCAGCTGCGCGTTCATGTGGATCACCGCGAGCGGGTTCTTGAGCTCGTGCGAGATCACCGCCAGGAACTCGTCCTTGGCTGCGCTGGCCTGCTCCAGACGCCCGCGTTTGGCCTGCTCGCCCAGCAGTGCCGCTTCGCGTCTGCGGTCTCGCAGCTCGGCGCTGGTGAAGTCGCGGGCGATCTTGACGAAGCCTCCCACCCCATCGTCCAGGGGCGTGGTGATGCCGCTCGCGAAGACCCGCGATCCGTCCTTGCGCAGATGCCAGCGGTCGGCCTCCGCACGGCCGCGGTCGCGCGCTTGCATCAGTTCGGCCTCGGGGGCGGCGGCCAGGCGGTCCTCGTCGGTGTACAGCAGGCCGATCGGCTTGCCGACGGCCTCGTCGGCGGCATATCCGAAGATGCGCTCGGCCCCGACGCTCCAGGATTCGATGATGCCGTGCTGGTTCATCGTGACGATCGCGTAGTCGCGCATGCTCTCGGCGACCATGCGCATCCGTCGCTCGGTCCGGCCGAGCTCCTGTTCCGCGGCGCGCCGGGCCGTCACGTCGACGAGGGCGAGCACGGCGCCCTCGATCCGGTCCTCGCTCGTGCGGTACGGCAGTGCGCGGGCCAGGAACACCCGGCCGTCGCCGCCGACCACCTCGCGCTCGGTGCGGCCCAGCTCGCGGAGCGTCCGCTCGACGTCGGCCTCGAGTTCGGGGTAGGTCAGACGGTGACGAACCTCGAGCAGCGGCCGCCCGACGTCCGACGGCCGGAGGTTGAAGAGCGACGAGGCCTGCGGCGTGAAGAGCTTGACGCGCATCTCCCGGTCGACGAACACCGCGCCGATCTCGGCCGAGGCCATCAGGTTGCGCAGGTCGTCGTTGGCCTTGCCGGTCTCCTCGACCTTCATGCCGAGTTCGGCGTTGACGGTGGTGAGCTCCTCGTTGACGGCCTGGAGCTCCTCCCGGCTCATCTCGAGTTCCTCGGTCGTCGAGCGCAGTTCCTCGTTGATCGTCTGCAGCTCTTCGTTGGAGGCGCGCAACTCCTCGGTCGACGCCGCCGACTCGCCCACGACGCCGCGCAGCAGCTCCTGCGTTCTCAAAAGTTCCGACTCGGTCGCTTCCAGCACCGGGTCCCGGTCGGAGGGAAGGCGGCCGCCGGGCGCCATGCTTTCCGCCGACTCCTGGAAGGACACCAGCATCAGCCCGGTCGGGGCCTCGTTGGTGGCGGGGGTCACGGTCATCGTCACGTTGCGCGATTCGCCGTTGACGACGATCCGCACGGGTCGTGCCTCCACCGGCCGGCCGAGCTTGGCGGCCCGCGAGAGCGCCGCACGCAGTTCGGCCCTGAGCTCGGGCCGCGCGAGCGCCATCAGCTTGTTGGTCGGCGCGCCGCCGGGCAGCCGCAGGAGGTGCGACGCCCGTTCGCCGACGTCGAGCACCGTGTCGTCGGCGTCGACCAGCACCGTCGGCGCCGCGTGGGTGCGCATCACTCTCTCGTGCAGCGCCTCCAGCACGGTCTTCTCGGCAGGAGCCGTCGCGGCCACCATCGCGGAGACCATCGGGATCTGCGGGATCCGCGACGGCAACGGCGGGAGCGTCCGTCCGGCCAGCGGATTGCGACCGTAGACCCGATGGCCCTTGTCGATGCCGATGAAGAGCCCCTCGGCGGCGTCGGCGTGCTCCGAGTTGCCCAAAAACAGCAGGCCATGCGGCTTGAGCGCGAAGTGAAAGCTCGTGAGCAGCTGCGACTGCGCCACGCGGTCGAGATAGATCAGCAGGTTGCGGCAGCAGACCAGGTCCATGCGCGTGAAGCCGGGATCGCTCAGGACGTTGTGCGCCGAGAACACCACGCTGTCCCGCAAGCCCTTGACGACCCGGAATCCGTCCGGCTCGACGGTGAAGAACCGGCGCAGCCGCTCGGCGGACACGTCGGTCGAGATCGACGACGGATAGAGGCCGATCCGGGCCGACGCCAGCGCGCGGCTGTCGATGTCGGAGGCGAACAACTGGACCGGGCAGCCCCGCTCCGCCAGCAGCTCGTGCAGGACGATCGCCACCGAGTACGCCTCTTCGCCCGTCGCGCAGCCGGCGACCCATGCGCGGTACGGTTCGCCCGCAGGTCGCTCGGCGAGCGACGCCTCGATCGCGGCGCCGAGCGCGACGAACGCGTCGGCATCGCGGAAGAAGTTGGTCACGCTGATGAGCATGTCCTGCAGCAGCGCGGGCGTTTCGGCGGCTTTCACGTCGAGCAGCCGGCGGTAGCTGGGCAGGTCCGGCAGCGCGTTGACCTGCATCCGCCGCTCGAGCCGGCGCAGCACCGTGCCGCGCTTGTAGTGGGAGAAGTCGTGGCCGGTGCGTTCGCGCAGGAGCGCCATGATCGAGAGCAGCGCCTCCTCGGCCAGCAGCGCCCCGTCGCCCGAAGCCTCCTGGGCGATCAGGTTCGCCGGCGGACGGGGCAGCTCGATCCCCTTGGCGTTCTCCCAGAGCTGCACCAGCTTCTCCGGCATCTCGGACACCGGCATCGCGAAATCGACTTCGCCGGTCTGGATCGCGGCCCGGGGCATGCCGTCGAACTCGGCGTCCTCGGGGCTCTGCGCGATCGCGACGCCACCGAGTTCCTTGATCCGCTTGAGCCCCTGCGAGCCGTCGCTCCCGGTTCCCGAGAGGACCACGCAGACCGACCGCTCGTGGTGGGCCTGCGCCAGGCTCCGGAAGAACAGGTCGATCGACTGGCGCCGGCCCTCCAGGGTCGAGAGGTCCGACACGCGCAGCTGGCCGTCGGTCATCGCGAGCTTCTTGGAGGGCGCGATCACATAGACGTGGTTGGCCGCGATGGGCGTCGACTCGACCACGGTCGACACGGTCAGACGCGTCGAGCGCTGCAGGATCGAAGCGAGCGAACTTTCGTGGTCCGGCGAGAGATGCGTGACGACGACGAACGCCATCCCGCTGTCCGCGGGCATGGTCGCGAACAGCCGGCGCAACGCGGACAGGCCGCCGGCGGACGCCCCGACGCCGACCACCGGGAAGCCCAGGCCACTCTTCGCGATGTCGAGTTCTTCCGAGTCCGGCCGGGTGCGGGCTTCGTGCATCGATTTTCCCTGGTCGCGGCGCCGTCGCCGCGCAGTCCGTGAAGTGTGTCGCAAGTCGCCTGCCACGCCGTGGAACGTTCGCCCGGCGCTTGCGGACCGATCGACGCACGGCCTCGTGGATCGACGCGCTCGCCCGACACGGGACGCGCGCGCTCGGTGGGCCGACGCTCGCCCGGACGACCCTTTCGACCCGACGCGACACCCGCCCCGACGACTCGGTGGCGCCGTCGCCCGGACCGCCGAGAACAACTTTGCGCAGCGATGCCGGCCGCCGCCCGGTCGAGGGGGTGCGTCGACGGACCGCTCGACAGAATCTCCCCGGTTCACGCTTTCATCTCATCCACCGAAGGGATTCCATGTCGTCATCGAAGCTCCATCCGTCCCAGGTCCGCCGTGCGAGCTGGAAGGCGTTGACCGCTGCGGGCACCGTGTCGATCGGCCTGGCGCTGTCCGCATGCACCGTCGCGCCCACCAAGCCGGTCGAGGCCGCGCCGATCAAGATCACGCTGCAGGACTATCTCCAGGACGCGGCCAGGGCCCGCGCCGACGGCAACCGCGACAAGGCCCGCGACACCTACCGCGTCGCGGCCAAGGCGTTTCCGACCAGCAAGGAGCCGTGGGTGAAGTTGTCGGAGGACTATTTCGAGGGCGCCGACTACGGCAACGCCATCCTCTCGGCCCAGGAAGTGCTGGCGCGCGACGGCGCCGACACCGTCGGCGCGAGCGTGCTCGCGATCAGCGGCCTGCGCGTCTCGGGGTCGGCGCTGCAGGTGCTGCGCTCGCAGACGCCGATCGCAGACAGCACCCGCACCGAAGCGCAGAGCATGGCGCGCACGCTGCACGACGTGCTCGCCGACGCGGCCCCCGTCGCGCCCGCGCCGCCCGTGACCGCGGCGAAGCCCAAGCGCAGGGCCGCGCCGCCCGCGGTCAAGCCGATCGACCCGACAGCCGTCGTGAAGCAGGCCGACGCGACGCCGCCGACGTCGGGCAACACGTTCAACAAGCTGAAGTGACGACGGCGCGCTGCAGCGTCGGCGCGTGACACCGAGCGGAACGCCCGCTGCGGGGTGGACGGCGGCACAGCGCGGTCCGATTCGTCGGTAGAGAGCGACGCGGGCAGGGCGGGCGGGGCGGGGTGGAGGGGGCGTTCCGGGGCTGGCGGTGCCGCATGGAGCGAAGCGGGGCAGGGGTGGAACCAGCCCGGCATCCCGACACGGTGCAATATAATGCATCGCCGTCGCCCCAAGCCCGTCGATGATCGAACCACTCCGCCTTTCCGAGCCGCCCGGACCTCTCCCGGCGTCCGGCAACGCGATCGAAGAGACGAAAAATCCGCTGCTCGTCGCGCTCGGCGAACGCGTGCGCACGCTTCGCGCGCGGCGCGGCCTCACGCGCAAGGTCCTCGCCGCGTCGGCCGACGTGTCCGAGCGCCATCTCGCGAACCTCGAGTACGGCGTCGGCAACGCGTCGATTCTCGTGCTGCAGCAGGTGGCGTCGGCGCTGCAATCGTCGCTCGCCGAACTGCTGGGCGACATCACCACCAGCTCGGCCGAATGGCTGCTGATCCGCGAGCTGCTCGCCGGCCGCGATGAAAGCGAGCTGCGGCGAGCGCGGCTGCTGCTGTCGGAGATGGTCGGCCCGCCGGGAGGCGACCCGGCACGCCGGCGGCGCATCGCGCTCGTCGGCTTGCGCGGCGCGGGCAAGTCGTCGCTGGGCCGGCTGCTCGCCGATGCGCTCGACGTGCCGTTCGTCGAGCTCGGCCGCGAGATCGAACGGCTGGCGGGCTGCAGCATTCGCGAGATCCACGATCTCTACGGCACCAACGCGTATCGACGTTACGAGCGTCGCGCGCTCGACGAGACGGTCCAGCGCCACCAGGACGTCGTGATTGCGACGCCCGGCGGCATCGTCTCCGACCCGGCGACCTTCAACCGGCTGCTCGCGCGCTGCACGACCGTCTGGCTGCAGACCAGTCCCGAGGAACACATGGGCCGCGTGGCCGCGCAGGGCGACGTGCGGCCGATGGCAGCGAGCAGCGAGGCGATGGAGGACCTGAAGCGCATCCTCGCCGGGCGTGCAGCGTTCTACGCCAAGGCCGACATGGTGCTGGACACGTGCGGGCGGCCGCTCGAGCAGAGCTTGCGCGAGCTGCAGGCACTGGTGGGCGCCCGCGTTCCTCACTCCGTGCCCGCGCGCTGAGCTTGCGACGACCAAGACGGGTTGACACGGCCGAGAGCATGCACTATTCTGCGTGCATCTGCCGATCCTGATGCACTTTGCTTCCGGAGTCGGTTCTTCGAATGGTTGCGTGCCGAAGGAGTCCCGATGTCCGAACCTGTCTCCCGCGTCGACTACCGGACCGAGCCCGGCGCCTACCGGCACTGGACCTTGAGCACCGAGGGCGCCGTCGCCAAGCTGTCGCTCGACATCGCCGAGGACGGCGGCTTGCGCCCGGGCTACAAGCTGAAGCTCAACAGCTACGACCTCGGCGTCGACATCGAACTGCACGACGCGCTCAGCCGCATCCGCTTCGAGCATCCCGAGGTCCGCGCGGTGATCGTGACGAGCGCGAAGGACCGCATCTTCTGCTCGGGCGCCAACATCTTCATGCTCGGCGTCTCGAGCCATGCGTGGAAGGTGAATTTCTGCAAGTTCACGAACGAGACGCGCAACGGCATCGAGGATGCGTCGCGCTACTCCGGGTTGAAGTTCGTCGCCGCGGTGAACGGTGCGTGTGCCGGCGGCGGCTACGAGCTGGCGCTGGCCTGCGACGACATCGTGCTCGTCGACGACCGGTCGTCGTCGGTGTCGCTGCCCGAGGTGCCGTTGCTCGGTGTGCTGCCCGGCACGGGCGGCCTGACCCGGGTGACCGACAAGCGCCGCGTGCGCCACGACCTTGCCGACATCTTCTGCACCAGCGTCGAAGGCGTGCGCGGGCAGAAGGCGGTCGACTGGCGGCTGGTCGACGCGGTGGTCAAGCCGGCGCAGTTCGGCGCTGCCGTGCAGGAGCGTGCCGCGCGGCTCGCGGAGCAGAGCGACCGGCCGGCAGGGGCAAGCGGCGTCGCGCTGTCGCGCATCGAGCGCGAGGAAGCCGCCGACAGCCTGCGCTATGCGCACGTGCAGGTCGCGATCGACCGCGTCCGCCGCACGGCCACCTTCACCGTCGCGGCACCGCTCGGCGAGCAGCCGGCGGACATCGCCGCGATCGAGGCCGCCGGCGACGCCTGGTATCCGCTCGCGATGGCGCGCCAGCTCGACGACGCGATCCTCACGATGCGCACCAACGAGCTCGAGATCGGCACCTGGCTGCTGAAGACGGCCGGCGATGCCGGCGCCGTGCTGGCGTCCGGCGCGACGATGGCGAAGCATGCCGACCACTGGCTGGTGCGCGAGACGATCGGTCTGCTGCGCCGCACCTTCGCGCGGCTCGACGTCTCGTCGCGCACGCTGTTCGCGCTGATCGAGCCGGGCTCGTGCTTCGCCGGGATGCTCGCCGAGCTCGCGTTCGCCGCCGACCGGGCGTACATGCTCGCGCTGCCGGACGACGCGGCGCGCGCGCCGCGACTCGCGCTCGACCACTTCAACTTCGGGCCGCTGCCGATGGTCAGCGACCAGACGCGCTTGCAGCGCCGCTTCTACGAAGAGGAAGCGCCGCTCGCCGCCGCGCGCGCCTCGATCGGCCGCGCGCTCGATGCCGACGCGGCGCTGGCGCTCGGGCTCGTCACCGCGGCGCCCGACGACATCGACTGGGACGACGAGATCCGCATCGCGATCGAGGAGCGCGCCGCGATGTCGCCCGACGCGCTCACCGGCCTCGAGGCCAACCTGCGCTTCGCCGGCCGCGAGAACATGGCGACGCGGATCTTCGGCCGCCTCACCGCCTGGCAGAACTGGATCTTCCAGCGCCCCAACGCCGTCGGCGACAAGGGCGCCCTCAAGGTCTACGGCAAGGGCGAGAAGGCCGCATTCGACCTCACCCGCGTTTGAACGAATCCGCGTTTCACCAACCATTTGCAGGAACCGACATGACCGCCACGACCATCGACTACAGCGAGAAGATCCCGAACAACGTCAACCTCGCCGAGGACCGCACGCTGCAGCGCGCGCTCGAGCAGTGGCAGCCGAACTTCGTCAACTGGTGGGACGACGTCGGCCCCGAAGGATCGACCGACCACCAGGTCTACCTGCGCACCGCCGTCAGCGTCGACCCGCAGGGCTGGGCGCAGTTCGGCCACGTGAAGATGCGCGATTACCGCTGGGGCATCTTCCTGAATCCGGGCGATGCGGAGCGCAAGGTCCACTTCGGCGACCACAGGGGCGAAAAGGCGTGGCAGGACGTGCCCGGCGAGCACCGGGCCAACCTGCGCCGCATCATCGTCACGCAGGGCGACACCGAGCCGGCGTCGGTCGAGCAGCAGCGCCATCTCGGCCTGACCGCGCCGTCGATGTACGACCTGCGCAACCTGTTCCAGATCAACGTCGAGGAAGGCCGCCACCTCTGGGCGATGGTCTACCTGCTCCAGAAGCACTTCGGCCGCGACGGCCGCGAGGAAGCGAACGCGCTGCTCGAGCGCACCTCGGGCGACCAGAACAACCCGCGCATCCTCGGCGCCTTCAACGAGAAGACGCCCGACTGGCTGGCGTTCTTCATGTTCACCTACTTCACCGACCGCGACGGCAAGTTCCAGCTCTCGGCGCTCGCCGAAAGCGCGTTCGACCCGCTCGCCCGCACGACGAAGTTCATGCTGACCGAGGAAGCGCACCACATGTTCGTCGGCGAGAGCGGCGTCTCGCGCGTCTTGCAGCGCACCTGCCAGGTCATGAACGAACTGAAGACCGACGACCCGAAGACCGTTCGCGAGGCCGGCGCGATCGACCTGGGCACGATCCAGCGCTACCTCAACTTCCACTACAGCGTCACGATCGACCTCTTCGGTGCCGACCAGTCGAGCAACGCCGCGACCTTCTACAGCTCGGGCCTCAAGGGCCGCTACGAGGAAGGCAAGCGCACCGACGACCATGTGCTGAAGGGCCAGACCTACAAGGTGCTCGTCGTCGAGGGCGGCCAGCTCGTCGAGAAGGAAGTGCCGATGCTCAACGCGCTGAACGAGGTGCTGCGCGACGACTTCATCAAGGACTCGGTCGCCGGCGTCGCGCGCTGGAACAAGGTGCTCGAAAAGGCCGGCATGACTGCACGGCTCGTCGTGCCGCACAAGGCCTTCAACCGGCAGATCGGCGCGCTCGCCGGCATCAAGATGTCGCCGGACGGCCGCGTCGTGAGCGAGTCGGAATGGACCGCCAGGAAGGCCGAATGGTTGCCGACGCCCGACGACTTCGCTTTCGTCGGCTCGTTGATGGGCCGTGTCGTCGACCCCGGCAAATTCGCCGGCTGGATCGCGCCGCCGGCGATGGGCATCAACCGCCAGCCGGTCGATTTCGAGTACGTGCGTTTCGGTTGAGGGCCCCGCGATGGACATGGCGACCGACGTCGCGGTGATCAAGCAGCATCTCATCGACCCCGAGATCTGCATCCGCTGCAACACCTGCGAGGCGACCTGCCCGATCGGCGCGATCACGCACGACGACCGCAACTACGTCGTCCGTGCCGACGTCTGCAACGGCTGCATGGCGTGCATCTCGCCGTGTCCGACGGGCTCGATCGACAATTGGCGCACCGTGCCGACGGTGCGTGCGTATTCGATCGACGAGCAGCTGACCTGGGACGAGCTGCCGCCCGAGCTCAGCCCCGACCAGCTCGAGGCCGAGGGCGTCGCGCCCGGGGCGGAGCCGGTCGCCGTGATGGCGGCCTCGCCCGAGCACGCCGCGGGCGAAGCGCCGTTCAACTCGGCCGCGTTCGGCTCCACCGTGCCGCCGTGGTCGGCCGCGCATCCGTACACCAACCTGCACGGCCCGAAGACGTCGACGACCGCGACGGTCACCGGCAACTTCAATTGCACCGAGGCGGGCTTCGAGAGCGAGACGCACCACATCGTCCTCGACTTCGGCGCGATGCCGTTCCCGGTGCTCGAAGGCCAGTCGATCGCGGTCGTGCCGCCGGGCCTCGACGCCCACGGCAAGCCGCACGTCGCACGCCAGTACTCGGTCGCGAGCCCGCGCAACGGCGAGCGGCCGGGGTACAACAATGTGTCGCTGACGGTCAAGCGCGTGACCGTCGACCACCACGGCCGACCGGCGCGCGGCGTCGCGTCCAATCATCTCTGCGACCTTCAGCCCGGCGACAGGGTCGAGGTGATCGGCCCGTTCGGCCACTCGTTCCTGATGCCGAACCACCCGAAGTCGCACATCGTGATGATCTGCACCGGCACCGGCAGCGCGCCGATGCGGGCGATGACCGAATGGCGGCGACGGCTGCGCAAAAGCGGCAAGTACGACGGCGGCCGGCTGCTGCTCTTCTTCGGCGCGCGTACACCGCAGGAGCTGCCGTACTTCGGCCCACTGCAGTCGCTGCCGAAGGATTTCATCGACATCAACCTCGCGTTCTCGCGCGTGCCGGGGCAGCCCAAGCGCTACGTGCAGGACCGGATGCGCGAGCGGGCCGCCGACCTGGTCGAGCTGCTGGACGGCGCCGACGCCTATTTCTACGTTTGCGGCCTGAAAAGCATGGAAGAGGGCGTCGTGCTCGCACTGCGCGACATCGCCGAGGGGGGCGGGCTGTCGTGGCCGACGGTCGGCGAGCGGCTCAAGCGCGAAGGCCGGCTGCATCTCGAGACGTACTGATCGCGCGCGTTCGAGCGCAGCGAGCGCGCGTCCTCCGTAGACTCGGCCGATGGACTCCTTCGACTCGCCTCCCACCGATGGCATGCGCCGCGCCGTCGACACCCTGATCGCGAGCCTTCGGCTCGAGCCGATCGACGACGACCGCGCGATCGGCCGGGCGATCGACATCGGCAGCGTGGCCGTCTTCGGCGGTCACGTGCTCGCCCAGGCGCTGGTCGCGGCGTCTCGGACCGTCGATCCGTCGCAGCCGGCGCATTCGCTGCACGCCTATTTCATCCGTGCTGGAGACAAGCAGTCGCCGATCGAATACGTCGCGACCCGCGTTCGCGACGGCGCGAGCTTCACCACGCGGCAGGTGAGCGCGATCCAGCACGACCAGGTGATCTTCGACATGGTCGCGTCGTTCCACCGCCGCGAGGACGGTCCCTCGCATCAGGACACGATGCCCGACGCGCCGCCGCCCGAGGACCTGCAGGACGACGCGAGCCTCAAGCGCGGATATCTGGACCGCTTGCCGGCGACCATGCAGGCGTATCTGCTCGCCGACCGAGCGGTCGAGATTCGGCCGTGCGAACCGAACAACCTCGTCGCGCCCGAGGCGCGGCCGCCGCGGCAACGGTCTTGGCTGCGCGCCGCGGCGCCGCTGCCCGACGACCCGCTGCTGCACCAGGCGCTGCTCGCGTATGCAAGCGACTTCGGGCTGCTGTCGGCCGCGCTGCTGCCGCACGCGATGAGCTTCGTCCAGCCGAAGGTGCAGGTGATGAGCCTCGACCACGCGATGTGGTTCCACCGGCCGTTCCGCGCCGACGACTGGCTGCTCTACGACACCGACTCGCCGTCGGCGGAAAGCGCCCGGGGCTTCTGCCGCGGCAGCGTGTACGACCGCAACGGCGTGCTCGTCGCGTCGGTCGCACAGGAAGGGCTGATCCGCAGGCGTCGCTGAGCGCGACGCGCGCTGTTCCGCTGCCCGGGCCAGTCGCGTCCGGCGCTGTGCCGGCCTATGCGCGAGGCGGCGTGGTGTCCGGCTCTGCGCCGAGCGGCGGCGGGCGCTGCATGTCGGCGTCGAAACCGAGCAGCTTGCTCGCGAGTTCGAGCGAGCGCCAGAGGTCGGCGGGCATCTCGAGGATCGCCTGCGGCGTCTTCGCGGCGGAGATCCACGCCTCGATCTCGCGGTGCTGTTCGAGACTCAGAAGGTGGCGGTCGCGCATCTCGTCGAGTGTTTGCATCGGGTCGGCTTCCGTTGCGCCGCGTTCAGGTCCGGATCCGGGCGACAGCCTCGAGCTGGTTGCCGTCGCCGGAACGTGGCCGGACGACGATGCCTTCGCCCGACGCCGGCACGAGGCCGGTCAACGCGGTGATGTTGACTTGGTGGGTGACGACGACGAGCGCGCCTGGGCCGTGCCAGCGGGCGAGCGTGGCGAACGCGCGCGCGGTCTGCGCCGGCTCGGTGCGGTCGTCGGCGAAGAACGAATTGAAGTCCGCATCGTCGCGGACGCGGCCGGGGAATGCGAGTTCGGCGGTCTCGCGCGTGCGGCACCATTGCGACGCGAGCACCGCGCCGACCTCGACGCGGCGCGTACGGAACGCCTCGCCGAGTCGCCGCGCCTGCGCCCGGCCGCTCGCATTGAGGTTGCGCTGCGTCGAGCAGTCGCCGAGGCGGAACTGCGGCGGGTCGCCGATGCCCGGCGCCTCGGCATGCCGGAACAGCACGATCGCCGAGCCGTGCAGGGCGTTCCATCCGGCGTCGGCGTCGGCCGCTGCGGCGCGGCCGACGACGCTGCCCAGCAGCAGCGACGCGACGACGCTCCTGCGGCTGCAGCGCCGCATCACCAGCCCTCGCTGCCGGGCTCGCCCTTGAACGGGCCGGTCAGCTCCGACGTGATCCAGCCGCCGTAGAAGCCGCCCGGTTGCGGGCGGACCGGGTCGCCGTCGACGAAGCAGTCGAGGCCCTTCGGATAGAAAGCGATGCAGTCGGCCAGCGCTTCAGCGCCGGCGAGCGGCGCGGGATAGCTCCAGGCGACGGCGTCGAGCCGGCGGTCGCCGTCGACGAGGCTCCAGTAGCGCGCCGGTCCCTTCCACTCGCAGAACGAGCCGCCGCCCGCAGATTCGAGCAGGCGCGTCGCGACGTCGGCCCGCGGCAGGTAGAAGCTCGGCGGGTGCGCGGTCTCGAGCACGCGCAGCGCGCGCCGAGTCGTCGCGACCGTCGTGTCGCCCCAGCGGATCACGACCTCGCGTGCGTCGGGTGCCAGCCGCGGCGGCCGCGGAAAGTCCCAGACGGACGTCTGGCCGGGCCCGGGCTCGGCGGCGAACGGAGGTCGGGCGGACCCTCGCCAGCGCCAGTGGTCGCGGGCGGCGGCGAGCCAGTCGGGAACATGCTGCATGCGGTCGACGATACGCGATCGGCGACCCCGCCGTCGGCGCCGTTGCCACGCCCTCGCCGCGAGACGCGCGTCGACGCAGGTGCTGCGCAGGTCGCGGCCGGCGACCGCCGGTCGTGCCGATGCAGGCCTTCGAGCACGAAGCCGCAACGGTCGGCGACGCGTCGCGAGCGGTCGTCGGCGGGATCGGTGATCAGTCGGACCTGCACCGCCCGCAGGCGGAGAACGTTCGCCGGTGCTGCTTCAACTTGGAGCATGAACCGCGGTCCGGCCCGCGCCGAGGCGGACACGACGCGCGGACTGCGGCAGCCGGGGAGGCCGCGGGAATCTAAACCTGGTCCAGCGCCTGGTCGAGGTCCGCCGTCAGGTCGTCGATGTGCTCGATGCCCACCGAGAGCCGCACGGTGTCCTCCGAGACGCCGGCACGGTCGAGCTCGTCGGGCGAGAGCTGGCGGTGCGTCGTCGACGCCGGGTGCGTCGCGAGCGACTTCGCGTCGCCGATGTTGACGAGCCGGGTGAAGAGCGCGAGGCCGTCGAGGAAGCGGGCGCCGGCGGCGCGCTTGTCGGCAGAGGCGCTGCGCACGCCGAAGGTCAGGAGCCCAGACGCCTTGCCCGACAGGTACTTCTGCACCAATCCATGGTCCGGATGGTCTTCGAGCCCGGCGTAGTTGACCCAGGCGACCTTCGGATGATCGCTCAGGTGCCGGGCGACGGCGAGCGCGTTGGCGCTGATGCGGTCGAGGCGCAGCGCGAGCGTTTCGATGCCCTGCAGGATCTGCCAGGCATTGAAGGGCGAGATCGCCGCGCCGGTGTTGCGCAGCGGCACGACGCGCGCGCGGCCGATGTAGGCCGCCGGCCCGAGCGCCTCGGTGTAGACCACGCCGTGGTAGCTGACGTCGGGTTCGTTCAGCCGCTTGAAGCGCTCCTTGTGCTGCGCCCACGGGAACTTGCCCGAGTCGACGATCGCACCGCCGACGCTCGTGCCGTGGCCGCCGAGATACTTGGTGAGCGAATGGACGACGATGTCGGCGCCGTGCTCGATCGGCCGCGAGAGATACGGCGACGGCACGGTGTTGTCGACGATCAGCGGCACGCCGTGGCGGTGCGCGACTTCGGCGACCTTGGCGATGTCGGTGACGTTGCCCTGCGGATTGCCGAGCGACTCGACGAAGATCGCCTTCGTGCGCGCATCGATCAGCGGCTCGAACGACGCCGGATCGCGGTGGTCGGCGAAGCGCGTCGTGATGCCGTACTGCGGCAGCGTGTGCGCAAGCAGGTTGTAGGTGCCGCCGTAGAGCGCGCTCGACGCCACGACGTTGTCGCCTGCCTCGGCGATCGTGAGGATCGCGTAGGTGACCGCCGCCTGCCCCGACGCCACGGCGAGCGCGCCGATGCCGCCCTCGAGCGCGGCGAGGCGCTGCTCGAGCACATCCTGCGTCGGATTCATGATCCGCGTGTAGATGTTGCCGGCGACCTTGAGGTCGAACAGGTCGGCGCCGTGCTGCGCGTTGTCGAACGCGTAGGCGACCGTCTGGTAGAGCGGCACCGCGACCGCCTTCGTCGTCGGGTCGGGGCGGTAGCCGGCGTGGACCGACAGGGTTTCGAAGCGCCAGGTTGCTCGGGTCATCGGATGTCCTCGGTGGTCATGGGTGGGCGACGGACGCAGGTGCCCGGGGTCCGATCGCGCACCGTCGCAGTCGACGACGGGTGTCGGGCCGAGACCTGCGGCCCGATCAGAACGCCGGCACCAGCGAGCCGCTGAAGCTGCTCTCGACCAGCGCCCTCACCTCGGGCGAGTGGAAGGCCTTGACGAGCTTCGCGACCCAGGGCTTGTCCTTGTCGGCGGTGCGCACGGCCAGCACGTTGGTGTACGGGCTCTTCGGGTCTTCGAGCACGATCGCGTCGCGTGTCGGGACGAGGTTCGCCTGCACGGCGTAGTTGGTGTTGATCGCGGCGGCGTCGAGGTCGTCGAGCGTGCGGGGCAGCTGCGCGGCGTCGACCTGCACGATCTGCAGCTTCTTCGGGTTCTCGATCACGTCGAGCACCGTCGCGCTCACGCCGGCACCCGGCTTGAGCCGCAGCGCGCCGGCCTTTTGCAGCAGTTGCAGCGCCCGGCCGCTGTTCGACGGGTCGTTCGGCACGCCGATCCTGGCCCCGACCGGCAACGCGTCGATCGACTTCACGCGCTTCGAGTACACGCCCATCGGGAAGGTCACGGTGTTGCCGACCGCGCTGATCTTGTAGCCGCGTGCCTGCACCTGCGACTCGAGGAACGGCACATGCTGGTAGCTGTTGGCTTCGACGTCGCCGGCGTCGAGTGCCGCGTTCGGCCGCACGTAGTCCTGGAACTCGACGATCTTCAAGGTCAGGCCGTCGCGCGCCGCGACCTGCCGCGCGACTTCGGCGATCTGCGCATGCGGGCCGGCGGTGACGGCGATGCGGATGTCCTCGGCGCGTGCGAGCGAGAGACCCGCCAGCGCCAGCAGCGCGACGCCGAAGACCCGGCGCGCGCGCCTCATTTCGCGCCCGCGGCGACCAGCGCCCGCTGGTCTTCGGTCTTCACGAAGCCGGCGAAGCGCGTCTCGGTGATCGCGAGGAACTCGCGCGAGCGGTAGGCCTCGACGAGATCGCGCACCCAGGGCCTGTCCTTGTCCTCGGTGCGGATCGCGACGACGTTCTGGTACGTCGGGCTCGTCTTCTCGACCGCCAGCGCCTCGGTCAGCTTGAGGCCCGAGGCGAGCGCGAAGTTGCCGTTGACGAAGGAGTAGTCGGTGTCGTCGAGCGAACGCGGCAATTGCGCCGCCTCGATCGGGACCAGCTTGACGCGGTGCGGATTGGTCGCGACGTCCTTCTCCGACGCGCGGATCGGGTCGTAGCCCTCGCGCAGCTTCAGCCAGCCAATCTGCTCGAGCACGACGAGCGCGCGGGCCGCGTTGGTCGGGTCGTTGGGCAGCGCGACGACCGCGCCGTCGGGCACGTCGAGCGTCTTGTGCTTCTTGCTGTAGATCGCGATCGGTGCGGTCGGCACCTTGACGAGCTCGCTCAGGGAAAGTTTGTTCTCGGTCGCGAACTTGGTCAGGTAGACGATGTGCTGGAAGACGTTGGCGTCGAGCGCGCCTTGCGCGAGCGCGAAGTTCGGCTGGATGTAGTCGTTGAACTCGACCACCTTGACGCGGTAGCCCTTCTTCTCGAGCAGCGGCTTGATGCCGACGCGGATCTGGTCGGCATACGGCCCGGCGGTGGCGCCGAACACGAGCTCCTTCTTGTCCTGCGCGGCGGCAGGCAGCGTCGCGGCGAGCGACAGCATCGTCAGCGCGGCGAGCGCGGCGCGGCGGGTGGGGGTCATCGACGAGTCCTCGGGGTGGAAGGAAGGAGGGATCAGCGCTTGTCCAGCGTCCTGGCGATGGCGTTGCCGCCGAACTGGATCAGCTGCACGAGCACGATGAGGACCGCGACGGTGAGCACCATCACGTCGGTCTGGAAGCGGTAGTAGCCGTAGCGGATCGCGAGGTCGCCGATCCCGCCGCCGCCGACGACGCCGGCGACCGCCGAATACGACAGGAAGCTGATCGCGAGCACGGTGAGCGCGAGAACGAGGCCGGAGCGCGACTCGACCAGCAGCACGCGCAGGATGATCTGCAGCTCGGTCGCGCCCATCGCGTGCGCGGCCTCGACGACGCCGCGCGGCACGTCGCGCAGGTTCTGCTCGACGAGGCGCGCGAAGTACGGGATCGCCGCGAACGACAGCGGCACTGCGGCCGCGAGCGGCCCGATCGAGGTGCCGACGAGCGTCCGCGTGAACGGCACGAGCGCGACCAGGAGGATGATGAACGGGAACGACCGCACGGTGTTGACGAGCCAGCCGACGATGCCGAAGAGCGGCCGGTTGGCGAGCGACTGCCCGGGGCTCAACAGGAAGAGCCAGATGCCGAGCGGCCCGCCGATCGCGACGGCGCTGGCGAGGCCGATCGCGAGCATCAGGCCGGTCTGGCCGATCGCAATCCAGAGCTCGGGCAGGATGGCGACGATGTTCTCAGGCACAGGCCGCCTCCAGGCGCTCGGGGTCGCGGGCGTCGTCGCCGTGGGCGCGCAGCCGCAGCAGTTCGCGACCGAGGCCGGTGCGCGGCGCGACCGTCGCATCGGCGACGGCGAAGCGCTCGGCGATCTGGCCGTCCTCGATGACGGCGACGTGCCGGCACAGCGCGTTCACGACCGGCAGCTCGTGGGTGACGATGACGACGGTCACGCCGAGCCGGACGTTGATCTCGCGCAGCGTGCCGAGCAGTTCGTGCGTGGTCTCCGCGTCGAGCGCCGAGGTCGGCTCGTCGCAGAGCAGCACCGCCGGCTGGCTCGCCAGCGCCCGCGCGATCGCGACGCGCTGCTTCTGCCCGCCGGAGAGCTGCGCCGGATGGCTCGCCGCCTTGTCCTCGATGCCGACCAGCGCGAGGCATTCGTGCACCCGGTCGGCGACCGCCGCGCGGCTGCGCCGGCCGTGGATGCGCAACGGGAAGGCGACGTTGTCGGCGACGGTCGCGTTCTGCAGCAGATGGAACTGCTGGAAGATCATGCCGATGCCCTGGCGCGCGTCGCGCAGCGCCCGGCGCGAGAGCGCGGTCAGCTCCTGGCCGGCGACGACGACACGGCCTGCGTCGGGCCGCTCGAGCAGGTTGACGAGGCGCAGCAGCGTCGACTTGCCGGCGCCGCTGCGGCCGACGAGGCCGAAGATGTCGCCGGCATCGATCTCGAGCGAGGTCGGCCGCACGGCGGCGAGCGTCCGGCCATCGGGCATGCGGAACGATTTGGCGACCGCCTCGAGCCGGATCAGCGGCTCGGGCGGCGCGGCGCACGCGGGGTCGGTGGCGAGTCGGCTCATGAGCCGCGCAGTGTCGCGGCGCCGCCCATGCCTGGGGAACGAAGAAATTCAGCGGTGCATTTGCACGAATCCCCGGTCGGGCGTCACTGCGCCGATGCCGGATCGCCGTCCGCCGCGTCGAGCAGGCTCGCCTGCGTCACCTGGCTGCCCGGCGGCACGCTGCGCGTCAGCCAGACGTTGCCGCCGATCGTCGAGCCGCGGCCGAGCGTGACGCGGCCGAGCACCGTCGCGCCGGCGTAGATGACGACGTCGTCCTCGACCACCGGATGGCGCGGCAGGCCTTTCTCGAGATGACCCTCGCTGTTCGCCGGGAAGCGCTTCGCGCCGAGCGTCACGGCCTGGTAGAGCCGGACGCGCTCGCCGATCACGGCGCTCTCGCCGATGACGACGCCGGTACCGTGGTCGATGAAGAACGCCGCGCCGATCGTCGCGCCGGGGTGGATGTCGATGCCGGTGCGGCCGTGCGCGCGCTCGGCGACGATGCGTGCGATCAGCGGCACGCCGAGCTGGTAGAGCCGGTGCGCGAGCCTGTGATGGATCATCGCCTCGATGCCGGGATAGCAGAGCAGCACCTCGTCGACGCTGCGCGCCGCCGGGTCGCCGTGGAACGCCGCCTGCACGTCGCTGTCGAGCAAGCTGCGGATGCCACCGAGCGAGGCGGCGAACGCCTGCACGAGCGCGTGCGACTTGATCTCGATCTCGGGCGTCTCCTGCACCACCGCGCCGTCGGCCGACACGATCCGCCCGTGGTGCCGCAGCTCGAGCCGCACCTGCCCGAGCAGTGCCGTCAGCACGGTGCCGAGCGTCTGGCCGACGAAATAGTCTTCGTGCTCCTGCCGCAGCTCGCTCGGCCCGAGCCGCATCGGGAAGAGTGCGGCGCGCAGGCCCTGGACGACGGCGTCGAGCGCGTCGCGCGACGGCAGGTCGCGGCCGCCGGGGTCGCGCGGCCGGCGCTGGGCGCTGCGCCAGCGCTCGCGGGCGTCACGCAGTTCGGCGACGACGGCGGGGATGTCGAGCGGCAGCGACGGCATGGTGGTCAGGAGCGTGGCCGCGGGGCGGCACGCGATGCGACAGGGAACGGCGGAACGGACATGGCGGGCAGGCTCCTCGGTGGCACGGCAGCGGAATGGGCGACGATTGTGGGCGAAGCGCCCAAATGGGGCGGCGACCCGGGCTCCGAGCCTCGAAGCGCGCGCGGACCGGGCGCGCGCCGACCATCGGCACCAGAGACCATGCGATCGCCGATCGGCATTCCTGGCGTCGCGCGCGACCGGCTGGGGCGTCGCGGACTGCGACCGGCGGCTGGGCGTGCGCGGTCGGGCGACGCTCTGTCGTCGCGGCGGTCCGGGACGATGGCCCGGCGGCGCCGTGCGACTGTCGCAGCCCGGCTTCGTCCTGTGTGCGGGTCGCTCGGACCGCAAACACCGCGATGTGCGGCGTCGTGGAGCCGCGGCGCGGGACGGCTTCGCTCCGGCCTTGCGCTACAGTCGCGCGGCTTCGTGCGTCGGGTCCCGCCCGACCCGTCCGCGGCGGACGTGCCGCGCGGACGCCCCGGCGCGCGACCGAAGCCCAGCCGCGGACGATCGGACAGCGCATGGACTATCCCGGAAACCTCTTCGTGGTGGCCGCGCCGAGCGGGGCGGGCAAATCGAGCCTCGTCGGCTCGCTGCTGCAGGTCGATTCGCATCTCGTCGTGGCGGTCTCGCACACGACCCGGCCGCCGCGCGGGCAGGAACAGGACGGGCGCGAATACCACTTCACCGACGAGGCAAGCTTTCGCGCGATGGTCGGCCGCGGAGACTTTCTCGAGTGGGCGGAGGTGCATGGCAACCTCTACGGCACGTCGCGCGGCGCGATCGAGGAGCGGATCACCGGCGGGCAGGACGTGGTGCTCGAGATCGACTGGCAGGGCGCGCTGCAGATCAAGTCGCTGTTTCCGAACGCGGTGCTCGTCTTCATCCTGCCGCCGAGCTGGGAGGAACTGCTCCAGCGCCTGCACCGTCGCGGCGAAGACCGGCCCGAGGTGATCGAGCGGCGCATGGCGAACGCACGGGTCGAGGTGTCGCAGGCACGCAATTTCGACTTCGTTATCATCAACGCTCATTTCGAGACGGCGCTGTTCGACCTGAAGGCGATCGTCCACTCGCAGCGGCTCAAGTACGCCGCGCTGCGGCGAAGCCGCCCTGCGGTGTTCGACGCTCTCGATCTCGGTTGACCTCCCCATCGTTGCGACCGCATCGCCGTCGCACCGGTCCGACCCCCGTTCGCTCCTCTGGAACCGCCATGGCCCGCATCACCGTCGAAGACTGTCTCGTCAGAATTCCGAACCGCTTCCAGCTCGTGCTGGCCGCGACCTACCGGGCGCGCATGCTGAGCCAGGGCCATGCACCGAAGATCGAGACGAAGAACAAGCCCGGCGTGACCGCGCTGCGCGAAATCGCCGCTGGCGAGATCGGCATCGAGATGCTGCGCAAGGTGCCGGTCTGAGCTGACTGCCCGCGTCCGCGTCGCGTGATCGCTGCCCTCGATCCGTCGCGCGGCGCCGCAACCGCTACCCGCGCGGGTCGGCTCTTCCGCTGGCCGGCGCCACCGCGCAGCCCCGCGTGTCGCGCGATGCGAAGCGACGCCGCGTCGTGACCGCCGCCGCATCCGGGGACGTCGCCGACGCCGCCGACGCGAGCATTCGATCCACGCTAAATTCGGGCATGGGTGCCCGATCTTCCGCCGCGCTGCGTGATCCTCCGTCTGCCACGGCGCGCAGCACGCCGCCGGCACCGACGTCCGAGGCCGCCGCAGCGTCGTTCGCGGCGCTGACGCACAAGCTCGACTATCTCGACCCGGCCGACATCCGCCGCGTCCGCGAGGCCTACCGCTTCGCCGACCAGGCGCACCTCGGCCAGTTCCGCGCGAGCGGCGAGCCGTACATCACGCATCCGATCGCGGTCGCCGGCCTCTGCGCCGACTGGAAGCTCGATGCGCAGGCGATCATGGCCGCGCTGATGCACGACGCGATCGAGGATTGCGGCGTCACCAAGGCCGAGCTCGTCGAGCGCTTCGACATGCCCGTCGCCGACCTCGTCGACGGCCTCACCAAGCTCGACAAGCTGCGCTTCTCGACGCGCGAGGAATCGCAGGCCGAGTCGTTCCGCAAGATGCTGCTCGCGATGGCGCGCGACGTCCGCGTCATCCTCATCAAGCTCGCCGACCGGCTGCACAACATGCGGACGATGGCCGCGGTGGCGCAGTCCAAGCGCTCGCGCGTCGCGAGCGAGACGCTCGAGATCTACGCGCCGATCGCGCACCGCCTCGGCCTGAATCAGACCTACCGCGAGCTGCAGGAGCTGTCGTTCCAGAACATGCAGCCATGGCGCCACGCCGCGCTCGCGAAGGCGGTGCAGAAGGCGCGCGGCTACCGGCGCGACATCGTCGAGAACGTGCAGCGCGACGTCGAGAAGGCGTTCGCCAATGCGAAGCTGCCGGTGAAGATCTCGGGGCGCGAGAAGACGCTCTACTCGATCTACAACAAGATGCGCGAGAAGCACCTGAGCTTCGCGCAGGTCAACGACATCTTCGGTTTCCGGATCGTCGTCTCGACGCTGTTCGAGTGCTACATCGCGATGGGCGTGCTGCATCAGCTCTTCAAGCCGATGCCGGGCCGCTTCAAGGACTACATCGCCATTCCGAAGGCCAACGGCTACCAGTCGCTGCACACGACGCTCGTCAGCCCGCTCGGCACCTCGGTCGAATTCCAGATCCGTACCGAGCAGATGAACCGCGTCGCCGAGAAGGGCATCGCGTCGCACTGGCTCTACAAGAGCGGCGGCGCGCAGGTCCAGGAGGCGCAACGGCTCGGCGCGGTCTGGCTGCAGTCGTTGATCGACATCCAGGACGAGACGCGCGACGCCAACGAGTTCCTCGAACACGTCAAGATCGATCTCTTTCCCGACGCGGTCTACGTCTTCACGCCGCGCTCGAAGATCCTCGCATTGCCGAAGGGCGCGACGCCGGTCGACTTCGCCTACGCGATCCATTCCGACGTCGGCGACCACTGCGTCGCGGCCAAGGTGAACGGCGAGCCGGTCGCGCTGCGCACCGAGCTGCGCAGCGGCGACGTCGTCGAGATCATCGGCGCGCCGGGCGCACGGCCGAATCCGGCGTGGCTGAATTCGGTTCGCACCGGTCGCGCGCGGTCGAGGATCCGCCACTACCTGAAGAACATGGAGCTCGAGGAGTCGCAGGACCTCGGCCGCAAGATGCTCGCCCAGGCGCTGCGCGCCGAAGGCCTGCAGTTGCCGGACGACGGCGAGGCCGATCAGCCGCTCTGGCAGCAGCTCACGCGCTGGAGCGGCACGCGCACCCGCGAAGACCTCTTCGTCGAGATCGGCCTCGGCCGCAAGATCGCCAACATCGTCGCCAAGCGCATGGCGCGGCTGATGGTGGAGCGGGGCACGCGGCCCGACGCGCTGACGCTGACCATGGGCCGCTACGCCGTCGACGATCCGGCGCCGTCGCAGGGCGTCGTCGTCATCGACGGCGGCGAAGGCGCGTCGGTGCAGCTCGCGCACTGCTGCCGGCCGATCCCCGGCGACGCGGTCGTCGGCTATCTCGGCCGCGGCGAGGGCCTGCTCGTCCACACGACCGAATGCAGCGTCGGCAAGCGGCTCTTCGAGCGCGACCGCGAACACTGGATGTCGGTCGAATGGGCCGAGCAGCCGTCGCGCGCCTTCGAGACCGGCGTGACGCTGCTGGTCCGGAACGGCAAGGGCGTGCTCGCGCAGGTGGCTCAGGCGGTGAGCCAGGCCGAGGCCGACATCGCGCACATCGACATGGGGAACGAGCCCGAGGCCGAAAGCACCGAGCTGCAGCTCGTGCTGAGCGTGCGGGACCGGCTGCACCTCGCAGACGTCATGCGCGCGTTGAAGCGCTCGCCGCCGGTGTTGCGCGTGTCGCGCGTCAAGCCGTAGCCTGGGGCGCGGGCGCCGGATAGCCGACGGCCAGCACCTCGATCTGCTCGAGGCCGCCGGGCGTCATGAGCTGCACCTCGTCGCCCACCCGCGCCTTCAGCAACGATCGCGCGATCGGCGAGATCCAGCTGACCTCGCCTTTCAAGTTGTCGACCTCGTCGACGCCCTTGATCGTGACCGTGCGCTCGACGCCGTGCTGGTTGACGTAGCGGACCGTCGCGCCGAAGAAGATCTGCGCGCTGCCGTGGTGGACGGTCGGGTCGGCGACTTCGGCGATGTCGAGCCGGCGGGTCAGGAAGCGGATGCGGCGGTCGATCTCGCGCAGGCGCTTCTTGCCGTACAGGTAGTCGCCGTTCTCCGAACGATCGCCGTTCTTGGCCGCCCACGACACCACCTCGACGATCTTCGGGCGCTCGTCGTCGAGCAGCGCGAGCAGTTCCGCGCGCAGCGCCGCGTAGCCGGCGGGCGTGAGGTAGTTCTTCGCGCCGGCCGGCAGAGCGGGCAGCGCTGCGGCGTCCGCGGTGTCGTCGTCGCCGTCGGCCGCATCGGCATCGGGTTCGCGGGTGAAAGCCTTGTTCATGGTCACGCCAATTCTGGCGGCGTCGACGGGCCCGCGCACCGAACAAGGAGATCGAGTCGCTGTATATTCATCCAGCAAATGACGACGATGCTCCATGGACCTTGACCGCAAGCTCGCGATCCTCGCCGATGCCGCGAAATACGACGCCTCGTGCGCGTCGAGCGGCACGACGACCCGCTCGTCGGTCGGCGGCAAGGGCCTCGGTTCGACCGAGGGCGCAGGCATCTGTCACAGCTACGCGCCGGACGGCCGCTGCATCTCGCTGCTGAAGATCCTGCTGACCAACTATTGCCTCTACGACTGCCTCTATTGCGTCAACCGCGTGTCGAGCAACGTCCCCAGGGCTCGCTTCACGTCCGAAGAGGTGGTCCGCCTGACGCTCGACTTCTACCGCCGCAACTGCATCGAGGGCCTGTTCCTCAGTTCCGGGATCATCCAGAGCCCGGACCACACGATGGAGCAGGTCGTCGAGGTCGCGCGCAGCCTGCGCGAGGACCACGACTTCCGCGGCTACATCCACCTGAAGACGATTCCCGAGGCCAGCCCCGAACTGCTCGCCCGCGCCGGGCGCTACGCCGACCGGCTGAGCATCAACGTCGAGCTGCCGACCGCCGACGCGCTGCACTCGCTCGCTCCCGAGAAGGATGGCCAGGCGATCCGCCGTTCGATGGCGCGCCTGCGCATCCACATCGACGACGCGAAGGAGGCGGCCAAGCCGGTCGCCGTGCGCTCGCAGGCGGCCGTGGCGCCGCGCCGCGCCCGCTCGCCGGTGTTCGCGCCGGCCGGCCAGAGCACGCAGATGATCGTCGGCGCCGACGCCACCGACGACCGCAGCATCCTGACGACGAGCGCCACGCTCTATGGCGCCTACCGGCTGCGCCGCGTCTACTACTCGGCGTTCAGTCCGATCCCGGACGCGCCGCGGTCGCTGCCGTCGAAGGCGCCGCCGCTGATGCGCGAGCACCGGCTCTACCAGGCCGACTGGCTGATGCGCTTCTACGGCTTCGCGCACGACGAGATCGTCAGCGCGCCGAGCGGCATGCTGGCCCTCGACATCGATCCCAAGCTCGCCTGGGCGCTCGCCCATCGCGACCGCTTCCCGGTCGACCTCGACACGGCGCCGAAAGAGCTGTTGCTGCGCGTGCCCGGCCTCGGCGTGAAGGCGGTCGAGCGGCTGCTGCAGACGCGTCGCGTGCGCCCGGTGCGCAGCGACGACCTCGCCCGCCTGCGCGTGCCGCTGAAGACGGTGCTGCCCTTCGTCAAGCTGCCGGGCCAGCGCAGCGCCGCCCGGCTCGACGCCGCCGACCTCGCTGCGCGCTTGCGTCCGGCGCCGCAGCAGGCTCGCTGTTCGACGCTCCGGTCCCGGTGGCCGAGCCGGCCTGACGGCACGATGCGGCGGGTGCGCCTGGCCGGCGAGGCCGATGTCGACGGGTTCCGCCGGGCCGCGCGCCGGCTGCTGACCGACGGTGTCGAACCCTCGGATGTCGCGTGGCAGGCAACCGTCGATGCGACGGACGACTTGTTCGCCGATGCGGCGGACGTCGCAGCACCGGTGTCCACGGCTCCCGCGGCACCCGTGGCGGTCCCGGCATTCTTCGTTCCGCTCTGCGAACGCGCGGCCCTGCACGCCGACCCCGGCCGCTTCGCGCTGCTCTACCGGCTGCTCTGGCGGCTCGTGCACGAGCCCGGTCTGCGCGGCGACCCGCTCGACCCGGACCGGGTGGCGGCCGAGGCGATGGCCCGCACGGTCCGCCGCGAGATGCACAAGATGACCGCGTTTGTCCGTTTCCGGCCCATCGCCGACGACGCCGCGCAGGCCGGGCCGGAGGACGCCGCTCTACCGGCTCTCGGCGCCGACGCACCCGACGATCCGGTCGCCTTCGAAGCGCTTTTCGCAGCGGAACCGCCGGTGCAGCCGTCGCCCCGCGCGCAAGTCGACAGCCGCTGGCACGTCGCCTGGTTCGAGCCGGCCCACCACGTCGTCGAAGCGACAGCCCCCTTTTTCGTCCGCCGCTTCGCGCAGATGCGCTGGGCGATCCTGACGCCCGAGCGCAGTGCCCGCTGGGACGGCGAACGCCTCGCGTTCGGCCCCGGCGCGCGTCGCGACGAAGCGCCGCCGGCCGACGCGGGCGAGCGGCTCTGGCTGACCTATTACGAGCACATCTTCAACCCCGCGCGCCTCAAACTGGCCGCCATGAAGAAGGAGATGCCGCGGCGCTACTGGCCGAATCTTCCCGAGGCCGCATTGATCCGGCCGCTGACCGAGCAGGCCGGTTCGCAGACCGACCGGATGGTCGACGCCGGCGGCACCGAGTCGGCGAAGCGGCGCCCCAGGGCGTCGGCGGCGCTGCGGCTCGACGTGCTGCCGTCGGCGCCCGTCGACGCCGCACCGCCGGCCTCGCTCGCCGACGTCAAGGCGCGAACCCAGGCGTGCCGCGAGTGTCCCATCGGCGCACTCGCCACGCAGTCGGTGACGGGCGTCGGCGATGCCCGGGCGCGGCTGATGCTCGTCGGCGAGCAGCCCGGCGACCAGGAGGATCTGCGCGGCCGCCCCTTCGTCGGCCCCGCCGGCCAATTGCTCGACCGTGCGCTGAAGCAGCTCGGCTGGCCGCGCGACGCGGTCTTCCTGACCAACGCCGTCAAGCACTTCAAGTACGAGCTGCGCGGCACGCGCCGCATTCACAAGACGCCGGCGCAGCGCGAGGTCGCGGCCTGCCTGCACTGGCTCGAGAGCGAGATCGGCCTCGTCCAGCCGGAAGCCGCCATCGCGCTCGGCGCCACCGCTGCCCGCGCGCTGATGGGCCGAGCCGTCGGCGTGACGAGCGAGCGTGGCCGCTGGCTGCGTCGTGACGACGGCCTGCGGGTGCTGATCACCCTGCACCCGTCGGCGCTTCTGCGCATGGAGCCATCGGAACGCGACGCGGCGTTCGATCGCTGGCTCGAGGATCTGCACCTCGCGTCGGCCTGCGTGCATTCGCGCGGCTACGGCACCGACGCCGCCGGTTGAGGCGGCCGGCGCCTTCGCGAACCGAGCCGTGCGGTGGCGCCGGGACGGGGCCGACGCCGGCCCGGCATCCGGGTCCTGTCCGATGGCTGCGCTTCGACCCGACTCGCATACTGAGCGCGATGCGGCTCGTACCTGCCCTCTTGTTGCTCGCGTTCTCGCTGCCCGTGGCGGCCGCCTCCGCGGCCGAGGGGCCGATCGAAGTCCGCGTCGAGAAGAACGGCGACACGATCGTCGTCGACGTGACCGCGCATGTCGAGGCCAGCCACGGCGTCACCTGGGCGGTGCTCACCGACTACGACCGCATGGCCGACTTCGTGTCTGCACTGCGCGAGAGCCGGATCGTGAGCCGCAACGGCCACCTGCTCGAAGTCGCGCAGACCGGCGGCGCGAAGCGCGGCTTCTTCGATTTCACCTTCACGAGCCTGCGCGCGGTCGAGCTCGTGCCCGAGTCCGAGATCCGCTCGCGGCTCATTCGGGGCGACTTCAAGTCCTACGAGTTCACCACGCGGCTCGCACCGGCCGACGCGCCGGGCGTCGTCACCATCAAGCACCACGGCGAGTACCGGCCGAACCTCTGGGTGCCGCCGGTCGTCGGGCCGGCGCTGATCCAGGCCGAGACCCGCAAGCAGTACGGCGAACTGATCTCGGAGATCACGCGGCGGCAGTCCGCCGAGCGAGGCGATCCGCGCGCTCCGACGGCTGCGTCGGCGCCCTCGCTCGAGGCGCCGCCCGCCCGCTGACAGCGCGGCGAACCGGCGCGGTGCGCGCCGTTCGGCGGCGCGTGCAATCCGCCCGGTCGTGCCCCCGCCAATGCAGCGAGGACCGCAGTCCGGGCCAACGGAGCCGACAGGTGTTTGCGCGCTCGTCGGCGGCGCCCGCAGCGCCTACAGTCGGCGGCGCCTCGACCTCCACGGAGTTGCCTCGCATGACCGCGTTCTCGGAAGCCCGCGACTTTCTGCTCCGCCACCGCGGCGATCCCGCCGCCGCGGCCGCCGGCTTCCGCTGGCCGGTGCAGGACGACTTCAACTGGGCGCTCGACCACTTCGACGCGCTGGCCGGCGACCCGGTGTTCGCCGACGCCGCCGCCCTGCACATCGTCGACGACGACGGCAGCCAGACGATCCTGAGCTTTCGCGAGCTCTCGACCCGCTCGGCGCAGGTCGCCAACCATCTTCGGCGGCTCGGCGTGCGGCGTGGCGACCGGCTGCTGCTGATGCTCGGCAACGAGGCGCCGCTCTGGGAGTTGATGCTCGCGGCGATAAAGCTCGGCGCCGTCGTCATCCCGGCGAGCACGCTGCTGACCGCCGACGATCTGCGCGACCGGCTCGAGCGCGGCCGCGTGCGGCACGTGGCGGCGGCGGGCGTGCACGCGCCCAAGTTCGACGCGCTCGCCGGCGACTTCACCCGCATCGCGGTGGGCGCGCCGGTGACCGGCTGGCAGCGCTTCGACGACCGTGCGTTCGAGCGCGAAGCGTTCCAGGCCGACGGCCCGACGCATGCCGACGATCCGCTGCTGCTGTACTTCACGTCGGGCACCACGTCGACACCGAAGCTCGTGCTGCACACCCACCGCAGCTACCCGGTGGGACACCTGTCGACGATGTACTGGCTCGGCCTGCAGCCGGGCGACCGGCATCTCAACATCTCGTCGCCGGGATGGGCCAAACATGCATGGAGCTGCTTCTTCGCGCCTTGGAACGCCGGCGCCTGCGTCTTCATCCACAACACGCCACGCTTCGATGCGGCCCGGCTGCTGCACGCGCTCGCGGTGCACCGGGTGACGAGCCTGTGCGCGCCGCCGACCGTGTGGCGGATGCTGATCCAGCACGATCTCGCCGCCTGGCGCGACCGGCTCTCGCTGCGAGAGCTCGCCGGGGCCGGCGAACCGCTCAATCCCGAGATCATCGAGCAGGTGCGCGCCGCATGGGGCCTGACGCTGCGCGACGGCTACGGCCAGACCGAGACCACCGCGATCGTCGGCAACTGCCCCGGCCAGCCGCTCAAGCCCGGCTCGATGGGACGGCCGCTGCCCGGCTACGCGGTGGCGCTGCTCGACGCCGACGGCCGCCCCGGCGACGAAGGCGAGCTCTGCATCCCGCTCGAGCCGCGCCCTGCCGGACTGATGTCGGGCTACCAGGACGCGCGCGGCGACGCGGCGCAGGCGATGCGCGACGGCTACTACCACACCGGCGACGTCGCGACGCGCGACGCCGACGGCTGCATCACCTTCGTCGGCCGCGCCGACGACGTCTTCAAGGCGTCCGACTACCGGATCAGCCCGTTCGAGCTCGAGAGCGTGCTGATCGAACACGATGCGGTCGCCGAAGCCGCGGTCGTCCCGGCCCCGGACACGCTGCGTCTCGCGGTGCCGAAGGCCTACGTCATCCTGCGCGTCGGTGCGGTCGCCGGCCCGGCGCTCGCGGCCGACATCCTCGGCTTCGCACGCGCGCGGCTCGCGCCGTACAAGCGCGTGCGGCGGCTCGAATTCGTCACCGAGCTGCCGAAGACCGTGTCGGGAAAGATCCGCCGCGTGCAGCTGCGCGCCCAGGAACACGAGCGGCACGCGCGCCAGGAGCGCAGCGTCGACGAGCACCGGGAGGACGACGTCGTGCCCGGTGCCGCCACGCCCACAGACGGCGCCACCACGTGACGCCGCGCTCGGGCGCGTCGGTCGTCAGTCGATGCGCGTGACCTTCGTGCCTTCGAGCGACAGGTTCGCCATCAGCCCGGCGTTCGTCATGACGAAGGCGACCGTCTGCGCGCCCGCTGCGTTGACGTCGACCGCGCCGTTGGCGCCGGCCTTCAGCAGCGCGACCGACGCATCGACGCCACCGCCCCAGCCATTGCCGTTGCGGAACTTGTCGAGCGCGTCCTGCGTCATGAAGAGGAAGACGAGCGCACGCGATTGCGCGCCGATCTGCCAGCCGACCGAGCCGGTCGTCGTCCGGTAGTAGTTGTCCGGCGCGCCGTTCACGCGCAACACGCCCTGACCGTACTCGCCGCCGACGACGAGCCCGGCGGCGATCACCTTCGGAAACACGAGCACGCCACGCGCCTTGGCGACGAGCTCGCGGCTGCCCGGCGTCGTCTGGTACAGCCGGTCGATCGTGTCGCGGTAGCCGGCGTCGATGCCGCGCTTGACGTCGGGCGTGAGCGAACCGGTCGAACCGGTGACCGGATTGCCCGTGCTCGCCGTGCTGGTGCTGACCGTCGAGCTGCAACCGGCGGACAGCACCGCGAGCGTGACGGCGGCCGTGAGCAACGTGTTTTTGTAGTGCATGTCTGATCTCCTCGAGAGTGGTCGATGGAACGTCTATCCCATCGTAGCCGCGAGGCAAAAGCCCCGTGGCGCCGCGGCCGATCGCCGTCGTGCATCCGCCGGTGCCGGCGCGAGGCGGCACCAAGTCTCGACATCGCGGTGAACGCGGCCGGCGTCCCCGGCACGCGGGGGGCCTCGCGCGGGACCGCCTTCCTAGGATCGCCGCATTCATCGACTCGGCGTCTCTGACGACGCTCCCTCAATGTCCGCACGATCCGCCTTCTTCCGCGCCGCCATGGTCTCGTTCGGCTGCATGGCCGCTTCGCTCGCGGCGCAGGCCGCGCCTGTCTACGGCTGGTCGTCGCTCTCGGGCTACACGCCGACGCCGTTCGCGTCGTACACGTTGTCCGGCAACGCCGGCGTGGCGACGACGAGTCGGGTCAACGCCTACGCGACGCCCGCGGGCCTGCCGGCTGGCATGCCCTATCTCTACGCGTCGCCGAGCGACGGCGCGGTCACCGTCAACGACATCCATGCGTCATCGTTCTCGTTCCTCTGGGGCTCGCCCGATGCCGGCAACAAGATCGCCTACCACACGACGCTCGGCGACTTCTTCTACAGCGGCGCGACGCTGATCAACGACGTACCGTTCCCGAACGCCGGCGACTGGAACCTGTCGACGGTCTTCACCGCGTCGCTCGCCGGAGGCCTGATCGAGAGCGTCACCTTCACCTCGTCCAACATCGCCTTCGAGGTCGCGGGTGTGTCGAAGGTGCCCGAGCCGGGCAGCGCCGCGCTGGCCGCCGTCGCGCTCGCCGCGCTCGTGGTCGTCGGCCGTCGCCGCATGCGCTGAACGATCCCGCGGCCCGGCGCGAGCGATCGCACCGGGCGGAGGCGTTTCACCGTCCTGTTCGTCCGATCGACGTCGGACGGGCGGCTGCACGATCGGCACGGACAGGTCGGTCCCGCGGGGACCCGACGGCGAGCGCCGGAGACACGATGCAGCGAGACCCAGGGCTCCCCGTCGAGCGCCCCACCGACGTCGAAGCGAGATGGTTCCCGAGCGACGCCACGCTGCCGCTGGCCGCCGCGCTCGTCCTGGCAGGCTGCGGCGGCGGTGGCGACGCGGCATCGGCCGCCGACGCATCGCCGGCGACGCCCGCCACCGGCCCCGCGACCATCGCCGCGCCGGCCGCGGCGCACGCACCGACCGAGGCTGAAGCTGCGCGCTTCCTGATCCAGGCGTCGATGGGCGCCGACCGCATCCAGATCGCACGGGTCACCGCACTCGGCTACGCCGGCTGGCTCGACGAGCAGCTCGCCTGGCCGGCGACGACGACGCGCTGGGACGCGCTCCTGGCCGGCGGTTTCGGCGGCGCCGCCCACAAGAACGGCGAAGCGGGCTTCGACGGCGTGGTCTGGCAGAAGCTGCTCGCCTCGCCCGACACGCTGCGGCAGCGCGTCACGCTCGCGCTCTCCGAGATCTTCGTCGTCGGCATCGGCGGCCTCACGGGCGGCTGGGCGCAGTTCTCGGCGGCCGCCTACCTCGATCTGCTCGAGGCGAACGCCTTCGGCAACCACCGGACGCTGTTGCAGCAGATCTCGCTGTCGGCACCGATGGGCCAGTACCTGACGTACCGCGGCAGCGCCAAGGCCAACACGCGCAGCGGCGCGCTGCCCGACGAGAACTACGCCCGCGAGCTGCTGCAGCTCTTCACCATCGGCCTCGTCCGGCTCGAGGCCGACGCCACGCCGACGTTGACGGGCGGCAGCGCCACGCCGACGTACGGCCAGGCCGACATCACCGGCCTGGCGCGCGTCTTCACTGGCTGGGACCACGACTTCGCCGGCCAGCCCGCGGCGACCGCGACCGCGACACCCGACTACCTGCGCAAGCCCATGGCACAGGTCGCGAGCCGCTACGAGACCGGCGCGAAGACCTTCCTCGGCACGACGATCGCCGCCGGCATCGACGCGCCGACGGCCCTGACCCAGGCGCTCGACGCGATCTGGGCGCATCCGAACGTCGCGCCGTTCTTCGGTCGGCAGCTCATCCAGCGGCTCGTCACGAGCAACCCCTCTGCCGCCTACGTCCGGCGCATCGCGCGCGTCTTCGACGACAACGGCAGCGGCGTGCGCGGCGACCTGAAGGCGGTGGTCCGCGCGCTGCTGCTCGACGGCGACGCCCGCGATCCGGCCATCGCCCGAAGCGCGTCGTTCGGCAAGCTGCGCGAGCCGATCCTGCGCTTCGCGGCCTGGGCGCGCGCGACACGCGTCGCGTCGGCGAGCGGCGCCTGGGCGATCGGCAACACGTCCGACCCCGGCACCCGGCTGGCGCAGAGTCCGCTGCGCTCGTCGTCCGTCTTCAACTTCTTCCGCCCCGGCTACGTGCCGCCCTCCACGGCATTCGATGCGGGCGCGATGGTCGCGCCGGAGTTCCAGCTCGCGAACGAATCGTCGGTCGTCGGCTACCTCAACTACATGCAGCGAGTCGTCGCGGGCCAGGGCATCGGCGACGTCGTCCCCGACCATGCCGCGCTGCTCGCGATCGCCGACGACGCGACCGCGCTCGTCGCCGAGCTCGGCCTGCTGCTCGCGGCGAGCCGGCTCGCGCCCGCCACCTCGACCGCGCTCGCGGCGGCCGTGCAGACGATGCCGGCAGGCACCGACGCCGCACGGCTGAACCGCGTCCGCGCGGCGCTGCTGCTGGTGCTCGCGGCGCCCGAATTCCTGGTGCAGAAATGAAACGGACGGTGCAGCCATGACCGCGAACGCGTCCCGACGCGCTTTCCTGCAGCGCGCCGGCGCCCTGTCGGTGGCCGGCGCGGCCACGCCCTGGGCGCTCAACCTCGCCGCGATCGGCGAGGCCGCCGCGGCGACGGCGACCGACTACAAGGCGCTCGTCTGCGTCTTCCTCTACGGAGGCAACGACTGCGCGAACACGCTGATCCCCTACGACACGGCGAACTACACGGCGTACCAGGCGATGCGCCCTGCGCTCGCCTACGCGCAGTCGGCGCTCGCCGCGACGGCGCTGACGCCGGCCGGCCTGCCGAGCGGTCGCCAGTACGCGCTCGCGCCCGAACTCGCGCCGCTGATGCCGGCGTGGAACGCGGGGCGGCTCGGCGTGCTCCTCAACGTCGGCACGCTCGTGCAGCCGACGACGAAGCAGCAGTTCCGCAACGCCTCGGTGCCGCTGCCGCCGAAGCTCTTCTCGCACAACGACCAGCAGTCGATCTGGCAGTCGTCGGCGCCCGAAGGCGCGGCGTCCGGCTGGGGCGGCCGGATGGGCGACCTGTTCGCCGCCGGCAACGGCGCATCGACCTTCACCTGCGTCAACGTCTCGGGCAACGCCGTGTTCCTCTCCGGCAAGACCGCCGTGCAGTACCAGGTGACGCCCAGCGGGCCGGTGGCGCTCAACGCCGCGCAGAACGCGCTGTTCGGTTCGAGCGCCTGCTCGACCGCACTGAAGAACCTCGTCACCGCGACGCGGACCGACGTCTTCGAGAACGAATACAACCGCGTGTTGGCGCGCTCGCTCGCGGCCGGCGGCTCGCTCACTGCGGCGCTCGCGTCGGCACCCGCGCTCGCGACGGCGTTTCCCGCCGGCAACGGTCTCGCCGACCAGTTGAAGCTCGTCGCCCGGATGATCTCGAACGCCAGCGCCATCGGCGCGAAGCGGCAGGTCTTCTTCGTCTCGCTCGGCGGTTTCGACACCCACAGCAGCCTGAACGCCGTCCACCCCGGATTGCTTGCGACGGTCGCCTCGGCGCTGGCGGCGTTCCAGCAGGCGACGGTCGAGCTCGGCGTCGCCAACCAGGTGACCGCGTTCACCGCCTCCGACTTCGGCCGGACGGCGACCGGCAGCGACGGCTCCGACCATGGCTGGGGCAGCATGCACGTCGTGCTCGGCGGCGCGGTCGCCGGCGGGCGCTTCTACGGCAGCGCGCCCGCGGTCGCCAACGACGGCCCGGACGACGTCGGCCAGGGCCGGCTCGTGCCGACAACCTCGGTCGACCAGTACGCCGCGACGCTCGGCCGCTGGTTCGGCATCGGCGACACCGACCTGGCGCTGGTGCTGCCCAATCTCACGCACTGGGACGCCAGCCAGCGGACGCTGGGCTTCGTCTGACCCGCCACCCCCGTAGAATCCCTGACTCGCGCCGGGCGACTTCTCGGCATGACCACCGCCGCGGCGGACCGATCTTCTTGAAATCGCTTTCCCGCTCCGGGACCGGCATCGCCGCCATCGTCCTCACTGCCGGTTGCTTCGCGACGAGCGACGCGACGGTCAAGCACCTCGGTGTCGCACTCCCCGTCGTGGTCCTGCTCTGGGCGCGTTACCTGTTCCAGACGACGCTGATGGCCGGCGTGCAGATGTCGCGTCGCCGCTGGCGCGATCTGCTGCGCAGCGGCGCGCCGCGGCTGCAGTCGATCCGCGCCGGGCTGCTCGTCGCCAATGCCACCTGTTCCTTCGTCGGCCTGCAGCACCTGCCGCTCGCCGAATTCACCGCGCTCGCGATGCTCGCGCCGATGGCGTCGACCGTGCTCGCCGCGGTGCTGCTCGGCGAGCGCGTCAGCGCCGCACGCTGGGCGATGGTCGTTCTGGGCTTCGCTGGCATGGTCGCGATCGTGCGGCCGGGCAGCGGCGCCTTCGGCTGGGCGGTCGGTTTCCCCGTCGCCGGTGCGCTGCTGTTCGCGCTCTTCCAGGTGGTCACGCGCAGGCTCGCGGCGGTCGACGACATGGTGACCACGAACCTCTGTTCGGGCCTCGGCGCGCTCGCCGTGCTGTGCGTCGCGCTCGCGCTGCTGCCGGTCGACCTCGTGCCGACGCTGCGCGGCGCGAGCCGGTCGCAGTGGCTGCTGATCGGCGTGCTCGGCGCCATCGCGACGCTCGGCCAGATGGCGATGACGGTCGCGATCCGTGCGGCGCCGCTCTCGACGCTGACGCCGTTCGGCTACCTGCAGATCGCCTTCGCCGCGATGATCGGCTGGCTCCTGTACCGGCACAGCCCGGACCGCTGGAGCACGGTCGGCATGGCCGTGATCGCACTCGCCGGCATGGCGACGGTCGCGCTCAACGCGGCCGACGATCGGCGGCGGACGAACGCGTCGGCCCGCTGACCCACGGCGTTCCCGAGGATGTCGGGCCGGGAACGTCGTGCCCGAAGACACTAAGCCTGAGAACGTCTGGCAAGGGAACGTCGGACCCGAGGAGTCGAGCCCGAAACGTCGTGTCCCGAAACATCGGGCCCGCCGAGCCGATCAGCCGGCGGCTTCGTCCTTCAGCGACGCCAGATCGATGACGTAACGGAAGCGCACGTCGCCGTCGACGATCTTCTTGTACGCATCGTTGATCTGCTGGATCGGGATGAGCTCGATGTCCGGGCCGATGCCGTGCTCGGCGCAGAAGTCGAGCACCTCCTGCGTCTCGCCGAGGCTGCCGATCAGCGAGCCGGCGAGGCGGCGGCGATGGAAGGCGAGCAACTGGTTGTTGACCGGCGCGAGCGGCTCGAGCGCGCCGACGACGACGAGCGACGCGTCGTGCTTGAGCAGTTCGATGAACGGATTGACGTCGTGCTTCTCGGGCACGGTCGATAGGATGAAGTCGAAGCTCGAGGCGAGGCCCTGCATCGCCTTCTTGTCGCTCTCGAGCAAGCCGGTGACGCCGAGCCGCGCGGCCTCGTCGAGCTTCTCCTTGGTGCGCGTGAACACGGTCACTTCGGCGCCCATGGCTTTCGCGAGCTTGCAGGCTATGTCGCCCAGGCCGCCGAAGCCGACGATGCCGACCTTGTCGCCCGGCTTCACGCCGAAGCGGCGCAGCGGCGAATACGTCGTGGCGCCGGCGCAGAGGATCGGCGCCGCGACCTCCGGCTTCAAGGCCGGCGGAATCTTGAGCGCGAAGTCGGCCTTGACGACGAGCACGTCGGAGTAGCCGCCGAAGGTGTTGTCACGGCCGTAGACGTTGCCGCCCTCGGGCGCCTTCGCGGCCGGCACCATCGGGCCGTTGTAGGTCGCAAGCCAGCTGTTCGGGCCCGCGCAGTAGTTCTGCTCGCCGAGCCGGCAGGGCTCGCAGTGCCGGCAGCTGTCGATCATGCAGCCGACGCCGACGAGATCGCCGACCGCGTGCTGCGTGACGCTCGCGCCCGTGCGCCGCACCCGGCCGACGACCTCGTGCCCCGGCAGGCAGGGGTAGACGGTGTTCGACCACTCGTTGCGGACCTGGTGGATGTCGGAGTGGCAGACGCCGCAGAACAGCACGTCGATCTCGATCTCGTCGGCGCCTGCGTCGTCGCGCTCGAAGTCGAAGGCCTTCAGGCGGCTGAACGAATGCTTGGCGGCGTAGCCTCGGGCGTGAATCATGGGAGCTCGCGGGGATCGTTGAAGGTCGCGCGACCTTACGAGCGCGCCCAGGACACCGCCGTGGGACGCGCTGTCTCCGCGGCGTAGGACGGTACCGACCGCGCAGGCGCCGCGTGCGCGGGACGTGTTCGCCCGACAGCCGTCGGGCCAGCGAGCCCCGGTGGCAGCCTCGTCGTGTTCGACCGCCGGTCGTCTTGCGGCCGAGTTTTTGCCGGCCACGCTTCTAGATGCCCGCCGGATGCCGTCGGTCGCGGCGGGGGCGCGCCGCGGTCGTCGCGTCGTTGGCGGTCGATCGCCGCTCGGGATGCCCTGCGCAGGGCCTGTGCTCCCGCGCCGAACAGGATCGCGCCGTCATGCGAACGCTTCGTCGCGGCGCAGGTAGCGCCACTGCCCGGGCGGCAGGTCGCCGAGCATCACCTGGCCGATGCGGACGCGCTTGAGGCCCAGCACCTGCAGGCCGACCGCCTCGCACATCCGCCGGATCTGCCGCTTCTTGCCTTCGGTCAGCACGAAGCGCAGTTGGTCGGCATTGACCCACTCGACCGTCGCCGGCGCGAGCGCCTCGCCGTCGAGCTCGAGGCCGTGGCGCAGCAGCGCGAGGCCTTCGTCCGCCAGCGCCTGGCCGCTCGCCGTCGCGACGCGGACGAGGTACTCCTTCTCGATCGCGCTGTCTTCGCCGATCAGCTGTTTGGCGACGCGGCCGTCCTGCGTCAGCACGAGCAGCCCGACCGAGTCGATGTCGAGCCGGCCCGCGGGCACGAGGCTCTTCAGGTGCTCGCGCAGGAAGCGCGTGCCCGAGCGGTCCTCGCTCCACTGGTTCTCGGGCGTGACGAGCACGACCGCGGGCTCGTAGCCGTCCTCGGCCTGGCCGCTGACGATGCCGACCGGCTTGTGCACGAGCACCGTCACGCGCTGTGCCTGCTGGTAGCGTGCCTTCGCGTCGACCGTGACCCGCTGGCCCGGCAGCACGCGCGAGCCGAGCGCGGCGACGACCTGGTCGTCGACGCGGACCCAGCCCTTCTCGATCCATTCGTCGGCCTCGCGGCGCGACGCGATGCCGAGTTCGCTCATGCGCTTCGACAGACGGACGCTGCCCGGCGGATGGTCGGGGAGCGGGCGGTCGCCGTCGTCGTCCTCGTCGCGTTCCCGGCTGCGGCGCGGCAGCGGACCCTCGTGGCGCAAATCGACCGCCGGCCGGTCGCCCGGCCGCCGCCGGGTGTCGACCGGGCCGGCGCGCGGCGCCATCGCGCGGGGCGGCGCCGCGTGCTGCGGTGCCGAAGTCGCCGCAGGGCGGCGCCCGGCGCTCGCCGACACGCGTTCGCGGGCGTCGTGGGCCGCGGCCGAACCGCCCCGCGGGGCTCGTGGTCCATCGGTCGGGTCGCGACGCTCGGGCGGCGCCGGCATGCGATCGCGCCGATCCGCCGGCACCCGGTCGCGCGGTGCGGGCGCATGGTCGCGCGCATGGGGCGGCATCGTTCGATCGCGCGGATCGCGAGAAGCGGTTGGCCGGTCGCGCCGATCGGACGGAATCGTTCGATCGCGCGGATCGCGAGGCGCGTGCGCACGGTCGCGCGCATCGGCCGGCGTCCGATCGCGCGGATCGCGAGAAGCGGGCGTCCGGTCGCGCGTACCGGTCGTCACGCGGTCGCGCGGATCGCGGAATGCGGGTGGCTGGTCACGTGCGTCGGCTGGCGCCAGGTCGCGCGGATCGCGTGGCGCGGACGCACGGCTGCGCAGGTCGACCGCCGCCCGGTCGCGTCGATCGCCGATCGCCGCCGGGTGGCCACGCGGGTCGATCGGTGGCTGGTTGTCTCGCTGGCGCGACGCCGGCGCTCGGTCAAGCGGGCCGACCGGCGCCCGGTCGCGTCCGTCCGGAGGCATCCGGGCACGGTCGCGCGGGTCGACGCTCGCGACCCGCCGGTCGCCCTCGTGCGACGCGGACGGCGTCGCCCGTGGCGTAGCACCCGCGGCCCGCTGCGGGTCGCGCGGGGGCGGCTCGCTGCGGGCGTCGCGGCGACCGGGCGCGGTCGCCTCGCCGCGGCCCGGCGCAAGCACGGCGCTGCTGCGGTCGTGCGCCGCCGGTCCGAGCGGCCGACGATCGTCCGGCGCGGCGCCGGGCGCGCGTCGATCCGGCCGCTGCGGCCGTGGTCCGGGCCGCTCGGTCGCGGGCGCTGCGTTGCGCCGACGCGGATCGGGCTGCTCCACGCGGCGGGCTGCGTCGCGGCGCGGCGAGGCGTCACGCGGGCCGTCGAACGGCCGGCGCGGTGCCGCCTGCAGCGCCGCCGCCTCGCGGTCCGCCTGCGCCTGCGCGAGCGTCGGCCGCGGCCGAGGCGCCGAGCCCGTGCCGCGCAGCGGCGGCCGGCGCGGCGCGTCGATCGGCGCTGGTGCGGGCTTGTTCTTCAGCTTGATCGTGGCCATCGGCCGATTGGATCACGCGCCCGGCAGCCGGAGCCCGAACAGCGCCTGCAGCGCCTCGCGGTACTGCGCCTGGCCGACGCGGTTGGTGCTGTAGTGCGTGCCGCCCTCGACCAGCTCGAAGCGCTTCCGCGCCGTCGCCCGGTCGTAGAGCGCGCGGCCCTGCGCCGGCGGAATCAGGCCGTCGCGGCTGCCGTGGACGACGAGCAGCGGCACCTGCACCCGCGCGATCTTGTCGATCGAGTCGAAGGGCTAAGTGATCAGCGCGCCGATCGGCAGCCAGCCGAAGCGGAAGGTCCGGACGACGTCGGCGATCGACGTGAACGTTCCCTCGAGGATCAGCCCCTTGGCGTCTGGCACGTCGAGCGCGAGCTGCACCGCGATCGCGCCGCCGAGCGAGTGGCCGTAGATGTAGCGGCCGACGCCGCCGGCGCGCTGCCCGAGCCAGGCCCAGCCGGCGCGCGCGTCCTCGGCGACGGTGGCTTCGGACGGCAGTTCGTCGGTGCTGCGGCCGAAGCCGCGGTAATCGATCGCGAGCACCGAGAAGCCGAGCTCCTGCATCTGCCGGACGCGGAACGCGCTGTCCTCGACGTCGCGACGCGCGCCGTGCAGATAGAGCAGCGCGGGCGCCTTCGGGTCGTCGCTCGGCATCCAGAGCGCGTGCAGGCGGACGTCGTGGCCGGTCGTCTCGGCGTGGAAGCCGATCCATTCGTGACGGATCTCGTCGTCGCGGTCGAAGCTCGCGTCGGCATCGGTGGGGATGGCGGCGGCCTGGAAGATCCAGTGGCGTTGCTGCGTGTCGAGGCCGACGCGGGCGGCGAGCGCGAGCAGCGCGACGACGATGAGCGCCGTTGCGCGGCGGCGCATCGAGGGGGTGAATCTGCGCATGCGCGGGCAGAGTCGTCGCGCGCGCGAAAAGTTCAGCGGCCGCGCCAGAAGAGCGCGTCGAGCTCCTTGCGGCCGATCTGCCGCCACGTCGGCCGGCCGTGGTTGCAGACGTCCGAGCGCGGCGTCGCTTCCATGTCGCGCAGCAGCGCGTTCATCTCGTCGAGCGTCAGCGCCCGGTTGGCGCGGACGGCGCCGTGGCAGGCCATGGTCGAGAGGAGCTCGTGCTCTGCGCGCTCGATCGCGTGGCTGGCGCCGAAGCGGGCCAGCTCGCCGAGCACGCCGCGCGCGAGCTCGACCGCGTCGCCGCCGGCGAGCGCGCTCGGCGTCGCGCGGATCGCGAGCCGCGTCGCCGACAGCGGCGCGACGTCGAGCCCGAGCGCCGCGAGCGCCTCGCCGTGGGCGTCGGCGGTCGCGATCTCCTCGGCGCTGGCGGCGAAGGTCGCCGGGATCAGCAGCGGCTGCGACGCGATCCGGGCGCCGGCGCGGCTCGCCTTCAACCGCTCGTAGACGATGCGCTCGTGCGCCGCGTGCATGTCGACGATGACGAGGCCCTCGGCGTTCTCGGCGAGCACGAAGGCGCCGGCCACCTGGCCCAGCGCGCGGCCGAGGCGGAAGTCGCCGGGGGCGGTCGCGGATGCCGGCGCGTCCGTCGCCGCGGACATTGCGGGCCCCGCGCCCGCGGCCCCGGCGGCCCCTGCGGCCCCTGCTTGCCCTGCTTGCCCCGCCGACCGAACGGTGAACGCCGCCGGCGGCTCCTGCGCGTAGAGCAGCGCCGCCTGCGCCAGGCCGTCCGGCGCCACGCGGCTCGCCGCGCCGGCCCATGCGGCGCCGCTGCCCCAGGACGCGCCGGAGCCGGCCGTGCGGCCGGCGGGCGTGCCCTGCAGCGGAGCCTCGGACGCGACCGCCCGCGGCAGCGCGAGCGCCGCCTCGACGCCGCGCCGCACTGCCTGGTGCACCTCGCGCGCATCGCGGAAGCGCACCTCGATCTTCGTCGGATGGACGTTCACGTCGACCCGGTCGGGCGCGATCTCGACGAAGAGCAGGTAGGCCGGCTGGCGGCCGCCGTGGAGCACGTCCTCGTACGCCGAGCGCACGCCGTGCGCGATGAGGCGATCGCGGACGTGGCGGCCGTTGACGAACACGTACTGCTGGTCGGCGCGCGGCCGCGCCGCCTCGGGCAGCGCGCTGCGCCCGGCGAGCCGCAGCACGCCGAGGTCGAGCGCGAGCTCGCGGCTCTGCGCGACGAATTCAGGCCCGAGCACGTCGGCGACGCGCTGCGCGAGCGAGCCGGCGCGCCACTGGCGCACGAGCCTGCCCTCGTGCCAGACCGCGAAGCCGACGTCCGGCCGCGCGAGCGCGTGGCGGCGCACCGCCTCGACGCAGTGGGCGAGCTCGGTCGCCTCGCTCTTGAGGAACTTGCGCCGTGCCGGCGTCGAGAAGAACAGCTCGCGCACGTCGACGCTGGTGCCGACGCCGCGCGCCGCCGGCACGATCTCGCCCGAGCGCGCGTCGAGCCGGCGTGCGTGCGGGGCGTCGGCGCTGCGGCTCGAGATCGCGAGCTCGGCGACCGACGCGATCGCCGCCAGCGCCTCGCCGCGAAAGCCCATCGTCGCGACGCCCTCGAGTTCGGCGAGCGACGCGATCTTGCTCGTCGCGTGGCGGCGCAGCGCGAGCGGCAGCTCGTCGGCGGCGATGCCGTGGCCGTCGTCCTCGACCAGCACCGCGCGGATGCCGCCGCCTGCGAGCCGGACGACGACCTCGGACGCGCCGGCATCGAGCGCGTTGTCGACCAGCTCGCGGACCACCGACGCCGGCCGCTCGACGACTTCGCCGGCGGCGATCTGGCTGACGAGCTCGCCCGGCAGCTCGCGGATCGGGCGGCGCAGCGGCGGGAGGCGGGCGTTCATCCAACGGATTCTAGGAACCGGTCGCGCCCGCATGGCGTGCGAAGCGGACCCGGATAATCCGCGCGATGGACATCCTCGGTTCGCTCCTCGACTTCGTCCTGCACGTCGACGTCCATCTGCGGACCTTCGTGCAGACCTACGGCGCCTGGGTCTACGCGCTGCTCTTCGCGATCGTCTTCATCGAGACCGGCGTCGTCGTCATGCCGTTCCTGCCGGGCGATTCGCTGCTCTTCGTCGTCGGCGCGCTGTGCGGCGCGGAGCTGATGAACCTGCCGCTCTCGATCGGCCTGCTGACCGCCGCGGCGATCCTCGGCAACCAGAGCAACTACCAGGTCGGACGCTACTTCGGCCCGCGCGTGTTCCAGTGGGAGGACTCGCGCTTCTTCAACCGCGCCGCGTTCGACCAGGCGCACGCGTTCTACGAGAAGTACGGCGGCGTGACGATCGTCGCGGCGCGCTTCATGCCGTTCCTGCGCACCTTCGCGCCGTTCGTCGCCGGCGTCGCGCAGATGACGCACCGCAAGTTCAGCGCCTACGACGTCGCCGGCGGCGTGCTCTGGGTCGGCGGCATCACGCTGTGCGGCTACGTGTTCGGCAACATCCCGTGGGTCAAGGCGAACCTCGACAAGATCATCTGGGCGGCGATCCTGGTCCCCGGCGCGCTGGTGCTGCTCGGTGCCTGGCGTGCGCGCCGGCGCCAGGCGGTGCTCACCGGGGAGTAGGCGCCGCGAAGGCGCGCCGGAGCTCGGCCGCGCAGAGCGCGACCGCGCTGCGCGCCTCGTCGAGCACGCGGCCCATCGGCACGAAGCCGTGGATCTGCCGCTCGAAGCAGACCGCGGTCGTCGGCGTGCCGGCGGCGCTCAGGCGGTCGGCGTAGACGAGCCCTTCGTCGCGCAGCGGATCGAAGCCTGCCGTCACGACGAGCGCCGGGGGCAGCCGCCCGAGATCGGCATGGAGCAGCGGCGAGGCGCGCCAGTCGTCGTGCATCGCCGGGTCCGGCAGGTAGTGGCCGGTGAAGTAGGCCATCGTGTCGCGCGTCAGCAGATAGCCGTCGCCGTTCGTCGCGCGCGAGGCGGCGCGCCGGTGCTGGTCGGTCGCCGGGTAGATCAGCAGCTGGTAGGCGATCGGCAGGGCGCCGGCGTCGCGTGCGGTGATCGCGACGACCGCCGCGAGGTTGCCGCCTGCGCTGTCGCCGCCGACCGCGAGGCGTGCCGCGTCGAGGCCGAACGTGCCGGCGTGCGCGTGCACGAAGCGCGTCGCGGCGACGGCGTCGTCGACCGCGGCGGGAAACGGATGTTCGGGCGCGAGCCGGTAGTCGACCGAGACGACGGCACAGCCAGCGTGGTTGGCGAGTTGGCGGCACAGCGTGTCGTGGGTGTCGAGGTCGCCGATGACCCAGCCGCCGCCGTGGAAGTAGACGAGCACCGGCAGCGGTACGCTGGCCGCGCCGAGCGGCCGGTAGAGCCGGGCCGGCACGCCGCCGGCGTCGAGGCTCGCCACGCCGCCCACCTCCGGCGGCGCGGGTTGAGTGACGTGTCGGCGCTCGCGATACGCGGCGCGGGCGTCGACGGGCGGCAGGAGGTGCGTGGGCGTCACGCCGCGCTGTTCGATCGAGTCGAGCAGCGCTCTGGCCTGGGGATGCAGCATCGGGCGCTCCGGCAGCGGGGTGTCGCGATGGTGCCAGGATCGGCGGCCGTTCGTCGGCGCAGCGCGGACGCAGTGTTTGTGCCCGCACGATTCGGCCGTGCCGCCGATACCGTCGTGCCGCCGATGCCGCCGATGCCGCCGATGCCGCCGATGCCGCGGATGCCGCCGATGCCGCCGATGTCGTCGATGTCGCCGATGTCGCCGATGTCGCCGATGTCGCCGATGCCGCCGATGTCGCGGATGTCGCGGATGCCGCGGATGCCGCGGATGCCGCGGATGCCGCGGATGCCGCGGATGCCGCCGCCCGTCTCCCCATCAACTTGCATGCGTGCAAATGAAAAAGGGCCGGCTGCCGAGCGCGTCCCGCGCCGCCGTGCGCCGTCGCTGTCGTCGGCCTCGCGGCCGTGCCATCCGAGCCCCGCTCCGTGACGGAAGCAGGCAAGGCCCGGCGAGCGCGCTGCCGAGCCGCGGGCGGCGCGACCGCAGCTCTTGCGCGCACTCCGGCGCCTGCAGCCCTCCTGCGTGGCCCGGTGCCGCCGCTCGCCAGCCGTCAGAACGCGCCGAAGAGGCCCGAGTAGCTCGTCGAGTCGCGCACCGCGAAGACGTTGTTGCCGAGGTAGATCAGGCCGACCGCGTCGTACTGACTGCCGCTCAGGAAGCCGGCGGTGCCGACGCTCGTGCGGTCGTTGACGGAGGTGTAGAGCGTCTCGCTGAGGATCGCGCCGGCGAGCAGGTGGCTGCCGTCGGCCGACGACGCGACCGCGGACCATGCCCGCGCCGTCTCGCGCGCCGTCCAGCTCGCGCCGCCGTCGACCGAGGTGTAGAGCTGCTCGTTGAACGCCGCTGCGAGCAGCCGGGTGCCGTCGGCCGACGACGTGACCGACTGCCAGTTGCGGCCGCCGGCGAGCGCTGCGCCCGCGACCGCGCCGCTGCGCGGCGTCCACGTCGCGCCGGCGTCGGCCGACGTGTAGAGCTGGCCGCCGCTGCCCGAGCCCTGGTCGACCGCGACGAGCGTGATTCCGTCGGCCGAGGTGGCGACCGAGGTCCAGTTGCGGACGCTGTCGCGCGGCGTCCAGGTGACGCCCGCATCGCCCGACGTGTAGAGGAAGTCGCCGGTGGCGGCGGCGACGAGCGACAAGCCGTCCGACGACGACGCGACCGCCGTCCACGTGCCGACCGGCGAGGCCTGCGCGGTCCAGCTGACGCCGGCGTCGGTCGAGGTGTAGATGCCGCCGCCGCTCTCCGTCGCGACGAGGCGCGTTCCGCTGGCCGACGGCGCCACGGCGGACCAGTTGCGCACGCTGTCGCGGGCAGTCCAGTTGACGCCGCCGTCGCTCGAGACGAAGAGCGTGTCGCCGGCGGCCGCGGCGACGAGCCGCAGGCCGCTCGCCGACGATGCGACGGCCTTCCAGCTCCGCGCGCTGTCGCGGGCGGTCCAGGTCGCGCCGGCATCGGCCGATGTGTAGAGCTGCGCCTGCTGCGTCGCGGCGACGAGCCGGTTGCCGTCGGCGGACGACGCGACCGCGACCCAGTCGTCGCTCGGCGCCCGCGCCGACCAGGCGGTGCCCGCGGCCAGGCCGTTGGGCAGGCCCTTCACGATCATCGCCTGGCCGGCGTTCTGCGCGATCTTCCAGCCGCCCGTTCCCTGGCCGAAGACGTTCACGACATCGCCCACCGCGGGCGACGCCGGCAGCGTCAGGACGACCTGCGCCGGGTTGTCGGCGAGATAGCTGCCGTTGGCCGCCATCGCCTGCGCGACGCCGGTCACGCGCGTCCACGTCGCCACGGCGCTGCTGCTGCCGCTGCCGCCGCCGGCAGGGCCGGTCGCACCCGTCGCGCCGGGCGCACCGGTCGCACCGGTCGCACCCGTCGCGCCGGGCGCACCCGGTGCGCCGTTGCAGCTGTAGCTGGTCGACGTGACCTCGCCGGCATCGAGCACGCCGCTGTCGTTGGCGTCGAGACCCGCCGTGATCCTGGTGCCGCCGTAGGTGCACTTGACGCCGGCCGGTTCGGCCGCAGCGACGACGAGGCTGCTGTGCACACGGGTCGCCGCCGCGCCCGCCGCCGCGCCCGCGCTGCCGTTGCAGACGTAGCTCGACGACGTGATCTCGGTCGCCTCGAGCGCGCCGTTGCCGCTGCCGTCGACGCCGGCGGCGACGAGCGAGCCGCCTTGCGCGCAATGCGTTCCGGCGGGCTCGGCGCTGATCTTGACGAGCGCCGCCGGCCCGGCGAGGCCGGTCGCGCCGACCTTGCCGTTGCAGACGTACTGCGTCGTCGCGACCTCGGCCGCATCGAGCTTGCCGTTGTCGTTCTGGTCGAGGCCCGCGTCGATGCGCGTGCCGGCCGCCGCGCAGTTCTTGCCCGCCGGCTCGGTGGTCACCGCGGTCGCGGTCGCATGGACCGTCGCCGCGGCGCTGGCCGCGCCCGCCGGGCTCGTTGCGGCGCTGGCCGCGGACGGGGCAGCGGTCGCGCTGTCGCCGCCGCCGCCACCGCATGCGACGAGGCAGACGACGAGGCAGCCCGATCCGAAGGCGAGCGCGCCGCGCGCCGCCGCAGCGCGGCCGATGGATGGGAAATGCGACACGGGCCGTCCTTGCATGCAGTGGTCGGTGCGCGGACGAGACGCGTCCGCGCCGCGGATTCTGCGGAGCGCGCTCTCGATCCCATCGACCGAACAGCGGCGCCAAGGTCGACCAGTCCGATGCTTTTGCACGATGGTTCCGCGTGGCCTGCGCGACTGCGCCGAGCTCGTCGGCCGCACCGACGAGGTCGTCGAGCAGATGCGCGAGGTGACCGGTTCGCCGATCGGCCGGCTGTGCGTGCACGCGCTGCCGGGCATCGTGTGCTGATCGCGCTCGCCGGCCTGCCGCAGGCGATGCGCACGACGGTCGCGCCGGGCGCCGGCCCGCTGCTGCTGCGGGTCGCCCTCGAAGCGGTCATCATCGGCGGCCTCGGCTCGTTCCGGGCACGTTCGCCGGGAGCGCTGCTGCTCGGCGTCACGCAGCAGATCGGTTGTCGGATCGATCCCGGCTGGGGCCTCTGGCTCGGCCCCATCGTCTTCCTGATGGTGCTGGTGCTGCAGGATCCGGCCGTTCGGCCGTTGAATCACAGGAGTCACAAGATGCTGCGCGACTCGCCGCTGTGTGCCTGTTTCCTCGCGAACGACCTCGCCCGTGTTCATCGGGAGGGGATGGCTTCCTCCAGTGTCCAGTCTTGGTCTTCGGGGCTGCCTTTTGACGACGCCGACGCGAGCGGCTCATACACTGTTGCTGAGGCGGACGGAGCAAGCCGCGATCGCGGCGCGATGCGCTGCGTTTGATCGTCGCAAAGGAGGCAGGGGGGCGGATGCAAGTTCGACATCAACGACGCATCGCGAAGGCGCTCCGCGCGCGATGGACGCTTCGAGCGCTGATCGCGACGGCGATATCTTTCATGCCCTTGGCGGTCGCGAGCGCTGCGGACCTCCGCGTCTTGTCGGCCGGCGCCGTCAAGGCAGTCGTGCTCGAGCTCAAGCCGACGATCGAATCGCAGGCTGGTCGACGGCTCGATGTCGGCACCGACACGGCCGGCGGCCTGGTACGCCGCGGGCTCGCAGGTGAGCCGTTCGACGTCATCATCGCCACGACTGCCGGCATCGACGAGCTCGAGCGGTCCGGCAGGATCCTGCCCGCATCCGCCGTGCCGGTGGCTCGCGTCGGCATCGGGGCCGCGGTGCGCGAGGGCGCCGCCGCGGCCAAGATCGACACGCCGGATCAGTTCCGCAGCGTCCTGCGGGCAGCGCGTGCCGTGGCGTACATCGACCCGAAATCCGGTGGTTCGAGCGGCATCCACATCGCCGCGCTCTTCGAGCGGATGGACATCGCCGCCGAGATGAGCGGCAAGGCGGTCCTGGTCCCGGGCGGCTTGGTCGCCGACCGGTTGACCGATGGAAGCGCGGACCTGGCGTTGCAGCAGATGAGCGAGCTTGCCGGCGTGCCGGGCATCCGGGTGCTCGGACCGATCCCGGCCGAGTACCAGAACGTGACGTCGTACGTCGGCGCCGTGTCTTCCGCGAGCAGCGATCCCGCGGCGGCACGGGCGGTTCTGGAGGCCCTTCGCAGCCCCCTGGCCAAGGTTGCGATGGGCGCACGCGGCATGTCGGCGCCTTGAAGCCTTGAAGATGACGTCGACCGGGGCTTGCTCGCGGCGCCGCCAATGACAGAAGAAGCCACCCTGGCTACGGGCGTCTTCGCGCAGCCAGTGAGGTCGCATGGCTGTCGCGCTGAAGCCTTTCTTATCACCGTTGGATTGAGTCTCTGCAATTGAACCAATCGGAGTCGGATCGACCCGTTGGGACTCGGACTCGTGGCGCCATATGCAGGCGTATCGCGTCATCGACAGACCTTACTCGATAGAGCTTGGCAGTCGATCAGCGACGTCGTCGGACATCTCGAACCGCGCCGCTTTTTGGACTTGCAGTTGCGCCCTCGACTGCTGCGCGGATGACCGCTCTAGACTGGCTGCGGTCAGTCGTGAATGTTTCGCCAATGTCTGCGGCGGCCGATACCTGTCGTCGGCCGATCTCTCGGGTAGTTGTCAGGTCTACCTCTGAACATGACCTTCGTTGGCGGAAGGGTCCACGAGAGAGTCAGCCCCGCGGCGACGATGTCCTGCCAACGACTGCTCCCGCTGGCCGCGAACTGGTCCTTTCGACCCAATGACCTGCCCCCTCCCAGCCATACCAACCTGAAGTAGCAGGAGTCCGCTACTCAGGCGAATGGCGGACATGAGGAAGAGCAAGTATTCAGAGGAGCAGATCATCGGGTCCCTCAAGCAGGCTGAGGCCGGAATTGCGGTGGCGCTCACGAATGTTCGATCCGGTGACGTGCCCAGAAATGCCAACCCGACCCGGCGCCCGCCGTTGACTCGGCCCGCGGTCTATCAAGCGGGGTGCACAAGGCACACTCTTCGAGATCAGATCGTCGGGACCGATCGCGCCCCGCCGGCTGAGCGCAGCCTCGCGCGCAGCGCAACTTCGAGATGGCTCCAGACGAACCGCATGGACGCCGAACGACGAAGTTCGGGATGCGCGCACAGCCACACTTCCTGCGGCTGCCCAAACTGCTCTGCCAAGATGCGCTTCAGGCCCGGACGTTCGGCTGCCACATCCACCAAGTAGGCCCCCACACCCAGCCCGGTCTCGACCGCGGCGTAGCGCGCCAGGATGGCATCGGTGCGCATCCGAAAGCGGATCGGCCGGCCCGGTGTGGCGCCCTTCATCAGCGGGCCCAACGGCACTGACTCCCGGTCGAAGCCGGCCACGAAGGCCTGTGCGGGCAACTCAAAGCCGTCTGGCTCGCCGTGGCGCGCCAGATAGTCAACGTGCGCGAACAGGCCTAGCTCGGTATTGCCGACGTGGGTCGCGATCACGTCTTCCTGCTCGGGCCGGAAAAAGCGCACCGCAATATCGGCATCGCGGCGCAACAGATTGTCCGCGCGATTGGACACCGACAGTTCGAGCTCCAGCTCGGGTTGCTCGGCCAGCAACCGCGCCAGGATCGGCGCGATCACATGCGATGCGTACACCTCCGATGCCGCCACGCGCACACAACCCACCAGCACCTCGCGCGCGTCGGCAAACAGCCGCTCGGCCTCCAGTACAGAGGCCCTCATTGACTCAACTACACCGTGGAGCGCATGCGCCTGTTCGGTCGGCCTGAGCCGGCCCGGAAGTCGAACGAACAGCGCCTCGCCCAGCGCGCCTTCCAGTTCGCGCACATGGCGGCCGACGCTGGGCTGTGTTGTGCCCAGACGGCGCGCAGCTTCGGTAAGCGTGCCGGTTTCGTAGACCGCGATGAACGAGCGCAGCAGGTTCCAGTCGTCCAGACTCGGCCCGGCCCGTGATGCGAGCGTGGGAACGGGAGTGGGTGGCTTCGGCTCCGGCATGAAGGCAGTCTCGCACAGGCCCGCAGCACGCGAGCACGTTCACCGGCGCGCTTGGCGGGATGCTTCAAGCGCGAAGAATCGACGCCAGCTCGCGCCGCGGTCTGGGACCTGCGGGCGCCAAGGCATAGCCCGCGCGCGCCATCATCTGCACCGGCTCGCTTGCGGGGTCCACACCCAACACTCGGTGCAGCGCCTCGTAGGACGCGCGAACTTCCAGAAATTCCTGCAGGGCCTGCGACAGCGGATGCATGTCGACACCCGCAGCGGTGGCCTGAAGTTGCAGACGGACGTAAGCCCGGCCCGCCTTGAACTGCGTATTGCGCGAATTGTCCTCACCAGCAAGCCAGAGGTAGCCGCTGCCGGTCTCGAACGGCTCCCAGCGATCCATCACACGCTGCAGGCTGCTTGCACCACGCTCGGGCACCTCCATCGGGTCGAACATGCCCACGGCATGCATCAGGCGCGGCATCGCGGCGTTGATGCTGATGCCGTCGCGGTGGGTGGCGATTTGATCCGGGCCGATCCGCATCAGCCGCGCCGACTCCAGCCAGGTTCGTGCCGTCAGGCACTCGATCTCGTACGACTCGCGCGTGATGCGGCGGATCTGCGCCATTGCCGTGTCACCCGCCACGTATCCCGCACGCAGGCCGACGGCGCGCGCGGTGTCGGCCCACACCACGGTCAAGGCAACGGGCAACGGCCTGTCGTTTGCATAGGCGGTCTTGTTGGTGTGGCGGCGCACGATCTGGTCAAACAGCGGATCCGCAGCGGCGCTGCCGGGTGCACCCAGAGCGAGCGTTGCGACTCGGATCCCCTTCGGTAGCTCGTTGGGTGCCGGCACGCCGCGCGGAAAGGCCGCGACCGACACCGACAGCCCGCGCCGTGCAGCAGCGATCACGGCCAATTCGACGAAAGCGCCGCAGCCAATCAGTATCTGGCGACCGAAAGGGTCGGTCTCAGGCAGCAGGCGCGTGCCATCGCACACCAGGTGGATGCGTCCTGGCTCGGTGAGGTCGGCAATCCAGGGTTGTCGGTTGTGCGGATTCGGCGCGAGCAGCGCGTGGGCCAGCATGAAGCGGCGCGGGTCGGTTTCGGCGTCAGGGCTCTGCCAGGGCTGCACGGCCGCATCGGGCAGCGCCGTGGAGCAACCGGTCATAGAACCGGCGGCTGCGAGCACCATGCCGCCGCCGACCAGGCGGATGAAGCGTCGGCGCGAGGCCGGGCGCTGGTGGGTAAGTGAGTTCATGTTCTGATTTCCTGGATGACGGACACACGCATGGTCAGTCCTGCGACGGTGCCGATCCAGGCCCGTCTGGGCATGGCGGGCATGCAGCGATGCATGGCCTCGGGCGGCGCGAAGTCGCACGCGATGAAAGAGCGGTGTCAGCGTGGACACGCTGGATCCGAAGGCTCTCTGCCCGGGCGACACGAAACAGCTGCCGAGACGGCCATCCCGTGCCAC
>CAXUDL010000033.1:0-57425 GCA_964249855.1 uncultured Rhizobacter sp. | reverse complement strand
GGCGTTGACATGCGCCTGACACGCCCCACGGTCACAGTCCGCCCGACGCTGCCAATAGGAGTCTTCCGATGGACACGACGCCGATCAACACGACGATCGCCACGGCGAACGCGCTGCACCGCATGCTGCGGCAAGGGCTGCTCGCGAAACGCTCCAGCGCAGTTGCTGCGACCCGTCCGGTGCCTGCGTCGCCGTCGGTCGACGACGGCGACACGCTGCCGCTGCTCTATCGCAGCGAAGCCTTCGCCGAAGACCTGCTCGACCCGGCTTGAGCGGCCGCGTCGCGGTGCAGGCCGGCGCCTATTGGACGAAACCGATCGAGCTGCGGCGCGCCCGCGGATCGGGCAGGTCGCGCGTGTCGACGCGGTCGCGGCGGGCGAGCTTCGCGTTGCCGAACGCGGTCATCCAGGCGCGGCGCATCTCGCGCGGTGCCAGATCGCTCATCGCATCGAGCACGTCGTTGCCCGGATCGGGCTCGAAGCGCTCGCCCCAGGCGTGGTCGGCGCGGATGTCGCGATAGAGCTTCGCCGCGATCGACCGCGCAGCGTCGCGGTCGGGCGCCTGGACCTCGTAGACGTTCATCCGGTTGAGGATCGGCTCGGGGATCGAACGGCCGTCGTTGGCGGTCGCGACCCAGATCACCTGGCTGGCGTCGATCGGCACCTCGGCGAACTCGTCGGTGAAGTTGCCGGCGGTGTCGTGCTCGAGCAGGCCGTAGAGCGCGCCGAGCGGGTCGTAGGCATGCTCGCCGCCCGCCTTGTCGATCTCGTCCACGACCATCACCGGATTCGCGTACTGGCCGTCGACGAGCGTCTCGAAGACCTTGCCGGGCCGCGCGCCCTTCCACTGGCTCGAGGCGCCGGAGAGCACCCAGCCGGCGGTCATCGAACTCATCGACAGGAAACCCATGCCGGTGCCGAGCAGCACCGAGAGTTCGCGGGCGAAATGCGTCTTGCCGACACCGGGCGGCCCGAGCAGGAGCAGCGGCGTGATCTCGAGCGCGTCACGGCTGTCCTCGCAGAGCGCGAGCTGACGGCGGATGTCGTCGAGGACGTCGGTGAAGTTCGGCAACTCGCCGTAGAGGTGGTCCATCTGCGGCAGACCGGCCGGCTTGACCTGGAAGCGCTCGGGGCCCTTCTCGAGCATCCGTTCGTACGTCGAGCGCAGCGTCTCGTGTTCCTTGTGCGGCAGCTTGCCCAGCTTGCGACCGACGTCGTCGACGCGGTAGAGGCTGCGCATCCGGGCGATCGGCATGCCGGCGCCGAAGCCGGCAGGATGCGTCGTCGGGCGCGTCGCGAGTGGGTTCGAAGCGGTCATCGAGCAACCTCCTTCAGACACATTCAAGCACAAATCGTTCGCGCCTTCACGCGGAACAAGCGGGTGATTCCGGGCTAGACGCTTGCAGCGTGCATGCCAGCGTGGCGCGGCGCATCTGCGCCAGAATCGTGACGTGAGACGCCTCCGTCGACCGCCGTCGTTCCTGCCGCTCTGGCTCTTCGCCGTGGCACTGCTGCTGCGCGCGGCGATGCCGTTCGTCGCCGAAGCGTCGGCGCAGTGGCAGGGACTGGCGCTCGGCGAGGTGTGCAGCGTCTACGGTGTCTCGGTCGCGCCGCACGGTGCGCCGCGGCCCGAGCTGCCGACGTCGAACGAGCACGTTGGCGGCGACCACTGCGTGCTGCAGGCGCTCGCGGTGCTCGGCACCGCGGAGCCGCCGCCGGCAGCGTTCTTCGCGCTGCCGCTCGAGGCGCCGCCCGCCGTTGCCGTCGCGACCACACTTCCGCGGCCCGATGCCGCGGCGCGCTGGATCGCGCAGCGCAAGCACGGTCCGCCCGGCACCGCCTGACCCGCCGTTGCCGGCCGTCGCGCGGCGCTCGTCGAGCGTGCCGGCGTGCTGTTCTCGACCCGTGCCCGCGCGCGTCGCGGTGCCGTTCAGGACCGATTCCCATGCTCACAAGCCCCATGCCGGCGCGTTCATCGCGCTCCGGCCGCGCGGTCGCAGCCGCGCTGCGCCCTCGTCGCCTGGCGCTGGCCCTCGGCGCGTCGTTCGCCTGCGCCACGGCGGCGCGCGCGCAACCGCCCGCCGATGCGCCCGACGCCGACACGCGCGTTCGCTCGCTCGGCGTCGTCACCGTCGTCGGCGGCCAGCCGACATCGCTGCCGACCCAGATCCCCACCACCATGGAGGGCGTGACGCGCGAGCAGCTCGCGCGCACCGTCAACGCGACCGACAGCGAGGACGCGCTCAAGTACCTGCCGAGCCTCCTGGTGCGCAAGCGCTACATCGGCGACTACAACCACGCGATCCTCTCGAGCCGCGCATCGGGGACCGGCAACAGCGCGCGCTCGGCCGTCTATGCCGACGGCATCCTGCTGTCGAACTACCTCGGCAACGGCGTCGGCGGCCTGAGCTTTCCGCCGCGCTGGAGCATGGTGACGCCCGAGGAGATCGAGCGTGTCGACGTGATGTACGGGCCGTTCTCGGCGGCGTACCGAGGCAATTCGGTCGGCGCGGTCGTCGTCTTCACCACCCGGATGCCGACGGCGTTCGAGGTGCACGCCCGCGTCGGCGCCACGACGCAACCGTTCGATCTGTACCAGACGCACACGACCGATCGCGCCTGGGAGACGAGCGTCTCGGTCGGCGACCGCCTGGGTGCGCTCGCCTGGCGGCTCGACGCCAGCCGCGCGGACAGCCATGGCCAGCCGCTCACCTTCGCGACGCGCCTGGTGTCCGCGGGGACGGCCGGCGGCGGCGGACGGCCGGTGAGCGGCGCCGTCGCAGGCATCAATCCCGCCGGCCAGCCGTGGTTCATCCTCGGCACCGGCACCGAATACCGCACGCAGCAGGACCAGCTCAAGGCCAAGGTCGCCTACGACCTGTCGTCGACGGTGCGTGCGAACTACCAGATCGGCGTCTGGCAGAACCGGTCGGACAACGATCCGTCGACCTACCTCCGCGACGCCGCCGGCGCGCCGGTCTGGAACGGCCCCGTCAGCATCGACGGCAGGACCTACGCGGCGGCGTCCGGCGCCGGCGGCCGGCTCGGCGGCGCCGACTTCGCGGCGACCCGCGAACGCCTGACACACGTCATGCAGGGCGCCACGCTGAAGAGCCACACGCAAGGGACGTGGGACTGGGAGCTCGATGCGAGCCGCTACGACTACCGCCGCGACGACAAGCGGCAGAACGCGGCGGACAACGCATTCCCGGCCGCGGCCGACGGCGGCACCGGCACGCTCGCCGAAGGCGGCGGCACGGGGTGGAGCAACCTGGCCATGAAAGGCGTCTGGCGCCCGCGGGGCATGGACGGACCGCACACGCTCGAATTCGGCGCGCAGCGCGACAGCGACGGGCTGCGCTACCGGACGTCGTCGCTTTCCGGCAACTGGCTCGTCGACGCCCCGGCCGCGCTCGCCTCCGAGGTCGGCGGCCGCACCCGCCTGCAGAGCCTCTGGGTGCAGGATGCCTGGCGTTTCGCCGCGGACTGGCAGACGGTGCTCGGCCTGCGCGCGGAGCGATGGGACGCGTTCAGCGGCCGCACCACGTTCTCGGCCACGAACGCGCTGGCCTTTCCCGACCGGCGCGAACACGCCTGGTCGCCCAAGGCCGCGCTGGCCTACCAGGCGACGGCGGACTGGGTGCTGAGAGCATCGGCGGGCCGCGCCGTGCGGATGCCGACCGTCAGCGAGTTGTACGGTGCCACGTCGACGGCGAATTCCAGGTACGTCAACGATCCCGGCCTCCGGCCCGAGCGGTCGTGGACCGGCGAGCTGACCGCCGAGCGCGAGGTCGCCGGCCATCGCCTGCGGCTGACCGGCTTCGCGGAGGACACCCGTGACGCGCTCTACTCGCAGACGCTCTTCGACCCGGCGGCGAACGCCAACATCACCCGCGTGACGAACGTCGGCCGCATCCGCACCACCGGCCTGGAGGCGGTCTACGCGGGCAGCGACGTCGTGGTCCGCGGCCTCGATCTCAGCGGCAGCGTGACGTATGCCGATTCGGTCATCGAGGAGAACGCCGGTTTCGTCGCCACCGCCGGCGACACGATCGGCAAGCGCCAGCCGAACATCCCGCGCTGGCGCGCCACGGCGCTCGCGAGCCTGCGGATCGACGACCGCTGGAGCGTCTCGGGCGCCGCGCGCTACAGCGGTCCGCAGTACCGCACGCTCAACAACGCCGACATCAACGGCTTCGCCTACACCGGCGTCAGCAAGTACTTCACGACCGACGTGCGGGTGCGCCTGCAGATCGACCGGCACTGGTCGGCGGCGGTCGGCATCGACAACCTCAACGACGACCGGTACTGGAACTTCCACCCCTACCCGCAACGCAGCTACAGCGCCGAGCTGAAGTACGACCTGTGAGGACTCGACCCATGACGACCTGCATCTTCCGTTCGACTGCCTTGGGCGCCCTGACGCTCGCCGCCGCGGCCGTCGCGTCCGCCCACGTCACCTTGCCACCGGGCGGTGCCGCCGCGGGCAGCGAGTACGCGGCGGGATTCCGCGTCGGCCACGCGTGTGCCGGCGCGGCGTCGACCACCGGCCTTCGGGTGCGCCTGCCCGACGGCTTCACCTTCGCCGGCGCCGAGCCGCGTCCGGGGTGGACGCTCGTCGCCGGCCCCCAGGAAGTGACGTGGACCGCCGCGTCGCCGCAAGCCGTGCTGCCCGCTGCCGAGCGTGCGAGCTTCGTCGTCCGCGGCCGGCTGACCGAGCGGCCGGGCCCGCTCTGGTTCAAGGTGCTGCAGCGCTGCGACCAGGGCGAAGCCGATTGGGCCGAGGTGCCGGCCACCGCCGACGCACCCGCGGGCAAGTTTCCCGCGGCGCGGCTCGACGTGCTCCCTGCCGGGGTGGCCGCCGTCGATGTCCAGGCGGCCTGGGCGCGTCCGACGGTGCCGGGTCAGGCGGGCGCCGGTGTCTTCGCCCGGCTGACCGCCGCGTCGGGCGCGCGGCTGGTGGGCGCATCGACGCCGGTCGCCGCGACCGCCGAAGTCCACGAGATGCGGATGGAGGGCGACGTCATGCGGATGCGCGCTGTCGCAGGCGGCCTCGACCTGCCGCCGGGGCAAGCAGTCGAACTCGGGCCGGGCGGCTTCCATCTGATGCTGACCCGCCTGAACCGGCCGTTGGCCCTGGGCGACTCGTTCCCGGTGACGCTGTCGTTCGTCGACCGTCGCGGCGTGCCCGGCGAGCGCCGCGTGCAGGTGCAGGTGACCGCTGGGCCCGTCGGCGCACCGGCGGGACATGCGCATTGACGACCTGTCGCCGACTGCGGCGCCACGCGGCGCCGCCGAGAGGCCGGCGAGCGAGCAGAGACGGCGCGCCGCGGCGCCATGTGCACGGTCCGGCGACGGGTCGCGCCCGACCCGTCGCCTTCGCACAGCGCGATCCGGGCGGCTCGGCAGCCCGGCCGGGCCGGCGGCTCACTTCACCCAGGTGTTGAGCTGGATGATCGGCAACAGCACCGCGAGCACGATCAGCATCACGACCGCGCCCATCGCGACGATCAGCAGCGGCTCGAGGATCGTCGCCATCTGCAGCGCGCGCCGCTGGACCTCGGCCGAGAGCTGCCGCGCCGCGCGGTCGAGCATCTGCGGCAGCTGGCCGGTCTGCTCGCCGAGGCGCGAGAACATCGCGAGCAGCCCGGGAAAGCGCTTCTTGCCGGCGAGCGCCGACGCGAGCGGCGCGCCTTCGCGCACCTGCACCAGCGCGTCCATCGCGTCGCCGCGCATCGCCCGGTTCGAGAGCGTCTCGGCCGCCGCCTGCAGCGCCTTCAGGATCGGCACGCCGGCGCCCGCGAGCATCGCGAGGGTGCCGGCGAATCGCGCCGCGTTGTAGCCGCGGGACAGCCGGCCGATCAGCGGCAGCTCGAGCCAGCCCGCGTCGAAGCGCTCTCGAAAGGCGTCGTTGCGCAGCATCAGCAGCAAGCCGCCGACGCCGCCGCCGACGACGAGCGCCACCAGCCAGCCCCATTCGCGCAGGAAGCCGCTCAGCGCCAGCATCGCGACCGTGAGCGCCGGCAGCGCCCGCTTGGAGCTGACGAACACCGACGCGACCTGCGGCACGACGTAGGTCACGAGGAAGATCACGATCACGATCGCGATCAGCGAGACGATCGCCGGGTAGAGCGTCGCGCCGACGAGCTTGGACTTCAGTTCCTGACGTGCCTCGAGGTCGTCGGCGAGACGTTCGAGCACGCCGCCGAGTGCGCCGCTCTGCTCGCCGGCAGCGACGACGCCGCGAAAGACCTCGTCGAACTCGCGCGGCGCGCTCGCCAGCGCCCGGGCGAACGACGAGCCGCTGTTGACCTCGCTGCGCAGGTGCGCGACGAGCTCGCGCTGGCGGCCGTCCTCGGCCTCGTCGGCCAGCGCCGTCAGCGCACGTTCGAGCGGCAGGCCGGAGCCGACGAGCCCGGCGAGCTGTCGCGTCCAGACTGCGAGCCCGGTCGCGCCGAACACCTTGCGCGAGATCGACAGGCCCTCGGCCTTCGTGCCGGCGCTCGCGACCGGCGTGACGCCGAGCGGCACCAGCGACTGGCCGCGCAGCTGCGCCCGCGCCGCCTTGGCGTTCTCGGCGTCGAGCAGCCCGGTCGTCGACTTGCCGGCGGCGTCGAGCGCCTCGAATCTAAACGCGGGCACGCGCCGTCATTCCCGTGTCACCCGCATCACTTCCTCGGGCGACGTGACGCCTTCGGTCACCAGCCGCTCGCCGTCCTCGCGCATCGAGCGCAGGCCGGCCTGCTCCGCGGCGACGAAGATTTGCGACTCGGCGGCCCGGTTGTGGATCAGCGCGCGCACCTCGTCGTCGACCGACATCAGTTCGTAGACGCCGGTGCGGCCCTTGTAGCCGGTCGAGCCGCAGAGCGCGCAGCCGACCGGGTGGTAGCGGCCGCGCGCGTCGACGCGGCGGCAGGCGACGCAGAGCTTGCGCACCAGCCGCTGGGCGAGCACGCCGATCAGGCTCGACGACAGCAGGAACGGCTCGACGCCCATGTCGATCATCCGTGTGACGGTGCTGGGCGCGTCGTTGGTGTGGACGGTCGCAAGGACGAGGTGACCGGTCAGCGACGCCTGGATCGCGATCTGGGCGGTCTCGTAGTCGCGGATCTCGCCGATCATGATGACGTCGGGGTCCTGGCGCAGGATCGCGCGCAGCGCCTTCGCGAACGTCAGGTCGATCTTCGGATTGACCTGCGTCTGGCCGATGCCCGCGAGCTCGTACTCGACCGGGTCCTCGACCGTCAGCACGTTGGTCGACGCAGTGTCGACGCGGCCGAGCGAGGCGTAGAGCGTGGTCGTCTTGCCCGAGCCCGTCGGCCCGGTCACGAGCACGATGCCGTGCGGCTGCTGGACAAGGCGGTCGAAGCGCTTCAACACATCGCCGCTCATGCCGAGGCCTTCGAGCGTGAACTTCGATTCGGCCTTGTCGAGCAGCCGCAGCACCGCGCGTTCGCCATGCGCCGAGGGCAGCGTCGAGACGCGCACGTCGACCGCGCGGCCGCCGATGCGCAGCGAGATCCGGCCGTCCTGCGGCAGCCGGCGCTCGGCGATGTCGAGCTCGGCCATGATCTTGAGCCGCGAGATCATCGCCGCGTGCAGCGCCTTGTTCGGCTGCACGACCTCGCGCAGCGTGCCGTCGACGCGAAAGCGCACCGAGCTGCTGCGCTCGTAGGGCTCGATGTGGATGTCGGAGGCGCCGTCCTTGGCGGCCTGCGTCAGCAGCGCGTTGAGCATGCGGATGATCGGCGCGTCGTTCGACGCCTCGAGCAGGTCCTCGATCGCCGGCAGCTCCTGCATCATCCGCGACAGGTCGACCGCGCTCTCGACCTCGCCGATCACCGTCGCCGCGCTCGACTCGCTGCCGGCGTAGGCCTGGGCGATGCGCGTCGCGAGCGTCGCGACCGGCTCGCGCTCGAGCGCGTCGACGTCGTAGAGCCGCAGCACTTCGGAGAGCGCCGGCAGGCCGACCGAGTCGGGAGCCCAGAGCACGAGGCGCTCGCCGTCGTTCTCGAGCAGGACGTGGTTCGCCTTCGCGTAGGCGTAGGGCAGCGGGTGGCGGGTGCCGAGGGTCGAGGCTCTCATCGGGGTCTCGCCCGGCCGATCCGAGGCGAACTGGCACCGGGGGCCGCGAACGTCGTGTGCATGGGGGTCATCGGGTCGGATTCTCGTGCGCCGGCGACTTCAGCTGCTCGGGTGTAAGATCGGGCGGCGGCGGCGGCCTCGGCGGCGCGAGCGGCCCGGTCTGCGTGCCGGGCGAGGTCGGCGGCGCCGAGAGCGGCGCCGACTGCTCGACGCGGCCCGACGGCGGGATCACGGGCGCTCCCTCGATCGGCACGAGAAGGCTCGGCTGCGGCTGCTGCGCCTGCTGCGTCGCACGGATCAGGTCGTAGCGGTCGAGCGAGAGCTTGTTGGTGCTCTCGCCGTCGCGCATCACGACCGGGCGCAGGAACACCATCAGGTTGGTCCGCGTCTTCGTCCGGCTCTGGCTGCGGAACAGCGCGCCGACGACCGGGATGTCGCCGAGCAGCGGGATCTGCGACTTGTTGTCGGTGTAGCGGTCCTCGATCAGGCCGCCGAGCACGATGATCGAGCCGTCGTCGACCGTCACCGTCGACTCGATCGAGCGCTTGTTGGTCGTCGGGCCGGCGTTGCCGGTGCCGACCGCCGTCGTCGACGCGACCGATGACGACTCCTGGTAGATCACCATCCGGATCGTGCCGTTCTCGCCGATCTGCGGCTTGATGCGCAAGGTCACGCCGACGTCCTTGCGCTCGACGGTCTGGAACGGGCTCGTCGTGCCGGTGCCGGTGTTGGTGTAGCTGCCGGTGATGAAGGGCACGTTCTGGCCGACGACGATCTTCGCTTCCTCGTTGTCGAGCGTGATGAGGTTCGGCGTCGAGACGATGTTGGTGTTGGTCTGGCTCTGCAGGATGCGGGCGAGCGACGCGAGCGCGTAGGTGCCGCCGCCGAAATTGCGCACCAGGCCGATGTTGAGGCCCTCGCCGAGCGAGATGCCGCCAGTGCCGGTCGCGCCGCCGCTCGCCGAGGCGCCGCCGAGCAGCGCCGTCGTCAGGTCGACGATGTTCGAGCCGCCGGTGCTGAAGTTGGTGCCGCCGACGACGCCGTACTTGCTGCTGCTGTTGCCGATCAGCCCCTGCCACTGGAAGCCGAAGTCGGCCGAGTTGTCGCCCGTGATCTCGACGATCATCGACTCGATGTAGACCTGCGCACGGCGCGAGTCGAGCTGGTCGATCAGGACGCGGAGCTGCCGGTACATCGGCTCGGGGCCGGTGATGATGAGCGAGTTGGTCGCCGGATCGGCCTGCACGAAGCCGCCGGTCGAAGGCGAGCCGGACGACGCGACCGGCGCGGTCGCCTGCGCCGACGCGCCGGACGTGCCTGCCGGGTTGTTGTTGGCCGCGTTGTTGAACGGCGATCCCGAGGCCGTGCTGGCGCTGGTTCCGCCGCCCGAGGTGCCGCCCCCCGCACCGCTGCCGTAGGCCGCGCGCAGCACCGTCGCGAGCTTGACCGCGTCGGCGTTCTTCAGCGCGACGACCCAGATGTTGCCGCCGTCCTTGCCGCCCTGCTGCATCGGCCGGTCGAGCTTGTCGACGAGCGCGCGGATCGACGCCATCCGCGCCGGGTTCGGCGCCCGGACGAGGAGCGAGTTGCTGCGTGCGTCGGCGAAGACCGACGCCGCGTTGGTCCCGCCGGCCGCCGCGCCCGGAGCTGCGCCTTGCGCCGTCGCGGTGCCGGTGCTGTCGGTCAGGCGCTGCACGAGCTGCACGACGTCGCTCGCGACCGCGTAGCGCAGCGGCAGCACCTCGACGTCGCCGGCGGCCGGCGTGTCCATCGCCGCGATGATCTTGCCGAGCCGCGCGAGGTTGTCGGCGTAGTCGGTGACGACGAGCGTGTTGTTGCCCGGGTTGGCGTTGATCGTGTTGTTCGGGCTGATCAGCGGCCGCAGCACCGGGACGAGATTGTTGGCGCTCTCGTGCGTCAGGCGGAACACCTGCGTGATGACCTGGTCGCCGCGCCGGCCGGTCGCGTCGCCGATCGAGACCGTGCCGCTCTGCAGCTTGGCGTCGGCCTCGGGCACGATCTTGAACAGGCCTCCCACCTCGACGACGGTGAAGCCGAGCCCGCGCAGCGCCGCGAGGAAATTCAGATAGGCGGCGTTCGGCGACAGCGGCTCCTCGCTGTAGAGCGTCATCGTGCCCTTGACGCGCGGGTCGACCAGGAACTGCTGGTTGAGGATCGCCGACATCGCACGCGCGACGCCTTCGATGTCGGCGTTGACGAAGTTGAGCGTCACCGGCTGGCCGCGGAACCGCGCGGCGGGCGTCTGCGTGCCGGTCTGCGCGACCGCGAACGGCGGCAAGGCCGTCGAGCACAGCATGGCGGCGGCGAGCGCCGCGGGCCCGAGCCGGCCGAACGCGGCGCGGCGCAGTGGCCGCGCCTCCTCTTGCGCTGGCGGGATGCGGCCCGGGCCCGGGTGGGCGGCGACGCGAGAATTCATGCTCATCCGATCGAAATGACGGAGCGCGCGCCGTTGCGCCGCCCGATGATGTTCAGCAGGCTCGCGAGCGCCGCCTCGCTGCCGGGCGCGGCGGTTGCCTCGCCGCGAAACCGCAGGCCGCCGGGGCCCCAGGTGCCGCTCCCGCCGAGCTGCAGCGCGCCCTGCTCGGTGCCGAGCGCGAGCTGCGAGACGCCGGGCGCCGCCGGGTCGCCCGACAGGACGAGGCGGTAGCTGCCGAGCGTCTCGAGCGTCGTCAGGCTCGACGACACGTCGACGAGCGCGACGTCGGCGCGGCCGTCGACCCGCAAGCGCCCTTCGACCGATTCGACGGCGATGCCCGGCGACGACAGCACGATGTGGCCGCCGAGCTGCATCGTGTTCCACGGCGTGCCGAGGCCGCCGAGAAAGGCGGTCGGCCAGCGCGCGACCCAGCCCGACGGCGGCACGAGCGTCACGGCGACGCGGCCGAAGCCCGGCCGCACGCGCAGCGCGACCTCGCCGTTGAGGCAGCAGGCGTGCGCCGCGCGCAGTTCGAAGCCGAGGCCGCGCACGCCCAGCGTCCAGACGATCCGACCCGGCAGCGAGGCGGCGTCGCGGCTGCCCGGGCCGCCGGTCAGAACCGCGACCGCGCTGCCCGACCAGACGGTGCCGCGCGCGTCGGCGAGGATCACGCGCTGGTCGGTCCGCTCGGCGATCCAGCCGGCGAGCCAGGCCGCCGGCGCGAACGCCACGACGGCGACGAGCGTGCCGACCGCGAGGCCCAGCCAGCTCCAGCGGAATGCGGCGTGGCGCGAACGGTCCCACGACTGCTCGGCGAGCGTCGAGTCGCCGAAGCTCGTGCTCGCGAGCGTCGGGCTCCAGAGCCGCGGCCCGGCCGACCGCCGCGAACGTCTCGGCAGCAGCCTCAAGGTGCCCCCGCCACGCTGACGACGAGGGTGCCGCTGTAACCGGCCGCGCCGCGTTGCCACTGCGCCTCGATCGGGCGCGCCCGGGCGCCGCTGCGCGCTTCGGCGAGCCAGGCCCGCAGCGCGTCGGCGCCGAGGTTGGTGAACGTGAGCGTCGCGCGGTCGCCGCGCTGGACGAGCTTGGCGCGGTCGCCGAGGCGATCGGTCGCCGACTTCAGCGCTTGCGCCGCTTGCGACGGCGGCACCGGCGCGGTCGCGGCGAGCGCCCGGCTCTCGGCCGCCGTGCGCTGCATGCGCTGCAGTTCGGCGTCGAGGCGGTCGAGTTGCGCCGGCGCCGCCGCGGCGCTCGTCCACGCCGGCCGGATCGCGACCGTCCAGACCAGGAACGCGCCGAGGACGGCGGCGAGCAGCACGAGGGCCTGGCGGTCGCGCCGCGGCCGCGCGCCCCACCAGTCGAGCGCTCGCTGCTGCAGCGTCGCCACCGGCGTCGGCAGCCGGCCGGCGGCCGGCGTCACGTCGCGGCCCCGGCGGTCACGACACGCCCTCGGCGGTGCGGGCGCGGGTGAGCGTCAGCCGGCCTTCGGCGGCGTCGACCTGCCAGCCAGAGGCGCGCAGCGTGCTGCGGAACTGGTCGACCTGCTCGCGGCTCCAGCCGGCCGCACCGAGCGTGAGCTTGCCCGCTTCGAAGCGCAGCGTGTCGACCGGCTGCCGGTCGGCCGGCCAAGCCGCGGCGGCGGCGAGCAGCATCGGCTCGAGGTCGGTCTCGCCCGGCTTGCCGGCGAGCGTGCGCAGGCTTTGCGCCTCACGCTGCATCACGGCCGAGGCGTCGCGCTGGATGTCCTGCGTGCCGACGCGCGGGTAGGTGGCACGGACGAGCGTCTGCATCGCCTCGCGGCGCGCCTCGATGGCGCCGCGCTGGTGCCACGCCCAGAGGTTGAGGCCGACGATCTGGGCGACGGCGAAGGCGGCCACGCCCCAGCGCACCGGCCGCCACTCCGGGCTGAAGAAGCGACGCGCCGAATCGCGCAAGGCGCGTCCGCCGCGCGTGCGGCGCGCCAGCTCGAACTGGCGCAGGTTCCACAGGCTGCGCCCGGCGCGCAGCAGGCGGTCGGACGGCGCGAGCACAGGCACCTGCACGCCGAGCCACGACTCGGCGGCGGCGGCAGCGCCGGGCGTGGCCGACCAGCGCGTGCCCGGCGGCGGCGGCGACGGCACGAGCGCCCGTGCGAGCGCGCCCTGCAAGCGGACGTTGGCGACGCCGTCGGCATGCGCCCACACGAGCAGCACGCCGTCGGCCGAACCGGCCGCGCCGCCCGTCGTCTCGGCGAAGTGGCCGAGCGGCGGATCGTCGGGCCAGCCCATCGGCACGACCCGATCGACGAAGACCTCGGCGTCCTCGAGCGCCGCGAGTTCGCCGCGCAGCCAGCGGCGCGAGACCGCGGCGATCCACGTCGGCGTTCCTGCGATCGCGCCCGGCGCGACGGCCAGGTGCACGTCGTCGGCATCCTCGAGCAGCGCATCCTCGAGCACGCCGACGAGCGCTGCCTTCAGCCGGCTCGCCGGCGCTCGCGGCAGGACGATGCGATGCCAGCTCAGGTCGGTATCGGCGACCACGCCGACGACCGTCGTCGCCGATGGCAGGAGCGCCGCGACGCAGCGGCCCGTCGACGCGACCGCCAGGCCGTCCGGGCTCAGGACGTAATCGAATTCGGTGGTCCGGCCGGAGCTCTCTGGCTCGGCGCCGACGCTCGTCGCGCGCAGGCGCTGGCGCTGGGGGAACAGGACGAGAAGGGTCGACATCGACGGACCGAAATCTGGGCTGGGCGGATTGTAGGCATTGCGAAATGACGACTTTCGGTGGAATCAAGCACTTACCGACGCTTGTTGTCGCTGCGCGCAAGGTCGCGGGACGGCGTCGGCCGCGCCCTCAGGATCGCGGCGGCTCGTCGTAGCCCGAGGTGCGCTCCGTCTCGATGACGAGGATCTGCCCGTTGGGTTGCCGCTGCAGCAGCGAGCGCGTTTCGAGCACCCGGTCGTTGAGGCGGAGGCGCCCGCGCACCTCGAAGAAATTACTGCCCACCGCGGGCTGCAGCGTCGGCGTCGGGTTCGCCGCGGTGCCCGGCCGCAACTGGCCGGTGAAGTCGGCCGCCGATTTGAACGGCGTGCGCTGGCGGATCTGGACCAGCCGCTCGGCGCTGCCGAGGTCGATCGCGAACGCCGCCGCCAGCACCTCGCGCGGCGCGGTGTTGACGTTCGTCGACGTCTGCAGCGGCAGGAGCGCGACGAACGGCCGCAGCGCCTCGACGGTCTGCGCGTCGAGCCCCAGCCAGGCGAGCTGCGACACCGAGCGCGGCAGGAGCGGCGGCGGACCGCTGCGCTCTGGCAGCGTGACCGTCGGCGGGTCGGACGGGTTGCCGCCGTTGCCGCCGGTGCCTGTGCCGCCGGTGCCGGTGCCGGTGCCGCCGTTCGTCCCGTCGCCGCCATTCGTCGTGTCGACCTTCGCGGCCGGCGGCAGGTCGGCGATCGTCGCGCTCAGCAGGCCGCCGGCGATCACGCCCGCGACCTTGGCGTCGAGGCCGAGCGAGTCGCAGAGCCGGGCGAGCGCCGCGTACTCGAGCCGGTCGACCCTGCCGTCGCGGACGAGGTTCCTGAGGTTGAGGCGCGACTGCGCGTCGGTGATCGCGCCCGACAGGAAGGCTTCGGGGCCGTCGTCGGCCGTCGCGTCCTTGTCGGCGGCGAGGAAGGTCGAGAGCCGCGACTCGGCGAGCGGCACCGCCCACGGCTGGCCGAGGTGGTCGACGCTCGCGTTGCTGCGCTGGTTCTCGCGCAGGATGAGCTTGGCCCAGTCGAGCGCGCCGTTCAGGATCCACGCCGCCTGGCTGCGCGCCCGCTCGCCGATCTCGACCTGCACCGCGCGCCACTGCTGCCAGACCATCGCCGAGGCCATCGTCACGACGAGCGTCACGATGATCATCGCGGTCAGCAGCGCGGCGCCGCGCTGGCGCCGTGCGGCCGGGGTGCGCGCTGCGTTCACGGCCCGAGCGCGATGTCGCGGGTGAGGTTGCCGGCGACGCCGCTGCCGGGCGCGAAGGTCAGCAACAGGCGCACGCCGGTCGGCAAGGCCTGGCGCGTCGTCGTGGCGTTGAAGGGTGTGTTTCCCGCCGAACCGCTGCCACCGCCGGTCGGCGACGACGCACCGCTGCCGGGCGGCGACGACGGCACCGCGCTCACTTGGGTCGGTGTCGTCGTCGTCGTGGTCGTGAAATTGCCGGTCGACTGGCAATTGGCCCAGCCGTTGCCCTGGTAGAAGTACACCTGCCATTGCGCGAGGCCGGCCAGCGCGCGCAGCGAACCGGCTTCGCCGCCCTGCAGCTGCAGGCTCCGCTGCCAGCTGTCCCGCAGACCGTCGCGCGTCGTCACCGGCGGGCTCGCCCAGCGCACCCAGGCGGCGTTGCCGTCGGCATCCGGCCGCAGCGACCAGGCGACGACCTGCAGCCCGGTCGGCGTGCGGCGGGCGAGGCGCACCGACGCGCCGTCGCAGCTCAGCGCCTGCGGCAGCGCGCTGCTGTCCTGGACCGCGCGGAGGTCTTCCTCCCACTGGGCGACGACGGTGTTGAGCCGCAGCGTCTGCTCGAGCCGCGCCTGGCTCGCGTCGCGGGTGCGGACGATGCCGTCGATGCCGCGCCAGGCCATGCCGGCCATCACCGACATCGCGAGCAGCGCGACGAGGACTTCGACCAGCGTGAAGCCCGCCGGGCCACCGGTCACGGCACGGCGCGGCGTCATTTGCGCAGGATGGTCGCGAGCGTCAGCGCCGTGCCGCCGGCGTCGTCGAACATGCGCACCTCGAGGCGGACGAAATTCGGATTCGGCGTCGGCCGGACCGCGAGGCTGCCCCGGAAAGCCCGGCCGAGCTCGGTGCAGTCGAAGTCGGAATCGCCGATCGGCGGCGTCAAGCCCGAGAGGCGCAGGCCGGTCAACCGGTTGTCCGCGCACCACTGCGCGGCGCTCACCGTCGCGAGCCGCTCGGCGTTGCCGGTCAGCGCCCCCGCCGCCTTGATGCCAGCGCCGAGCGTGACCGCGACGATCGCGAGCGCGACCAGCACCTCGATCAGCGTGAAACCGCGCGGTCGGCGCATCAGCGAGCGGCCGGAACCGCCTCCGCGTCGGCGGCGACGGCGAACGGGCCGAGGCCGTCGGTCGCGAGCGTCAACTGCCGGTCGCCGAGCCGCAGCACGATGCGCTGGGCGCCGATCAGCGGCTCGGGGCCGAGCACGACGGCGCGGGCGCCCGGCACCTCGGCCGAGACGCCGGCGGCGAGCCAGCGCGTCGGCAGCTCCGCGGACGGCGGCAGGCCGACGAAGCGGAAGTCCGCGGCGTCGGCGCCGGCGGCCCGCGGTTCCCAGCTCGCCGCGAGGCCCGACGCGCGAGCCTCGGTGCGCGCGGAGTCGAGCAGCGCGACGAGGCGCGCGGCCTCGCGCTCGAGCTGCGTCTCGGCCGGGTCGCGCAGGCCGAGCGAGACGACCGCGCTCGCGATCGCGATCAGCGCGACGACGACCATCAGCTCGATCAGCGTGAAGCCGGCCGCGACCCGCCGTGCCGGGCGCATCGGCGGCGTCCGCGGCTCACTGCCACGAGCCGATGTCGGCGTTCTTGCCGTCGCCGCCGACGACGCCGTCGGCTCCGAAGCTGTAGACATCGATCTCGCCCTTCAGGCCGGGGTTCGAAAACTGGTACGGATGGTTCCAGGGGTCGTTCGGCAGCTTGTCGAGATAGGGCTTCCAGTTCGACGGGATGTCGCCCGAGGTCGGCTTGACGACGAGCGCCTGCAGGCCCTGGTCCGCGCTCGGATAGCGCAGGTTGTCGAGCTTGTAGAGCTTGAGCGCCTGCATCAGGTTGTTGACGTCGGTGCGCGCGGCGGTCACGCGGGCGTCGTCGGCGCGGTCGAGCAGGTTGGGCACGATCAGCGCCGCGAGCACGCCGATGATGACCAGCACGACCATCAGCTCGATCAGGGTGAAGCCGCGGGCGCGGCGCGCCGCTCGGCGGAAAAGCACGTTCGACAACGACATCATCGGAGCGTCCGCCGAGGGGCCGGCGGGCGTGATCATGGGGGGCGCTCGATCATAATCGCCGCATGTTCGCGAGAATCAGCGCGTTGGTGGTCTGGGCTCTCGTCGCCGCGACGGTGGTGTTCTGGGGCCTGCGGCTCTTCGCGCGGCCCCCCGGCGCGCCGCCCGGCGCGATCGCCGTCGACGACGCGTCGATGGTTCGCGGCGACCTGACCCGGCTGCTCGGCGCCCCGCTCGCGCAGGCCGTCGCCGCGCCGGTGCCGGTCGTCGAAGGTGCGTCGCGCTTCAAGCTGCTCGGCGTGATGGCGCCCAGACGCGCGCCGGGCACCGGCAACGGCGGCGTCGCGCTGATCGCGGTCGACGGCAAGCCGGCGCGAGCATTCACGGTCGGCGCGCCGCTCGACGACGCGCTCGTGCTGCAGTCGGTCAGCCTGCGCGCCGCATCGATCGGTCCTGCCGACGGCCCGTCGGCGCTGACGCTGCAGATGCCGCCGTTGCCGTCGGCAGCGACCGGCGTGTTGCCGCCGGCGGGCGGTGCTCCGGTGCCGGCCGCGCGTTTCGTGCCGTCGTTCCAGCCGCCGCTGCCGGTGCCGCGCGGCGATCCGAACGCTCCGGTGCAGTAGCCGCCGTCAGAACGACATCGGCCGCGAGCCCGTCGGCGCGATCACGCCGGGCAGCGTCGGGCCGGGGTCCTCGCCCTCGGCGATTTCGGTCAGCAAGGCGGCGGCGCTGCGCACCAGCGGCCAGGCGAGCGTCGAGCCGGTGCCGTCGGTCGACTCCATGCCGAGTTCGAGCAGCGCCGACGCCTGGAACAGCGCCAGCGCCTGATCGAGCCCGCGGTGGCCGTGGCTGCGGGTGTAGACGCAGTAGTCGACGACCGCCGGCGCGATCCGCGCCGACACCATCAGTGCCGCGCAGGCCGGAACGCCGTCGACGACGATCAGGTGCCTCTTGCTGGCCGCGACGAGCATCACGCCGACCATCATCGCCATCTCGAAGCCGCCGAACGCAGCGAGCACCTCGACCGGGTCGACGATGTCGCGATGCCGTGCGAGCGAGCCCTGCAGCAGCGTCAACAGGTGCGCAAGTTCGGCCTCCGGCATCGACGACCCCGACGAGAGCAGCTCGGCCGGGCTCGCGCCGCCGAGGCGGGTCAGCATCAGGGCCGCACTCGCGTGCGAGCCGACCCCGATGCCCGCGCAGGCGACGGCGTTGCCCGGCAGAGAGTCGGCGATCTCCATGCCGGCGCGGATCGCCGCATGCGCCTGGTCGAGCGACATCGCCGCAGTGACGCGTGCGTTGCGCGTGCCGTGGGCGATCTTGCGGGCGAGAAGCTGGGGATGCGGCGCGAGGTTCTCCGCGACGCCGCAGTCGACGACCGAGAGTGCGAGCCCCTGGATCCGCGAGAAGACCGTGAGCGGCAGCCGCAGCGACAGCAGCTCGACGACGGTCTGCGACGTCGGTTGCCGCGCGTCGCGGCCGAGGCCGTCGACGGCCAGGCCGTGGTCGGACGCGAACACGACGATCTGCGGCGCATGGAAACGCGGCTTCAGGGTGTTCTGGATCAGCCCGAGACGAACGGCGAGCGGCTCGAGTTCGCCGAGGCCGCCCGTCGTCTCGGCGCGGCTGCTGAGCTTGCCGCGGAGCGCCTGATCGAGCAGCGCGTTGGCGGTGGGAGTGATGAGCGAGCGGTTGACCGACATGGTGGGCGAGTTGCGGAGCACGCCGGGTCGTGGCGACGCGGCCGATTGTGCGGGCTGCACCGCGCCGCATCCTCGCCCAATCAGCGGAGGAAAAGACGGTAGGCCGGGTTGTCGGTCTCGTCGTCGCACGGCAGCGCGAGGCCGACCACGAACGCCTGGAACGCCGCCTCGTCGGCCGCCGGCACCTGCACGCCGACGAGGATGCGGCCGTAGTCGGCGCCCTGGTTGCGGTAGTGGAAGAGGCTGATGTTCCAGTCCGGGTGCATCGTCGACAGGAAGCGCATCAGCGCGCCGGGTTTCTCGGGGAAGACGAAGCGGTAGAGCCGTTCGTCGGCGGCGAGCGGCGTGCGGCCGCCGACCATGTGGCGGACGTGTTGCTTCGCCAGCTCGTCACCGGTCAGCTCGAGCGTCGGGAAGCCGTGCTGGACGAACGTCGCCGCGAGCGCCGTCGATTCGCTCCGGTCGACGGTCGCGATGCCAACGAAGACGTGGGCCTCGCTCGCGTCCGAGATCCGGTAGTTGAACTCGGTCACGGCGCGCGGCCCGACCAGCGCGCAGAAGCGCCGGAAGCTGCCACGCTCTTCGGGGATCGTCACCGCGAAGAGCGCCTCGCGGTCCTCGCCGACCTCCGCGCGCTCGGCGACGAAGCGCAGCCGGTCGAAGTTCATGTTCGCACCGCAGGTGATCGCGACGAAGGTCCTGCCCTCGCAGCGGTGCGTCTCGACGTACTGCTTGACCGCGGCGACGCCGAGCGCGCCCGACGGCTCGAGGATGCTGCGCGTGTCGTGGAAGACATCCTTGATCGCGGCGCAGGCGGCGTCGGTGTCGACGACGATGAAATCGTCGACCCACTGGCGCGCGAGGCGGAACGTCTCTTCGCCGACGAGCTTGACCGCCGTGCCGTCGGCGAAGAGGCCGACCTCGGTGAGCTGCACGCGGTGGCCGGCGCGGATCGAGCGGAGCATCGCGTCGGAATCGGGCATCTGCACGCCGATCACCCGGATGTCGGGCCGCACCGCCTTGATGTACGCCGCGACGCCCGAGATCAGGCCGCCGCCGCCGACGGCGACGAACACCGCCTCGATCGGTCCGGGGTGCTGGCGCAGGATCTCCATCGCGATCGTGCCCTGGCCGGCAATGACATCCGGGTCGTCGAAGGGGTGGACGAAGGTCTGGCCGTGCTCGCGCTGCAGGGCGAGCGCGTGCTGGTGGGCGTCGGAATAGCTGTCGCCGTGGAGCACGACCTCGGCACCGTGCGAGCGCACCGCGTCGATCTTCAGGGCCGGCGTCGTCACCGGCATCACGACCGTCGCCTTGCAGCCCATGCGCCGGGCGGCGAGCGCGACGCCCTGCGCGTGGTTGCCGGCCGAGGCGCAGATGACGCCGCGCGCGAGTTGCCCGGCGGTCAGCTGCGCCATCTTGTTGAAGGCGCCGCGCAGCTTGAAGCTGAACACCGGCTGGGTGTCCTCGCGCTTCAGGAGCACGGTGTTGCCGAGCCGGCGCGAGAGCTCCGGCGCACGTTCGAGCGCCGTCTCGACCGCGACGTCGTAGACCCGCGCCGTCAGGATCTTCTGCAGGTAGCCCGACAGGCCGAGCAGCAGGGGCCGCGCGGCGGCCGGCGTCGGCGGAAAGGGCGTGGAGGCTGGGTGCATGGGCGACTCGCAGGTTCGCCGCCCGAGCCTCGCGCAGCGGGGACCGAGGCGGTGTGGCCCGACAAAGAAGCCCGGGGCAGCGATGCCCCGGGCTGAATCCACCGAGGAGGAGGTGGAGGAGACAATCGACCGGGCGCCCGGCGGAAGGGAAAACGCGTGGGCGCCGTGGTGAAAACGAGTGTACGGGCATTCGTCGGCGCATCGACGCATGCGGCCCACCTGCGCCGCGGCGCCGCCGCACAATCGCGCGACCCGACCGCGAGGAGAGACGCCGATGGACTGCACGATCAACTGGCTCGCCGGCAGCGGCATGGCCTTCAGCGCCGAAACCGGCAGCGGCCACCTGCTGACGATGGACGGCGCGCCCGACGGCGGCGGCCGCGACCTCGCGCCGCGACCCATGGAAGTCGTGCTCGCCGGCGCCGGAGGCTGCACCGCCTACGACGTCGTCCTGATCCTCAAGCGCGGCCGCGCCGACGTGCGCGGCTGCCAGGTGAAGGTCACGTCGGAGCGGGCGAGCACCGACCCCAAGGTGTTCACGAAGATCCACCTGCACTTCGTCGTCACCGGCGTCGGTCTCGCCGACGGCGTCGTCGAGCGCGCGGTACGGCTCTCGCACGACAAGTACTGCTCGGCGACCATCATGCTCGGCAAGACGGCCGAGGTCACGACGAGCTTCGAGGTCGTCGCCGCCTGACGGTCAGACGTAGTGCGCCGTCGTCGTCATCACCTTGGCGGCGAGGCGCATCGCGGTGCGGATCGGCAGCGGCAACGCGCCGGCGCCGGCGTCTTCGGCCCTGCGCGCATGGGCGGACTCGTCGTCCTGCATCGCCTTGACGACGGCGCGCGACGCCTCGTCCGCGAGCGGCAGCCGGTCGAGGTGCGATTCGAGATGGCGCGCGACCTGGTGCTCGGTTTCGGCGACGAAGCCGAGGCTCACCGCTTCGCCGGCGCGCCCGGCGACGAGGCCGAGCCCGAAGGCGCCGGCGTACCAGAGCGGATCGAGCAGGCTCGGGCGCGCGCCGAGCTCGTCGAGGCGTCGGCGCGTCCACGCGAGATGGTCGACCTCCTCGCGGGCGGCGGCGTCGAACTGCGCCCGGACCGCCGGGTTGCGCGCGGTCAGTCCCTGGGCGGCGTAGAGCGCCTGGGCACAGACCTCGCCGACGTGGTTCACCCGCATCAAGGCACCCGACAGGCGGCGCTCCGCGTTCGACAGTGCCGGCGCCTCGCGGCCGTCGGCGGGATAGGGTCGGGCGGCATGCGCCGCGCCGGCCAGCGTGCGCAAGGCGCCGTCGGCGGCGACGAGCAGGGAGTCGATGGGTGACATGGAAGGCAACGGGGTGGACGGGGAAGCGTAGCGCAGTTTGCGCGGGCGTCGGTCGAGCGGGGCAAGCGCCGATCGTCCGGCATTCGGCGTTGTGCCTTGACAACATAAACGGCAGAGAAAGGCCTTTTTTCCCCGGCGAGGCTTTGCAGCGTCGGGCCCCTCTGGTGCAATACCTACAACTTCCGATGAGGGGGTTGTGCCTGATCTGCCCTCCAAGGCGAACCCGATCGGGACCTCTTGTTCAACCTAGGAGATAGTTGCAATGAAAAAATCCCTGCTCGCTCTCGCAGTTCTGGGCACGTTCGCGGGTGCGGCATCGGCGCAGTCGTCGGTCACCCTGTTCGGCACGGTCGACCTCAACGCCCGCTACGTGAAGAACGACGGCTCGAGCCGTCGCGTGTCGCTCTCCCAGGACGGCATCAACAGCAGCCAGCTCGGCTTCCGCGGCGTCGAGGACCTCGGCGGCGGCCTGAAGGCCAGCTTCATCCTGCTGGCCGGCGTGAACGCCGACACCGGCACGACGAACACCAAGTTCTTCAACCGTCGTTCGACGGCGAGCCTGTCGGGCGGCTTCGGTGAGATCCGCCTCGGCCGCGACTACGTTCCGACCTTCTGGAACAACACCAACTTCGATGCCTTCGGCACGAACGGCCTCGGCGATTCGAGCCACGTCCAGCAACTCGGGACGGCCACCTTCGTCCGTGCCGACAACTCGATCGGCTACTTCCTGCCCGAGAACCTCGGCGGCGCGTACGGCCAGCTGATGGCTGCGGCCGGTGAAGGCGGCGGCAACGGCGGCACGGCGACGAACCCGGGTCGTTACCTCGGCGGCCGCCTCGGCTTCGCTGCGGGCCCGTTCGACGTCGCGATCGCCGCTGCGCAGCAGCGTTTCGTGGGCACCGCCGGCAACCTCAACCCGGTCGGCGGAACGGGCAGCCAGAAGACCTACAACGTCGGCGGCTCGTACGACCTTCGCTTCGTCAAGATCCTGGCCTACTTCGACTACGACAAGGTTCCGGGCTTCAACGAGAAGCGTGGCTCGATCAGCGCCGTCGTGCCGCTCGGTCAGGGCGAGATCCACGTCGGCTACGACCGCAGCAAGCTGAGCGGTTCGGCGCGCACGTTGGGCCTGCTCAGCACCGCGACTTCGAATACGGTCGATCAGGCGGCACTGACCTATCAGTACAACCTGTCGAAGCGCACTGCCTTCTACGGCACCGTCGCGTATCTGCGCAACGGCGACGGCAACGATTCGAACGGCGCGGCTGCCGGTGGCTTCGCGACCAACAGCGTCGCAGGCGGTTCGGTCAACGGCGCGATCACCGCTCTGCCGACGCGCAGCGGCAACTCGAAGGGTGCCGAATTCGGCGTCCGTCACTTCTTCTGATCGACCGCACGAACGCTGCTTGCCGCCGCGCAAGCGCTTCAGCGAAAGCCGCCTTCGGGCGGCTTTTTTTCTGTCGGAAACGACCGCGCCGCCCGACATGGCGCGTGTCTTGCTGAGCTCGCTCACACTTCAGCCGACATGCTCGTCTTCATCCTCCGCCGCATCTTCCAGGCCGTGATCGTGATGCTCGTCGTCGCGTTCATCGCCTTCATGCTGTTCCAGTACGTCGGCGACCCGGTCAACAACCTCCTGGGCCAGGACGCGACGCAGGAGCAGCGCGCGCAGCTTCGTGCCGACCTCGGCCTCGACCAGCCGTTTCCGGTCCAGTTCCTGCGCTTCGCCGGCAACGCGGTGCGCGGCCAGTTCGGGCTCAGCCTGCGCCAGGGCCGCCAGGTCTCGTCGCTGATCGTCGAGCGGCTGCCGGCGACGCTCGAGCTCTCGCTCGTCGCGGCGGTGCTCGCGCTCGCGCTCGGCGTCCCGATGGGCGTCTACGCGGCATTGCGCCGCGGCAGCTTCCTGTCGCAGATCATGATGACGGTCTCGCTGCTCGGCGTCTCGCTGCCCGTCTTCCTGATCGGGATCCTGCTGATCCTCGTCTTCGCCGTCGAGCTGAAATGGCTGCCGAGCTTCGGCCGCGGCACGGTCACGTCGCTCGGCGGCTGGACCACCGGTCTGCTGACGCTCGACGGCTGGCGGCATCTCGTGCTGCCCGCGGTCACGCTGGCGGTCTTCCAGCTGACGCTCATCATGCGGCTCGTGCGCTCCGAGATGCTCGAAGTGCTGCGCGCCGACTACATCCGCTTCGCCCGCGCCCGCGGGCTCTCGAACCGCGTCGTCTACTTCGGCCACGCGCTCGGCAACACGCTGGTGCCGGTCATCACGATCACCGGCCTGCAGCTCGGTCTGCTGATCGCGTTCTCGATCATCACCGAGACCGTTTTCCAGTGGCCGGGCATGGGCCTGCTCTTCATCCAGGCGGTCACGTTCGCCGACATCCCGGTGATGGCGGCCTACCTCTGCCTGATCGCGCTGATCTTCGTCGTCATCAATCTGGTCGTCGACCTGCTGTACTTCGCCGTCGACCCGCGTTTGCGCGTCGAGCGCGCGGGCGCGGCACACTGACGACACGCTTCCTCGCTCCTGCCGCTCGCGGCGCACGCTGTTTCCTTTCCGGAGGTCCGATGAAATCGACGCACCTTGTCTTCGCCGCCGGCCTGCTCCTCGCGGCCGCCGCCGCACCCGCCGTCACGCTGCGCCTCGCCAACCAGGGCGACGTCCAGTCGATGGACCCGCACTCGCTCAACGAGTCGCTGCAACTGAGCTTCATGGGCAACGTGTACGAGTCGCTCGTCGCCCGCGGCAAGGACATGGCGGTCGTGCCGCAGCTCGCGACGTCGTGGTCGCAGACGTCGCCGACCGTCTGGCGCTTCGAACTCCGCAAGGGCGTCAAATTCCACGACGGCACGCCGTTCACCGCCGACGACGTGGTGTTCAGCTTCAAGCGCGGCACCGACTCGGGCAGCGACATGCGCGGCTACATGGCGCCGATCAAGGAAGCGCGCAAGGTCGGCGACCACACCGTCGACGTCGAGACCGTCGCGCCGTTCCCCATCCTGCCCGACACGCTCACGGTCTACGCGATCATGAGCAGGAAGTGGTGCGAAGAGAACAAGGCCGAGCGTCCGGTCGACCGCAGGAAGGGCGTCGAGAACACCGCGAGCTTCAAGGCCAACGGCACCGGGCCGTTCAAGTTGCGCGAGCGCCAGCCCTCGGTGCGCACGGTGCTCGTGCGCAACTTCAACTACTGGGACAAGATCGAGAGCAACCTCGACGAGGTCGTCTTCACGCCGATCGGCAACGACGCGACGCGCGTCGCCGCGCTGATCTCGGGCGAGGTCGACCTGATGGAGCCGGTGCCGCTGCAGGACGTCGAGCGCATCAAGTCGTCGCCCGGCTACACCGTGCTGCAGGGGCCGGAGCTCCGCACGATCTTCCTCGGCATGGACCAGAAGCGCGACGAACTGCTGTCGAGCAGCGTCAAGGGCAAGAACCCGTTCAAGGACCGAAAAGTCCGCCAGGCGTTCTACCAGGCGATCGACATCGAGACGATCAAGGCGCGCGTCATGCGCGGTGCCGCGACGCCGACCGGCCTGATGGTCGCGCCGGCGATCCGCGGCTTCCAGGCCGACATGAACAAGCGCCTGCCGTACGACGTCGAGGGCGCGAAGAAGCTGCTCGCGGAGGCCGGCTATCCGGGCGGCTTCGAGGTCGGCATGAATTGCCCGAACGACCGCTACGTCAACGACGCGGCGATCTGCCAGGCCGTCGCCGCGAACCTGGCGCGGATCGGCATCAAGATCAACCTCACCGCTGAAACCAAGAACAGCTACTTCCCGAAGATCCTGCGCCGCGACACGAGCTTCTACCTGCTCGGCTGGACGCCCAGCACCAGCGACGCGAACGACGCGCTGCTCAACCTGATGGCGACGCCGACCGACAAGGGCCAGGGCCAGTACAACCTCGGCAGCTACAGCAGTCCGCAGGTCGACCAGCTCACGAGCGCGATCCAGGTCGAGACCGACAAGACCAAGCGCAACGAGCTGATCCGCCAGGCGTTCAAGCTCCACCAGGACGACATCGGCCACATCCCGCTGCACCAGCAGGCGCTCGCCTGGGGTTACTCGCAGCGCGTCGGCGTGGTCCAGCTGCCGTCGAACTACATGTACCTGAAGTGGATCACGCTCAAGGGAGCGGACGCGAAGTGACGACGGTGTCCGGCCCCGGCACGTCGGGCTCGATCGACCCGGCCGCGACGGTGGCCGCGGCGGCGGCGGGCGCGCTCGTCGCGCCGAACGGCGGCGCCGGCTTCTTCGCGGGCGACGTCTGGTATTCGTTCCGCACCTCGCCGATGGCGATCCTCTCGGCGACGGTCGCGCTCGTCTGCATCGCCGCGGCGCTGCTCGCGGGCTGGCTCGCGCCGCACGATCCGTTCGACCTCGCGACGCTCGAGCTGGGCGACTCGATGCTGCCGCCGGTCTGGATGCAGGGCGGCGTGCCGAAGTACCTGCTCGGCACCGACGAACAGGGCCGCGACGTACTGTCGGCGCTGATGTACGGCGCCCGCATCTCGCTGCTGATCGGCGGCGCCTCGGTGATCGCCTCGCTGCTCGTCGGCGTCACGCTCGGACTCCTCGCCGGCTACGCGGGCGGCCGCATCGACGGCTTCATCATGCGCATCTGCGACGTGATGCTGTCGTTCCCGTCGATCCTGATCGCGCTGCTGATCGCCGGCGTCGGCCGGGCGCTCTTCCCGCAGGCGCACGACTCGCTGGCCTTCGGCGTGCTGATCCTCGCGATCTCGTTGCCCGGCTGGGTGCAGTACGCGCGCACGGTGCGCGGCTCGACGATGGTCGAGCGCCACAAGGAATACGTGCAGGCCGCGCGCGTCGTCGGCGTGCCGCCGCTGCGCATCATGCGGCGCCATGTGCTGCCCAACGTGATGGGGCCCGTGCTCGTGCTCGCGACGATCCACGTCGCGACCGCGATCCAGACCGAGGCGACGCTCTCGTTCCTCGGCGTCGGCGTCTCGCCGACCTCGCCCTCGCTCGGCACCTTCATCAACGAAGGCAACAAGCAGCTCTTCAGCGGCGCCTGGTGGCTGGTCGTCTTCCCCGGCGCGATGCTGCTGCTCATCGCGCTCAGCATCAACCTCTTCGGCGACTGGCTGCGCGATGCGCTCAATCCGCGGCTGCGTTGAGTGCGGTGCCAGCGCCGAGCCACGCGTCCGGGTCACGGTCGGAGCCGCGTCGGCTTCGGGAGCGCGGCACCGGGGCCTCGTCCCACTTCGTGCGCCGGGTCGCGGCGCCCCTGTTGTCCGTGGCGGCGGCGGGCGCCTGCGCTTCGGACCGGCAGTCGGCGCAGATCGTGGGCGAGCGCTCCATCCGGGCGCCGATCGACACCGTACGGGAGACCGTCGTGCAAATCCACGACGAGGACCCGCTCCGGTGATCGGCGATCGGCGATCCGCGCCGGCACACGGTCGTCGTCCGGGCGCCGAGCGCGCCGACCCGCCCGTGGGCCGAGCTCCGCAGCGTCGGGCTCGACGTCGCGCGGTGTCCCCGCTGCCCCTTCGTCGCCGTCCGTCCGGACCCGCTGTCACCGGACCTCGACGTGAACGTCGATTTCCTGAACTCCATCACCGGCTGCACACCGCCGGGGGGACCGCGATGAGAAAGGCACGTCGGTGAGCGGGGCGCTGCTCGAAGTCGATCGCCTGCGCGTCGAGTTCCCGACGCGCCGCGGCACGCTGGTCGCGCTCGACGACGTGTCGTTCTCGATCGCGCCGGGCGAGATCCTCGGCGTCGTCGGCGAATCCGGTGCCGGCAAGTCGCTGACCGGCGCGGCGATCATCGGCCTGCTCGACCCGCCCGGCCGGGTCGCGCGTGGCGAGATCCGCTTCGAGGGCCGGCGCATCGACAACCTGCCGTACGAGCAGATGCGGCGCATCCGCGGCCGCCACATCGGTGCGATCTTCCAGGACCCGCTGACTTCGCTGAACCCGCTCTACACGATCGGCAGGCAACTCGTCGAGACGATCCAGGCGCATCTGCCGGTCGGCGCCGCCGAGGCGCGGCAGCGTGCGATCCGGCTGCTGCGCGAGGTCGGCATTCCGGCCGCCGAGTCGCGCGTCGAGCAGTACCCGCACCAGTTCTCCGGCGGCATGCGGCAGCGCGTGGTGATCGCGCTCGCGCTCGCCGCCGAGCCGAAGCTGATCGTCGCCGACGAGCCGACCACCGCGCTCGACGTCTCGATCCAGGCGCAGATCATCTCGTTGCTGAAGCGGCTCTGCCGCGAGCACGGCGCCGCGGTCATGCTCGTCACGCACGACATGGGCGTGATCGCCGAGACGTGCGACCGGGTCGCGGTGATGTATGCCGGCCGCGTGGTCGAGATCGGCCCGGTGCGCGACGTGATCCACGCGCCGGCGCATCCCTACACCGTCGGCCTGATGGGTTCGATCCCGGCGATGGACGAGGACCGCGAGCGCCTGCTGCAGATCGACGGCGCGATGCCGCGATTGACGGCGATCCCGCCGGGCTGCGCCTTCCATCCGCGCTGTCCTCGCGTGTTCGACCGCTGTCGCATCGAGCGGCCCGACCTGTTCGAGGCCGGGTCGACGCGCGCCGCGTGCTGGTTGCACGCCGACGCACCGAGGAAGGCCGCATGAAGCGCGCACGACCGGCCGCAGCGGTCCCACGCCGTCCCGGCGAATCGGCCGCCGGCCGCAGGGCGACACCGTGACGGCGCTCTCCGCTTCCGCGGGCTCGCCGTCCGCGACCGCCGCGCTCCCTTCCGGCACGCCGCTCGTCGAGGTGCGCGACCTCACCAAGGTCTTCGACGTCTCGTCGCCCTGGTTGAACCGCGTCCTCGAGCGACGGTCGCGCGCGTTCGTCCATGCGGTCTCCGGCGTCGACTTCTCGATCGCCCGCGGCATGACGCTCGCGCTCGTCGGCGAATCGGGCTGCGGCAAGAGCACGGTCGCGCGGCTGCTGGTCGGCCTCTTTCCGCCGACGCGCGGCAGCGTGCTCTTCGACGGCATCGACGCCGCGACGACCTTCCGGTCGAGCGGCGCGGCGGCGTTGCGCCGGCGGATGCAGATGATCTTCCAGGACCCGTACGCGAGCCTCAACCCGCGCTGGAAAGTGGCGGCGATCGTCGGCGAGCCCTTGACCGAGCACCGGCTCGCCGCTCCGGCGGAGTTGAAGGAACGCGTCGGCGCCCTGCTGCAGTCGGTCGGCCTCGCCGCCGCGGACGCCGAGAAGTTCCCGCACCAGTTCTCGGGCGGTCAGCGGCAGCGCATCTCGATCGCCCGCGCGCTCGCGACCGAGCCCGAGTTCCTGGTCTGCGACGAGCCGACCTCGGCACTCGACGTGTCGGTGCAGGCGCAGGTGCTCAACATCATGAAGGACCTGCAGCGCCGCCAGGGGCTGACCTACCTCTTCATCTCGCACAACCTCGCGGTCGTCCGCCATGTCGCCGACGAGGTCGGGGTGATGTATCTGGGCGGCCTCGTCGAGCTCGCCGACAAGGCGCGTCTCTTCGGCCGGCCGCAGCACCCCTACACGCGGATGCTGCTCGACGCGATCCCCGACGTCCGGATGTCGGGCCGCTCGCGCACGCCGGTGCAGGGCGAGGTGCCGAACCCGCTGTCACCGCCGTCCGGCTGCACCTTCCATCCGCGCTGTCCGCACGCCGACGCGCGCTGCAAGGCCGAACGCCCGCCGCTGCAGCGGCTGCGCGGCGTGCTCGTGGCGTGTCACGCGGTCGAGGAGGGGCGGATCTAGGAGCGTGGGCGGCAGTTCAGCCCGGCGGCAGCGGACGCTCGTCGCGGAACAGGTCGGCGACGCGCTCGCGTTCGCGGATCAGCCAGACGTCGTCGCCGGCGACCATGACCTCGGCGGCGCGCGGCCGGGTGTTGTAGTTGCTCGCCATCGTCATCGCGTAGGCGCCGGCGGACAGCACCGCCACGTGGTCGCCCGGTCGCACCGCGAGCGCGCGGCCGCGGCCGAGCCAGTCGCCCGACTCGCAGATCGGGCCGACGACGTCCCACACCGTCTCGGCGACCCCGGCGTCGCGGCGGCACGGCACGATCGCCATCCAGGCCTGGTACATCGCCGGCCGGACCAGGTCGTTCATCGCGGCGTCGACGATGCAGAAGTGCTTCGCGTCGGCGTCGCGTGCGTCGCCGGGCTTCAGGTACAGCACCTCGCTCACCAGCACGCCGGCGTTGCCGACGAGCGAGCGGCCGGGCTCGACCATCAGCTTGCGGTGACCGTGGCCTCGCACGTCGATGCGCGCGAGCAGGCTCGCGACGAGCGCCTCGGCCGAGGGCGGCGCCTCGTCGGTGTAGGTGATGCCGAGGCCGCCGCCGAGGTCGAGGTGGCCGATCGGGATGCCCTCGGCCTCAATGCGTTCGATCAGGTCGAGCAGGCGGTCGAGCGCATCGAGGTACGGGCCGGCGTCGACGATCTGCGAGCCGATGTGGCAGTCGATGCCGACGACCTCGAGCCCGGGCAGCGAGGCCGCGCGGCGGTAGGCGGCGACGGCGTCGCGGTGGGCGATGCCGAACTTGTTGTGCTTGAGGCCGGTCGAGATGTAGGGATGGGTGCCGGCGTCGACATCGGGGTTCACGCGCAGGCTGACCGACGCGGTCGCGCCGCGCGCCGAGGCCACGCCGGACAACCGCTCGAGCTCGCCCTCGCTCTCGACGTTGAAGCACAGCACGCCGGCGTCGAGCGCCTCGGCCATTTCGGCGCGCGTCTTGCCGACGCCCGAGAACACGACCGTCGACGCCCGCGCGCCGGCGGCGAGCACGCGCTGCAGTTCACCGCCCGACACGATGTCGAAGCCGCAGCCGGCGCGCGCGAAGGTCTGCAGCACGGCGAGCGTCGAATTCGCCTTGACCGCATAGCAGACGAGATGGTCGCGGCCGACGAGCGCCCGCTGGTAGCTGCGCAGCGCCTCGAGCATCGACGCCTGCGAGTAGACGAAGAGCGGCGTGCCGAAGCGCTCGGCGAGCGCCACGAGCGACGCGCCTTCGAGGTGCAGGGTCTCGCCGCGGTAGGCGAGCTGCGGTGCGCCGGGCAGCGTCACGTCGCGGGCGCCGACGCGGCCGGTGCCGGCGTCGCGGGGCGGTCGAGCTTGAGCGGGCCCTTCTGGCCGCAGCCGGCGAGCAGCAACAGCGCGACCGTGCAAGCACCCACCGCCGAAGCGGTCCGGCAGCCCGCCGCTAAACTGCCCTCGTCCTGCCGGCCTGTCGCCGTCTGCTGCGCGTTCATCCAGGAATTCTATCGACCATGGCCATCGACCCCGACCGCACCGAGCCGAGCGAGAGCGACTACCTGGCCCGCGCCAACGCCGTGCTGGCACGCATCGAGGCGCATGTCGATGCGTGGCTGCAGGGCGACGTCGTCGACATCGACGCGCAACGCACCGGTGGCCTGCTCGAGCTCGCGCTCCCGAACGGCTCGAAGATCATCGTCAACACGCAGCCGCCGCTGCAGGAACTGTGGATCGCCGCGCGCGCGGGCGGCTACCACTTCAGGTTCGACGGCACGCGCTGGGTCGACGGCCGCAGCGGCCGCGAGTTCTTCGACGTGCTCTCGATCTGCGCCAGCGAACAGGCCGGCCAGCGCCTCGACTTCAGCGCTTGAAGAGGTCGAGGATGCTCTTGCGCTCTTCCTCGTTCGGCGGCACGGGCAGCTTGTCCTCGAGGCCGACGCTGCTGACGCCGGCGCCCTGCGTGTACTCGTTGTAGTACCACTCGTCGCCGATGTTGACGACGCCCTCGGGCGGCGTCATCGGCTGCGGCGGCACGCCGGCGAGCGCGGTGCGCATGTAGTCGATCCAGATCGGCAGGGCGAGACCGCCGCCGGTCTCGTTGTCGCCGAGCTTCCGGGGCGTGTCGTAGCCGATCCAGACGATCGCGACGACGCTCTTCTGGAAGCCCGCGAACCAGGTGTCGATCGAGTCGTTGGTCGTGCCGGTCTTGCCGAACAGGTCGGTGCGGCCGAGCTGCTTCTGCGAGGCGGCGGCCGTGCCGCGGCTCGCCACCGAGTTCAGCAGGCTGTCCATTACGAAGGCGTTGCGGGCGTCGATGACGCGCATCGAGTCGTCGAGCGTCGGCAGCGCGGCCTCGTTGAGCACGTGGCCTCGTGCGTCGCTGATGCGGGCGATCAGCACCGGGTTGACGCGGTAGCCGCCATTGGCGAAGACGCTGTACGCGTCGGCCATCTGCAAGGGCGTGACCGAGCCGGTGCCGAGCGCCATCGGCAGGTAGGCGGGGTGCTTGTCGGGGTCGAAGCCGAAGCGGCCGATCCACTTCTGCGCGTAGCCGGTGCCGATCGACTGCAGGATGCGGATCGAGATCATGTTCTTCGACTTCTCGAGGCCGCGGCGCAGCGTCATCGGGCCCTCGAACTTGCCGTCGTAGTTCTTCGGCTCCCACGGCTGGCTGCCGGTCGAGCCGGCGTCGAAGAAGAGCGGCGCGTCGTTGATCACCGTCGCCGGCGTGAAGCCTTTCTCGAGCGCCGCCGAGTAGATGAAGGGCTTGAAGCTCGAGCCCGGCTGGCGCCACGCCTGCGTCACGTGGTTGAACTTGTTCTGCGCGTAGTCGAAGCCGCCGACCATCGTCCGCACGGCGCCGGTCCGCGGGTCCATCGAGACGAACGCGCCCTGGACCTCGGGCAGCTGGGTCACGCTCCAGTCGCCCTTGGCGCCGCGGATCAACCGAATGACGGCGCCGGGGCGGATCTGCGTCTTCGGGTTGCCCTTCGCGACGAGGCCCGAGGCGACCGGCTTCAGGCCGTCGCCCGCGACGGTCACCGTCTCGCCGCTCTGCAGCATGGCGACGACGCGCTTCGCGGAGACGTCGATCGCGATCGCGGCGCGCAGTTCGTCGTTGTCGGGATGGTCCTGCAGCGCGTCGGCGACACGCGCGTCGATCTCTTTCGGGTTCGTCGGCAGGTCAATGTAGTCCTCCGGGCCGCGGTAGACCTGCCGCTTCTCGTACTCCATGATGCCTTTGCGCAGCGCGCGGTATGCCGACATCTGCTCGGCCGACTTGACCGTCAGGAACACGTTCAGGCCGCGGCTGTAGGCGTCGTCGCCATACTGCGCGTAGATCAGCTGGCGCGCTGCCTCCGCGACGTATTCCGCATGGACGGCCACCTCCGACGGCGCGTGGTAGCGGAGCTGCTCGTTGCGCGCCGTCTCGCGTTGCTGGGGCGTGATGAAGCCGTTGTCGGCCATGCGGTCGAGGATGCGCAGCTGGCCGGTGCGGGCGCGCGCCGGATTGCTGATCGGGTTGTACGCCGACGGCGCCTGCGGCAGGCCGGCGAGCATCGCGGCCTCGGCGATCGAGAGCTGCTGCAGCGGCTTGCCGAAGTAGATCTCGCTCGCCGACGCGAAACCGTATGCGCGTTGGCCGAGGTAGATCTGGTTCATGTAGACCTCGAGGATCTGGTCCTTCGTCAAGAGGCTTTCCATCTTGAACGCCAGCAGCATCTCGTAGATCTTGCGGGTGTAGGTCTTTTCGGTCTTGAGATAGAAGTTGCGCGCGACCTGCATCGTGATCGTGCCGCCTCCTTGCGCGACGTGGCCGGCGGTGAGGTTCGCGACCCCTGCGCGCAGCACGCCCTTCACGTCGACGCCGCTGTGTTCATAGAAGCGTGCGTCCTCCGACGCCAGCACCGCCTGCTGCATCACCTTCGGGATCTGCGCGAGCGGTACGAAGTTGCGCCGCTCCTCGCCGTATTCGCCGAGCAGGACGTTGTCGGCCGAGAAGATGCGCATCGGCAGCTTCGGCCGGTAGTCGAGCAGGCCGTTGATCTCGGGCAGATTGGGGTAGGCGACCGAGAGCGCGATCAGCACCAGCACGAGGACCGACACCGCGCCCGCGGCAGCAAGCCCGGCGAGCCAGGCGAGGCTCTTCGCGGCGAGCCGTATCCAGCCGGGTAGCGGCGCGGCGGCCGGCGGCCGGATCGGACCATCGCCCCGGGGCGGCGGCGCGGCGCCGGCGGGCGTCATGACCGGACCTGTCGCGGCGCGGCGGCGAGGCGGGCCACCATCGGCTGGGAAGCGGCGGCGAGGGGAGGGTGTGGCATGGTGGTCCGGCGGTGGAGTTTCATTATAGAAATTGCGCGCGCTGCCGATATCGGGTTCGGACTCCCCGGAAAAGCGTGCGCTATGGGGCGCCGGCGCCCCGTGAACGAAGGGGCCGGCGCCCTTTCATCGCGGCCGGTTCCGTGGTTGGCGCGTCTCGAGAAGCGTGTGCGATTTACAACGAGAAGCGGCACGTCGACCCGGCTTTTCCACGGGTCATCAAGGGCTTTGCTGCTAGCATGGAAGTAACTTATTAACAAGCCGACGCAAAGAGTTTTTGCCGTCGGTCAACCCGTTTAGGGGGCGTCATGAGCTTTCTGGACACTCTGCTGGGGCGTCAGCCGCCGGCGATGATCGGGCTCGACATCAGCGCGTCGAGCGTCAAGTTCGTCGAGCTCGGCCAGAACGCCAAGGGCGAATACGTGCTCGAGCGCTTCGGCAGCGAGAGCTTCGAGAAGGGCTGGATCGCCGACGGCCAGATCGAGAAGTTCGACGAGGTCTCCGAAGCGGTCAAGCGCGTCGTGACCAAGAGCGGCACGAAGACGCGCCAGGTCGTGATGGCGATGCCGCAGTCGCAGGTGATCACGAAGAAGATCATGCTGCCCGCCGGCATGCGCGACGAGGAGCTCGAGGTCCAGGTCGAGGCCGAGGCCAACCAGTACATCCCGTTCTCGCTCGACGAGGTGAGCCTCGACTTCTGCGTCATCGGCCCGAGCCCGACATCGGTCGGCGACGTCGAGGTGCTGATCGCCGCATCGCGCAAGGACCGGGTGCAGGACCGCCAGGGGCTCGCCGAGGCCGCGGGCCTGAAGCCGACGGTGCTCGACATCGAATCCCACGCGTCGCGCCTCGCGATGACGCGCGTGGTCTCGGCGCTGCCGAGCGGCGGCCGCGACGCACTCATCGCGCTGTTCGAGATCGGCGCCGACACGACGAGCCTCAAGGTGCTGCGCGACGACGAGATGCTCTACGACCGCGACCAGGCCTTCGGCGGCTCGCAGCTCACGCAGCTCATCTCGCGCCAGTACGGCTTCTCGTTCGAGGAAGCCGAGCAGAAGAAGCTCGCCGCCGATCTGCCCGAGGACTACACCTCGATGCTGCTCGAGCCGTTCGTCGACAGTCTTTCGCAGGAGATCGGCCGGGCGCTGCAGTACTTCTTCACCAGCACGCCGCACCACAAGGTGCACTACGTGATGCTCGCCGGCGGCACGGCGACGCTGCCTGGCCTGAAGGACCGCGTGACCGAGCTGACCGGCTTCGCCTCGATGGTCGTCAACCCGTTCGAGAACATGGTGCTCGGCCCGTCGGTGCGCGAATCGCGGCTGCGTCGGGAGGCGCCGTCCTATCTCACGGCCTGCGGCCTCGCGATGCGGAGGTTCGTGCAGTGATCCTGATCAACCTGCTCCCGCACCGGGAGGAACGGCGCAGGCGCAGGAAGATCGCGTTCTTCGCGGGCCTCGGCGTCGCCGCGGTCGTCGGTCTCGCGGCGGTCGGTGCGTGGTACGCCGTCGTGCAGCAGATGACCGACGCGCAGCGTGGTCGCAACGCCTTCCTGGAGAGCGAGATCGCGAAGCTCGATGCGCAGATCAAGGACATCGCGACGCTGAAGGCCGAGATCGCCTCGCTGACCGCGCGCCAGAAGGCGGTCGAAGACCTGCAGATCGATCGCAACCTGCCCGTGCACCTGCTCAACGAGCTGGTCAAGCAGACGCCCGAAGGCATCTATCTGCTGACGGTCAAGCAGGAGGGCCAGAACCTGTTGCTGAACGGCATCGCGCAGACGCAGGAGCGGATCTCGGAGCTGCTGCGCAACACCGCCTACCACTCCGACTGGCTCTACAAGCCCGAGCTGATCGAGAGCAAGTCGACGGCGGTGGTCGCCGCCAATCGCGACCAGAAGCGGCTCTTCGATTTCTCGATGCGCGTCGCCGTCAAGCGGCCGCAGGACAACCGGCCCGCCGATGCCGTCCCGGCGCCGGTCGGCTCGGCGAGCGCCGCTGCCAGGAAGGCCGCCTAGGATGGTCACCGCCACGCCCACCACCCGCGGCGTCGACGTCGCCTCGCTGTTCCAGGACGCGTCGTCGCAATTCCGCGAACTCAACCCGAAGGAACCCGGCCAGTGGCCCGTGCTGCCCAAGCTGCTCGCCTGGGTGGCGGTCGCCATCGCGGTGCTCGCGATCGGCTGGTTCGCGCTGCTCTCGGGCGCGCACGATGAATTGGATGCCGAGGCAGCCAAGGAGCCGGTGCTCAAGAGCGACTACCGCGCCAAGCTCGGCCAGGCCGTCAACCTCGCCGAGCTGCGCAAGCAGAAACTGCAGGTGCAGGAGTACGTGACCCAGCTCGAGAAGCAGCTCCCCGGCAAGGCCGACATGGACGCGCTGCTCTCCGACATCAACCAGGCGGGTCTCGGCCGCGGCCTGCAGTTCGAGCTGTTCCGGCCCGGCGCGGTCGTCGTCAAGGACTACTACGCCGAATTGCCGATCTCGATCCGCATCTCGGGCCGCTACCACGAGATCGGCGCCTTCGCGGCCGACATCGCCAATCTCTCGCGCATCGTGACGCTGCACGACCTCGCGCTCACGACGCCGCCGCGCGACGCGAGCGGCAGCGGCAACCTGTCGATGGACGCGACGGCGCGCACCTACCGCTACCTCGACCCGACCGAGATCGAAGCGGTCCAGCAAGCCGCCGCGGCTGCGAAGCGGGCGAAGAAATGAGCGGCGCGACGACGAGGCTCCGCGGCGCCGCGGCCCGCGCGGCGACGCTGCTGCTGCTCGCGCTTGCCGGTTGCGGCGGCGAGCAGGGCGAATTGACGCAGTGGATGGACGCGCAGAAACGCGAGGTCAAACCCACGGTGCAGCCGCTGTCCGCACCGAAGAAGTTCGTGCCGCAGGGCTACCAGGCCGTGAACGGCGTCGAACCGTTCAGCACGCAAAAGCTCACCGTCGCCCTGAAGCAGGAGGCGCGACAGCCGAATTCGCTGCTGGCCGGCGAACTCAATCGCCGCAAGGAGCCGCTCGAGTCGTACCCGCTCGACAGCATGGCGATGGTCGGCAGCGTCACCAAGGCCGGCCGGCCGTACGCGCTGTTGCGCGTGGATCGCCTGCTCTACCAGGTCAAATCGGGCGATTACCTCGGCCAGAACTACGGAAAGATCACCAAGATCTCCGAAACCGAACTCGACCTTCGCGAGATCGTCCAGGACGCCGCAGGCGAATGGATCGAGCGCACGACCGCGCTGCAGCTCCAGGAAACGACTCGATGAAGACGCAGACGCAGACGCAGGAGATTCACATGACAGCCCCCTGGCGCTCGCGGGCCTTTTTGGCGTTCGCGTTTCTCGTGGGCCTGCCGGCATCGGTGTTCGCGCAGATTTCGATCCAGTCGATCACGAGCACGCAGCAGGCCGGCGCCAACGTCGTCCGCATCGAGATGTCAGAGGCGCTGCCGGCCGTTCCGGTGGGTTTCACCGTGCAGACGCCGCCGCGGATCGCGATCGACCTGCCGGGCGTCGTCAACGGCCTCGCGAAATCGAATGTCGAGGTCAACCAGGGCAACCTCCGGTCGGTGTCCGTCGCGCAGGGCGGCGAGCGCACGCGGCTCGTGCTCAACCTGAAGACCGCCGCCAACTACCGCGCGGAGCTGCAGGGCAAGGCGCTGCTGCTCGTCGTCGAGGGTGGTGGCGCGCCCTCGGTCGACGCGGCGGCGGTGGCGTCGGCGAGCCCGCTGCTCGCGGCGCAGCCGTTGCATTTCGCGCCGAGCGTCGGCAGCCAGTCGCTGCCGCTCAGGGACATCGACTTCCGCCGCGGCTCCGACGGCGCCGGCCGCGTCGTCGTCGAGATGCCGAACAACCAGGTCGGCGTCGACATCCGCCAGACCGGCAGCAGCCTCGTCGTCGAATTCCTCCGCTCGAGCCTTCCCGACAGCCTCAGGAAGCGCCTCGACGTGACCGACTTCGGCACGCCGATCCAGGCGGTGACGACGACGCAGGCCGGCGACCGCGTGCGCATGGTCATCGAGCCGAAGGGCTCGTGGGAGCACAGCGCCTACCAGAGCGACAGCCAGTTCGTCGTCGAGGTCCGCGCGCTCAAGCTCGACCCGAACAAGCTGGTGCAGGGGCCGGGCTATGCGGGCGAAAAGCTCTCGCTCAACTTCCAGAACATTGAGGTCCGCGCGCTGCTGCAGGTGATCGCCGACTTCACCAACTTCAACGTCGTCACGAGCGACACCGTGACCGGCAACGTCACGCTGCGGCTGAAGGACGTGCCCTGGGACCAGGCGCTCGACATCATCATGCAGGCCAAGGGTCTCGGCCTGCGCAAGTCGGGCAACGTGATCCTGATCGCGCCGAAGGACGAGTTGAACGCGAAGGAGAAGATCGAGCTCGAGGCGCGCCAGCAGATCGCCGCGCTCGAGCCGGTGCGCACGCAGTCGTTCCAGCTCAACTACGCCAAGGCCGAGGACGTGGCCAAGGGGTTGACCGGCCAGAACGCCGGCCAGGCGTCGAGCGGTGGTGGTGGTGCTGGTGGCGGCGGCACGTCGTCGGCCAGCATCCTGTCCGGCCGCGGCCGTCTCAATTACGAGGCCCGCACCAACCAGCTCTTCGTCAGCGACATCCCGAGCAAGCTTGAAGAGGTGCAGGCGATGATCGCGAAGATCGACATCCCGGTGCGCCAGGTGCTGATCGAGTCGCGCGTGGTGCTCGCGACCGACACCTTCGGCCGTTCGCTCGGCGTCAAGCTCGGCGCGACCGACCTGCGCGGCATCGCCGGCGGCGTGCCGGGCTACGGCGTCGGCGGCAGCAACCGCGTCACCATCGGCGGCAATCTCAACGCCATCGGCGCGCAGACCAACCAGACGACGGGCGTCACGCCATTCGCCGACTCCAACTTCGTCAATCTTCCGGCGACGGCGGTCAGCAGCTATTCGCCGGCGAGCTTCGCGCTGTCGCTGTTCAGCGCGAGTGCGAACCGCTTCCTGAACCTCGAGCTGTCCGCGCTCGAAGCCGACGGCACGGGCAAGGTCCTCGCGAGTCCGCGGGTCATCACCGCCGACCAGAAGCCGGCGATCATCGAGCAGGGCGAAGAGATCCCCTACCAGCAGGCGACGTCGAGCGGCGCCACGTCGGTCGCGTTCCGCAAGGCGAACCTGAAGCTCGAGGTCACGCCGCAGATCACGCCCGAGGGCAACGTCATCCTGGACGTCGACGTCACCAACGACTCTCGCGGCGCCTCTGCCGGCGCGGCCGGCTTCGCGATCAACACCAAGCACGTCAAGACGCAGGTCCTGATCGAGAACGGCGGCACCGTCGTCATCGGCGGCATCTACACGCAGACCGACACCGACGACCTCAGCAAGGTGCCGTTCCTCGGCGACATCCCGGTCGTCGGCAACCTGTTCAAGACGCGGACGAAGACCTCGAGCAAGACCGAACTGCTGATCTTCCTGACGCCGAAGGTCGTGACCGAGCGGACGGCTGCGCGGTGAAGCGGAACGCCTTTCGAACAGCCCTTCCCGCAATCGACATGACATCACCGATGAAGCTCTGCAACGGCTCATGGATCCTCGGCGCGGCGTTGCTGCTTTCAGCGTGCGGGGGTGGGGGCGGCAGCGCCGGCACGCCGGTCCTCGGATCGGGCGGAGCGGCAGCCTCGAGCCCCACGACCACGGTGACGGTGGCCACCGTCGAGTTGATCGCGAGTTCCGTCCAGGTGCCGAGCGGAGGTGATCAGGTCACCGTCACCGCGACGGTCAAAGGCACGGGCAACGTCAGCCTTCCCTCGACCGCCATCGTCTTCTCGGCGGATTCAGGCACCTTGACCTCGGCGCAATCAACCACCGATGCGACCGGCGCCGCCACCGTCATCCTGTCGGCGGGTTCCGACCGCAGCAACCGCAATATCGTCGTGACCGCGGTGTCGGGCACTGCGTCGGGCAAGATCACATTGCCCGTCGTCGGGACGACGTTGTCGTATTCAGGCGTCACGACCGTTCCGCTGAGCGGCTCGGTGCAGGGAACCGTGACCGCGAAGGATTCGAAGGGAACGCCGATCAGCGGCCTTCCCGTGACCATCTCGAGCTCGCTCGGCAATACCCTGGCGGCCGCATCGGTGACGACCGATCTGCGGGGCGTCTCGGCGGTGGGCTACACGGCAACCAAGGCCGGCGTCGACACCCTCAGCTTCGCTGCCGGCGGTGTCACCGTGACCACCCCGATCACGGTCAGCGCGGAAAACTTCACCTTTGTCAGTCCCGCCGCGAACACGACGATCCCGGTCGGCGTGCCGCAGATGCTCACGGTCCAGTACCTGTCGAACGGCGTCGCGCAGTCCGGCAAGCAGATCGCGTTCGCGGCCACCGCGGGGGCATTGACTGTCGCGAATCCATCGTCGCCGAGTCCATGCTCGAGCGCAGTGACGACTGCGACAGCCACGACCGACACGAGCGGCAAGGCCATGGTCTGCGTGCGGTCGGCCACGGCCAGCCCGGCGACGGCACAGGCAACCCTCATCGGAAGTTCGGTGTCGGCGCAAGCCACGTTGCCGATCGCGTTCGTGGCCGTTACGCCTGCAAAGCTCGTGCTGCAGGCGACGCCGACCGCCTTGAGCCCGAACGGTTTCGGCTCGACCGCGCAGGCAGCAACCGTGCAGGCGACGGTGTTCGACGTCAATGGCAATCCGGTCAGCGGCGTCACCGTCAACTTCAATCGGTGTTCGGACCCGAGCGGTGGCAATCTGAGCCAGGCATCGGCGGTCACGAACAGCGGCGGCCAGGCAACGGTGCAGTACATCGCGGGCACGACCAGCACCGCCAGCAACGGCGTGTTGTTGCAGGCCACCGTTCAAGGCTCGCCGGCGATCGACGTGGCGGCTTGCGTCGCGGGGTCCACGAACGCCTCGAAGACGAACAACACGGCAAGTCTCACCGTCAGTCAGAGCGCGCTGTTCATCTCGCTCGGTACCGGCAATACGATCATCGAGATCGATAAGCAGACGTACCAACAGGACTGGGTCGTCTATGTGACGGACTCGAACGGCGTCGCGGTGTCCAACGTCGGGGTGACCATCAAGATCTTGCCTGCACAATATCTGAAGGGACAACTCGTTCTCGGCGACAAAGGCTGGTCGTACGACTTGCCGAGCATCAGCGTTTGCAGCAACGAGGATGCGAACTACAACGGTGTGCTCGACGTGAACGAGGACTTCAACGGCGACGGGATGCTCGAACCGGGCAACGTCATCTCGGCGACGACTTCGTCGACGTCGGGCGCGTCGAGCGGGACGGTGACCACCGGCCCGAACGGGCGTGCAACGATTTCCGTGGTGTACGCCAAAAGCTACGCCAATTGGTTGGAAGTCAAATTGGTCGCGTCGGCGATCGTGAGCGGCACCGAGTCCAGCAATGAACAGATGTTCGTGCCTGCAGGCTTGGTTGCCGACTATGAGGGTCCGGGCTCGCCGCCGGGACAATTCAGCCCGTTCGGTACCAACACCTGCGGCATCCCGAAGTGACTTGATGTCGTGCTGATCGCGCTCGTCGGCTTGCCCGGCTGCGGCAAGACCACCGTCGGGCGCCAGGTCGCTCGACGGCTCGACCTGCGGTTCGTCGACTCCGACACTGTCATCGAGGACCGGCTCGGCGAGTCGATCCGCAGTTTCTTCGAGCGCGAGGGTGAGGCGCGCTTCCGCGATGTCGAGGAAGCGACGATCGCCGAGCTGAGCAGAGAGCGCGACATGGTTCTTGCCACCGGCGGCGGCGCTGTTCTGCGGCCGGCCAACCGCGATGTGCTCGCGCGGAGCGCGACCGTCGTCTACCTCCGCTCGCGGCCCGAGGAACTCGGCCGCCGCCTCCGCCACGACACCAAGCGGCCGCTGCTGCAGGTCGCCGACCCGATCCGCCGCTTGCGTGATCTCTATGCGGTGCGCGACCCGCTCTATCGCGAGACGGCGCATTACGTCGTCGAGATCGGTCGACCGTCCTTGCCGGCGATCGTCAACGTGCTGATGATGCAGCTCGAGCTCGCCGGGGTGGTCGGCGGGCTGCGGGCGCCGGATCCTGCACCGATCGACTCCGCCTGAGGCCCTGCGCCGCCACCCGAGGACGGCGCGGCGTCGCCCTACACTGCGGCGAATGGACAGCCGCAACAGCCCCGCCTGCGAGCGCGTCGCGATCGACCTCGGCGACCGCGGTTACGACATCCTGATCGGCCCCGGTCTGCTCGACCGCGCCGACAGCTACGCCGGTCTGCCGGGCGGCTCGCAGGCGGTCATCGTCAGCAACGCGACGGTGGCGCCGCTGCTCGCCGGCCGCTTGCGCACGGCGCTGCAGTCGCACTGGCGCACGGTCGTCGTCGTCGAGCTTCCAGACGGCGAGGCACACAAGGACTGGCCGACGCTCAACCGCATCTTCGACGCGCTGCTCGACGCCGGCGCAGACCGCAAGACGACGCTCTTCGCGCTCGGCGGCGGCGTCGTCGGCGACATGACCGGCTTCGCCGCCGCGTGCTACATGCGCGGCGTGCCCTACGTGCAGGTGCCGACGACGCTGCTCGCGCAGGTCGACTCGTCGGTCGGTGGCAAGACGGCGATCAACCACCCGCGCGGCAAGAACATGATCGGCGTGTTCCACCAGCCGGCGCGCGTCGTCGCGGACATCGCTACCCTCGGCTCGCTACCGGATCGCGAGCTGCGCGCCGGCCTTGCCGAAGTGATCAAGTACGGTGCGGCGCTGGACGACGACTTCCTGGGATGGATCGAGGCGAATCTCGACGCGTTGCTTTCCCGGGACCCCGCGGCGCTGGTGCATGCGGTGCGACGGTGCTGCGAGATCAAGGCCGCTGTCGTCGCGCAGGACGAGCGCGAGGCCGGACCGCGCGCCGTGCTCAACTTCGGTCATACCTTCGGCCATGCGATCGAGGCAGGGCTTGGCTTCGGAAGCTGGCTGCACGGCGAAGCCGTCGGGTGCGGCATGGTGATCGCGGCAGAACTGTCGCGCCTGCTCGGCCTGATCGACCGCGCACACGCGTCTCGCGTCACCGCGCTGATCGGGCGCGCCGGTCTGCCTGTGGTCGCGCCGGCGCTCGAACCCCAGCGCTGGCTGTCGCTGATGCGCCTCGACAAGAAGGCAGAGGCCGGTGAAATCCGCTTCGTCGTCCTCGAGGCGCCCGGCCGTGCTGCCGTCAGGACGGCGCCCGACGACGTCGTTCTCGAGGCGATCGCAGCCCGCTCGGGTCGACCGGGCTGACGCTCGCCGTCGGTCAGTCGATGGTCGGCAATTCGCGCCAGTTGAGCCGGCGCAGCCTGAGCGGTACGGCCGGCGTGATCGGCGGATTCGCGAGCGTCCCGTTGTCGGTACCGGCGACCAGTCGCGCGGTGCCGTTGACGCTGAGATAGCGAAGATCGGTCGCATTCCCGCCGATCGAAAACGAGCCGATCAGGCTGGCCGGGTTGTTCACATCGGAGATCAACGTGCTGGCCGTGGACGCATAGTTCCGCGCATAGATCAGGCTCGCGCCCGAGGGCAGACAGGCGTCGGTGCTCGGCGCCGTGGCGGCGAAGGCGACCGCTCCGGAGAGCGTCGTCGCGTCGGTCGTGACCCGATACGCCACGCTGCTGCCGGCGGCGATGCCGAGATCGATGTACCAGCCGGTCTGCGTCGTCGGGTCGAAGGTCGCTGCACCGTCCCCGAGCAACGCGTTGGCATCCGTCGATTGGAGCAGCATCGCGCGCGTGATCGGGTAGGAGAGCGGTGCAGACAGCGTCGTATTGAACGCCGCGTTGGTTCCGTCGGCGATGGCGTAGAAGCTTTGCGGCCTTGTCGACAACAAGTCGCTGACATCGAGCAGACGGCCGGTGCCGACCATGACGAAACGTTTGCGCGTGGTCGGATGGACTTCGATGACGGGCCGCGCGGTGACCGGCTGGGAATCCGAGCCGGACGGGCTCCTGAATTGCGCCATCAGCAACGGGCTCGGATAGTTGCCGGTCGTTCCCGTCAGGTCGAGCCGCCAGAGATTTCCGAGCATGTCTCCTGCATACGCAGCGTCGGCCGTGCCGTCCGTCGCGTCCACGACGAAGGCGTTGACGTTGGCGAGACCCGCGTCGTTCGTCGTGCTGCCGATGGCCGTCGAGATCGGAGGTTCGAGCAGCGCGCCGGTGCGCGGGTTGACGATGAAGAAGTAGCCTTTGCCGTCGGCATTGTTGTAGCCGGACACGAAGATGACGACCCAGCCGTATTTCTTGGTCTTCACGACGAGCGGCTCGCCGAAGGTGAAGCCGAGCGAGGCGTGGGTGAACTCCCAAAGCACCTTGCTGGCGACCGTGCTCTCGCCACCGCTCACCATGGCCTGCGGATCGGTCACGTCGATCGCGTAGTAGCTGCGGCCACCTTTGCCCAAGCCGCCGATCAGCACCGAGCGCCAGGCGTTGCCGGTCGGGCCGCCGCGGGTGCGGGAGAAGTCGACGTCGAAGACGACCGGCGTCGCGTTGACCATGTTGTGATGGACGAACGCCGGTTTGCCGAGCGACGCCAGGCCGTCGGTGTTCGGCGCGCTCGGGCCGGCCATCAGGGCGCGCGGAACATAGGCGAACATCTCCGTGCCGGCCTGCGCATCCTGCTCGAGCGGAGGCGACGGAGCCGGGGAGGGCTGCGTCGTCACCAGCGCGCCGTTGACCGCATGCAGCATGCCGTCGTTCGAGCCGAAGTACACCACGGTCCTCCGGGTGGCCTTTTGGCTGCGGAACTCGGCGTAGCCCGGATTGGTCGACTCGGAGAACGGAAAGCTCGGCGGTCCGACAGCGCGTGCCTTCGAGCCGGCGATGTCGGCGACGAGCGAGGTGCGTACGCGGTATGCGCCCGTGCCACCGGCGACGCCGGCCTCGTTGCTCCGGTCGCCGCGCAGGTAGTTGATGTAATCGGCGCTGTCGTTGCCCGTCACGTAGGACGGGTCGAGCAGCGCGAGGTCACTGCTCGACAGGGACGATGCACGGAACGTGATGCCAGGGTTCGCGCTGTTGCTCGACGACGAGGTGACGATGCGGCGGTTGTTGTTCCAGCCTTTGACGCCATCGACATCGACGGCCGAAGCCTGCGTCGCGAGCTTCGAGGAGAACGTCCACCATGGGCTCGACAATCGAGGGGTGGCGAGTGCGCTTCCGTTGGCGGCGGTGAAGGCAATCGAGCTGGCCGTCAGCTCGCCGGTCCAGTTGGCCGGATCGAACGAGCTGCTGTAGCTCGCGCCGTTGAGCGCGGTGGTTTGCGGCAGGGGAAGCGAGAACGATGTCGTCGTCGCGCCCGAGGCGATGCTGATGCGCGAGAAGGCGGTCGCCAGCCCGTTGAACATCTTGTCTGCCTGGTCCGCGACGAAGAAGTTGTCGGGACGCGGTCCGCCTGAGGTCGGGATCGGAATCGTCTCGCCGTTCGTCGACCACAGGTCTCGCGACAGGGGTGTCGTGTTGGTCTCGTACGAGTAATCCTTCGGGACGGTGAATCCGCCGTACTTGGCCGTCAGATAGAACTGGTTTCTTACAGCCCGACGGGGCTTGTAGTCGCCGTTTTCCAGCACGTCGAGCCAGTACGTCGAGATGGACTGCTTGCCCTCCCAGTCGCTCCGGACGTCGGTCGTGTTGAATTTATACGCGAGTCCTGCCATGTACGCAGAGTTGTCGTAGGCGTTGTAGTTGTTCGCGTTGCCGATATTCGCGCCGAGCCCTTCGAGGACACCGACCTTGTTCGTCGCTGCGATCACGTCGACGTCCCTGTCGTTCTCGACGGCGCTCGGCATGTCTTTCTCGGTCGACCGGTAGTCGGTGTTGCCGGGCAGATTCTTGTCGGCGTGCGTGTTGGTATCGCCGATGCCGAGGACGAAGTTCTTCTGGCAGGAATAAAGGATCGGGTCGGTCCAGTTGCGGATCACCGGGAAGCCGTCCTTCATGTCCTTCCGATTCGCAACCGTGCTGGTCCCGCCGTTGAAGGTGGACAGGTCGCTGTACTCGGGAACATCGCCGAGATTGCGGAGATAGCGTGTCGCGGCGTAGTACAACTCGCTGACCGGGTCGAATCGCTTGAAATATTTTGCGGACTGACCGAACTGGTTCAGGTAGTTGATGACGCCGCTGTTGCCGACCACCGCATTGGTTTCGCTCGAGGCGGCGGCGTCGTCGCTGTCCGGGTTTTTCGCGAAGGTGCCGTCGGTCGTGCTCCACTCCGCTCGCAAATTCGTGATCGGCGTCGAGCCTGGAACCGGTTGTGTCGGGCCGACGAACTTCATGCGAGCCCGCAGCACGCCGCCGTCGCGGAGCTTGCTGCCGTCGTCCTTCGGGTCGTTCAGATAGCCGAACGCGCTGTACCGGATCTTGCTCGCGTATTTCTGGATCAGGCCTTCGGGCTTGTAGTTGGCGCCGTAGCGGACGCAATTCGCCTCGGGTTGGACATCGGGGTTGGCCGTGTTGGGCACGCACACCTGCACCCGCACCTGGACAGAAAACACTCCGCTCGACGTCGACGACGATCCGTTCCACGGCGTGGGTGTCGGGCTGCTGGGGCAATTGTCGCCGTCGAGCGCTGCGGCCGAATCCCGACTGAACACCAGCAAATTGCCGCATTGCACGACATGCATGTAGAAGTTCGTCCCTGTGAACGGCGTCACCGACGACACGGTCACTGGTGAGTCAGTGGAGGTGATCGACTTGTTCGGAAAGTTGCCGGGGTTGGCGACGCTGCCGCCCGTGCCTTGGTCCTTCGGCGCCCAGGCCTTTTCGAGGATCGTCATCGCCGCCATGTCGACATTGCGGTACCCGCCTGTGAGCGCAGATCGGAACGGCTCGATCGCCTGCATCGTCGCCCAATTCATGAAGTTGCCGCTCCATTGGCCGCCGCAACTGACGCTGGGCGACGCCACGGTCTTCGTCGGTTCGAAGTAACTGCCGACATCGATGGTGCCGACCTTCACGTTGACCCGGTACGTGTAGCACTTGAGAGGATCGAAGTAGCCCAGGTACTGCCTGGCGTTCGAGTAGGCGCCTGGGTTGGCCTGGGTGACCGCCGTCGGAAATTCGACCGAGAGCGCGAGGACGAGATTGCCCGGGACATCGAGGGTGGCGAAGATCGGCACGTCGGCCAGGGGCGTCTGCGCCTCGGACCGGGTGACCAGCGACAGGCTCGCGACGCAAAGCACGCCGGCGCACAGGCCCAGCCGACGAAGCGCCCCGAAGCCGATTGACAGGATATTCATGCGCATGGCCCCTGGACGGTTCACGACGGAACCGAGAAAGTCGACTGGAAGAACGATTGGGTGTTGCGCGGTCCGGTGATCCGGATGCTGATCCGGTAGACCACGGTCTGCAGCGCCGCGGCGGCATTGGTCGAGCTCACGCCGATGCGTTCGGCGCCTTGCAGGTTCGATGCGCTCGTTCCGCTCGGCGTCGGGTCGTCCCGCAAGGTGCACTGCGTGGAGCCGAGCGTCGACTCGTTGCCCGCGGTGCTGCAGAGCCGGTCGACGATGTAGCGGATCGATTCGATCTGCCTGGCGGGGAACGATGGGTCGCTGGCGGGCGGGGTGATGTCGCCCGCCGTCCAAGTCGTGCCGAAATCGCTGGCCAGCAGCGCTGTCGGGATGCCCTGCGCGTTCGTCGGCAGGATCACCGCGCTGTAGTTCTTGCTCTGGTCGGTGACGCCGCGTGCGGCAGGGGTACCGAGCCCACCGCCGCCGGCGAAGATCGGCAGCACCAGCGCCACCGCGCGCTCGCTCTGGTTTTGCAGGTCGCGCTTGAACGCGATGTTTCCCGAGTTGAACATCGAGCTCTGGAACGAACGTGCCAGCGCGACGGCGACGATCAACAGGATCAGGAGAGCGATCATCGTGAACATCAGCACCACGCCGCGCTGGCGTCGCGGCGAAGCGCGCGCCGTTCCGCGCAGCAGGAGTCGGTTCGGCACGGGGCGCAGGGCGATCGTCATGGCGCGAGCAGGGCGTTGCGGAGCGGGATCATCAGCTCGACGGTGCGGAAGCGGTACTGCTGTTCATCGGTCGTCAGCGTGTGCGTCTGTTTCAGCGTCGGGTTGCTTTCCGCGAACAGCGTGATCTGCGTCGACGCCGGCGTGTAGTCCCTGCCCTCGGCGAGCGACGAGCGCAGGATCATCCCGAGCCGGACCGCGACGATGCGGCGCAGCTTGGTTTGCGATGTGGCGGAGCCGTCGGTGAGCGTCGCAGCCGAATAGTCCCCGGCCGGGTCGGTGCTCGTGGCGTCGGCCCAGGCGTCGACGACGTTGCCCGGCGGGTTCGTGGTCGAGATACCGTAGATCGCGCGCAGTTCGGTCACGCCGTCGGCGAGCGGCGTGTCCAGGACGCTGGTGCTCGACGGCACCTGCAGCAGGTCGTAGCTGACCAGCGTGTTGTTGGCACCCACGCCGATCGCCTGGAACTGCGGCATGTTGGGCGTCGTCACGTTCGCATTCCCGAGCTGGATCGCGGACGTGCTGGCGCCGAACGCGGTCAGGCCGACGGTGCTGCCGCTGCCGGCGTAATAGCTGTTCGCGCCAGCGCCGGCGAGCGGCAGCGTCGTGCCGGAGTCGGTCCGCGTGCGGGTGCCGATCTGCTCCATCAGGCAACCGCTGCCGACGGCGGCGTCGGCGAGCAGCACGATGTCGTCGGTGCCGAAGCCGAGCGCGTTGCGCACCAGCAGGCTGGTGGCGCCGGCGCCGATCGGTCCCGGCGATACCGCAGTGCCGGCTTCGCCGACACCCGCCGTGCCCGCCATCACGACGAGCACGTCGCCGCTCGTCCCCGCGTATCCCTTGGCGATCACGATCGGCGCCAGCCTGAACTGGTAGGGGTTGGTGGCCTTGCCGACGTTCGCGAACGCCGAGCCGCTGTTGAACCCCGCCGCCGGCATCGGAAGGATCTGCGTTCCGTTCTTCGAGACGTTGAGCAGGCAGCCATAGGCGCTGTCCCAGTTCTGGGCGAAGCCCGAACCGGCGCTGCGGATCAGCCGGTCGAGGAGGTAGGCGGCGTAGGCGCCGGTCTGGTCGATGTCGTTGATCGACGTGCTCGTCCGCTTCGTCTTCTCGCCGTGGATCATCACGCTCGTGACGGCGAGCGTCACGATCAGCCCGATGGTGATCGAGACCAGCAGTTCGATGAGCGAGAAGCCGCGAGCCCCGCCGGCCGATGGACGGTGGCGGCTCATGGCAGCACGACCTGCGTGACGTAGCGGTTCGTGTCGTTGGCGGCGCTCGCCGAGCCCGAGGGCGCTCGCCACTGCACGGTGAGCGTCGCGAGCTTGGGCGTCGACACCGTGACCGTCCCTGTGCCGTTCGGCAGGCCGCCGCTCGCCGGCGAGGCGGCGACGCGCGCCTGCCAGGCGGTGACGTCCGCGGAAATCGCGACCCCGCTCGGGTCGACGGCGTTCTTCGCGACCATCGTCGCTGCCATGTCGTTGGCCAGCAGCGCGGCGCGGTTGGTGTCCTCGGCGCTGACAGCGAACTGGATCGCCCGCGCCTGCAGGCCGGCGAAGCCGAGCAGCCCGAACGAGAAGATCAGGATCGACACCAGCACTTCGATCAGGGTGAAGCCGTGCTGCGCGCGGCGGGAGGCGGCTCGGGTCATGTCAGCAACCCTCGGGTGATGCGCTGGACAACGCCGGCCGGGCCGGATCGCACATGCGGACCTGCCCGCCCAGCTGGACGATGACCTTCAGCGTGCGGTAGGTGCTGGCGGGCGGCTGGTCGACGGTGAACGTGGTCTTGGCCGCGGTGCACGAGCCGCTCGACAGGCCGGTGATGCTGGTGTTGGTGACGAGCCGGCCGGTCGAGCCGAAGCAGACCGTGCGCGCCGACTGGTCGTTGGCGATGGTCACCGTCGACGCGCCGTCGACGACGACGCCTGCGGCGATGTAGCTGACGTCCGAGGACGTCTCACCGACCTGCGGCACGGTCTGCAGCCACCAGCGCCTGCCGCCGGCGACGGCGGTCGCACTGGCGAATGGATTGGTGCCGGCCGCTGGCGTGTCGTTGGTGAAGCCGAGTACGACCTGGCGGTTGCGCCGCAACGCCTCGGCCTGGGCGACGCGCAGGCCGTTCTGCAGCGAGTCGGCGACGCTGCGGATCTGCGCGTTGCGGACCCAGGCGACGAACGACGGGATCGACAGCGTGACGAGCGTCGCGGCGAGGGCGATCGTCACGATCAGCTCGATCAGCGTGACGCCGCGGGCCGCGTGTCTCAGCACGTCTGGCCCTTCTTCGTCACCCAGCACGCGGTCGTGCCTGCGGGCCAGGGGCCGCCTGCAGCGATGGTCGTGGACTGGGTTCCGTCCTGGTTGACCGTGTAGGTGAAGGTCGAGACCGCGCCGGTGCCAACTGCCTGAAGCGTGTAGCTCGTCGCATTTGGGGTGCCGCTGCAGGTCATCAAGAACTTGCCCTGGGTGCGCTTTGCAGCGGCGATGCCGGTATCGCACGGCGGCACGATCGACGCACTGACGCTCGCGAACGTCCGGTTGTCCTGGTAGTACCGTTCCATGTTTGCCCGGCCGGCCGACAACAGGCTCGTCGCGTCGACGAGCTGGCCGCGCAGGATGTAGTCGCGATAACTTGGCAAGGCGATCGCCGCCAGGATCGCCACGATGGCGACGACGATCATCAGCTCGATCAGCGTGAAGCCGCGGGCGGTCGATGTGGACACACGGGCACGGGGAGGGCGCATGGAGGCTCGGGGCAGGGACGGACGGGCGGAGTGTCTCCGACGACATCGGTTGCCGAACGTGCAAACTGCACCGCCGACACCCTGCTTTTGACGAGTGGTCGGCGTGGGCCGACGGGCGGTCGCCGCCGACCGCTCAGCCGTGTTCGCCGGTGAACAGTTCGATGCGCCGGCGGCTCGCGACGGCGACGCCGCCGCGCCGCGCCGGCCGCAACTCGGTCTCGCAGAGCCGCTGCGCGAGCTCCCGGCGGACGTCGGCGGCGAGCTGCTCGGGCGCGTCGACGCTGCAGTGCAGCGCACGTCCGTCGCTGCCGACGAAGATCGTGAAGACGATGCGCGCGATGGCGAGCCGGTCGAGTGCGGCCGGCTCGAGGTTCCAATCCTCGACCGGCTCGGCCGGGATGTCGACCTCGTGGTGGTCGTAGAACGGCCGGCGCGCCGGGGTGTCCGGACCGCTCGCGGGCCGGTCCGTGTCGGACTCGTCGACGTGGACGGCCGACGGCACCGCCGGGCGAGCGACGGCCGCCGCGGCTCGGGGGCCGACGACCGGACCTGATCGGGCGCGTGTCGCCAGGCGGATCGGCGTCGTCCGCCGGGGCGAGGCGCCCGGACCTTCCCGACGGATCTCGCTCTGCGCGAGTTGCCAGCCAGCGACTTGCAGCACCACGGCGCCGGCGATGCACACCGCCATCCGCACGCCGCGCAACGCCTCGCGCACGGCGTCGCGAGCGATTGCGGAACGGCTCATGGGGCCGGCCACGGCACCCATGCCGCGGCGGCGCGCGCGCGGACCGAAACTTGCAACCCCCCGCAGGAAGAATCGGTTTCCGTCGACAATTGCGGCCCCGTGCCGTGTGCAGTCGGCGGGCGACCAAAGTTACAGGAGAGCGTCATGACCTCAGCGTCCCCGCATGTTGCCAGCAGCGAAGAGCGTCGGCGTGCCGAAGAGCAGGGTCTTTACCGCCCGGGCGCAGAGCACGACGCGTGCGGCGTCGGCTTCGTCGCACACATCAAGGGGCAGAAGGCGCATTCGATCGTCACTCAGGGTCTGAAGATCCTCGAGAACCTCGACCACCGCGGCGCGGTCGGCGCCGACAAGCTGATGGGCGACGGCGCCGGCATCCTGATCCAGATCCCGGACGACTATTTTCGCGCCGAGATGGCGGCGCAGGGCGTGAAGCTGCCGCCGCCGGGCGAGTACGGCGTCGGCCAGATCTTCCTGCCGAAGGAACACGCCTCGCGCCTGGCCTGCGTGCAGGAGCTCGAGCGCGCGATCAAGGCCGAGGGCCAGGTGCTGCTCGGCTGGCGCGACGTGCCGGTCGACACCGAGATGCCGATGTCGCCCACCGTGCGCTCGAAGGAGCCGGTGCTCAAGCAGGTCTTCATCGGCCGCGGCCCCGACGTGATCGTGCCCGACGCGCTCGAGCGCAAGCTCTACGTGATCCGCAAGACCGCGTCGAGCGCGATCCAGGCGCTCAAGCTCACGCACAGCCGCGAGTACTACGTGCCGAGCATGAGCTGCCGCACGATCATCTACAAGGGCCTGCTGCTCGCGGACCAGGTCGGCAAGTACTACAAGGACCTGCAGGATCCGCGGGTCGTCTCGGCGCTCGCGCTCGTGCACCAGCGCTTCTCGACGAACACGTTTCCCGAGTGGCCGCTCGCGCACCCCTACCGCATGGTCGCGCACAACGGCGAGATCAACACCGTCAAGGGCAACTTCAACTGGATGCGCGCCCGCGAAGGCGTCATGAAGTCGCCGGTGCTCGGCGACGACCTGCAAAAGCTCTACCCGATCAGCTTCGAAGGCCAGTCCGACACCGCGACGTTCGACAACGCGCTCGAGCTGCTGGTGATGAGCGGCTACTCGCTCGCCCACGCCGCGATGATGATGATCCCCGAGGCATGGGAGCAGCACGCGACGATGGACGAGCGCCGCCGCGCGTTCTACGAATACCACGCCGCGATGATGGAGCCGTGGGACGGCCCGGCCGCCATGGTCTTCACCGACGGCCGGCAGATCGGCGCCACGCTCGACCGCAACGGCCTGCGGCCGACGCGCTACATCGTCACCGACGACGACCTGGTGGTGGGCGCCTCCGAATCCGGCGTGCTGCCGATCCCGCAGAACCGCATCGTCAAGAAGTGGCGCCTGCAGCCGGGGAAGATGCTGCTCATCGACCTCGAGCAGGGCCGGATCATCGAGGACGATGAGCTCAAGCACCAGTTCGCCTCGGCGAAGCCGTACCGCCAGTGGATCGAGAGCGTCCGCGTCAAGCTCGAGGACGTGCCTGGCAAGGGCACGCCGACCGAGTACCGCGAGTCGCTGCTCGACCGCCAGCAGGCCTTCGGCTACACGCAGGAAGACCTGAAGTTCCTGCTCTCGCCGATGGCGCAGGCCGGCGAGGAAGGCATCGGCTCGATGGGCAACGATTCGCCGCTCGCCGTGCTCTCGGACAAGGACAAGCCGCTCTACAACTACTTCAAGCAGCTCTTCGCGCAGGTCACCAACCCGCCGATCGACCCGATCCGCGAGGCGATCGTGATGTCGCTCGTCTCGTTCATCGGGCCCAAGCCCAACCCGCTCGACATCAACGCCGTCAACCCGCCGATGCGGCTCGAAGTGCCGCAGCCGGTGCTCGACTTCGACGACATGGCGCGGCTGCGCAACATCGCGCTGCACACCGGCGCGAAGTTCAAGAGCCACGAGCTCGACATCACCTACCCGGTCGCTTGGGGCGACGAAGGCGTCGAGGCGAAGCTCGCGTCGCTCTGCGCAGAGGCGGTCGACGCGCTGCGCGGCGGCCACAACATCCTCGTCATCAGCGACCGGCGGATGGACCGCGACAACGTCGCCATTCCCGCCGTGCTCGCGCTCTCGGCCGTCCACCAGCACCTCGTGCGCGAGGGCCTGCGCACGACCGCGGGCCTCGTCGTCGAGACCGGCTCGGCGCGCGAGGTCCACCACTTCGGCGTGCTCGCCGGCTACGGCGCAGAGGCGGTGCACCCGTATCTCGCGTTGGAGACGCTCGTCTCGCTGCACAAGGACCTCGGCGGCGACCTGTCGCCCGAGAAAGCCGTCGCCAACTACGTCAAGGCAGTCGGCAAGGGTCTCTCGAAGATCATGTCGAAGATGGGCGTGTCGACCTACATGTCGTACTGCGGCGCACAGCTCTTCGAGGCGATCGGCATCGAGAAGCCGACGGTCGACAAGTACTTTCGCGGCACGGCGAGCCAGGTCGGCGGCATCGACGTGTTCGACATCGCCGAGGAGGCGTTGCGCATGCACCGCGCGGCCTTCGGCGACGACCCGGTGCTCGAAGGCATGCTCGACGCCGGCGGCGAGTACGCCTGGCGCGTGCGCGGCGAGGAGCACATGTGGACGCCCGACGCGATCGCGAAGCTCCAGCACGCCGCCCGCGCCAACCAGTTCGACACCTACGAGGACTACGCGAACATCATCAACGACCAGTCGCACCGGCACATGACGCTGCGCGGCCTGTTCGAGTTCCGCACCGACGCGGCCAAGGCGGTGCCGCTCGACGAGGTCGAACCGGCGACCGAGATCGTCAAGCGCTTCGCGACCGGTGCGATGTCGCTCGGCTCGATCAGCACCGAGGCGCACGCCAACCTCGCGGTCGCGATGAACCGCATCGGCGGCAAGAGCAACACCGGCGAGGGCGGCGAGGACCCGGCGCGCTACCGCAACGAGTTGAAGGGCATCCCGATCACGGCCGGCACCAAGTTCAGTGACGTGATCGGCCCCGGCAACATCCAGGTCGACTTCGCGCTCGAGGCTGGCGATTCGCTGCGCTCGAAGATCAAGCAGGTCGCCTCGGGCCGCTTCGGCGTCACGACCGAATACCTCGTGTCGGCCGATCAGCTGCAGATCAAGATGGCGCAGGGCGCCAAGCCCGGCGAGGGCGGCCAGCTGCCTGGCGGCAAGGTGACCGACTACATCGGCATGCTGCGCCATTCGGTGCCGGGCGTGGGCCTGATCTCGCCGCCGCCGCACCACGACATCTACTCGATCGAGGACCTGGCGCAACTCATCCACGACCTGAAGAACGCCAACCCGCGCGCGAGCGTCAGCGTCAAGCTCGTGAGCGAGGTCGGCGTCGGCACGATCGCGACCGGCGTCGCCAAGGCGAAGGCCGACCACGTCGTCATCGCCGGCCACGACGGCGGCACCGGTGCGTCGCCCTGGAGCTCGATCAAGCACGCCGGCACGCCGTGGGAGCTCGGCCTCGCCGAGACGCAGCAGACGCTGGTCCTGAACCGCCTGCGCGGCCGCATCCGTGTGCAGGCCGACGGCCAGATGAAGACCGGCCGCGACGTGGTGATCGGCGCGCTGCTCGGCGCCGACGAGTTCGGCTTCGCCACCGCGCCGCTCGTCGCCGAGGGCTGCATCATGATGCGCAAGTGCCACTTGAACACCTGCCCGGTCGGCGTCGCCACGCAGGACCCGCTGCTGCGCAAGAAGTTCGAGGGCCGGCCCGAGCACGTCGTCAACTACTTCTTCTTCGTCGCCGAGGAAGCGCGGCGCATCATGGCCAAGCTCGGCGTGCGCAGGTTCGACGACCTGATCGGCCGCGCCGACCTGCTCGACACCAAGCGCGGCATCGCGCACTGGAAGGCGAAGGGCCTCGACTTCGGCCGCGTCTTCCACCAGGCGACCGTTCCGCCCGACGTGCCCCGCCGGCAGGTCGAGACGCAGGACCACGGCCTCGAACGCGCGCTCGACGTGAAGCTGATCGAGAAGTGCCGGCCGGCCCTCGAGCGCGGCGAGCGCGTGCAGTTCATGGAAGAGGTACGCAACGTCAACCGCACGGTCGGCGCGATGCTCTCGGGCGAGCTGATCCGCCAGCGGCCCGAGGGCCTGCCCGACCACACGATCTTCATCCAGATGGAAGGCACCGGCGGCCAGAGCTTCGGCGCGTTCCTGGCGAAGGGCATCACGATCTACCTGATCGGCGACGCCAACGACTACACCGGCAAGGGCATGAGCGGCGGGCGGATCGCGATCCGGCCGTCGATCGAATTCCGCGGCGACGCGACGCGCAACATCATCGTCGGCAACACCGTGCTCTACGGCGCGACGAGCGGCGAGGCGTTCTTCCGCGGCGTCGCCGGCGAGCGCTTCGCGGTGCGGCTGTCGGGCGCGACGGCGGTCGTCGAGGGCACGGGCGACCACGGCTGCGAGTACATGACCGGCGGTACCGTCGTCGTTCTCGGCAAGACCGGGCGCAACTTCGCCGCCGGCATGAGCGGCGGCCTCGCCTACGTGTACGACGAGGACGGCCAGTTCGCGTCGCGCTGCAACACCGCGATGGTGTCGCTCGGCAAGGTCCAGACCACGGCCGAACAGGAAGCGACCGGCAACCCTGCGCTCTGGCATCAGGCGCAGACCGACGAGGCGTTGCTCAGGAAGATGATCGAGGACCACCACAAGTGGACCGGCAGCCTGCGCGCGCGCGACATCCTCGACCACTGGGCCGAGTCGCGCGGCCGCTTCGTCAAGGTGTTCCCGAACGAGTACAAGCGCGCGCTCGCCGAGCAGGCGCAAAAGGCCGCTGCGCTCGCGAGCGAGAGCCAGGCGGTGCAGGACGCCGAGTCGACGATCGCGAAGGCGCGCGGCGTGCCCGGCGGCAAAGCCATCCCGGCCGAATAGCGGCGGCGGCCCGCTCGCCGTCCGTTCGTTCGGCGCAGCGGCCGCTTCGCGAAAGCCGGCGCTGTCAGCACGGGCCTGCCGCCGTGCGATCCTCGAGACGACACATCACACGCACTGGATCATGGGAAAAGTCACCGGCTTCATGGAGTACGAGCGCGTCGAGGAGGGCTACCGCCCCGTCGCCGATCGGCTCAAGAACTACAAGGAATTCGTCATCGGCCTGGCCGAGGGCGAAGCCAAGATCCAGAGCGCGCGCTGCATGGACTGCGGCACGCCGTTCTGCACGTCGGGCTGTCCGGTCAACAACATCATTCCGGACTTCAACGACCTGGTGTACCGCGCCGACTGGAAGAACGCCTGGGCGGTGCTCGATTCGACCAACAACTTCCCCGAATTCACCGGCCGCATCTGCCCGGCACCGTGCGAGGCGGCTTGCACGCTCAACGTCAACGACGACGCGGTCGGCATCAAGAGCATCGAGCACGCCATCATCGACCGCGCCTGGACCGAAGGCTGGGTGCAGCCGCGCGTGCCGAAGACGAAGACGGGCCGGCGCGTCGCCGTCGTCGGCTCGGGCCCGGCCGGCATGGCCGCGGCGCAGCAGCTCGCGCGCGTCGGCCACGACGTGACGCTCTTCGAGAAGAACGATGCCATCGGCGGCCTGCTGCGCTACGGCATCCCCGACTTCAAGATGGAGAAGACGCACATCGACCGCCGCGTCGCGCAGATGCAGGCCGAGGGCGTGACCTTCCGCACCGGCGTTCTCGTCGGCGCGTTGCCCGAGGGCAGCAAGGTGACCAACTGGGCGAAGGAGACGGTGACGCCCGAACAGCTCGACGCCGACTTCGACGCCGTGCTGCTGACCGGCGGCGCCGAGCAGTCACGCGATCTGCCGGTGCCGGGACGCGAGCTCGACGGCATCCACTTCGCGATGGAATTCCTGCCTCAGCAGAACAAGGTCAACGCGGGCGTGGCGGTCGAGGACCAGCTGCGCGCGGACGGCAAGCACGTCGTCGTGATCGGCGGCGGCGACACCGGCAGCGACTGCGTCGGGACGAGCAACCGCCACGGCGCGGCGAGCGTCACGCAGTTCGAACTGCTGCCGATGCCGCCCGACCAGGAGAACAAGCCGCTCGTCTGGCCGTACTGGCCGATCAAGTTGCGCACCTCGTCGAGCCACGAGGAAGGCTGCGCCCGAGAATTCGCGATCGCGACGAAGGAGTTCGTCGGCGGCGAAGGCAGGGACGCCGGCCGCGTCAAGGGCCTGAAGGCGGTGCGCGTCGAGTGGCAGGGCGGCAGGATGGTCGAGGTGCCCGGCAGCGAACAGCTCCTGCCGGCCGACCTCGTGCTGCTCGCGATGGGCTTCGTGAGCCCGGTCGCGAGCGTGCTCGATGCCTTCGGCGTCGAGAAGGACGCTCGCGGCAACGCCAAGGCGCACACCGAAGCGGCCGGTGGCTACAAGACGAACGTCGACAAGGTGTTCGCGGCCGGCGACATGCGGCGCGGCCAGTCGCTCGTCGTCTGGGCGATCCGCGAAGGCCGGCAGGCAGCGCGTGCGGTCGACCAGTTCCTCATGCACTCGAGCGCCCTGCCGCGCTGAACGGCCGCCTCCGGCGTCGCCCGATGCCGGTCTCCGTCCCGTCTCCGGACGGCCGTCCGGGCCGCAACCGCGCGCGTCGATCGAGCCGTGCCGGCGTGTCCGATCAGGCGGCAAGTGGGTCGACCGGATTCCGATGAGGGCTTGTGCCAATCAGGCGTGGCCGAATGGGCCGGCCAGGCAAGGCAAGGCAAGGCAAGGCAAGGCAAGGCAAGGCAAGGCAAGGCAACGCTTG
>CAXUDL010000032.1:0-60344 GCA_964249855.1 uncultured Rhizobacter sp. | reverse complement strand
CCTCTCGGCTGGATAGCAACCGAGCCATAAAGCTCAGTGCAGTCGCGGCAGCGACAGTGACGCGACGAACCAAATTCGCCCCGCAGTGAAAGCTGCGGGGCGATTCGCTTTGGGTCACGGCATTTGCCTTGGGCCCCATACCGTAGCGCTTGATGACGTTGGCAATGCGGGCGAACCGTCAGCCCACGGGTGAATCTCCACCTAACGAACACGACAGCGCTCAGTGTCGACATGAACTCGCCACGCGGTTCGTTGGGCTTTTGTTTGGCAGGCTCGCTCGACCCATCGACCCGGCGCTTCGCGATCCGCTTGTCCTCGGTCGCGACCAAGACCATCGCATCAGCTCCCGGCGATCAGTCCAAGCCGTTCACGCACGAGATGACGAACCCGCGTCGCTCCATCGTTGCTCGGTAGCCATTGGAGCAATGGTTTCTCGACATCTCTTGCGAGTCCGATCGGTGCCGCTTCGATCTGCACGTGACTCCCGAATGCTTGCTCGAAATCACGCTGGGCGCGCGGCATGTGCCAGTCGTGCGTCACCAACACCAGGTGAGAGATTCCGAAGGGCTGTAGCAAGGCGGCGGTGCGCCGAGCGTTCTCGCGCGTGTCGCGCGATGCATCCTCGATCCAGCGGAGCGGTTGACGAAACTCGCTGGTCGCGATCCGCTGGGCCACGGTGGCTTCCCGTGCTGCACCATCGTCCGTTTGTGCCCATCCGATGCCCCCACTGAAACCTGTTGGCCATCCGGTGCGACGCGCGAGCCACAGGCCGTAGCGTAAACGCTCCAACGAGATAGGTCGGAGGTTGCTGCTGCTGTACTCGGGTGCCCACTCTTCGACCCCACCGCCCAGCACCACGATCGCCACAGGCTGACGCGCCTCTCGCCGCAACACGTCGATGCGCGCTTCGCTCAGCGCCGGCGACAGCGGGAGGATGACCGGGCCGAGCCGCTCAGCGAATCCTGTGCACGCGCTGATCCAGCAGGACATCAGCGACAGCGCGATCAACGCCCCGCCGCGCCGGCGCCGCCGGCGCGAGATCCAAGCTCCCGTTGCTGCAAGCAGCAAGAAGGGCACCGGTGGCAGCAGCAGAGCCGTCAGGAAGGGTTTGAGCCAACCCAGGTCGAATTGAAGGAGCAGTGCGTTCAAAAAATCGATCGATCCGGCAAGATGGGGGGTGCGATTGTGTGTCAGCCCGACAACCAGACGGCGAAGCACCCGCCTGAGGAGCCTCGCATGAGCAATTCCGCCCCCGACCCCCACAGCGATCTGCGCAGCTGCTTGATTCGCAACTTGATCGACATCGACGAGGATCACCAAACCAGCCCGCCGCTCAACGACACGTCCTGCGCCCCACTCACAGACGGCATGGCGGCCGCTCCACTTTGCATTGGCATCGACCTTGTCGCGCTGGGCAAGGTATCGTGCCCACACCAATTCGATCGGTTGCAAGAGGAAGCGGTCATCGTTCCCGACGGTCCAGGCACCCTGTACGTCGCAAGCGAGAGAGTGCCGATCTCCGCTGGCGGCACGATCTCCATCCCGGCCGGTCCCGACCATCCGCATCAGAACACCTACACGTCGGACGCGCCGCTGAAATACCTGTCGATCAGCGCCCGAGATGCGCTCGACGTCGTCGGCCACCCTGATTCGGCCAACGTGCCCGTGCGGTCGATGCACGCTCCCGCAGAGCGTTCGAACGCGTATTCGAGGCTCTTGCAGACAGGTCCGGAGTTCGACTCCATGGACGGCGAACTGTGAACGCCGAATCGTTCGATCCCGCAATGTCCGTCCATCTCCGATGACAGGGACGGCGACGCGCCGTACGACCTTGCGCCGCAGCCTGGCGCTCGTTGCGCAATCGAGCGTCGCTGCCGTCGCCGTCTGGCTTCTCATCTGCGCACTGCTGTGGCTCGCTGTGCCGCCGCTGCTCAAGTGGCAAGCCGAGACGCGTCTCGGCGCCTCGCTCGGCCGTGCCGTGACGATCGGCGCCGTCGACTTCGACCCTTTTCGCCTCGATCTCCGGGTCACGGCAGTCCGGATCGACGCTTCGCCGCTCGCCGATTCCGAGCCGTCCCGGGCACGTCCGGCGTCGCCGCTGCTCACCATCGGCACGCTCCACGTCGACTTCGCCGTCTCGTCCATCGTCGAACTCGCACCCGTCATCGAGGCGCTCGAGATCGACAACGTGCGCCTCCGAGTCACGCGCACCGGGCCGGGCCGCTACGACATCGACGACTTCTTGCAACGGCTCGCGCCGCGACAGTCCTCGACGGCGACATCCGCCGCGCAGCCGACTCGATTCGCGCTCTACAACCTGCAGCTCCGCGACGCCGCCGTCCGCTTCGACGACCGCCCGGCGGCGCGCATCCACGAGGTGTCCGCGCTCGACCTGGCACTACCGTTCCTGTCGAATCTGCCGGCGCAGGTCGACGTCAAGGTCACACCGCGTTTGTCGTTCCGCCTCAACGGCGTACCGTTTCGCAGCGATGGCTTCGCCACCCCGTTCGCCGCGACCCGCGCCGGTGAGCTGCGCCTGTCGGTGCGGGCGCTGGACCTGAAGCCCTACGCCGGCTACCTGCCGATGTCGTGGCCGCTGCGCCTGGAGAACGGCACGCTCGCTGCCGACGTGTCGCTCGGCTTTTCCGCGCCGCCGTCCGGCACGCCGACATGGGTCGTCCAGGGCACCGCGTCGCTGAGCGATGTACGCGTCGCCGACGCCGCGGGCGATGCCGTCGTCGCCTGGAACAAGCTCGCCGTCGACCTGCGCCGCGTCGAACCGCTCGCTCGCCGCATTGCCTTGTCCGCAGTGCGACTCGACGGCGCCCAGGTCCAACTGCAGCGTGGCGTGGACGGCGTCGTCGGCGGCTCGCTGGCAGGACTTGCCGCGACGCCGCCAGCCCGACCGACCTCGGCGGCGTCGCCGCGTCCGATCGGCAGCGGCGCATCCGCACCGTCCGAGCCGGTCGCATCGCCGGAGGCCCGCGGCGCTCAGGCGGCGAGCAACCCATGGCGCATCGACGTCGACCGCATCGACGTCGTCGACGGTGCGGTCGAGTGGTCCGACGCAACCGTCCAGCCCGCGGCCGCGCTTCGCCTGGGCGGCGTGCGTCTGCAAGCGAAGTCGGTGCACTGGCCGCTGCGCCAGCAGCCGATCGCCTTCACTGCCGACGCGTCGCTCGGCGCCCAAGCCGCCTCGCGATCGACCGACGGTCGGCTGGCGGTTCGTGGCTCGGCCTCGCCATCGACGGCAACGCTCGAGATGTCGTTGAAGAATTTACCGCTCGATGCATTCGCCGGATATTGGGCGCAGTGGCTCGTCCCCGAAGTCGACGGACGCGCTTCGGCCGACGTTCAGGTCGACTGGTCGTCCGGGGCCGAGCCGGGCAGTCGTACCCGCATCGCGATCGCCTCGGCAGCGATCGACGGGCCGGCGCTGCGATCGCCGTCGAGCGACGTGGCCGCGGCGAACGTGCCCTTCGCGGCGCGGAGACTCGCGCTGACCGACGCGCAGGTCGATCTGGCGTCGCGCGGGCTGACCATCGCCGATCTCGCGATCGACGCGCCCGCGCTCGCGCTGGCACGTGGGCGCGACGGGCAGATCGACGCGAGCCGGTGGATCGTCGTTCCCGCCGACCCGTCGGCACCGCCGTGGCGGATCGATGTCGGCCGGACGCGTCTGGCCGGCGGTCGTGTGCAATGGACCGATGCCGCCGCCCGCCGCTCGGGGCCACCCGTACGCCTCGCGTTGGCCGACTTGCGTGTCGCGCTCGAGACGCTGCGCTGGGACGGCGATCGGCCGACGGTGCCCGCGCAGTTCGAAGCCAGCGGACGGCTCGGCGCCCCGCTCGCCGCGGGTGAACCGGACGCGCGCCTGTCCGGCACCTTCGACTGGCGTGGCGTCGTCGGCGTGGCGCCGCTCGAGGTCATCGGACGAATGAAGGCAGAGCGTCTGCCGCTGCATCTGCTCGTGCCGTACGTCGAGAATCGCCTGCCGGTCAGGATCGCTCACCTCGAACTCGGCATCGACGGCCAGCTGTCGGTGCGCGAGCGGCCGAACGGCGTCGACGTCGACGCCGGCGCCGATCTGCTGTTCGGTGCCGTGCGGATCGACAGCGTGCCGGGCGTGCGCACGCCGGCCCCGGCCGAGACGCTCCTGAGTTGGAACACGCTCGCGTTGAAAGGCGTGCGCGTCGACGTCAAGCCCGGTGCGCGGACGAAGCTCGATGTCGACCAGGCGACGCTCGCCGATTTCGCCACCCGGCTGGCGGTGACCGAAGACGGACGGCTCAATCTCCGCCAAGCGACCGCCGACGGCACCGTGCGCGGCCCCGCCACCCCGCGTCCGGCGTCTCCGGCAGCCGAACCCTTGCCGGTCGACGTGCGCGTGAACGAGACGCTGCTCAGCAACGGCAGGATCGATTTCAGCGACCACTTCGTGCGCCCCAACTACAGCGCTGCGCTCACCGGCCTCAGCGGTCGGATCGGCACCGTCGACTCGGCCAAACCCGGCGTGGCGCCGCTGCGCCTGCGCGGTCAGGCTGCGGGCACGGCACAGCTCGAGATCGACGGCACGGTCGACCCGCTCGCCCGGCCGCCGACGTTCGACATGCGCGCGCGCGCGACCGATCTCGAACTCGCGCCGCTCTCGCCCTACGCCGGCAAGTACGCCGGTTACGCCATCGAACGCGGAAAGCTGAGCATGGACGTGTCGTACCGGCTCGGTGCCGACGGCCGGCTCGAGGCGTCCAACCGCGTCGTCCTCAACCAGCTGACCTTCGGCGACCGCATCGACTCGCCCGCCGCGACGTCGCTCCCGGTGCTGTTCGCAGTCGCGCTGCTCAAGGACCGCAACGGCGTGATCGACCTCGACTTGCCGGTCAGCGGCAGCCTCGACGACCCTCAGTTCAGCGTCGCCGCGCTGATCGGACGCCTGTTGCGCAACCTTCTCGCGAAGGCGCTGACATCGCCCTTCTCGCTGCTGACGCGCGGCGCGGGTGTCGGCGGCGAGACGACCGATCCCGGCCGTGTCGACTTCGTCCCGGGAACGCCGCGGCTCGCCGACGCCGGCATCGCCGCGGTCGCGACCGTCGCGGAGGCGCTCGTGCAGAAGCCCGCGCTGCTGTTGACCGTCACCGGCAGCGCCGACGCCTCGCGCGAGCAGGACGCCTACCGCAGCGCCTTGCTCGAGGAGCGCATCGAGGCCGAACGCCGCAGCGAGACGGTGGCCGCGGCCACGGCGGCCACGGCGCAGAGCGCACCGCCGCCGCCGCTCACGCCGGACGAACGCGAGCGCATCGTGCAGAGGCTCTACCGCGACGCCGATCTGCCGGACAAGCCGCGGAACGTCTTCGGCCTGCCGACCGATCTGCCGCTGGCCGACATGGAGGTGCGTCTCAAGGCCGTCGTCCTGCTGACGCCCGACGCGGCGCGCGGCCTCGCCCTGCAGCGCGGCGTCAACGTGCGCGACGCCTTGATCGCGCGCGGCTTGCCGAGCGATCGGCTGTTCCTGGCAGCGCCGCGCACCGATGCCTCGAGCGGGGCGCCCGAGTGGCGGCCGCAGGCTGAACTCGCTCTGACCCCGCGTTGATCCTGGCGGTCGCCAGGCTCGGTCCGCCGCACTGCGACACGGGCTTGCTGCGCCGGTCGGCGCGGTGCTCCGGGGAGCGGCAGAATCCGTCGTCCATCGACGACCGGAGATTTCATGACGAAGACGTCCGACACCATCACCCTCGGCGGCGGCTGCTTCTGGTGCACCGAGGCCGTCTACGAACGCGTGGACGGCGTGACGGCCGTCGAGTCCGGCTACTGCAACGGCACCGTGAAGCAGCCGACCTACGAGCAGGTGTGCACCGGTCGGACCGGGCACAACGAGGTCGTTCGCGTGACCTACGATCCAGCACGGCTCAGCTTGCGCGAAGTGCTCGAGATCTTCTTCGTGATCCACGACCCGACGAGCCTCAACCGCCAGGGTGCCGACGTCGGCACGCAATACCGGTCGGGCATCTACTTCCACGATGCCGAGCAGGAGGCGGTCGCGCGCGACGTGCTGGCGGAGGTCGATCGGCTCCATGGCGGGAAGGCGGTGACGGAGGTGGTCCCCGAAACCAACTACTCGCGCGCCGAGGACTACCACCAGCACTACTTCGCCAATCACCCGAACCAGGGCTACTGCGCGATGGTCGTCGCCCCGAAGGTCGAGAAGTTCAAGAAGACCTTCGCCGCGCGGGTCGCACCCGCCTGAGCGGTCACACGTCGTTGCCGATCGAGCGTCTCGTCGTGACGCGAGGCGCCGGGAACCGTACACCCATCCGGCGCGCCCGAGCGACGACCGAGTGCGCTGCCGATCGAGGCGCAACGCGCAGCCGTGGTCTTTCCTGCGGCGAGCAGTTGCAACGACGAGTGGCGGCGCTCGGGGCCGCAGAGCGTGCGTGTCGGGTTTGCTCACAGGTTTTCATTCCCGCGCTCCCGGCGTCGATACACTGATCTCACGATCGGGCCCCGACCGCTGCGTTCGCCCGCATCCTTTCCCCAGCGACGTCGGACGGCACGGCACGATGGATCAGATCTGGCTCGGTTCGCCCAGCCCCGCGCTGCGGCTCTGGCCGGTCGCCGGCAAGGTGACATGGCGGCTCAACGCTGCAGCGATGGCCTGGGGCCGCACGAGGAGGCTCGATGCCGCGTCGTGGGGCGGCATCGCGGCGGCGCTCGGTGAGGCGGTCGCGATCGGGCCGGCGCGCGATGGCCGTCTCGACGCGCTGCGACTGCGCTGGCGCTCGCTGCCGATGAGCACCGGCTGGCTCGTCTGGCTCATGCCCGAGTCGCTACCGTCCGACGCGGCGCCGCATCCAGTCGCGTTGGACGATCCTTCGCCACCCGACGCCTCGCAGCCCCTCGCCGTGCAGCCCGACGCTTCACTGTCCGACGCTTCGCCACCCCGCACCGCGCCGCGCGACGCCGTGCCGCCCGATGCCGCGGAAGCCGACGCTTCGCAGCCCGATGCCTTGCCCCACGTGCGCGCCGACGCACTGCTCGCGCTCGTCCGGGTCCATGACCACGTCGGGCTCTTCGAGCGCGACTTCGCCGAAGGCCGCGACCGCTGGGACCCGGCGCTTCTTCGTTTGTTCGGCTTCGACGCGGCAGGTGGCGCGCCGGCACACGAGCGTGTCGTCGACCGCATCCATCCAGACGATCGGCAGCGCGTGCTCGACGCGCACCGCCGCTTCGTCCAGACGCCCGGCAGCCACGCGATCGACTGTCGGCTGAGGTTCGACGACGGCAGCGAACGGTCCGTGCGGACGCTGATCGAGGTGCGCGCCGACGACAACGGCACCGTGGCGTCGATGATCGGCCTCGTGCTCGACCGGACCGACAGCGGGCTCGACCAGCGCGACCCTGCGGTGGAGCGCGAGCGCGCCGAGCGACTCGCGCGCCGCGTCGACACCACGCTCGACGCTGCGGGTGTCGGCGTCTGGTCGATCGATCGCGTCAGCGGCCGTGCGGAGTGGAGCCGCCACATGTTCGTGCTCCACGGCCTGCCCGACGACGCTGCCGCGCCCGACGACGGCGCGTACGTCGACGCGCTCGTCCACCAGGACGACCGCGTCGCCTTTCGACGCGTGCGCCAGCAAGCGTTCGACGCTTCGGGCGGGCAGGTCGACGCCGAGTTCCGCATCGTCCGCCCGGACGGGTCGGTCCGCTGGATCGAGTACCGCTCGCGGCGCGACGACCACGACGGCCGGGAGCTGGTCGTCGGCATCGCGATCGACGCGACCGACCGCGTCGGGCAGCGCATCGCGCTCGAGCGCGCGCAGCGCGAGCAGGGTGCGTGGCGGCGGGCAGGCGCGGGGCGCTCGGAGTCGCTCGCCCGCATGAGCCACGAGCTGCGGACGCCGCTCAACGCGGTCCTCGGCTTCGCGCAGCTCATCGAGCACGACGGCAGCTCGGTGCCGATGTCGGTGCAGCTCGACCGCGTCGGTCACATCCGCGAGGCCGGCGATCAGCTGCTGCGGCTGATCGGCGAGGTCCTCGAGCACCTGCGGTACGACCCGCGCGCCGAAGACGCGCCCGAGACCGTGCCGGTGGCTCTCGCCGACGAAGCCGGCACTCCGGCCGTCGACGAGCGCGTGCTGTCGGTGCTCTACATCGAGGACAACCCGGTCAACGTCATCCTGGTCGAGCAGCTCGTCGCGATGCGTCCGGACACGAGCCTGCATTGCGCGGCGACGGGTCTGGCCGGCGTGGCGCGCGCAGCGCTCGGCGCGCCCGACGTCGTCCTCGTCGACATGCAGCTGCCGGACATCGACGGCTTCGAGGTGCTGCGCCGGCTGCGCGCCAACCCCGCGCTGGACCGGACTTCGGTCATCGCGCTGTCGGCCAACGGCATGGGCGAGGACATCGCGCTCGCCCTCGCGGCCGGCTTCGACGACTACTGGACCAAGCCGATCGACTTCCGACGCTTTCTGGACGGGCTCGACAGCCTGGCACGCGCCCGCTGAGCGACGCGCACCGGCGGCTCACGGCGCGAGCCGCTCCCTCACCCAGGTCGGCGCGCCCGCGCCCTGCGCGACCTGCCGATAGCGGAGCCGGTCGTGCAGCCGCGACCGCCGGCCTTGCCAGAACTCCCAGCGGTCGGGCACGAGCCGAAAGCCGCCCCAGTGCGGTGGCCGTGGCGGCGTCTCGCCGAATCGCTCGGCGAAGTCCGCCCAACGCTCGGCCAGCACATCGCGCGACGCGATCACCTCGCTCTGCGGCGATGCCCAGGCACCGATGCGCGACGCGAGCGGTCGCGATGCGAAATAGGCGTCGGCCTCGGTGTCGGCGAAGGTCTCGACGCGACCCTCGATGCGGACGACGCGCTCGAGCTCGACCCAGTGGAACTGCAACGCGGCGAACGGCTCGGCAGCGAGTTCACGGCCCTTGCGGCTGTCGAAGTTGCTGTACCAGGCGAGGCCGCGCGCATCGAGGCCCTTGATCAGGACGACGCGTGTCGACGGCCGACCGTCGGCGCCGACGGTCGCGAGCGTCATCGCGTTCGGCTCGGGGATCTTTGCATCGAGCGCCTGCCGCAACCAGTCGCCGAACTGCGCCAGCGGATCCTCGTGCGACGCCGATTCGTCGAGTTCGGCGCGTTCGTAGCTCTTGCGCAGGTCGGCGAGCGCTGCGCTGGCGTGAAGGTCTTGGTGCGAGTCCATCCGCGAAGTATAGGAACCGGACGCCATCGGCTTCGCAGGCATGCCGGACGACGGGTGGAACGCCTTAGGCACAAGTCCCACTGGCAGCCTGCCATGCAAACTCCGATGCTCCAGCCGACACGCCAGCGCGACCGGCCGGCACACGAGGAACGACAGCGTCGATGAATGGTTCACCCGCCGTGATCGTCCTCGGCGCCGGCCGGGGCTCGCGCTTCGGCGGGTCCGAGCACAAGTTGCTGCAGGACCTCGGCGGGACGACCGTGTTCGGCAGCACGCTGCGGAACGCCGTGGCGAGCCTGCTGCCGGTGGTCGTCGTCACGACCGCGCCGCTCGCCGACGTGGCGCGCCGCAGCGTCGCGGCGCGCGACGTCGTCGTGCTGCCCGATGCCGGCGGTGGCGCCGACGGCAGTTCCCGCGCGCTCGGGATGGGCTACTCGATCAGCGCCGGCGTCGCCCAGCGGCCGCATGCCCGCGGCTGGCTGGTGCTGCCCGGCGACATGCCGCTGGTCTCGGCGACGACGCTGCAGGCTGTGGCGCAGGCGCTCGCCCGCCATCCGGTCGTCTATGCGCAGCATTGCGGGCGGCGCGGTCATCCCGTGGGGTTCTCGGCCGAGCTGTATTCGGAACTCGTCACGCTGTCGGGCGACGAGGGTGCGCGGCGGCTGGTCGCCCGCTATCCGGCGTTCGGTGTCGAAGTCGACGACCCGGGCGTGCTGATCGACGTCGACACGCCGGCCGATCTCGATCGCGTCCGCCAACGCCAGCTGCCCGGGTCGATCCGCGACGAGCACGGCTGACGCGCGCCGCTCATCCGGCCAGCGTGTGCCGGCGGGCGAGGGCGACGAGACGGGCGACGTCGCGATCGTGGATGCCGCAGCCGCGCAGCGACCGCTCGGTGTGCAGCAGGTAGTCGAGCGTGCTGCCGAACCGGCCGTGGGCGGTGCGCAGGATCTCGACCAGCTGGGCGTCGGCGATCGGGCCGGTGTGCGCAGGGCTCTCGCGGCTGAGCGTGAAGGCGAGCGCGCGGACGGGGCCCTGCGGCGTGCGGCATGCGAGCCAGCGCGGATCGTAGACACCGGTCGGCATCTCGCGATCCCAGAGCCGCTCGAGTTCGCGCGCGACCCGCCCGGCTTCGATCCGGTAGGCCACGCCCCGGCACGAGCCGCCCCGAACGAGCGCGAAGACGAGCCCGGGGCATTCGGGCGTGCCGCGGTTCACGCGCGACCGCATCTCGAGCGCCCGGTGCCAGCCGTGGACGTGGGCGGGACGCTGTTCCGCCGCTTCGAATTCCGGTCGCCAGATGAGCGATGCATAGCCGAAGACCCAGGCGTCTGTCGCGCCACCCCAGATCTTCAACGTCTGCGCCAGCAGCGGCGCCGGGTCGCGCAGCCGGATCAGGTCGAACGGCGAAGTCATCGCCGCACTGTAGAAGGCGCGAGCGGGGCGCGGAGCATCGATGTGCGCTCGTTGTCAGGCGTTGCTGCGCGCATGCAACATCGGCCCGGTTTGACCGTGTAACTCGGTTACTGAATAATAAAAATACGAGTTACAGCGAAAGCCCTCGGGCCGCGATCCGCCATGAAGACCGCCGTCGTCGACGTGACCGAACGGATCCGCGAGCGCAGTGCCCCGACGCGGTCGGCGTATCTGCGCCGGGTCGACGCCGCCGCGGGCCGCAAGCGCGGCAGCGAGCGGATGGGATGTGCCAACGTGGCCCATGCCTTCGCGGCGTTGCCCGCGAACGACAAGCTGCGGGTCGTCGCCGAGCGTGCCGTCCACCTCGGCATCGTGACCGCCTACAACGACATGTTGTCGGCGCACCAGCCGTACGAGAGCTTTCCGGCGCTGATCCGCGACGAGGCTGCGCGCCACGGCGCGACCGTGCAGGTGGCGGCCGGCGTGCCGGCGATGTGCGACGGCGTCACCCAGGGCCTGCCGGGTATGGAGCTGAGCCTCTTCTCGCGCGACACGATCGCGATGTCGACGGCGATCGGCCTCACCCACGACGTCTTCGACGGCGCCTTGCTGCTCGGCGTCTGCGACAAGATCGTCCCGGGGCTCCTGATCGGCGCGCTGCATTTCGGCCATCTGCCCTGCGTGTTCGTGCCGGCCGGGCCGATGTCGACCGGCCTGTCGAACGGCGCCAAGTCGAAGGTCCGCGAGCTGTACGCCGAAGGCCGCGTCGGCCGCGACGAACTGCTGCAGGCCGAGTCGGCGGCATACCACGGCGCCGGCACCTGCACCTTCTACGGCACGGCGAACAGCAACCAGATGCTGCTCGAGGCGATGGGACTCCACGTGCCGGGTGCCGCGTTCGTCCATCCGCATGCAGCGCTGCGCGAGGCGTTGACCCGCGAGGCGGTGCGGGCGCTGCTGCGCATCGCGCGCGGTCCGGCGTTCCTGCCGATCGGCCGGCTCGTCGACGAGCGCGTCGTCGTCAACGCGATGGTCGCGCTGCTCGCGACCGGCGGCTCGACCAACCATCTGATCCACTGGGTCGCCGTCGCGCGCGCCGCCGGCATCCTGATCGACTGGACCGATTTCGCCGACCTGTCGCGCGTGACGCCGCTCCTGGCGCGCATCTATCCGAACGGCAGCGCCGACGTCAACGAGTTCCAGGCGGCGGGTGGGCCGGGCTTCGTCATCCGCGAGCTGGTCGACAGCGGCGCGATGCACGGCGACGTCGCGACGGTGGCGCCGGACGGATTGCAGGCGTTCGGCACGGTGCCGTCGCTCGACGCGACGGGCGGGCGCCTGACGTGGTCCGGCCTGCCCGCGGCACCGATCGACCCGACGATCGTCCGGACCGCCGCCGAGCCGTTCGGTCCCGAGGGCGGGTTGAAGCTCCTGACGGGCAATCTCGGCCGCGCGGTGATCAAGGTGTCGGCGGTGCCGCAGAGCCGGCACGTCGTCGAGGCGCCGGCACGCGTGTTCGATGCGCAGGAAGCGCTGCTCGAGGCCTTCAAGGCAGGCGAGCTCGACCGCGACGTCGTGGCGGTCGTCCGCTTCCAGGGGCCACGCGCCAACGGCATGCCGGAACTGCACAAGCTGACGCCGCCGCTCGGGGTGCTGCAGGAGCGGGGCTTTCGCGTCGCGCTCGTGACCGACGGCCGGATGAGCGGCGCGTCGGGCAAGATCCCGGCCGCGATCCACGTCAGCCCCGAGGTGCTCGGCGGCGGTGCGCTCGGCAAGGTGCGCGACGGCGACGTGATCCGGCTCGACGCGGTGGCCGGCACGCTCGACGCGCTGGTCGACCCTGCCGTGTGGGCGGTGCGCGAGGTCGCGACGCTGACCGCAGCGCAGGCCGAGCTCAACGCCCACGGCCTCGGCCGCGAGCTTTTCGCCGGCATGCGGCGCAACGTGCTCAGCGCCGAGCAAGGCGCCTGCAGCTGGCTTTGACCTGATTCCGGACCACTGACCTCATGATCACCGACACCCTCGAGCTCGCCGCGCACGGCCCCGTCATCCCGGTCATCGTGATCCAACGGCTCGACGACGCCGTGCCGATGGCGCGGGCGCTGGTCGACGGCGGCGTCAAGGTGCTCGAGGTGACCTTGCGCACGCCCGTCGCGTTGCAGTGCATGGAGGCGATCGCGCGCGCCGTCCCCGAGGCGATCCTCGGTGCGGGCACGGTGCGCAGCCGTGCGGATGCGGTGGCGGCGAAGAACGCCGGCTGCAGCTTCGCGGTCAGCCCCGGCTACACCGTCGAGGTCGGCGCGGCCTGCCGGGACATCGGCCTGCCGCTGCTGCCCGGCACCGCGACCGGCAGCGAGGTGATGCAGGCCAATGCCGACGGCCACTTCTTCGTCAAGTTCTTTCCGGCGATGCAGGCCGGCGGGCTGCCGATGCTCAAGGCATTCGCCGGGCCGTTCACCGACGTCGTGTTCTGCCCGACCGGCGGCATCACGCCGGAGAGCGCGCCGCAGTTCCTCGCGCTGCCGAACGTCAAGGTCGTCGGCGGCTCGTGGCTGACGCCGACCGATGTCGTCGCGGCTCGAGACTGGGGCCGCATCACGCAGCTCGCGCGCGACGCCGCCGCGCTGCGCGGCTGAAGGACCTGTGAACGAACCCGACATGCCGGGTTCACGCACAGGTCCGAACCGTCCCGTCAGCCGACAGCCGTCGCCGGCACCGACGGCAGCGGCGGCTTCCGGTCCTGCAGCCGGATCATCATGACCAGCGCCGCGGCGAGCAGGCAGGCGGCGCCGGCGGCGAAGAGGGCGGGGTTGTAGGTCAGCAGCAGCGTCCGTGTGAGTCCGGCACCGTAGGCCGCCACCGCGGCGCCGAGCTGATGCGCGGCGAACACCCAGCCGAAGACCATTCCCGCGCGCTCCTTGCCGAATTCCTGCGCGGCGAGCTTGACCGTCGGCGGCACCGTCGCGATCCAGTCGAGGCCGTAGAACATCGCGAAGACGGACAGGCCGTACAGCGTGAAGGTCGAGTACGGCAGCCAGAACAGCGACACGCCGCGGAGCGCGTAGTACCAGAAGAGGAGCTTGCGGTTGTCGAAGCGGTCGGAGAGATAGCCCGACAGCGTCGTGCCGACGAGGTCGAACGCGCCCATCATCGACAGCACCGACGCCGCGGGCACGGCGCTCATGCCGTTGTCGCCGCAGAGCGAGATGAAGTGCGTCTGCACGAGGCCGTTGGTGCTCAGTCCGCAGATGAAGAAGCTGCCGGCGAGGATCCAGAAGCTGCGGCTGCGCGATGCGACGGCGAGCACGCGGAACGGGCCGAGAAAGTCGATCGGCGCCCGTGCCGTGGCCGCCGCCGGAGGCGTGACGGGCGTCTGCCCCTCGGGCTCGCCGTACGCACGCAGGCCGACGTCGGCCGGCTGGTCGCGCATGAAGAGCATCGCGAGCACGCCGACGATGCCGCAGGCGACGAACACCGGAATCACGGCGAAGCGCCAGCCCAGCTGCTCGATCATCCAGGCGGCGATCGGAAGAAAGATGAGCTGTCCGGTCGCCGTGCTCGCGGCGAAAAGGCCGACGACGAGACCACGGCGCTCGGTGAACCAGCGGCTCGCGACCATCGCGCCGAGCACCAGCGCCGTGAGCCCGGTACCGCAACCGAGCACGAGGCCCCAGAGCAGGAACAGCTGCCAGAGCTGCGTGACCTGCGTGGCGAACACCATCGCGACGGCGATGAACGTCGCCGCGGCGACCATGACGCGGCGCAGGCCGAAGCGGGTGATGAAGACGGCGGCGAACGGCCCGAGCAGGCCGAAGAGCGCGAAGCGGACGGCGAACACCGACGAGAGCTCGTCGGTCGTCCAGCCGAACTCGGTGCTGAGCGGCTTGAGCATCGCACCCGGCAGGCCGAGCGCGGCCGAGGTCGTCAGCATCGCGAAAAAGGTGACCGCCGCGATCACCCATGCGTAGTGGATCCCGCGGCGCCCCAGCGACGCCGAGACCCGGGTCGCGATCACGAGCCGAGCGCGTCGGCGCGCGGCGTGTCGTCCGGTCGCTGGATCAATTCGACCTTGTATCCGTCCGGGTCGGTGATGAACGCGATCACCGTCGTGCCGCCCTTGACGGGGCCCGGCTCGCGCGTCACCTGGCCGCCGCCAGCGCGGATCTTGTCGCAGGCGGCGGCGACGTCCGGCACGCCGATGGCGATGTGGCCGTAGGCCGTGCCGAGCTCGTACTGCGAGACGCCGTGGTTGTAGGTCAGCTCGATCTCGGCATGGTCGGGGTTGGTGCCGTAGCCGACGAAAGCGAGCGAGTAGTTCTGCGACGCGTTCTCCGACTGGCGGATCAGCCGCATGCCCATGACGCGGGTGTAGAAGTCGATCGAGCGCTGCAGGTCGCCGACGCGCAGCATGGTGTGGAGGAGTCGCATGGCCGGCCTTTCAGGACGCGTCGAAGAGGAAGCAGGTGGTGGTCGCGTGGGCGTAGAGCTTGCCGTCGGCACCGACGAGGCGGCCCTCGGCCGTCGCCATCCGCGCGCCGACGTGGATGACGGTGCCGACGGCGCGCACCAGCGGCACGCGGGTGGTCAGCGGGCGGACGTAGTTGATTTTCAGCTCGGCGGTCGTGTAGGCCTTGCCGGCGAGCAGCGTCGTGTGGACCGCGCAACCGACGCAGGAGTCGAGCAGCGTCGCGATCCAGCCGCCGTGCACCGTGCCGAGCGGGTTGTAGTGGGCGAGCTGCGGCCGACCCTGGAAGACGGCGCGGCCGTGCGCCATCTCGATCGCCACGAAGTCGAGCGTCCGGCCGATCGGCGGTGGCGGCAGCTCGCCCGCGAACATCGCCTCGAAGGTCTCGAGCCCGCTCTTGCCGGCGACCTGCTCGGGGCGGGCGACGCCCGGCTCGGCGAAGCGACTCCGAACGGCGGCCTCGTCGTCTTCCCACCCGGCCAGCACGGCCGCGGCGTCGGTCGCTGTCATCGTCATGGTCGAAGCGGCAACGGCCGCCAGGGGTTGTACTTGCAATCATTGTAGCTACAATCGATGTCGATGCAACAGCCGATCGATGCGCTTCCCGACGCCGACGTGCCGCGGCTCTCGCGCGGCTGCACGGCGCTCAAGGTGCGCCAATTGTCGCGCCGGGTCAGTCAGCACTTCGACCGTGTCATCGCGCAGGCGGGCCTGAAGACGACGCAGTATTCGCTGCTGTCGACGCTCTGCCGGAACGGGCCGATGCGGCCCGGCGACATCGCCGCGGCGCTGCACATGGACGCGTCGACGCTCACGCGCAACCTGCAGCCGCTGGTCGGTCAGGGCTGGATCGAGAACGGCCCGGGCGACGACGGCCGCAGTCGCCGCGTCGCGGTCACCGACGCGGGGCGCAACAAGCGCGCGGAGGCGCAACGTGCATGGAAGCGCGCGCAGACGGCGCTCAACCTTCGCCTCGGCGAGACGACCGTGGCCGAGCTGCACGCGCTCATCGACCGGTGCATGGAGCAGCTCGACGGCGACGCGGATCGCTGATCGGCGCTCCTGCCGGCGACCGAACCGACGGGCCGGCCTCAGCGCAGACGGCGGTCGAGCCAGACGCCGATGCCCTGCGCGTTGAGTTCGGTGTCGAGCGCGAGCAGGGCGTCGATCGCGTCGCCGTCGAGCGCGACACCGTGCGCGGCGAGGCCGTCGCGCTGAAGTTCTGCGAGCCCCGCCTTGAGCCGCTCGTGGCGGTCGTCGGCGTCCTTCAGCGCGAGGCCGAGCGCCGTGATCGCGTCGAGCTGGCGGATGAACATCGCGCCCAGGCGCTCGACGTCGCCGACCTGGCCGTAGTGCGTCAGGTACATCCGCTCGGGTCGCTGCGCGAGCAGGCGGTCGACCGACTGCCGCAGCTTCTCGGGTTCGAACTGCACCGGCGTCGTCGTCGGCATCAGCCAGGCGCCGTGCGCGGTGTCGAGCTCGCGGTACGACAGGCCGAAGGTGTCGCCGGTGAAGAAGCCGCGGCTGCGTTCGTCCCAGATGCAGTGGTGGTGGCGTGCGTGGCCGGGCGTGTCGAGGAAGGTCAGCGGCCGGCCCGCGAATTCGAGCGTCAAGCCGTCCGCGGTGCGCAGCACGCGCTCGGCCGGCACGCCGACGACCTCGCCGTACGAGCGCGCGACCTCGTCGTCGCCGTAGACCGCGCGGGCCCCGGCGAGCAGCCGGCTCGGGTCGACGAGGTGCTGCGCGCCCAGCGGGTGGACGACGAGCGTCGCCTCCGGCAGGTGCTGCATCAGCAGCCCGACGCCGCCGGCGTGGTCGAGGTGGACGTGCGTCGCGATGACGAAGTCGACCGCGGCGGGCGGCAGGCCGACGGCGTCGAGCGCCGCGAGCAGGCGCGGCACCGAGTGGTTGGTGCCGGCGTCGACGAACGCACCGCGGCCGTTCTCGACGAGCAGGTAGCTCGCGTCGAAGCGCGGCCGATGGAAACCGGTGTCGATCACGTGGATGCCGTGGTCGAGGGGTTGCACGAAGTCGGCGGTGGCAAGCATCGGCGGCGGTCTGCTGGGCGGAGGCGACGATTCTAGGACCCGGTGGCAGATGCTTCGTCGACGGAACACGGGCACCATCGAGGGATCGAAGATGGTCGGAAGGAGACACACCATGACCTCGACAACCCGCATCGGCCGGGCCACGGCCGCCGCCGTGCTCGCGTGCGCGGCCGCACTCGGCAGCGGCTGTGCGCTGATCGCGCCCGCCTCGTTCGCGCCCGGAACTCCGATCGACGAGGTGCGGCGCTCGGCCGCGCAGCAGACGGGCGAGTACGCGCTGCCGAGCGGCGGTCGCCGCCTCGAGTTCGCAATGGGCACCTACGGCAAGCAGACCTACATGCTCGACTTCGATGCGGGCGGCAAGCTCGTCTCCTCGCAGCAGGTGCTCACCGAAGCCAACCTCTCGACCATCCGGCCCGGCATGTCCGAAGCCGCGCTGCGGGCGAACTTCGGGCGGCCGGCGAAGATCGACTTCGTCGGCCGCCAGCATCTCCAGGTCTGGAGCTACCGCTACGCGGGCGGCGACTGCGAGTGGTATCAGGTGTCGGTCGGCGATGCAGGGTCGGTGCTCGGCGCCAGCAAGGCGTGGGATCCGTCGTGCGACGGCCCGAACAGCCACGACTGAGCGCCGACACGTGGTCATCTACGGCATCCCGAACTGCGACACCGTCCGCAAGGCGCGGGCGTGGCTCGCCGAGCACGGCGTCGACAGCCGCTTCCACGACGTCGCCAGGGCGGGCGTGCCGCCCCACCGCCTCGCCGCGTGGCTCGACGCGCTCGGCTGGGAGGCGGTGCTCAACCGCCGCGGCACGACGTGGCGCAAGCTGCCCGAGGCCGATCGCGCCTCAGTCGTCGACGCGGACAGCGCCGCGCGCCTGATCGCGGCGCAGCCGTCGCTCTTCAAGCGGCCGGTCGTCGAATGGCCGGACGGCGCGATCACCGTCGGCTTCGACGCCGACGCGTGGGCCGCGCGTCGCGGCTGACTTCAGGCCGCCAGCAGCTGGCGCAGCACGAAGGGCAGGATGCCGCCGTGCTGGTAGTAGTCGATCTCGATCGCGGTGTCGATGCGCAAGGTCAGCGGCACACGGGTCGGCGCCTGGCTGTCGCGATGGACGACGAGCGTCGCCTGCTGTTGCGGGCGGAGCTCGTCGGCGAGCTCGATGTCGAACACCTCCGAACCCTGCAGGCCCAGCGACTGCCAGGATTCGCCGTCGCTGAACTGCAGCGGCAGCACGCCCATGCCGACGAGGTTGCTGCGGTGGATGCGCTCGAAGCTGCGCGCGACGACCGCCTTGATGCCGAGCAGCTGCGTGCCCTTGGCCGCCCAGTCGCGGCTCGAGCCGGTGCCGTACTCCTCGCCGCCGAAGACGATCGTCGGCGTGCCCTCGGCCATGTAGCGCATCGCGGCGTCGAAGATGAACATCTTCTCGCCGCCTGGCTGGAAGAGCGTGACGCCGCCCTCTTCGCGTGAGCCGTCGGGCAGCGGCGGGATCATCAGGTTCTTGATCCGCACGTTGGCGAAGGTGCCGCGGATCATCACGTCGTGATTGCCGCGGCGCGAGCCGTACGAATTGAAGTCGGCGCGCTGGACGGCGTGCGCCTTCAGCCACTGGCCGGCGGGCGAGCTCTCCTTGATCGAGCCGGCGGGCGAGATGTGGTCGGTGGTGATCGAGTCGCCGAAGAGCGCCATCGCACGCGCACCGCGGAGGCCGGCGGCCGCGCGCGACGGCGTCATCCCGAAGCCGTCGAAGAGCGGCGGCCGGGCGATGTAGGTCGACGTCGGCCAGGTGTAGACCTGGCCGGGAATGCCCTCGATCTTTCCCCACAGTTCGCCAGGGTCCGAGCGCACCTTCTCATAGTTGCTGCGGACCGCCGGTCCGTCCATCGCCGCGCCCAGCAGCGCGTCGACCTCGGCGCTCGTCGGCCAGACGTCCTTCAGGAAGACATCGCGACCGTCCGTGCCCTTGCCGAGCGGTTCGCTCGTCAGGTCCGTCGTCACCGAACCGGCGATCGCGTAGGCGACGACGAGCGGCGGGCTGGCGAGGAAATTGGCCTTCAGGTTGGGGTGGATGCGCGCCTCGAAGTTGCGGTTGCCCGACAGCACGGCCGCGCAGATCAGGTCGCCCTTGGTGATCGCCTCGTTGATCTCCGGCGTGAGGTCGCCCGAATTGCCGATGCAGGTCGTGCAGCCGTAGGCGGCCACGTGGAAGCCGAGCTGCTCGAGATACGGCAGCAGGCCCGCCTTGCGCAGGTAGTCGGTGACGACGCGCGAGCCGGGCGCGAGCGACGTCTTGATGTGCGGCGCAACGCGCAGGCCGGCCTCGACGGCCTTCTTCGCGAGCAGCCCGGCGCCGAGCATCACGCTCGGATTCGACGTGTTGGTGCACGAGGTGATCGCGGCGATCAGCACGTCGCCGTTGCCGATCGTGATGTCGCCGTGCGCCGGCTGGTCGGGGCGCGCTTCGGAGTGCGCGGCGGCGAGCGTCGGCCGGTTGGCGCTCATCTCGACGAGCTCGACCTCGGCGCCCGGCGGCACGTTCGGGTGCTGCGGCAGCGATGGTGCCGCGGCCTCGTCGGCGCGCGCGGATTCCGCGCGCACGTGCTGCCGCGTCTGCAGCCGCTCCGACTGCTGGTTGAAGCCGTTTTCGGAGGCCGGCTTCGAAAAGAGCGTCTCGAACTGCGCCTTGACCTTGCCGAGGTCGATCCGGTCCTGCGGCCGCTTCGGCCCGGAGACGCTGGGCGTGACCGTGCCGAGGTCGAGCGAGACGACGCGCGTGTAGTCGACGTCGCCGGTGCGCGGCATGCCGAACAAATTCTGCGCGCGGAAGTACGACTCGAAGGCGTCGACCTCCTCGGCCGTGCGGCCGGTGCCGACGAAGTACTCGATCGTCTTCTCGTCGACCGGGAAGAAGCCCATCGTCGCGCCGTATTCGGGCGCCATGTTGCCGAGCGTCGCGCGGTCCGGCACGCCGAGGCTCGCGGCGCCGTCGCCGAAGAACTCGACGAATTTGCCGACGACCTTCTCGCGCCGCAGGATCTCGGTCACCGTCAGCACCAGGTCGGTCGCGGTCACGCCTTCGCGCAGGCGCCCCGTGAACTCGAAGCCGATGACGTCGGGCGTCAAGAGGTAGACCGGCTGACCGAGCATGCCGGCCTCGGCCTCGATGCCGCCGACGCCCCAGCCGACGACGCCGATGCCATTGATCATTGTGGTGTGGCTGTCGGTGCCGACGAGGCTGTCGGGGAAGTAGACCGATTCGCCGCTCGACGGGTCGCGCCGCCGGTGCACGCCGCGGGCGAGGTACTCGAGGTTGACCTGGTGGACGATGCCGAATTCGGGCGGAACGACCTTGAACGTGTCGAACGCCTGCATGCCCCACTTCAGGAACTCGTAGCGCTCGCGGTTGCGCTGGAACTCGAGCTTCATGTTCAGGTCGAGCGCATCCGGGCGGGCGAAGTAGTCGATCATCACCGAGTGGTCGACGACGAGGTCGACCGGCACCAGCGGCTCGATCGTCTTCGGGTCCTTGCCCATCGCCTCGGCGACGTTGCGCATCGCGGCCAGGTCGGCCAGCAGCGGCACGCCGGTGAAGTCCTGCAGGATCACCCGGGCGACGACGAAGGGAATCTCGGCCGTCCGCTCGGCGTTCGGCTGCCAGTGCGCGATCTCGGCGACGTGCTGCGGCGTGATCTTCTTGCCGTCGCAGTTGCGCAGCACCGATTCGAGGACGATGCGGATCGAGACGGGCAGCCGCGACACGCCCGGGTACTGGCGCGCGAGCTCGGGCAGCGAGAAGAGCACGCCGTTCTCGCCCGCCGCGGTCCGAAAGGTCGTGCGCGTCTTCGGGATGTCGGCGGGCGGCAATGCTTCTTCGGAGATCGGCGGGAGTGAGGACATGGCGAGGCTCTTCGACGTGGACACGGCGAAAACATCATAGTGTCCGCTGCACGAACGAGCAGGCCGCGGTCCCGGTCACCCCGGCGTCATTTGCGCTGGCCTCGACCTCGCCGCGTCGACGACCCGGAATCGCGTTGCGTCCCGCGCGGACGATCGCCCGCCGCGACGGCGCCGGGCAGGAGAGGCGCGATGCGCAGGTCGGCGGACGCGCTTCGAAGCCGCTCGGCCGTTTGCGTCAACCGTGCCGGGCTGCGAACTCCGTCATGTAGCGGACCAGCGCCTGCACGCCGTCGAGCGGCATCGCGTTGTAGATCGAGGCGCGCATGCCGCCGACCGACCGGTGGCCCTTGAGCTGCAGCAGACCACGGGCTTCGGCACCGCTCAGGAAGTCGCCGTCGAGCCGTGCGTCACGGAGCCGGAACGGCACGTTCATGAGCGAGCGGTCCTCGCGGGCGACGGGACTCGCGTAGAACTCCGTCGCATCGAGCAGGTCGTAGAGCATCGCCGCCTTGACGCGGTTGTGCGCCTCGATCGCCGGCAGGCCGCCTTGCGCCTCGAGCCAGCGGAACACCAGGCCGGCGATGTAGATCGCGTAGGTGGGCGGCGTGTTGAGCATCGAGTCGGCGGCCGCCTGCTCGGCATAGTTGAAGGCGAGCGGCGTCACGGGCGAGGCGCCGCCGAGCAGATCGTCGCGGACGATGACGATCGTCAGGCCCGCGGGGCCGATGTTCTTCTGCGCTCCGGCATAGATCACGCCGTAGCGCGACACGTCGATCGGGCGCGACAGGATGTTCGACGACATGTCGGCGACGAGCGGCACCGCGCCGGTGTCCGGTGTCCAGTGGTACTCGACGCCGCCGATGGTTTCATTCGCGCAAATGTGGACGTAGGCAGCGGCCGGATCGAGCCGCCATTCGGCGAACGGCGGAATGCGCGTGTAGCCGCTCGCTTCGGCGCTGGCGGCGACGTTCACGCGGCAGAACCGGGCGGCTTCGCCGATCGACTTCTTCGCCCATTCGCCGGTGTCGACGTAGTCGGCGGTCGTCCTGCCGCGCAGGAGGTTCATCGGGACGATCGCGTTCTGGCCGATCGCGCCGCCCTGCAGGAACAGCACCCGGTAGTTCGACGGAATCGCCAGCAGCCGACGCAGCCCGGACTCGGCATCGGCGTGGATCGACATGTATTCCTTGCCGCGATGGCTCATCTCCATCACCGACATGCCCGAGCCGTGCCAGTCGAGCATCTCGTCGGCCGCCGTGCGCAGCACCGGTTCTGGCAGCACCGCCGGACCTGCGCTGAAATTGAAGACGCGCGTCATCGGAACATTGTCTCCAGCGAAGCCCGGAGCCCCGGGGCCTTCGTGTCAGCATATACGAAGGGCGCTCGACACCGGGCGCCGACGCTGCGAGATGGCCTCGATGACGGAACCGACATTCTTCTGGCACGACTACGAGACCTTCGGCCGCCTGCCGCGGCGCGATCGACCGTCGCAATTCGCCGGTGTTCGCACCGACCTCGAGCTCGACGAGATCGGCGAACCGCTGATGCTTCATTGCCGGCTGGCGCCCGACTACCTGCCCGATCCCGAATCGTGTCTGCTGACCGGCATCCTGCCGCAGACCTGCCTCGCGCAGGGCGTGCCCGAGCACGCGTTCGCCGCGGCGATCGATGCCGAACTCGGCCGGCCCGGCACGATCGGCGTCGGCTACAACTCGATCCGCTTCGACGACGAGGTCACGCGCCACCTGCTCTGGCGCTGCCTGCGCGACCCCTATGCCCGCGAGTGGCAGAACGACTGCGGTCGCTGGGACCTGCTCGACGTCGTGCGCGTCGCCTGGGCGCTGCGGCCGGACGGCATCGTCTGGCCGCTGCACGCCGACGGGCGGCCGTCGTTCCGGCTCGAGGACCTGGCACGCGCCAACGGCCTGCGGCACGAGGCGGCGCACGACGCGCTGTCGGATGTGCGCGCCACGATCGCGCTCGCGCGCCTCGTGAAGACGACGCAGCCGCGGCTCTGGGACTTTTGCCTGCGCCTGCGCCGCCGCGACGAGGTGGTGCGCGAGATCGGCGTCGACAGGCCGTTCCTCCACGTCTCGGGCATGTACGGCACCGAGCGCGGCGGGCTCGCGCTGGTCTGGCCGCTGGCGCCGCATCCGACGCGCCGCAACGAGGTGATCGTCTGGGACCTGGCGCACGACCCGGCCGAGCTCGCGACGCTCGACGCCGACACCATCCGCCTGCGCCTCTTCACCCGCGCCGACGCGCTGCCGGACGGCACGACGCGGCTGCCGATCAAGACGCTGCATCTGAACCGCTCGCCGATCGTCATCGGCAACCTGAAGACCCTGGCTGCCGAGCGCGCGCTGCACTGGGGCATCGACGTCGAACGAGGGCTGCGCCATGCCGAAACCGCCGCGGCGCACGCGCCGCGGCTCGCCGGTCTGTGGGAGTCGGTGTTCGAGCGGCCGGCACCGCTCGAGCCGGTCGACGTCGACGAGGATCTCTACGGCGGCCTCGTCGGCAACGACGACCGGCGGACGCTGCAACGTCTGCTCGAGGCCGGCCCCGACGAGCTCGCGACCCGCCGGCCGGCGTTCGCCGATCCGCGGCTCGACGAACTGCTGTTCCGTTACCGCGCACGCAACTTCCCGTCGACGCTCACGCCGGTCGAGCGGGATCGATGGGAGGAGCACCGTGCGCACCGGCTCCATGCCGGCCATGGCGGCGCGTTGACGCTCGCCGCGTTCTTCGAGCGCATCGACCAGCTCGGCGAGCAGCTCAACGAGCGCGGCGACGAGCGCGGGCAGGACCTGCTCGGCGCGCTCGTCGACTACGCGACCGACATCGCGCCGGACAGGCCGTGACGGGCGGCGGCGCTCACGACGCGGTCGTGGTGCGCGGTTCCGCCGGGGCCGAGGCCGGACTGCTCGCCGCCGGTTCCGGCGCACGGGCGGGATTGGCCGCGGCCGACGCTGCGCTCGCCGGCATCGGCGACACCGCGGCGGCACCTTTCGGCGCCGTGCCCGCGGTCGGCCTGGGCTCCGGCGCGACGTCCTCGCCCGCATCGGCGATCAGGTAGCGGTCGACGAGCGCGAAGAAGCGGTCGTAGAACGGCTCGATCGCGATCGTCTCGCTCGCGACCCTGACCATCGAGTCGTCGCTCGACGTGAACGGCAGCGAGACCGAGCCGAGCACGCCGACGCCGAGGCTCGCCGAGTTGTTGCTCTTCTTCAGCGCGAAACGTTCCTGCAGCGCGTTGACGAACGCGATCGAGCGCCGTCCCTGTCGGTCGGCCGCGGCGCAGACGACGTTGAACTCGATTTCGAGGTGCGTCGCCGCGTCGGCCTGGAAATTCTTGCGGCCTTTCACATGCTCGGCGTCGGCGAGCGTGAGCACGTAGCCCTGGCTCAGCAGCGCGCGGCGTGCCGCTTCGCAGGTTGCGGCGCCGGGCGCGCCGAAATCGCGCGAATGCATCGTCGTCGAGCCGAACTGCTCTTGCTGGAGCTTGTCGACGCGGTCGGTGCTGCCCGGCAGGTGCGATGGCAGGGCGCCGCAGCCGGCGAGCGCAGCGACCGCGGCGGCGAGCGCCGCGCTCTTGAGTCCGTGGACCATGACCTTGCTCACCGACGCAGTGCCGCGCCTCGTGCAGACCGGGTCAGGCGCCGACCTCGGCCGCCGCGTCGGTGAACTCGGCGATCTGGTCGAAGTTGAGGTACTGGTAGACCTGCGCGCTCGCGGCGGTCAGCACGCCCATGTCGACGAGGTACTCCTCGCGCGTCGGGATGCGGCCGAGCTTCGAGCAGATCGCCGCGAGCTCGGCCGAGCCGAGGTAGACGTTCGCGTTCTTGCCGAGGCGGTTCGGAAAATTGCGGGTGCTGGTCGAGAACACCGTCGCGCCTTCCTTGACCTGCGCCTGGTTGCCCATGCAGAGGCTGCAGCCCGGCATCTCCATGCGCGCGCCGGCGTTGCCGAGCACGCCGTAATGGCCTTCGTCGCTCAGCTTCTTCGCGTCCATCTTGGTCGGCGGCGCGACCCAGAGCTTGACCGGGATGTCGCGCTTGCCCTCGAGCAGCTTGCTCGCCGCACGGAAGTGGCCGATGTTGGTCATGCACGAGCCGATGAAGACTTCGTCGATCGTCGCGCCGGACACCTCCGACAACGTCTTCACGTCGTCGGGGTCGTTCGGGCAGGCGACGATCGGCTCCATGATCTCGGCGAGGTCGATCTCGATGACCGCAGCGTATTCGGCATCGGCATCGCCCGCGAGCAGCTCGGGCTTCGCGAGCCAGGCTTCCTGGGCCTTGATGCGGCGCTCGAGCGTGCGGGCGTCGGCATACCCGTTCGCGATCATCCACTTCATCATCGTGATGTTGCTGGTGATGTACTCGGCGATCGGCGCCGGGTTCAGGTGCACCGTGCAGCCGGCGGCGCTGCGTTCGGCCGATGCGTCGGAGAGCTCGAACGCCTGCTCGACCTTCAGGTCCGGCAGGCCCTCGATCTCGAGGATGCGGCCGGAAAAGATGTTCTTCTTGCCTTTCTTCTCGACGGTCAGCAGACCCTGCTTGATCGCGTAGAGCGGGATCGCGTTGACGAGGTCGCGCAAGGTCACGCCGCGGCTCGCGGCGTCGGCCATGGTGCCCTTGAAGCGCACGAGCACGCTTTCGGGCATGTCGAGCGGCATCACGCCGGTCGCGGCCGCGAAGGCGACGAGGCCCGACCCCGCCGGGAAGCTGATGCCGATCGGGAAGCGGGTGTGGCTGTCGCCGCCGGTGCCGACGGTGTCGGGCAGCAGCAGGCGGTTGAGCCAGGAATGGATGACGCCGTCGCCCGGCCGCAGGCTCACGCCGCCGCGGGTGCTGATGAAGTCGGGCAGCTCATGGTGCATCTTCACGTCGACCGGCTTCGGATACGCGGCGGTGTGGCAGAAGCTCTGCATGACGAGGTCGGCCGAGAAGCCGAGGCAGGCCAGGTCCTTCAGCTCGTCGCGCGTCATCGGGCCGGTGGTGTCCTGCGAGCCGACGCTCGTCATCCGCGGCTCGCAATAGGTGCCGGGGCGCACGCCCTGCTGGATGCCGTCCTTGACCGGCAACCCGCACGCCTTGCCGACCATCTTCTGCGCGAGGCTGAAGCCGCGGCCGCTGTCGGCCGGGTTCTGCGGCAGGCGGAAAAGCGTGCTCGGCGGCAGGCCGAGCACGTCGCGCGCCTTCGCGGTCAGGCCGCGGCCGATGATGAGCGGGATGCGGCCGCCGGCGCGCACCTCGTCGAAGAGCACGTCGCTCTTGACCTTGAATTCGGCGATGACCCGGCCGTCTTTCAGCGCTGTGCCGTCGTACGGACGCAGCTCGACCACGTCGCCCATGTTCATCTGGCTCACGTCGAGCTCGATGGGCAGCGCACCCGAGTCTTCCATCGTGTTGTAGAAGATCGGCGCGATCTTCGCCCCGAGGCAGACGCCGCCGAAGCGCTTGTTCGGCACGAACGGAATGTCCTCGCCGGTGAACCAGAGCACCGAGTTGGTCGCCGACTTGCGCGACGAGCCGGTGCCGACGACGTCGCCGACGTAGGCGACGAGGTGGCCGCGGGCCCGCAGGTCCTCGATGAACCTGACCGGGCCGCGCTTGCCGTCGTCCTCCGGGGTGATGCCGGGGCGCGCGTTCTTGTGCATCGCGAGCGCATGCAGCGGGATGTCGGGGCGGCTCCAGGCGTCGGGCGCGGGCGAGAGGTCGTCGGTGTTGATCTCGCCGGAGACCCTGAAGATGCTGACGACGATCGACGCCGGAACCTGCGGCCGCGAGGTGAACCACTCGGCGTCGGCCCAGCTCTGCAGCACGGCCTGGGCGTTGGGGTTGCCCTTCTCGGCCTTCTCCTGCACGTCGTGGAACTGGTCGAACATCAGGAGCGTCTTTTTCAGGCCCTCGGCTGCGACGGTGCCGACGGTCGGGTCGTCGAGCAGGTTGACGAGCGGGCTGATGTTGTAGCCGCCGAGCATGGTGCCGAGCAGCTCGGTCGCCTTCTCGCGGCCGATCAGCGAGCAGGCCTCGTAGCCGTGCGCGACCGCGGCGAGGTACGACGCCTTGACCTTCGCCGCGTCGTCGACGCCGGCGGGCACGCGGTGCGAGATCAGCTCGACGAGCGTCGCGCCCTCGCCGGCGGGCGGCGCCTTCAGCAGCTCGATCACCTCGGCCGTCTGCTTCGCCGACAACGGCAGCGGCGGAATGCCGAGCGCGGCGCGTTCGGCGACATGTTGGCGGTAGGCTTGAAGCATCGGGAACTCCCTTGGTGGACGTGTGAGTGGGCCGGGCACGGAGACGTCAGCCCGGCTGGGCGCCGCGTTGCGGAACGATGACCTTCAGGCCCTTGAAGTAGTCGCGGAAAAAGCCGACGTCGCGCGTGATGAGCGCGTTGCACTGGAGCAGCGCATGGGCGCCGACGAGGAAGTCGGGCACGGTGCGCTGCCGGCTACCACCGCGCGCCCGGTAGCGGCGCTGCATCTCGCCGGCACGGATCGCAGCGTTGCGCTCGACCTGGGCGTAGCGGATGCCCATGTCCTCGATCACCTGCATCGACTGGTCGCCGTCGCGCAGCGAGCTGCAGACCTCGGCGACGACGACGTCGCAGACGACGACCGGGCCGTCGACGAGCGCCTCGCGCAGCGCGTCCTCGGCGGCGTCGGCGTACTCCGACCCGGTGAGGATCTCGACGAGCACCGAGGAATCGATGGCGATCATGGCCGGCGGCTCACGGGTCGACCGGATCGCCGGGCGCGCGGCCGCGGACCGCACGCATCGCCTCGTCGACGCTCGCGAAGCCGTCGAGCTGGAAGCGGCCGCGGGCCCGCGAGATCGCGTCGTCGACGTTCTTGCGCAGGATGATCCTGCCGCCCTCGAGTTCGACCTTGAGATGCGTGCCCTTGATCAGGCCGAGGGCATCCCGCACTGCCTTGGGCAGGGTGATCTGCCCGCGCTCCGCAACGATCGCTTCCATCTGCCGTCTCCATCGAATATGCCGAAAGTATACATACTCGGGGATACGTATTCGAGCCTCGGCATCATGTTGCGGTCATTTGACGACGGACGAAGCCCCGGCGCTCGCTGCCTCCGCCGCAGATGCCGCCGATGCCGCCGCCGCGGCGGCCTTCGCGGCCCGTGCCGCCTCGATCAGCTCGCGCTGCCTCGGGCTGACGCAGTCGTCGACCAGCCGGTTTGCAGTCTTGACGTTCAGCAGCATCGACTTGCTCGAGATCTGCACCATCAACGTTTCGCCGCGGATGTCCTCGAGCCGGATCGCGCCGGTCGACGACAGCACCGGCTTCATCAGGTAGACGGCGCCCGCGTGCCTGACGTCGACGAACGCCGGGAACTTGGTGTTCTTGGTGATGTCGATCGTCTGCTTGAACTCGCAGTCGTACACGCCGTAGTAGACGCGCTCGGCGGCATCGACCTGTGCCGCGTCGGCGGGCTCGGCCGGCACGTATTCGATCTTCGGCGGCGGCGGCGGCTTCTTCGCGGCCGTTCGGCCGGCGGCCTTCGGTTTGGGCGCCTTTTTCGCCGGGGCGGCGGCGGTTTGCGCCAGCGCCGCGAGCGGAGCTGCGGAGATCGAGAGCGCGAGGGCGATCGCGGTGATGGATGTAAGGGTGCAGGAACGCATCGACGTCATGGAGAGTGGAGTCCGGACAGTGCAGGGAAGAGGTGCGGCGAGCGGCGTGGTCGCAGCGGGCCGACCGCGAGAGAAGGCCGACCGCGCGACGGGCGGACGGTCGAGAATCTGAAGCAAGGAAGTTGGACGTCAGCCGGCGGCGGCCGGCTCGAAGAAGCGCCGCTGCGCCTCCGCCGGCACCGGTCGGCCCGTGAGCCGCGCACGCTGGAGCACCTGCCAGAAGAAGCGGTAGCTCGCGCGGTCGTGCAGGCTGTCGCGGCCGGCGACGCGGTGGCGGATCGGCGCCCAGTCGGCGTCCTGGCCGGCAGCGACGATCTCGGCGGCGATCGCGACCTCCTCGTCGCTCGGCGCGAACGCCGCGACGATCGGCCGGATCTGGTTCGGATGGATGCTCCACATGCGCAGGTAGCCGAATTCGGCGGCCGCGCGACGTGCCGCAAGGCCGATCGCGTCGAGGTCGTCGAATTCGGTGACGACGCAATGCGACGGCACCTTGGCGTGCGCGTGGCACGCGGCCGAGATCTCGAGCTTGGCGCGCAGCACGAGCGGATGGCCGAACTGACCGCTCGCGCTCATCGCCGCCGCGGGGATGGCGCCGCGGTGCGCGGAGACGAAGTCCATCAGCCCGAACGACAGCGACTCGACACGCGGATGCGCGGCGATGGCGTCGAGCTCCCGCAGCGCGCCGTGCGTCTCGATCAGGACGTGGACGGGAATCCGCCGCGCCAGGCCGTTGACGCGCAGCTGATGGTCGATCTCGTTGCAGGCGAGTTCGACGTCGCCGGCGTCCTCGGGCTTGGGCAGCATCAGGTACGCGAGCCGCTGGCCGGCGCCGCGGATCAGCGCGCCGACGTCGTCGGCGAAGCTCGGGTGGCGCACCGGGTGCACGCGCGCGCCGACGCGGTCGAAGCGGTTCGCGGGCGACAGCGCGATCGAGGCGGCCATGCGTGCGTGCTCGGCCTCGCCACCGACCGGCGCGCCGTCTTCGCAATCGAGCGTCACGTCGAAGACCGGGCCCAGTTCGGACTGCAGCTCGAGGCTCTTCCGCATGCGCGCCTCGACGCCGCAGTAGTGGTCGCACACCGGCAGCGCCGGAGGCGACGCGCCGCTGTCGTGCAGCGCCTCGCGTGGATGGACGGGCCGGTGGGTCATGCAGTCTCCGTCCATTCAGGATCTCAAAGCAGGTGCTTCACGCCGTCCTGTTCGCCGAGCAGCTCGTCGAGCGTCTTCTGGATCCGCTCCTGACTGAAGGCGTCGATCGGCAGGCCCTCGACGAGCTTGTAGTCGCCGGCTTCGGTCGTGACCGGGAAGCCGAACATCACGTCGTTCGGGATGCCGTACTGGCCGTCGGAGGGAATGCCCATCGTCACCCATTTGCCGTTGCTGCCGAGCGCCCAGTCGCGCATGTGGTCGATCGCCGCGTTGGCTGCCGAGGCCGCCGACGAGACGCCCCGTGCGGCGATGATCGCCGCGCCGCGCTTGCCGACCGTCGGCAGGAAGGTGTCGGCGTTCCAGACATCGTCGCCGATCAAGTCCTTGACGCTCCGGCCGCCGATCGTCGCGAAACGGTAGTCGGCATACATCGTCGGCGAGTGGTTGCCCCAGACGGCGAGCTTCTCGATGTCGGCGACCGCCTTCCCGGTCTTCGCGGCGAGCTGGCTCGCTGCCCGGTTGTGGTCGAGCCGCAGCATGGCGGTGAAGTTCCGCCGCGGCAGGTCGGGCGCGCTCTTCATCGCGATGTAGGCATTGGTGTTCGCGGGGTTGCCGACGACGAGCACCTTCACGTCGCGGCTCGCGACCGCGTTCAGCGCCTTGCCCTGCGCGGTGAAGATCTCGGCATTGACCGCGAGCAGTTCGGCGCGCTCCATGCCGGGGCCGCGCGGGCGCGAGCCGATCAGGAGCGCGTGATCGACGTCCTTGAACGCCGTCGCGGGATCGCCGTGCGCTTCCATGCCGGCGAGGAGCGGGAAGGCGCAGTCCTCGAGTTCCATCATCACGCCCTTGAGCGCCTGCTGCGGCTTTTCCAGCGGCACTTCGAGCAGGCTCAGCACGACCGGCTGGTCCTTGCCGAGCATCTCGCCCGATGCGATGCGGAACAGGATGGCGTAGCCGATCTGGCCGGCAGCCCCGGTGACGGCGACTCGAACGGGTGGTTTCATGGGAACTCCAGCGGGTTGGACTGACAAGCTGTGCGATTGGCGTGCGGCGATCAGACGCTGCGGGACGCCCCAAGTTTAAGGCTTTCGGGCGTATGCCTCGCCGTGCGGACCGCGTCTTCTATCATCTAGAGGATTCCTGTCCGCCTGCGTCTCCGAGCGCGTTCCGCCATGTCAGCACCCTCTGCGCCTCCCGCGGCCGCGAACATCCCGGAGACACCGCTCGGCCCGGCGTTCAGCCCGCTCTATCAGCAGATCAAGTCGCTGATGACGCGCAGCCTGCAACAGCGGGAATGGCGGCCGGGAGAGGCGATTCCGAGCGAGATCGAACTCGCCGCGCGCTTCAAGGTCAGCCAGGGCACGGTGCGCAAGGCGGTCGACGAGCTGGCGGCGGACAACCTGCTGATCCGGCGGCAGGGCAAGGGCACGTTCGTCGCGACGCATGCCGAAGAGACGATCCAGTTCCGGTTTCTCCGGCTGACGCCCGACAGCGGCCCGCCGGCCGCGATGCAGCGGCGTTTCATCGATTGCGATCGGTCGCGGCCTGCGGCCGACATCGCCGATGCGCTCGGCCTGCGCGGCAGCGACATGGCGATTTTGGTGCGCAGAGTGCTGTCCGCCGAGGGTCGGCCTGTCGTCCTCGACCACATCTGGCTGCCGGCGGCGCTGTTCAAGGGCCTGACCGCCGAGCGGCTGTCGAGCTACGAGGGCCCGATGTACGGCTTCTTCGAATCGGAGTTCGGCGTGCGCATGATCCGCGCCGAGGAAAAGATCCGCGCGGTCGCGGCCGATGCGGCGAGCGCCGAACTGCTGGCCGTCGCGGCGGGTTCGCCGCTCCTGAGCGTCGAGCGGCTGTCGCTGACCTACGACGATCGACCGGTCGAACTGCGCCGCGGGCTGTACGACACGACCGCGCACCACTATCGCAACGCACTCAACTGAATGGGCGCTGCACCAGCACAAGGCGCGTTCTGCTGCGTTGCAATAACATTCGGGAAAGTACTGAAGAATTCCGACCGAGAGACCTTGGGAGCACAGGCTGCAATGGCGTTGACCGCAAGACAAAGACCCGGCGCGAACATGCGCCTCTGGGAGGCGACCGGATACAAGTTGCCGCCCGCCGGATGGGTCTCGATTCTCCACCGGGTGAGTGGCGTGGCGATGTTCGTGTTGCTGCCGTTCATCATCTGGATGTTCGACACGAGCCTCACGTCCGAAATCAGCTACGGCAGCTTCACGTCGGTCTTCCATGCCGGTTGGGGCGTGTTGCCGGGCATGTTCTTCAAGGCGGTCGCGCTGCTGCTGATCTGGTCGTATCTGCACCACTTCGTCGCCGGCCTGCGCCATCTCTGGATGGATGCGACGCATGCGGTCACGCTGAAGTTCGGTCGCTCGTCGGCGATCGCGACGCTCGCGATCAGCCTCGTGCTGACCGCCCTGCTCGCGGTCAAGCTCTTCCTCGCCTGAGACGCCCGCAGCATGGCTGACAACTACGGATCCAAGCGCACGCTCTCCGGTGCGCACTACGGGCTGCGCGACTGGCTTTCGCAGCGCGCCACCGCCGCGCTGATGGCGGTCTTCACGCTGCTCCTGATCGTGCAGGTGCTGATGCCCGGCGAGATGGGCTACGACCGCTGGGCGGGCATCTTCTCGCACCAGTGGATGAAGGCGTTGACGTTCGTCGTCATCGTGTCGATGCTGCTCCACGTCTGGGTGGGCATCCGCGACGTGCTGATGGACTACGTCAAGCCCGTGGGCGTCCGCCTGCCGCTGCAGATCTTCACGATCGTGTGGCTCGTGGGCTGCTCGGGCTGGGCGATTCAAGTCATCTGGAGGCTCTAGAGCATGCAAGCGGGTATCCCTGAAATGTCGGCCGCGACGGCCGCGGTCACGCGCCGGAAGTTCGATGTGGTGATCGTCGGCGCGGGAGGCTCGGGCATGCGCGCCTCGCTGCAGCTCGCGCTCGCCGGGCTCAACGTGGCGGTGCTGTCGAAGGTCTTCCCGACGCGCTCGCACACCGTCGCGGCGCAGGGCGGCATCGGCGCCTCGCTCGGCAACATGAGCGAGGACAACTGGCATTACCACTTCTACGACACCGTCAAGGGCTCCGACTGGCTCGGTGACCAGGACGCGATCGAGTACATGTGCCGCGAGGCGCCGAAGGTCGTCTACGAGCTCGAGCACTTCGGCATGCCGTTCGACCGCAACCCCGACGGCACGATCTACCAGCGGCCTTTCGGTGGCCACACCGCGAACTACGGCGAGAAGCCGGTGCAGCGCGCCTGCGCCGCCGCCGACCGCACCGGCCATGCGATGCTGCACACGCTCTACCAGCAGAACGTCAAGGCGCGCACCAACTTCTTCGTCGAGTGGATGGCGCTCGACCTGATCCGCGACGCCGAGGGCGACGTCGTCGGCGTGACGGCGCTCGAAATGGAGACCGGCGAGGTCCACATCCTCGAGGCCAAGACGGTGATGCTCGCGACCGGCGGCGCCGGGCGCATCTTCGCCGCGTCGACCAACGCCTTCATCAACACCGGCGACGGCATGGGCATGGCGGCACGCGCCGGCATCCCGCTCGAGGACATGGAGTTCTGGCAGTTCCACCCGACCGGCGTCGCCGGCGCCGGCGTGCTGCTGACCGAAGGCTGCCGCGGCGAGGGCGCCATCCTGCGCAACGCCGACGGCGAGCGTTTCATGGAGCGCTACGCGCCGACGCTGAAAGATCTCGCGCCCCGCGACTTCGTCTCGCGCTGCATGGACCAGGAGATCAAGGAAGGCCGGGGCTGCGGGCCGAACAAGGATTACATCGTCCTCGACATGACGCACCTCGGCGCGGAGACGATCATGAAGCGCCTTCCCAGCGTGTTCGAGATCGGCCACAACTTCGCCAACGTCGACATCACGAAGGAGCCGATCCCGGTCGTGCCGACGATCCACTACCAGATGGGCGGCATCCCGACCAACATCCACGGCCAGGTCGTCGCGCCGAAGGACGGCAATCCGAACGCGGTCGTGAACGGGCTCTATGCCGTCGGCGAATGTTCGTGCGTCAGCGTCCACGGCGCCAACCGCTTGGGCACCAACTCGCTGCTCGACCTGCTCGTCTTCGGCAAGGCCGCCGGCAACCACGTGGTCGACAGCGGGTTGAAGTCGAAGACGCACAAGCCGTTGCCGCCCGACGCCGCCGACTTCACGATGAAGCGCCTGCAGAAATACGAGTCGAGCACCGCCGGCGAGTATGCCCAGGACGTGGCCAACGACATCCGCAAGTCGATGCAGCTGCACGCAGGCGTCTTCCGCACGCAGAAGATGATGGACGCGGGCGTCGTCGAGATCAAGGCGCTGGCCGAGCGCGTCAAGGGCATCCACCTGGCCGACAAGTCGAAGGTGTTCAACACCGCGCGCATCGAGGCGCTCGAAGTCGAGAACCTGATCGAGGTCGCGCTCGCGACGATGATCTCGGCGGCCGCCCGGCACGAGAGCCGCGGCGCCCACACCGTCGACGACTACCCCGACTCGGAGCAGTACCCGAACGGCCGCAACGACGGCGAATGGCTGCGCCATACGCTCTTCTACAGCGAAGGCCTGCGGCTCGACTACAAGCCAGTGAACCTGAAGCCGCTCAGCGTCGAGTCGATCCCGCCGAAGGTGCGGACGTTCTGATCCGCGTCGCGACGCCTTCCTCTTTTCTCTCGGAAGCAATCCCATGACCAAGCGCGTGTTCCAGATCTATCGCTACGACCCCGACACCGACAAGAAGCCGCGCATGCAGACGCTCGAGGTCGAGCTCGACGGCAGCGAGCGCATGCTCCTCGACGCCTTGATGAAGCTCAAGGCCGTCGACCCGAGCCTGAGCTTCCGGCGCTCGTGCCGCGAAGGCGTCTGCGGTTCGGACGCGATGAACATCAACGGCAAGAACGGCCTCGCGTGCCTCACCAACATGCGCAACCTGCCGGGCACGGTGGTCCTGAAGCCGCTGCCCGGGCTGCCGGTCATCCGCGACCTGATCGTCGACATGACGCAGTTCTTCAAGCAGTACAACTCGATCAAGCCGTACCTCGTCAACGACGAGATGCCGCCCGAGAAGGAACGGCTGCAATCGCCCGAGGAGCGCGACGAGCTGAACGGCCTCTACGAGTGCATCCTCTGCGCGAGCTGCTCGACGAGTTGCCCGAGCTTCTGGTGGAATCCGGACAAGTTCGTCGGCCCGGCCGGCCTGCTGCAGGCCTACCGCTTCATCGCCGACAGCCGCGACCAGGACACCAACGGCCGCCTCGACAACCTCGAGGACCCGTACCGCCTGTTCCGCTGCCACACGATCATGAACTGCGTCGAGGTCTGCCCGAAGGGCTTGAACCCGACGAAGGCGATCGGCAAGATCAAGGAATTGATGGTGCGGCGCGCCGTCTGATCCTGGCCGGCTCAACTGGGAGGTCGCTTGTGATGTCTGACCTGATCGACGCCCGATCGCTGAGCAAGTTGAAGTGGCGCTGCCGGCGCGGTCTGCTCGAGAACGACCTCATGATCGAACGCTTTTTCAAGCGCTTCGAGGCGACGCTCACGCACGAGCAGGCGCAGGGGTTGCTGGCGTTGATGGAGCTGTCGGACAACGACCTGCTCGACCTGTTGCTGTCGCGCACCGAGCCGCAGGGCCGGCTCGCGCGCGACGACGCCGCCGGCGTGCTGCGCTTGCTGCGTCTGCGGCCAGACCGCGAGCCGCCCGCTTCACCTCTTCGATAGCCTTCGCACCTTCAAGGATCGACCATGACCCCGTCCGACGTCAAAGCCACCCTGTCGTTCTCCGATGGCAGCCCGAGCATGGAGCTGCCGATCTACAAGGGCTCGATCGGGCCGGACGTGGTCGATATCCGGAAGCTCTACGCGCAGACGGGCAAGTTCACCTACGACCCGGGTTTTCTGTCGACCGCGGCGTGCAACTCCACGATCACCTACATCGACGGCGACAAGGGCGAGCTGCTCTACCGCGGCTACCCGATCGAGCAGCTGGCCGAGAACTGCGACTACCTCGAGACCTGCTACCTGCTGCTGAAGGGCGAACTGCCCAATGCGACCGAGAAGGCGGCGTTCAGCGACACGGTGACCCATCACACGATGGTCAACGAGCAGATGCAGTTCTTCCTGCGCGGCTTCCGGCGCGACGCGCATCCGATGGCGATCATGACCGGCCTCGTCGGTGCGCTCTCGGCGTTCTATCACGACAGCACCGACATCCATAACCAGGAGCATCGCGACATCTCGGCGATTCGCCTGATCGCGAAAATGCCGACGCTCGTGTCGATGGCCTACAAGTACACCATCGGCCAGCCCTACATCTATCCGAAGAACGATCTGTCGTACGCCGGCAATTTCATGCGGATGATGTTCGCGACGCCGTGCGAGCCGTACGAGCCGAACGACGTGCTCGTCCGCGCGATGGACCGCATCTTCATCCTGCACGCCGACCACGAGCAGAACGCGTCGACCTCGACCGTGCGGCTCTGCGGCTCGTCCGGCACGAACCCCTTCGCGGCGATCGCGGCCGGCGTGGCCTGCCTTTGGGGCCCGGCGCACGGCGGCGCGAACGAAGCGGCGCTCAACATGCTGCAGGACGTGAACCGCATGGGCGGCGTCGAGAAGATCGGCGACTTCATCAAGCAGGTCAAGGACAAGAACTCGAACGTCAAACTCATGGGCTTCGGCCACCGGGTCTACAAGAACTACGACCCGCGCGCGAAGCTGATGCGCGAGACCTGCCACGAGGTGCTCGACGCGCTCGGCCTGCACGACGATCCGATCTTCAAGCTCGCGATGGCGCTCGAGAAGATCGCGCTCGAGGACGAGTACTTCGTCGCCCGCAAGCTCTATCCGAACGTCGACTTCTATTCCGGCATCGTCCAGCGCGCGATCGGCATCCCGGTGCCGCTCTTCACCGCGATCTTCGCGCTCGCCCGAACCGTCGGCTGGATCGCGCAGCTCAACGAGATGATCGGCGACCCGGAGTACAAGATCGGGCGCCCGCGGCAACTGTTCAGCGGCGCGACGGCGCGCGAGGTCGTGCCGTTGGCCGATCGCGGCTGACCCGCTCTCCGCATCGAACGCGAAGCGCGCCGCCCGGCGCGCTTTTCGTTTCAGCGACGGCTCCGGCACATGGTGCATGAGAGGAGCGGAGAACCCGCTCGGCGAGACTTTCAAAACGTGGGTCTTTGTTCGACCAACATCGTTCAAAAGGCCCCACGTTCGGTCCTCATTTCCGGAACACCCATGCCGAGGCGCCGGCGAGGCAGTTGGAACCTCCCCCCATCGGGCGCCCTTTCTTCTTGCGGTGACTTCCCGTCTCTTCCAGGCCGGGTGCTCGCGCCGGTGGCGAGCGCCTAGAATCCACCCCCCGCTCGAACCAGCCGGACGGCACCATGCCCCGCACGCTCTACGACAAGATCTGGGACGAGCACGTCGTCCACGCCGAGGACGACGGCACCGCCGTCCTCTACATCGACCGTCACCTGCTGCACGAGGTGACGAGCCCGCAGGCGTTCGAAGGCCTGCAGCTCGCCGGTCGCCCGGTCTGGCGCCTGTCGGCGAACCTCGCGGTCAGCGACCACAACGTGCCGACGACCGACCGGCGCCACGGCATCGCCGATCCGGTGTCGCGGCTGCAGATCGAGACGCTCGACGGCAATTGCGATCGGCTCGGCATCACGCAGTTCAAGATGAACGACCTGCGCCAGGGCATCGTCCACGTGATCGGACCGGAGCAGGGCGCGACGCTCCCGGGCATGACCGTCGTCTGCGGCGACTCGCACACCTCCACCCACGGCGCGTTCGGCGCGCTCGCCCACGGCATCGGCACGAGCGAAGTCGAGCACGTGCTCGCGACGCAGACGCTGCTGACGCGCAAGGCGAAGAACATGCTCGTCCGCGTCGAAGGGCGCCTCGTCCGCGGCTGCAGCGCCAAGGACATCGTGCTCGCGGTGATCGGCCGCATCGGCACGGCAGGCGGCACCGGCTACACGATCGAATTCGCCGGCTCGGCGATCCGTGCGCTGAGCATGGAAGGGCGGATGACGGTCTGCAACATGGCGATCGAGGCAGGCGCCCGCGCCGGGCTCGTCGGCGTCGACGAGACGACGCTCGCCTATGTCAGGGGCCGCCCGTTCACGCCCTCCGGGCTCGAATGGGAGCAGGCGGCACGCTACTGGTCGACGCTGCACTCCGACCCCGGTGCGACGTTCGACGCCGTCGTCGAGCTCGACGCGTCGACGATCCAGCCGCAGGTCACCTGGGGCACCTCGCCCGAGATGGTGCTCGACATCGACGGCCGCGTGCCCGATCCCGACCGCGAGAAGGACGCCAACCGGCGCGACGCGATCGAGCGTGCGCTGACCTACATGGCGCTCGAACCGAACACGCCGATGTCGGAGATCCGGATCGACAAGGTCTTCATCGGCTCCTGCACCAATTCGCGGATCGAGGACCTGCGCGAGGCCGCGGCGGTCGTCCGCAAGCTCGGCAGCCGCGTCGCGTCGAACGTCAAGCTCGCGATGGTGGTGCCCGGTTCGGGCCTCGTGAAGGCGCAGGCCGAGAAGGAGGGCCTCGACGACGTCTTCCGCGCAGCCGGCTTCGAATGGCGCGAGCCGGGCTGCTCGATGTGCCTCGCGATGAACGCCGACCGGCTCGAGCCGGGCGAGCGCTGCGCTTCGACGAGCAACCGCAACTTCGAGGGCCGCCAGGGCGCCGGCGGCCGGACGCACCTCGTCAGCCCGGCGATGGCCGCGGCGGCGGCGATCGAGGGTCACTTCGTCGACGTGCGCCGGCTGTACTGAGAAGCCGTTCCGGCACGCGGCCATGGCGATCGTCCTTCACTACTCCCCGACCGACGCCAGCCTGGCGCCGCATCTCTTCCTCGCCGAGCTCGGCGTCCCGTTCTCGCTCGCGCTCGTCGACCGTTCGGTGTCCGCGCAGCGCTCGCCCGGCTACCTCGCGCTCAACCCCAACGGGCTGATCCCGACGCTCGTCGACGGCGAGAGCACGGTGTTCGAGACCGGCGCGATCCTACTGCACCTGTCGGACCGGTACGCGCCCACGGCCATGCAGCTGCCGCACGGCAGTGCCGAGCGCGCGCACTGGTACAAGTGGCTCGTCTGGTCGGCGGCGACGCTGCACGCGGCGCTGATCCCGTACTTCTACCCCGAGCGACTCGTCGACCCCGGCAACGACGACGGCGCGCGGCAGGTCCAGCGGCAGTCCGAAGCGCGGGTCGGCAGCCTGCTCGACCTGCTCGAGACGCAGCTGCAGTCGCACGGCGGCCCGTGGTTCCTCGGCAGCACCGTGTCGGCGCTCGACGCCTACCTGCTCATGCTCGGCGGATGGACCCGTCGCTTCGCGCGACCGGCGACCCGCCGTCCCGCGCTCGGCGCCTACCTTCGCCGCGTCGCCGACCGGCCGGCCGCCCGCGCCGTCTTCGCCACCGAGGGCATCGACGTCGCGCAATGGCTCCCCGCCGACGTTCAGCCGGCCCCCGAACCGTCCCCGAGGTCCTGAACCATGCAACCGTTTCGCCTCCACACCGGCCTCGTCGCGCCGATGGACCGGGAGAACGTCGACACCGACGCGATCATCCCGAAGCAGTTCCTGAAGTCGATCAAGCGCTCGGGCTTCGGGCCGAACCTGTTCGACGCCTGGCGCTACCTCGACCCCGGCGAGCCGGGACAGGACGCGTCGACGCGCCGGCCGAACCCGGATTTCGTGCTCAACCAGCCGCGTTACCGAGGTGCATCGGTGCTGCTCGCACGGAAGAACTTCGGCTGCGGTTCGTCGCGCGAGCATGCGCCCTGGGCGCTCGAGCAATACGGCTTTCGCGCGTTGATCGCGCCGAGCTTCGCCGACATCTTCTTCAACAATTGCTTCAAGAACGGCTTGCTGCCGATCCGCCTGTCCGAGCTCGACGTCGCGCGGCTCTTCGACGAGGCGGCGGCGTTCGTCGGCTACACGCTCACGATCGATCTCGAGCGGCAACTCGTCACCAAGCCGGACGGCGCGACGCTCGAATTCGACGTCGAGCCGTTCCGCAAGGAGTGCCTGCTCGGCGGCTTCGACGACATCGGTCTGACGCTGCGGCACGCCGAGAAGATCCGCGCCTTCGAGGCCGAACGCCTGCTCGCGAAGCCCTGGCTGGCGCACAGCCTGTGACCTGCCTGAACAAGGAGCTCCCGTGAAGATCGCGATCCTGCCCGGCGACGGCATCGGCAGCGAGATCGTCGCCCAGGCCGTTCGCGTCCTCGGCGCGCTCGGCCTCGACCTCGAACTCGAGGAGGCGCCGGTCGGCGGCACTGCCTACGAGTCGCACGGCCATCCCTTGCCCGAGTCGACGCTGCAGCTTGCCAAGGCGGCCGACGCGGTGCTCTTCGGCGCCGTGGGCGACTGGAAGTACGACACGCTGGAGCGCTCGCTGCGGCCCGAGCAGGCGATCCTCGGCCTGCGCAAGGCGCTCGGCCTCTTCGCGAACTTGCGCCCGGCGATCTGCCATGCGCCGCTCACGCACGCGTCGAGTCTGAAGCCCGACCTTGTCGAAGGCCTCGACATCCTCATCATCCGCGAGCTGACCGGCGACGTGTATTTCGGCCAGCCGCGCGGCCGCCGCGAGGCGCCGGACGGGCCCTGGCAGGGTGTCGTCGAAGGCTACGACACGATGCGCTACGCCCGCAACGAGGTCGAGCGCATCGCGCACGTCGGCTTCCAGGCGGCACGCAAGCGCAGCCGGCGCCTGACGAGTGTCGACAAGGCCAACGTGCTCGAGACCTCGCAGCTCTGGCGCGACGTCGTCACCGAGGTCCATGCACAGTACCCCGACGTCGAACTCGACCACATGTACGTCGACAACGCGGCGATGCAGCTCGTGCGGGCGCCGAAGAGGTTCGACGTCGTCGTGACCGGCAACCTCTTCGGCGACATCCTGTCGGACGAGGCGGCGATGCTGACCGGTTCGATCGGCATGCTGCCGTCGGCGTCGCTCGACGCCGACGGCAAGGGCCTCTACGAGCCGAGCCACGGCAGTGCGCCCGACATCGCCGGGCAGGACCTCGCGAACCCGCTGGCTACAATTCTGTCGGCCGCGATGATGCTGCGCTTCTCGCTCGGCGAGGCGCGAGCGGCGGACCGGATCGACGCCGCGGTGCGCGACGTGCTCGCCGCGGGTTGGCGCACCGCCGACATCTGGACCGAGGGCCATCGCAAGGTGGGAACCCGCGCGATGGGCGACGCGGTGGTCGAGGCCTTGGGCCGGCAGGAGCGATGATGACGAAGACTCTCACGGGATTGGTCGGCTGGCGTGGGATGGTCGGCTCGGTGCTAATAGACCGCATGCAGGCCGAGGGCGACTTCGAGCTGATCGAGCCGCTCTTCTTCAGCACGAGCAATGTCGGCGGCGCGGCCCCGGCATTCGCCCGCAACGAAACGCGCCTGCACGACGCGCACGACATCGACGCCCTGAAGCGCTGCGACATCGTCGTCACGGCGCAGGGCGGCGACTACACGACCGAGGTCTTTCCGCGGCTGCGCGCCGCCGGCTGGAAGGGTCACTGGATCGATGCGGCGTCGACGTTGCGCATGGAGGACGACGCGGTCATCGTGCTCGACCCGGTCAACCTGCCGGTGATCCAGGCCGCGCTGCGCAAGGGCGGCCGCAACTGGATCGGCGGCAACTGCACGGTGAGCTGCATGCTGATGGGCGTCGGCGCGCTGTTCAAGGTCGGTCTCGTCGAATGGATGCACACCGCCACCTACCAGGCGGCGTCGGGCGGCGGCGCGGCGCACATGCGCGAGCTGCTGACCCAGTACGGCACGCTCCACGCCGACGTTCGCGACCTGCTCGACGACCCGCAGAGCGCGATCCTCGAGATCGATCGCCGCGTCGCGGCGACGCAGCGCGGGCTCGGCGCCGACGAGACGGCGAACTTCGGCGTCCCGCTCGGCGGCAGCCTGATCCCATGGATCGACAAGGACCTCGGCGCCGGCGTCAGCAAGGAAGAGTGGAAGGGCGGCGTCGAGACCAACAAGATCCTCGGCCAGGGCGACGGTTCCGGAACCGCTGCGATACCGGTCGACGGCTTCTGCGTGCGCATCGGCGCGATGCGCTGCCACAGCCAGTCGCTGCTGCTCAAGCTGCGGCGCGACGTGCCGCTCGCCGACATCGAGGCGATGATCGCGGCAGACAACGACTGGGTGAAGCTCGTGCCGAACGAGCGCGAGGCGACGCTGCGCGAGCTCACGCCCGTCGCCGTCACCGGCACGATGACGATTCCCGTCGGCCGGTTGCGGAAGATGGCGATGGGCCCCGACTACCTGGGTGCCTTCACGATCGGTGACCAGCTGCTCTGGGGTGCCGCCGAGCCGCTGCGCCGGATGCTGAGGATTCTGCTCGAGGCGTGACGCGGTCGGACCAGGAACGTCGGCACGGCGCTCGACGCCGCAAGGGTCGGCCCGAGGCTTGTCCCGAAACCGATCTCGCGTCACTGCCACCGAAGCGACGATCCGGCGCCCTGCTCGTCGGCAATGGCCGGACGCGTCGGCCGCCCTCAAGCTCGACATCGGTTCGCCGATACTGCGCTGTCGGCACGACCCCCGATTTCGGGGGTATGTCACACTGCCGCGCACTCGCCAAGTGTGCCGAACTGCATGAGCTTGTCACCGTATGTCATTGCTGCTAATGTGATTTCGGGCTTTTGTGAGCGCAATCACGCCTGCAGTTCGACCGCGCCGGCACGCCGGACCGCTGCATGGCGCCGGTGACCGAGGCGCCCTGCCTGTCCTCTTGGGAGACGTCTTGAAAAGAATTCCGACGCACGTTGGGCGTTTCGCGCTGAGCAGTGTCGCTGCTGCCGCGCTCTGTCTGGCCGCTCCCGCGGCATGGTCGCTCGGTCTCGGCCGGCTGCAGGTCCAGTCGGCGCTCGGCGAAAGTCTGCGCGCGGAGATCGACGTCACGAGCCTCACGCCCGACGAGGCGGCGAACCTGCGGGTGCGCATCGCCCAGCCCGATGCCTACCGCGCCGCGGGCGTCGAATACAACAGCGTCCTGCCGAACGCCGACGTGAGCCTGCAGCGCCGCCCCGACGGCCGGCCCTATCTGCGCATCACCAGCGACCGCGGCGTGCAGGAGCCGTTCGTCGACCTCATCCTCGAGATGAACTGGGCGACCGGCCGACTGGTGCGCGAATACACGATGCTCTTCGATCCGCCGCCGACGGCGCGCGCCGTGCCTGCGCCGCCCGCGGTCAGCACCTCGCCGCAGATCGCCGCCGCGCCGGTGCCGCCGGCAGCGCCGCGGCAGCCGATCCCGTCGCCCGCCGAGCGCCGTGCGCGTGCGCGGCCCGAGCCGCTCGAGCCTGCGCCCGAGCGCGCCCGGCCGACATCGGTCGCCGGGGCGCCGGCCGACGGCTATAAGGTGCGCCCGGGCGATTCGCTGTCGCGCATCGCCTCGCGCACGCAGCCGGCGGGCGTCTCGCTCGACCAGATGCTCGTCGCGCTCTACCGCAGCAATCCCGACGCCTTCATCGACAGCAACATGAATTTGTTGAAGTCGGGCGTCGTGCTGACCGTGCCGAGCGCCGACACCGCCAAGGGCATGTCGAGCACCGACGCGCGGCAGGTCATCCAGGCCCAGAGCGCCGACTTCGGCGCGTATCGCCAGCGCCTGGCGAGCGGGGTGCCGACGGCGCGCACCGAAGGTTCGAGCCGCCAGGCGAGCGGCAAGGTCGACGCCGCCGTCACCGACCGCCAGCAAGGCACCGCGCCGACGCCGGACCGGCTGACGCTCAGCAAGGGCGCCGCGAGCCGGCCGTCCGGCGACGAGCAGCGCGTGTCGAAGGATCGCGAGCGCAAGTCGTCCGACGCACGCGTGGCCGAGCTGTCGAAGAACGTCGACGAGCTCAAGCGCCTCTCGTCCGCGGCGTCGCAACCCGCAGCGAGCGCGCCGCCGGTCGCGGCGACGCCGGCATCCGTGCCACCGGTCGTCGCCGCGCCGGCGCCCGTGCCGCCGGCGGTCGCGCCGCCGCCGCCGGTCGCCGCCGCGCCGGCGTCGACGCCGCCCCTCGCGGTGGTCGTGCCGGTCCCGGCCTCGGCGCCGATCGCGACCGCGGCTGCGTCGTCGCCGGCTGCCACTGCAGCGATGGCTGCCGCCTCGAGGCCGACGCCCGCGCCCGCAGCCGCGCCCGAGGAGCCGGGCCTGATCGGCTCGCTGATGGACGACAACCCGGTCGCGCTCGGCGTCGGTGCGATCGCGATCCTCGGCCTCGCCGGCTTCGCCGCCTATCGCTTCGGCAAGCGCGGCAAGCGCGACAGCGGCGAAACCTCGTTCCTCGAGAGCCGGCTGCAGCCCGACTCGTTCTTCGGCGCCAGCGGCGGGCAGCGGATCGACACCCGCGACGCCGGTGCGCAGTCGTCGTCGATGAGCTATTCGCTGAGCCAGCTCGACGCGATCGGCGACGTCGATCCGGTCGCCGAAGCCGACGTCTATCTCGCTTACGGCCGCGACCTGCAGGCCGAGGAGATTCTCAAGGAGGCGATGCGCACGAACCCGGACCGCATGGCGATCCGGACCAAGCTGCTCGAGGTCTACGCCAAGCGCCGCGACACGAAGGGCTTCGAATTGCTCGCGACGCAGCTGTTCACGCTGACCAAGGGCACGGGCGAGGATTGGGCGCGCGCGCAGGAGCTCGGCCGGCAGCTCGACCCCGAGAACGCGCTGTACCGGCCCGGCGGCGCGCCGGTGCTGAGCCAGGGCGAGGGCGGGCGCGTCGTCGAGCCGCTCGGCGCGAGCACCATGCCGCAGTCGGTGCTGCCGTCGCCGTCGCAGTTCAACATCACGCAGCCGCCCGATTCGAGCCGGATGGACCTCGATCTCGACCTGGGCGACCCCGACCCGGCGCCGCTGACCGCGCCGTCGCCGCTCGAAGCGACCCAGGCGTTCAAGCCCGAACCGGCTGCCGCAGCGCGTCGCTCGACCGACGACGACGCGATGTCGCTCGATTTCACATTGCCCGACCTGGGCGTGCCCGAGTCGACGCCGCCGACGCCGACGCAGCGCGCCGCCGCGCCGATGCCGTTCGATCTCTCCGACTTGTCGCTCGATCTCGACCTGCCGGCCAGCACGGCACCCACCGCTGCCGAGACGACGACTCCACGGCCGCAGCAACCGAACTCCGGATTCGACCGCCTCGACCTGGCGCTCGACCCCGAGCCCGAGCCCGCTGGCGGCGACGACCCCTTGGTCCGTAAGCTCGAGCTCGCCGACGAGTTTCGCCAGATCGGCGATGCCGACGGTGCGCGCGACCTGCTCCAGGAAGTGATCGCGAAGGCGACCGGCTCGGTCAAGACCCGCGCGCAGGGCATGCTCGCCGACCTGGGTTGACGCTCGGCCGCCGGAGCCGGCCGTGAGGGTGGCGCTCGGCGTCGCCTACCGCGGGCAGGCCTATCGCGGCTGGCAGAGTCAGCCCGGCGGCTCGACGATCCAGGACCATCTCGAGCGCGCGCTCGCCCGCTTCGTCGACGTGCCCGCGGTGCGGGTTCACTGCGCCGGCCGGACCGACGCCGGCGTCCATGCGCTCAACCAGGTCGTCCACCTCGACACGGACGTGACCCGGACGCCCGCATCGTGGGTGCGGGGCACGAATCGCCATCTGCCGCCCGACATCGCGGTGCAGTGGGCGATGCCGGTGCCGGACACCTTCCACGTCCGCTTCAGTGCCCACGGCCGGCGCTATGCCTACGTGCTGCTCGAAAGCGCCGTGCGACCCGCCGTCGAGGCGGGCAGCGTCGGCTGGACCTTCCGGCCGCTCGCCGCCGACCGCATCGAGTCCGCCGCCGACATCCTGGTGGGTACGCACGACTTCAGCGCGTTCCGGTCGGCCGAATGCCAGGCGGCATCGCCTGTCAAGACGTTGCGCGCGATCCGGCTGCAGCGGCGCGGGGCGTACTGGCGCTTCGAGTTCGACGCCAACGCCTTCCTGCACCACATGGTGCGCAACCTGATGGGCAGCCTGCTGATGGTCGGCAGCGGCCGGCGCGACGTCGACTGGCTGGCAGCGGTGCTCGATGGTCGCCGGCGCGAGGTGGCGGCGCCGACCTTCGCGGCCGACGGACTGTATTTCGTCGGCCCATACTACGCAGCGGACGACGCGATCCCCGATGCGCCAGCGGCGCTCGACTGGCTTCCCTGAGCCCCTGCGGCGGTCCGCTGGTCCGCGGGACGCCGGTGGCGCTCCGTGATCGCCCACTGTCCGCCTCACTGCCCGCCCGCACGCCCCCTTGCCCAGCCACCGCACCCGCATCAAGATCTGCGGCCTGACGCGCCCGCAGGACGTCGACGCCTGCGTCGCCGCCGGCGCCGACGCGATCGGCCTGGTGCTCTGGCCAGCGAGCCCGCGCGCCGTCTCGGTCGGGCGGGCGGCCGAACTCGCCGCGCGCCTGCCGCCGTTCGTCACGCCGGTCGGCTTGTTCGTCAACGCGCCGCTGGCCGACATCGACGCCGCCTGCAGGGCCATCCCGAACCTGCTGCTTCAGTTCCACGGCGACGAGACGCCCGCCGAGTGCGCCCGAGCCGCCCGGCCGTTCCTGCGCGCCGCGCGGATGGCGCCGGGGTTCGATTTGCTAGACTTCGCGGCTCGCTACGACGACGCGCAGGCCCTGCTGCTCGACGCCCATGTCGCGCAGTACGGTGGCGGTGGAAAGGTCTTCGATTGGTCGCTCGTTCCAGAAGGCGTGTCCCGTCCGGTCGTTTTGTCTGGTGGGTTGCATGCCGGAAATGTGATTGCTGGCATCCGGCACGTCCGGCCTTGGGCCGTTGACGTCAGCTCCGGCGTCGAAGCGTCGCACAAGGGGGTGAAGGACCCCGACGCGATCCGCCGGTTTTGCGATGCCGTCCGTGACGCCGATGCGCAGCGTGCCGCGTCGGCTGCCGGACCACCGGAAGCCCTCTGATGACCCCCTACGACCAACCCGACGCCAGCGGCCATTTCGGCCCGTACGGCGGCAGCTTCGTCGCCGAAACGCTCGTCCATGCGCTCGACGAACTGAAGGCGAGCTATGCCGAGGCGCTCGCCGACCCGGCGTTCATGGCCGAGTTCCGCCACGAGCTCAAGCACTTCGTCGGCCGGCCGAGCCCGGTCTACCACGCCGAGCGCTTGTCGAGAGAGCTCGGCGGCGCGCAGATCTTCCTCAAGCGCGAGGACCTGAACCACACCGGCGCGCACAAGGTCAACAACACGATCGGCCAGGCGATGCTCGCGCGGCGCATGGGCAAGCCGCGGGTGATCGCCGAGACCGGCGCCGGGCAGCACGGCGTCGCGACGGCGACGATCTGCGCGCGCTACGGCCTCGAGTGCGTCGTCTACATGGGCAGCGAGGACATCAAGCGCCAGTCGCCGAACGTCTACCGCATGCACCTGCTCGGCGCGAGCGTCGTACCGGTCGAGAGCGGCTCGAAAACCCTGAAGGACGCGCTCAACGAGGCGCTGCGCGACTGGGTGACCAACGTCGCCGACACTTTCTACATCATCGGCACCGTTGCCGGCCCGCATCCGTACCCGACGATGGTGCGCGACTTCCAGCGCGTGATCGGCGACGAGTGCGTCGCGCAGATGCCCGAGATGATCGGCCGCCAGCCCGACGCGGTGATCGCCTGCGTCGGCGGCGGCAGCAACGCGATGGGCATCTTCTACCCTTACATCGGCTTCGCCGGGACGCGGCTGATCGGCGTCGAGGCGGCCGGGCAGGGCCTCGAGACCGGCAAGCACTCGGCCTCGCTGATCAAGGGCACGCCCGGCGTGCTCCACGGCAACCGCACCTACCTGCTGCAGGACGCCAACGGCCAGATCACCGAGACGCACTCGATCTCGGCCGGCCTCGACTACCCCGGCGTCGGCCCCGAGCACGCGCACCTGAAGGACATCGGCCGTGCCGAGTACGTCGGCGTGACCGACGACGAGGCGCTCGCCGCCTTCCACCGCCTGTGCCGCACCGAGGGCATCATCCCGGCGCTCGAATCGGCCCATGCGGTCGCGCACGCGATGCGGCTCGCGCCGACGATGCGCGCCGACCAGCACCTGCTCGTCAACCTTTCGGGCCGCGGCGACAAGGACATCGGCACCGTCGCCGATCTGGCGGGGAGCAGGGTCTACGACCGCCCGTCGTTCGCCGGCGAGACCGTCAAGGGCGCCGACACGGTGACGAGGTTCGCCGCATGAGCACGACCGACGACACGACGCTCGCGTCGCGGAGCACGCAGCACGACGGCGGCCGCGCGAGCCGCATCGACGCGACCTTCGCGACGCTGCGCGACCAGGGCCGCAAGGCGCTCATCCCGTACATCACCTCGGGCGATCCGTTCGCCGACGCGACGGTCGACATCATGCGGGCGATGGTCGGCGCGGGCGCCGACGTGATCGAGCTCGGCGTGCCGTTCTCCGACCCGATGGCCGACGGACCGGTCATCCAGAAGGCCGGCGAGCGGGCGCTGGCGCGCGGCGTCGGCCTGACCCAGGTGCTCGGCTACGTGCGCGACTTCCGCCGCGGCGACGCGCGCACGCCGGTCGTGCTGATGGGCTACGCGAACCCGATCGAGCGCTACGGCATCGACCGCTTCGTCGCCGATGCCGCCGCGGTCGGCGTCGACGGCGTGCTCGTCGTCGACTACCCGCCCGAGGAGTGCGAGGACTTCGCCGCGCGCCTGAAGGCCGCCGGCCTCGCCCCGATCTTCCTGCTCGCGCCGACGTCGACCGATGCCCGCATCGCCCACGTCGGCCGGATCGCGAGCGGCTACGTCTACTACGTGTCGCTCAAGGGCGTGACCGGTGCCGGCAACCTCGATACCGAAGCGGTGGCGGCGATGATTCCGCGCATCCGCCGTCACGTGAAGCTGCCGGTCGGCGTCGGCTTCGGGATCCGCGACGCGCGCACGGCGCAGGCGGTCGCGGCGGTGGCGGATGCCGTCGTGATCGGGACCGCGCTGGTCCAGGTGCTGGAGACGCAGACGCGCGAACACGTGGCCGACGCCGCCGGCAGGTTCATCGCCGGCATCCGGGCCGCGCTCGACGCCTGACAACGACAGGAGGACGCCCATGAGCTGGTTGGAAAAACTGCTGCCCCCGAAGATCCAGCCGAACGAGCGCGGCGAGCGCCGGACGGTGCCCGAGGGGCTCTGGATCAAGTGCCCGGCGTGCGAGACGGTGCTCTACAAGACCGACCTCGAGCAGAACATCAACGTCTGCCCGAAGTGCGCGCACCATCACCGCATCGGCGCGCGTGCCCGGCTCGACGCCTTTCTCGATCCCGAAGGCCGTTTCGAGCTCGGCCAGGAAATTCTTCCGGTCGACGCGCTGAAGTTCCGTGACAGCAAGAAGTACACGGAGCGGCTGAAGGACGCGCTCGAGCACACCGGCGAGACCGACGCGCTCGTCGTCATGGGCGGCTCGATCCACAGCGTGCCGGTGGTCGCCGCGTGCTTCGAGTTCGAGTTCATGGGCGGCTCGATGGGCTCGGTGGTCGGCGAGCGCTTCGTCCGCGGCGTCGAGACCGCGATCGAGCAGAAGACGCCGTTCATCAGCTTCACCGCGACCGGCGGCGCGCGCATGCAGGAGGGGCTGTTGAGCCTGCTGCAGATGGCGAAGACGAACGCCGCGCTCACCCATCTCGCGAAGGCGCGCCTGCCTTTCATCAGCGTGCTGACCGACCCGACGATGGGCGGCGTCTCGGCAAGCTTCGCCTTCGTCGGCGACGTCGTCATCGCCGAGCCGCAGGCGCTGATCGGCTTCGCCGGGCCTCGCGTGATCGAGAACACCGTGCGCGAGAAGCTGCCCGAAGGCTTCCAGCGCGCCGAGTTCCTGCTGAAGACCGGCGCGATCGACATGATCGTCGACCGCCGCGAGCTGCGAGCGCGGATCGCGCGCCAGCTCGCGATGCTGCAGCGGCAGAGCGCCGACGCGGTGGTCTGACCCGTCGCCGCCGGGCCGACGACGCACCGACATCGATGCGAACCAACCTCGATTTCAGTTCCTGGCAGGCCGTGCTCTCGACACTGCTCGGGCTGGTGCTCGTCTCGGTCGTCGCGATCGGCATCCGGCTGCTGCTGCTGCACGGCGTGCAGCAGCGGCGCGAGCGGCAGAACCGCCAGATCAACGAACGGCTGAAGACGCTGATCGCCGCGTACAAGACGCTCGGCGGCTCGTTCACCGGCGAGCTGTCCGTCGATCCGACGCATTGGCGGGACGTGCGTGCGCAGGGCGTGTCGGAGCCGATCGGTGACGCTGCGGCGGCACCGGAGCCGTCGACCTGGGATCGTCCGCGGCGCACCCGCGACGCGGTCGAAGCCGCGCTGTCCGACGTGATCCTGCTCGGCACCGAGGCGCAGGTGCGGCTCGCGGCGCGTGCCGCCGGCGAGATGGTCGCCGGACGACCGGCAGAGACCGCCGAACTCGTCGTCTCGCTGCGCGACTTCATCCGCGAGGTGCTCGATCTCGAGGCGATCCCGTCGGCGCTGTCCGTGCCGCGGCAAGGCCCGACGCGCCCGGTCGGGGGTAGCGGGGCGCGTGGCGGCAAGTCCGCTGCCGACGCGAGCGCCGGTCGTGGCGGCGGCCGCGCTGCCGGCGGCGACGCTGCCGGCGCGATGGGCGGTGGGCTCGTGGGCGGGGTGGCGGTGGGCGTTGCGCTGCCGGCCGGGGCCGCCGATTCCGACGTCGACCGTCCGCACCTGCGGTAGGGTGCCGATCCGATGCGATGCTGCGCGTGTGCAGCGGCGCACCGGCTCCGCCGTTCCCAGTCCTTCGAATCCCGCCGATGACCGCCACCGATTTCTCCCTGCCGACGACGCTCGCGGACTGGCTCGCCCACTGCGAGCGTCTGCATCCCAAGTCGATCGACATGACGCTCGAGCGCAGCCGGCGCGTCCGCGAGCGGCTCGGCTTCACGTTCGACATGCCGGTGGTCGCCGTCGCCGGCACGAACGGCAAGGGCTCGACCTGCGCGATGCTCGAGGCGATCGCGCTCGCCGCCGGCTACCGCGTCGGCCTCTACTCCAAGCCGCATCTCGTGCACTTCGAGGAGCGCTGCCGCATCGACGGCCGCAGCGTGGACGCGGCTGCGCTGCTGCCGCACTTCGCCGCCGTCGAGGCCGCCCGCGGCGACACCGGCCTGACCTACTTCGAATTCACGACGCTCGCGATCGCCCGACTGCTGTCCGAAGCGCCGCTCGACCTCGTCATCCTCGAGGTCGGCCTCGGTGGCCGGCTCGACGCGGTCAACACGATCGACAGCGACTGCGCCGTCATCACCAGCATCGACATCGACCACACCGACTACCTCGGCACGACACGCGAGGCGATCGGCTTCGAGAAGGCCGGGATCATGCGTGCCGGCCGGCCGGTCGTCGCGAGCGATCCGATGCTGCCGCAGACGGTCGTCGACCACGCTCAGGCCGTCGGTGCCGACCTCTGGCGCTTCGGCCGCGACTTCAACTATTCGGGCGACCGCCAGCAGTGGAACTGGGCCGGCCGCCGGCTGCGCTTCAACGGCCTGGCCTATCCGGCACTGCGCGGCGCCAACCAGCTGCTCAACGCGTCGGGCGCGCTCGCCGTCTTCGAAGCCTTGCGCAGCCGCCTGGCCGTCACGGCGCAGGCCGTGCGGAGCGGCCTCGCGCTCGTCGACCTGCCGGGCCGCTTCCAGATCGTCGCCGGGCAGCCGACGCTCGTGCTCGACGTCGCGCACAACCCGCACGCCGTCGCCGCGCTGGCGCAGAACCTCGACCAGATGGGCTTCTTCCCGCGCACGCACGCGGTCTTCGGTGCGATGCGCGACAAGGACCTCGCGGCGATCTTCACGCGGCTGGCGCCGCTCGTCGACGCGTGGCACTTCACCGATCTGCCGACGCCGCGTGCGGCCACCGCCGCGCAGCTTGCCGAGGCGCACGCCGCGCTCGGGCTCGCCGGGCCCGGACCGGTCACCGTGGATCGCCACGCCGGCCCGTCGCAGGCGCTGGCCGCGGCGCTCGCGGGCACCGACCCCGCTGATAGAATCGTTGTCTTCGGCTCGTTCCACACCGTGGGCGGCGTGATCGCGTCGGGCCTGCCCCGGCTGGGCGGACAGCACGCCCCCGAGCGCTCGGTCTGACGCGAGCGGCGATCGTCGCGCGCTCGAGAGCGGCGGCGGCCGCCAGGGGCGGTGTCTCGACTCCCGCTTCCGTCCTGGCCTCCTCTGCATGGGTTTGTCGTCGATCTTGAAACGCAAGGCCAGCGGGCCGGTGGCCGCCGAACCCGCCGACGCGGTCCAGCAGGCGCGCACCCGTGCACGGCAGCGACTGATCGGCGCGGTCGTGCTGCTCGGGATCGGCATCGTCGGTTTTCCGCTCGTCTTCGAGACCGAGCCGCGGCCGGTCCCGGTCGACATCCCGATCGAGATCCCGCGCAAGGACGCCGCGGCGCCGCTCAGCCTGCCGCCGGCGGTCGCGACGGCACCGAGCGAAACGGCGCCGCGCAATGTGCCGCCGACGCCCTCGCGCCCCGACGACATCCTCACCGAACCGCGGGAGGAGGAACCGGCGCGCGCCAGTCCGGCGCCGGATCGCGCACCAGCGGCGTCATCGCCCAGGCCGATGCCTGCGCAGCGCCCGGCCGCCGAGCCGAAGGTCGCTGCCGACGACGGTGTCCGCGCCCGGGCGCTGCTCGACGGCGCCGAGCCGGCGGCATCGGCAGCGCCGCCGCGCTTCGTCGTCCAGGTCGGCGCCTTCGCCGATGCCACGGCGGCGCGCGACACCCGGCAGAAGATGGAAAAGCTCGGCCTGAAGACCTACACCCAGGCTGCGAGCACCGCCGCGGGCGGTCGCATCCGGGTTCGCCTCGGTCCGTTCGCGACGCGCGACGAGGCCGACCGTGCCCTGAGTCGCGCACGCAGCGCCGGGCTCGCCGGCGTGGTCATCAGCTTGTGAGCGGCGATGCAGCCCGCCTTCGCGCTCGACATCGGCTGGGTGGACCTGGCGATGCTCGCGTTTCTCGCGATCTCGGTGCTCGCCGGCCTCGTCCGGGGCGTCGTGTTCGAGCTGATGTCGCTCGCGGGCTGGTTCGTCGCGTTCTTCGCGATGCTCTGGCTCGGGCCGGTGCTGCTGCCGCACATCCGCCTCGCGAGCGACGGCTCGGGCTTGAACCTGCTGCTCGCGAACGCGTCGGCCTTCATCGGCACGCTGGTCGTCTGGGGCCTGCTCGCCCGGCTGGTCCGCACGCTCGTGCGCGCGACCCCGCTCAGCGTGCCCGATCGCATCCTCGGCGCCGGCTTCGGCTCGGTCCGCGGGGTAATCGTGCTCGCGGTCGCGGTCTGGGCGATCGGCGTGACGCCGCTCGCCCGGCGCGACGCGTGGCAGCGCTCGCAGGGCGTCGCGTGGCTGACCGCCGCGACGCGCGACATCGCGCCCTATCTGCCCTTCTCGGTCCCTTCCTCCCCTCGAGGCGAATCCTATGTGCGGCATCGTCGGCGTGATCTCGAAGAGCCCCGTCAACCAACTCATCTATGACGCGCTGCTGCTGCTGCAGCACCGCGGCCAGGATGCGGCGGGCATCGTCACGATGCAGGGCACGAAGTGCTTCATGCACAAGGCGCGCGGCATGGTGCGCGACGTCTTCCGCACGCGCAACATGCGCGGCCTGCCGGGCACGGTCGGGCTCGGGCAGGTGCGCTACCCGACCGCCGGCAACGCCTACAGCGAGGAAGAGGCGCAGCCCTTCTACGTCAACGCGCCGTTCGGCATCGTGCTGGTCCACAACGGCAACCTGACCAACGCGCAGGCGCTCAAGCACGAGCTGATCGAGGTCGACCGCCGGCACATCAACACCACGAGCGACACCGAGGTCCTGATCAACGTGCTCGCGCACGAGCTCGCCGCGGCGTCCCGCGACCAGCCGCTGCGCCCGGAGCAGGTCTTCGACGCGGTCGCCGCGGTGCACACGCGCATCCGCGGCTCGTATGCCGTCGTCGCGCTCGTCGCCGGCCATGGGCTGCTGGCGTTCCGCGATCCGTTCGGAATCCGGCCGCTCTGCATCGGCCGGGGCGACGGGCCGGAGGGCACCGAGGTGATGGTCGCGTCCGAATCGGTCGCGATCGAGGGAACGGGCCACAAGGTGCTGCGCGACGTCGCCCCCGGCGAGGCCATCTTCATCGACCTCGAGGGCCGGATCCATGCGCGGCAGTGCGCTGCCCACCCGACGCTCAACCCCTGCATGTTCGAATTCGTCTACCTCGCGCGGCCCGACTCGATCATGGACGGCGTCTCGGTCTACCAGGCGCGGCTCGACATGGGCGAGACGCTGGCGCAGCGGCTGATCTCGACCATCCCGCCGAACGAGATCGACGTCGTCATCCCGATTCCGGAATCGAGCCGGCCGTCGGCGATGCAGCTCGCCCAGCGCATCGGCAAGCCCTACCGCGAAGGCTTCGTCAAGAACCGCTACGTGGGCCGGACCTTCATCATGCCTGGGCAGGGCGAGCGGAAGAAGTCGGTGCGGCAGAAGCTCAACGCGATCGGCGTCGAGTTCAAGGGCCGCAACGTGCTGCTGGTCGACGACTCGATCGTCCGCGGCAACACGTCGAAGGAGATCGTCCAGATGGCCCGCGAAGCCGGCGCGCGGAAGGTCTACATGGCATCGGCGGCGCCGCCGGTGCGCTTTCCGAACGTCTACGGCATCGACATGCCGACGAGCGAGGAGCTGATCGCGCACAACCGCAGCATCGAGGAGATCCGCGTCTTCATCGGCGCCGACGCGTTGATCTACCAGGACGTCGCGGCGATGAAGCGCGTCGTCGCCAAGCTCAATCCGAACCTCGACGGCTTCGAGGCGTCGTGCTTCGACGGCTGCTACATCACGAACGACGTCACCGCCGACGAGTTCAACGCGATGGCCGCGCAACGCCGCGCGCAGGGCGACGACGAGGAGACCGCCGACCGCTCGCGGCTCGCGCTGCAGAGCGCGACGGAGGTCTCGTGATGGCGACCGACGCGCGCCGCACCCTGCCCGACGGCCTGCACCGCGACACGCTCGCGGTCCACACCGCATTGCCGCGCAGCCAGCACGGCGAGCACTCCGAGGCGCTGTTCCTGACGAGCGGCTTCGTCCAGCCCGATGCCGAGACGTCGGCGCGCCGCTTCGCCGGCACCGAGGACGGCTTCACTTACGCCCGCACCGCCAACCCGACGGTGGCGAGCTTCGAACGGCGCCTCGCCGCGCTCGAAGGCACCGAGGCGGCGATCGGCGCGTCGACCGGCATGGGCGCGATCCTGATGATGGCGATGGGCCTGCTCAAGGCCGGCGACCACGTCGTCTGCTCGCGCTCGATGTTCGGCTCGACGATCAGCCTCTTCGGCAAGGAGCTGGCGAAGTTCGGCGTCGAGACGAGCTTCGTGTCGCAGACCGACGTCGCCGAATGGCGCGCCGCGATCCGCCCGACGACCAAGCTGCTGTTCGCCGAGACGCCGACCAACCCGCTGACCGAGGTGTGCGACATCGCCGCGCTCGCCGACATCGCCCACGGCGCCGGTGCGCTGCTCGCGGTCGACAACTGCTTCTGCTCGCCGGCGCTGCAGCGCCCGGTCGAGTTCGGCGCCGACCTCGTCATCCATTCGGGCACCAAGTACCTCGACGGCCAGGGCCGCGTCATGGCCGGTGCGATCTGCGGCCCGAAGCACCTGATCGTCGATGTGTTCGGTCCCGTCGTCCGCACCGCCGGCATGGCGCTCGCGCCGTTCAATGCCTGGGTGGTGATGAAGGGTCTCGAGACGCTTCGCATCCGGATGCAGGCGCAAGCGGCCAACGCGCTCGCGGTCGCGACGTGGCTCGAGGCGCAGCCTGGTGTCGGGCGCGTGCACTATCCCGGCCTCGTCTCGCATCCGCAGCACGCGCTCGCGATGCACCAGCAATCGGGGCTGGGCGGCGCCGTGGTGTCGTTCGATGTCGTCGGCGACGACCCGACGACCGCGCGTGCGAATGCGTTCCACGTCATCGACAGCACGCGCGTCGTGAGCATCGCGACCAACCTCGGCGACGTGAAAAGCATCATCACCCATCCCGCGACGACCTCGCACGGGCGTCTCGCCGAAGCGCAGCGCCAGGCGGCCGGCATCGGCCAGGGCCTGATCCGTCTCGCGGTCGGACTCGAGCACGTCGGCGACATCCAGGCCGACCTGCAGCGCGGCCTCGGCACGCTCGCATCGTGAGCGACGCCACATCCGCCGGCCGCCCCGTGCGCACGCGCATCGCGCCGTCGCCGACCGGTTTCCTGCACCTCGGGACTGCGCGCACCGCGCTCTATTCCTGGGCGTTCGCGAGGCACCACGGCGGCCGCTTCATTCTGCGCATCGAGGACACCGACGTCGCACGGTCGTCGCAGGCGTCGGTCGATCAGATCCTCGCCGCGATGCGCTGGCTCGGCCTCGATCACGACGAGGGCCCGATCTACCAGATGCAGCGGCTCGACCGCTACCGCGAGGTCGTCGACGCGATGCTCGCTGCAGGCACCGCATACCGTTGCTGGTGCACCCCCGACGAGCTCGAGGCGATGCGCGAGGCGCAGCGCCAGCGTGGCGAGAAAACGCATTACGACGGCCGCTGGCGGCCTGCGCCGGGCAAGACATTGCCGCCGGTGCCGGCGGGCGTCGAACCGGTCGTGCGTTTCGCCAACCCGGCCGCGGGCGACGTCGTCTGGGACGATCTCGTCAAGGGCCCGATCGCGATCTCGAACCGCGAGATCGACGACCTCGTCATCGTCCGCGCCGACGGCGTGCCGACGTACAACTTCGCGGTCGTCGTCGACGACTGGGACATGCGCATCAGCCATGTCTTCCGCGGCGACGAGCACGTCAACAACACGCCGTGGCAGATCAACATCTTCAATGCGCTCGGTGCGCCGTTGCCGCTCTTCGGGCACCTGCCGGTGATCCTCGGCGAAGACGGGCAGAAGCTCTCGAAGCGGCGCGGCGCGGTCAGCGTGACCGCCTACGAGGACGCCGGCTATCTGCCCGAGGCGATGCTCAACTACCTGTCGAGGCTCGGCTGGAGCCACGGCGACGACGAGCTCTTCGGCCGCGCGCAGCTCGTCGAGTGGTTCGACGGCTCGCACCTGTCGAAGAGCCCGGCGCAGTGGGACGCGGCGAAGCTCGACTGGGTCAATGCGCAGTACCTGAAGGCCTTGCCCGACGACCGACTCGCCGATCTGGTCGTGGGGCAGCTGGCACGCCGCGGACTGTCCGCCGAGCGCGACACGGTGCTGCTCGAGCGCTGCGTGCTGTTCAAGGACCGCTGCGCGACGACCGCCGCGCTCGCGGACTGGCTCGCGATGTACTACGGCGACATCGCGCCCGCTGCGGCGGACGTTGCGATGCACGTCACCGACGCGGTGCGGCCGGCGGTGCGCGCGCTCGGCGATGCGCTGGTGTCGGTGCCCTGGGACAAGGCCTCGATCGCCGCTGCCATCAAGGCGACGCTCGCCGCGCACGCGGTCAAGATGCCGCAGCTCGCGCCAGCGGTGCGGGTGCTGGTCTGCGGCAGATCGCAGACGCCGTCGCTCGACGCCGTGCTCGCGCTGTTCCCTCGCGACACCGTGCTCGATCGCTTACGGAGCCCTTGAAAATCTGCCTATAATCATGGTCTTGCTAGCTGCTGGACGGATGCTGATCGCGGGTTCGACCGAGGCAAACGGGGGTATAGCTCAGCTGGGAGAGCGCTTGCATGGCATGCAAGAGGTCAGCGGTTCGATCCCGCTTACCTCCACCACGACGCCAGGCGGCAAGGCAAGGAAAAAGACGACACACGAGAGCTTGAACAACGAACGTGATCGAGGCGGCTGAAGCCAGCGTCCTCGGTCAGCCCACAAGAAAGATCGCCGCGAAGCGACAGTCGAGAACGAATCGGTCCCCTTCGTCTAGAGGCCTAGGACACCACCCTTTCACGGTGATTACAGGGGTTCGAATCCCCTAGGGGACGCCAAAGTCGATCGAGCAGCCGGGGTTGAGTGACCACGCTGCCGGCCGAGGCGGTTTCGCTGAGACGCGAGGCACGGCACGCGCGGCCCACAGCGCAATGGAGTGGTAGTTCAGTTGGTTAGAATACCGGCCTGTCACGCCGGGGGTCGCGGGTTCGAGTCCCGTCCACTCCGCCAACAAAATTAACGGGTTACAGCAGGTTTGTTGTAGCCCGTTTTTCTTTTTCGGCTTCCGTGTCCTAAGGAGTGGGATCGGGCAACGGGCCGCCGCCGGAGAGTCTCGGTCTGCCCCCAAGAAAAGAACGCCGAGCACCAAGGGAATAGCCCTGCCACGTCCTTTTGATGGAGGGGTGGCCCATCGCGTGCGCGCGTTGACCCTGGTTTGACATCCATCAGCGAGGCAAGTCGATAAATGTCGACCTCCCAACGGTCGATGTGCTGTGTGAGGGACGCTTAGGGTCGACCAGCGCAGATGGCAATTGACTCAGATCGGCCAACTGCCGCCATTTGAGGCCTGCGACCGAACGACCGGAACTGACTGATTGCAGACGGTCGGCTCTCGAATGTTGAACTTCTGCGATCACCAATAGCGGAAACTTCAGCGGGACTCAACCGATCTCGACTCTGCGACCATGACGCATACGCTTGCACAGACCATGAACCGCTTGCTCCGCTGGCTGCTACTGCTCGGCGCAGTCGCCGCGATGGTTGTTCAGGGCATGTACTGGTACAAGTTCGCATACCTCCCCGGAGCATGGTTCACGCTGTCGACCGACCCGGCCGTTTGGGGCCAGTACGGCGACTATGTCGGTGGAGTCTTGAACCCAATCTTCTCGTCCTTGGCCTTCAGTGGACTGGTGATCACCATTGTCTTGCAGGCTCGGCAGATCGACGAGGCGAAGAAGCTCGCGAACCTTGAAGAGATGCAGCGTGTGCAGTCCACCATTGCGGCTCGGATCGACCACTTGCTGGCGTCGAACATCATCGTGAACACCCAAGAGGGTCAGAACCTGACGCGGTTCGCCTTTCACCCGCAGACGGTGTTTGAACTGATTTCTTCCCTCGGTACGATGGTCCTGAGCGAACCGTCCGAGGACGACACGAACTGGTCGAAGTGGCTGTGGGACGACGTGACTGCCGATGGTCTGAGGCGTGCACTCGACGCGCAGACGATTCCACTTCGACTGGAGTTCGAGGCATTGAGTTTTATGTTGCTGAAGTATCAACAGGCTCAGGGCGCGGCGGTAGTGATCGAGTTCTACAAGTACCGGTACTCGGCAGTCTCGATCTGGCTAGACGCGCTTGGAATGCTCAAGGTGCATCACCAAGTGCAGGAGTTCTTCAAGCCCAAGGAGGGCAGGCCGCACATGAAGCCGGAGACGAAGTGATGTTCAACGTCCTGATCGATACATGTGTCTGGCTTGACCTCGCTGACAAGCCACAGCAGACGGCCCTGATGTCTCCCCTTGAAGGCCTGCTGTCGTACGGCGGCATCAACATCCTTGTTCCACGGATTGTTCTTGAAGGTTCAAGCGAAATCGGTCTCGAGTCGCCGAGAAGAGCACCAAAAGCCTGAGCACGCACATCAACCTCGTCAAAGACGCTGTACGCCGCTCAAAGGGTGACAAGCGAAAGAAGGATCGAATGCTTGAGTACCTGTCCGACATTGGACGGCGAGGTGCAGAGGTGGGAGGTTCGGCGAAGGCCACGCTGGATCGCATACAGGAGATTCTTGAAGCCTTTCCTATCATCGAGACTAGCGATGCAGCCAAGATTAGAGCTGCTGACCGTGCGCTTGCTCGCAGAGGTCCTTGCCATCAGGACAAGAACTCGATGGCAGACGCACTGATCATTGAGACGTACTTCGAGACAGTGAGGGCTGGCGCACCTCGTGAGCGGTTCGCGTTCGTGACGCACAACAAGCATGACTTCAGCGTGGTAGGTGGCGACGACCGCCAGCCACACGCGGACATCGACTCGGGGTTCAGCAAGATCAGGTCGATGTACTTCACCAATTTGAGCGCGTGCCTGCACAAGGTGAACCCAGAGTTCGTCAGCGAGATTCTGTACATGGACTCGTTTGAGGATGATCCGCGTCCCGTGTCAGAGGTGATGTACTGGGTCGACCGGTTAACAACGCAGGTATGGCTGAGTCGCCACAGGATGCGCGAAAATGGAATCGAGCAGGGGCGCACCAAGATCGTCACCCGTAAGGAGTGGGAGATGGGCTCGAAGAACAACCATGACACCATCGTCGACGAGATATGGAAGGGTGCACTCAAGGCGGCGAGGAAGGTGGAGAAAGAACTTGGCCCTGAAAACATCGGCCCTTACGACGACTTCGAATGGGGAATGGTCAGCGGGAAGCTGTCAGCCCTTCGCTGGGCTATGGGCGACGACTGGGACAAGCTCGACACGTGACTTGACGAACCGCACGTAGTGGTCATATGGCGACCTGATTAGCGATGAACCTCAGCAACCCTGATGCCGCGCTCGGGCAGCTTCGGT
>CAXUDL010000031.1:17213-60930 GCA_964249855.1 uncultured Rhizobacter sp. | reverse complement strand
CCATGCTCAACCGGCACCGTGAGCGAAATCAATGTGGTCGGACTGGACGCTCACGCCTCAACGCATCCAGGACCGCTGGGTACCCGCAGAACCGCGGCAACCGTGAACGGAGCGTCTTCGCGACACTTCTGTGTAATCCTGACCATCGTTTTGTCGGCGGAGAGCAAGATGTCTGCGTCGAGTAGATATGTCCCAATCTGCGCATCTACGGGTGTGCCATCTGATACCGCGTATTGGCGTTGGAGAAACTCGAACGCCCACCTTAACCAGTGCCGAGGCATGTTCGTCGTCTCGACATCGTGGAGCCAGAACGTCGCAAGCGACGCAGAATGAAACAGCATCAAATCGAGCTCAATTTCCCCGGCAAGCCAATCGACGTACGGATGATGCTCTCGAGCCTGCAATTTGTGTGTGGAGGCCGTCAACGAAGCAACACGCCACGCTTCGACAGCATCGCCATTCCATCCGTTAGTGGGACTGGGGAGCTCACCCATCATCTTCACTAGCGACGCCGTTCGCCACTTAGGAGACCACAGCTGCGACTCTGCGCGCAGGCGGTAGGCCTGCTCGCGCGCGACTTGTCACGTCATTCTCGAGCGACTCCAAAGCTCTTGGATAGGCCCTGACGCGGTCCCAGTTTCCGCCCTTCGCTCGCGTCCAGTCGTAGCGAACGCGCTTGAACCAGGCCAAGTCCGGTTCACGCTTGAGCCATTCGGGAAGCGTGCGACGCACCTCCGAGGGGATTTCTGCGGCCTCGCCATATGCCTCTGGCATTAAGCGCTTCCACAGAGGCAACGTCATCGCTGATAGAAGCCTATCTCGGACAAGGACGTTGCGAGTCTTCGCAGCTTCGTAGAGTACGGCGGGTGACATCACGACGATGTGGCCTGAGCGTCTGGTCGCAGCCAACAACGCGGGAACAGCTTCAGCGTCTATGAAGTAGCGCCAGACGTTGCTGTCAAGAAGGATGCGTCTCTTCACGAAGATGAGTCCAAAGCGACCTGCGCCCACGCCGTTGCGTCGGTGGCTATGCACCAAGGTGAGGTGCGCTCCCAAGGGCCGCAACGACCACTTGCGGTCAGCGCCTGAGCCTGTCCAACACTTGTTGTGTAGCGGCAGGAAGGTTTCCACGTATCAGAAGTTCATTGATGACGACGCAGTCCATCCCAAGGTCGTCCATAAGCACCTCTGCGAGCTCGGAATCGCTTGGGGTGTCGTTCGCGAGTGGGGCCGCGAGCAATACCGCGACTCTCCGACCCGCTTTACCCGTCGCAGCGATGGGAACCAGCACGCTTCCCCTTCCCTGCACTTGCGTTGCGAAGTCATCTTCGAACGTTTCACCGTCATCTGCCTGCCTCTGAAGGTCGTTTAGCAGAAGTCGAGTCGCAGCAACAAGACGAGAACGGTCGAACTCGGGAATCTCGCCTGACAATAGATGCTTGACGAGTTCCGCTCCAACATGACGGTCAAGGAGTCGATGCTCGACCTTGTTTTTGAAGCTGCGCAAACACCGATAGCACGAGGAGTCGCACTGCTCAGGGCACGACTCAAGGATTCGCAGCGTCCATTGAAGCAAGTCGCCTGCGGAGCGCGCGACAAGCGTCGAAAATCCCGCGCCCCCGGGCAGCGTGTCATACAGAAAGATTTCCGCTTCTAACCCGTCTCGCCCTGCAGAATCCTTCGTTAGCGCTGGTCTGAACTCAGCCATGATTTCCCCAGGCTCGATGTCCAGCATCTGGCAAGCGGCCTTGGCGAGCGTTTCACTCACAGTGCGGAGCGCCACACTTGTCGGATAGGCGCCAGGTCTCAGTCCTAGCGGAGCTTGAATGCGCAAGGAGAACAGCGCGACGTCAGTTATGAAGTCAGTACCAAGGACAAGATGCTTGGATGCAAAGGTGCCATCACATGACGAGTCATCGTCTGGATATGGCTTCGAGTGTGGGCTAGACAATGTTGGCGTATGGGTTGCACTGGACTCAATTCGCCCACAGCGGACGCAGTAGGTGTAGCCGTCCCTTTCTGGCCCCGTGTTCGATACAAGCAGATGCCGACGAGCCGTCAGTACGCGGACACGTTCATTCACATGCAACCATGCGGCGTCCTCAGCGGGGGTCGGCATGGTTAGCTTCGCTCTCGTCGCATAGCTTGTTTCCGGCATGTCATCTGGCGACGTAACCTCCTGCACGTCAACTGGATGAGCAAAGCCAGGGGGTCGCATCCAATATCGGGCAGGCCCAAAGGTTCCCTCGGTCCCACACGCGATGCAGTCGGCAATAGAACGCACCGCAACGCCTGCCTCGATTGGCAGTGTGTGAGCAAAACCACAGAGGGTGCACTCGCGATAGATGCGACGGTTCTTAAATGCCTTTGACCGCTCCTTTGGGACCGGCGAGTAGAGCGCGCCTGACGTGTAGCACCTCCCCGCAATCCAGACCTCCTTGCCTGGTGCGTACTGAGACAGGGCGATTGGCAGGCTCTGCGACGGCGCATATCGCATCACGTGCCTAAACCCCGTAGAGCGCCCTCGGTCGAACACCGAAAACGTCGCCACGTCAGTCGGGAATGCGTACCTCGGCAGGACGCCGCAATACAGTAGTCTGTCCAAGAGTTTTGTGGTGTTGCGAACCTGGGCTGGCAGTTCCTCACCCTCCTCGGACGGAAGCTCAACGTCGGTGTCGATGTCCTCCTTGTCTTCGTTGTCGGGAGCAGGCGCCTGGACGTCCTCATCAAGGCCAATGGCATCGTCGACCGCGGACAAGCAGTCGGTAATCATGCCTGCCAACAGCTCGTCGGCATCCCCGGCAGAGAGCTCAGACGGCAGCCACTCCCGTACTTGCTTCTGCAGGTCGCCCGCATTCTCGCGGAGCCAAACCTCGAAGTCAGTCCGGTTGAGTTGAGCAGTCTTGGAGCGAAAGTCGCTGACGGTTCCAAGCACGGAGAACAGGTCATGCGGACTGGCCGGGTTGAAGACGGAAATGCGGGCCTGGTGGTATCGCTGCAGTAGGTACGCGCGGATGTGGCGCTTGACAATTTCGGGATTGTCGAGAGTCAGTCGTGGGTCCACTACCTCCCCGCTAACCATGCCTTCCGGATGGCTGAAGTAGTGCTCGTCGTGGCTATCAGCGCTGCCAAAGGCGATTACTGTCGCGACCGCGTTTCCACGTCGCCCAGCACGTCCGGCTCGTTGCTGATAGTTCGCTCGCCCGGGCGGCAAGTTGCGCAATGCGACACCCGAGAGAGCCCCGATGTCGATGCCAACCTCCATGGTCGTCGTGCTGGACAAAACGTCAATCGCCGTCGCGTGACCTGCACCGGAACTCCATGTAAGTTCAACGTCCTGAAACAGTAGCTCGTTTTCCTCCGCTTTTGAAAAGACGTCCTCATTCGTTGGCGCGTTCAACTGCGCTGTGTGCTCGGCCGCAATCAGCGCCATCGGCGCCACCGGCGGATTGCCGAGTGCGTCAGTGACCGGGCGACGGTAGTAGCCCTTTCGCGCCCCGAACACTGCGTCGACCGCCGGGTCAAGTGCGGCGACCTCTAGGCTTCCGCAGTCGAGGCAATGCGCGAGTGTCGACACGGGACGGTGAACAGACTTGCACGTCGTGCAGCGTACCCAGTTGCCCTCCAGGCGGAGCGCGAGATGCTTACCTTCCAGGCGCCGAGTGCCACCCCCTGCATCGCTGGTGAACTCAGAAAGCAGTACAGGCGTCCATTTCGCTTCGAACAGCTTGCGTGCTTCCTTATCAGGAAGGACTCGCTCCATCGCCGTAAATTTAGACTTCTGCCCCCTCACGCTTGTGCCATTTGAGCGCGGGCGAAGCCACCAGGAAGTGGGCATAGCGCCCATCCAGAATCCGTTTCGCTGCCAACAGCGCAGCCACGCTCGAACCAGCGCAACTTTTTCCTCTGGTGTCTCGGCAACCCCTGGTATCTGCTCAAGTGCGGCGAGCTTCGACGTCTTGTCATCCCGCTCGGCGATGGACGCGAGTGCCAACGCCTCCAGTCCAAGGAATTTGTCCTGGATGGTCTTGTAGATGTCGTCGAGTAGCGCAACAGGCGGACTCTCTGTTCGCACATCCATCCATAGGTTCTGCAATGCGTCGTCATCGTTAAGAGCGTCATGCTCGTCAATGGCGGTTTCGACGGTAGCAAGAGCATCGAGAGTCTCTCCGGACGCCAATTCAGGCCTAAGCCGCACACCAAGCTTCTTTGCCGCCAGAAGCACTGCGAGGTAGGCATCGTCGATGTTTGAGCGCTTCCGAATCGCAGCCACGGACTGCAACTTCCGAAAGCCCCAAACCAGCATGGGGCGCAGCGAGTCGCGCGTGGAATACATCTGCAGGTTGGGGGCGAGACGCGCAGCTACTTGGCGCGAGTCAGAGAACGCCAAAACTTTTCGCCCCCGAAGTGGAGCGAATGCTGTGCTCCTCACCGCACTCGGTGGCTGAACCTGGAGCTGGCGTGAGACGAGTGTCTGGAACGGTTGGTCACCCTTGGTCTGGTGGTCTTGAACACTCGAGCGGAATCCGGATGTTGTTCCACACACGCCGCAGGGCATGAACAACCCGCGCGCTTCTAGCCGCGTGTCCTGCTCGCCGTCTTCATTGATTGGAGGTGCCAGTCTCTCCTTGCGAATGAACAGTTGCCTCATGCGCGGACCGTGCGTGGGAGGATTGATGCGACCGGTCTCGACGTCGAAGTCCACCGGCTCCACCACCTCTGGCTTCCTAGGCTCCTCAAGAAGCAGGTCCAACGGGACAAGCGGAGAGACTTCTGCATCCGGCATGCGAAGTCGCATCCCCGGTTGGCCCCACAAGGCATTTGGTGCATCCACATTGTCGGAATACGCCCTGCTATACGCGGTGCCACAGTTGCGACACGTAAACAACTCAAGGACCTGCGCCCCGCAGTCGCATCGACTGCGAGGTTGGGCGAACATTCGACCACAGACAGAATTTCGGTGCCCCTCCGAGACAAGTTCGGTGCATCGAGGGTCCATGCAGACCCAAAGGCCTGGCAGTCCGCGGAAGAAGTTGTGGACACGACAAGGTAGCAATCCGGCGGCGGTCGGCTCCTCTCGCGCCAAGCTACCAAGGGCCAAAAGAGCAGTGAGCGCGACGTCAGCCTCATCACGGGAGGTCGCGGGGAAAATCGCCGTCCCCAAATCGCCCAGGGCCCTAGCCTCTTTCATCGTGAGGTTGACGAGTCGTCCGAGAGGGGGAAATGCCTTCAACCCGTCAAAGATGTCCCGTTCAAGATTCGCAGTGGGACGAACGCCTCTGTAGTCCAGGAGACCACGAACCGCGCCTTGCCGCAGTGACTCGTCTTGAGAGTAGAAGGCCTCGAGGTCAACTGAGGCAAGTGCTTGCGCATCACGCGTCGTTCCGGTCGAGTCATGCGGTGAAAGTCGAAGAGTGCCGGTCACCGGGACGAAGGAGGAAGCCGGTACACCGGACAACTGCGCGCCGAACTGCGGCGCATATTCCTTGTCGGAGAAGCTTGCTGTCGCGCATATGACCTGGAAGCGGTCAACATCTATGCCAAGACGTGAGCGTAGGCGTCGCAAAAGCAATCCGACTTCTGCACCCGGCGCTCCGCGGTACAAGTGGGCCTCATCAAGCACTACCAGGAACTTCTCCTTTGGATTTTCCCTGAGCCACGCACTCGTGTGGTCGAAGATGGTCCGCTCTATGGGCCTCATGAGCATGTACTCAAGCATTGAGTAGTTCGTCACGAGCAAATCAGGCGGGGCAGCCTGAACCTCATGTCGCGTTAGCAACTCAGCGTCCCCAGCCTGGACGACAGCGCGTAGAGGAGTCCCATCCCTGGCGGCCCAGTGGGTGCCCTTGTTGCCGAACCAAGCCGCAAGATTGGCTTTGGCGGGCCACTTGCCTCGCTGTCGCAACTCATGCCGCAACTGCTTCGCCCGAGCCTGGTCATCGGAAGCTGGCCCGTCTGCGCTCCGTTCAATCTCCACATAGAAGTCTTCGAAGGACTTCAACTTGCGAGGGTCCTTCTTCGCAGTGCGGACGCCCGCGTAGGGGGTGCGACTGGTGTAGCGCGCGAAACGTGGTGGGCGGCCGGACCACCCCATAAACAGTTTCACCAGCCTCTTGTCGCCGAAGATGGCTCGCAAACGCCCAAGTTGGTCGTTAACGAGCGCATTCATCGGATAGAGAATGAGTGCTCGCATAGCAGAGCTTGTCCCAAAGGTCTCAGGCCGCTCGTGCGCCTCACGGGCAAGCTTTCCGAGAATCGGCAGTAGGAACGACTCCGTTTTGCCGGAGCCCGTACCAGTCATGACAACGAGATTTCGCTGCTCCACTAGCGCCAGTCTCACCGCGTCGGACTGGTGCGAATACGCTGGGTCATGGAGAACTTGGGCTACCCCATCGCTGGTCCGCGCCAGGGTCTGAAACGCCTCAAGCGCGGCTGGGGCAAGCCCCTCAATCTCGGAAAACTTGCTGCCCGGTTCATATCTTGGCGTTGATTCCAAGTAGGGAACTTGATGAACGACACCTGTACGCTCTAAAAGCTCTCGGCGCTGAGCTATCAACGCCGGATTCCCGACGTGGTACGTTGCTTCGATGTAATCCTGTAGCGACAGGTGCAGTTGCTCAATGGTCTCGTGGATAGTTTTTGACATTGTCTTGACCCTGAAAGAGGTTAGCCGGCCGTTCTGCGGAGCCACAAAACGTCTTCCAAAAACTGGCACTCACCGTCTACCGCCTCAGGAGGCAACGCGAACGACATGAGACTCTGGCTCGGAGCCACTCGGGTACCAATCACCTCAAGGCGTCGCTGCGCCCAAACCGGCAGCGGAAAGTAGAGGTCGAGCACGGAATGGTCCCTATGTACTCGCAGTTGGTACTCCTGCGGGTGACCGGACTCCTTGTCGAGCGCAAGTTGCATCCTCCAGGCGTCGTCGCATCCGCGATAGGCGCTCCCAGGAACTGGGAAGTCAACGATTCGTTGCGGCCCACCGTCCGTCACCTCGACATAGCACCACAAGTCGGCACCGTAGGCTTGGTTGCGACGACCAACGTACCGACCAGATTGAGTGGAAGGTGGCACCCATTTGTCTGCATAGCGGCGGATAGCTCTTGCGGAGTCAAAGATGCGAAGTTGCTCTATTCCGCCTGAGCGGCCTGATGCACTCAGGCGGCTATCAACAGTCTGGCAAAACTCTCCGGCTGACACAACTCGCGGTATGCGAAGCCACCCCTCAATAGATTGCTCGCGGAGGCCCGCGTCGACCAGTACGTAGCGGAGGTCCTCTCCTGCCATGGGTTCTAGCACTCGCCCTGCCCCAATTGGCCGCGCGCGGGCACGCAGACCGTTCGGTAGAGGCAACGCCTCCTCGGGAGCCAATCCGAACACTCTGACCGTTCCGGACGGCAAGACAACAAATGACGGAGGCGCTGCGAACACCCATGTACCACGGGTGCGCTCATCCATCGTTGTAACCCGCGCCAACTCGAGCAAATCTCCTCCGGCATGGAGCGCCTCGAGCACGTCGTCGACCCGTTCGCCCAAGTCGTTTGTATTCGGCACGATGCCTTCCAATGTTTGCAGCAGCACGGCCCTCAATGTGGTGGGTGAGCACGGACAATGAGCGCCTGCAATTCGCCGCGTTAACGCGGCGAGCAATTCGACGTCTATCAATGCCGCCCCGGCCGCGGCAGTGGGCAGACCGAGACTGCTTCTAGCCAGCGCCAATACTTCCTCACCACGCAGTGTGGAAATCATGTGTACCACCCACCAGTTCTTCGCCTTCCCTCTTCTCCCATCAGCAGTACGACCATGCGCGCACCTCTAAGGAGTGGCTGCAACTTCACTAGGGCATCCAGAACCTTGACGAGGTTCGAGCCGGCCCAATCGGCAAAGTGGTCGGGTGTGCCGGCAAGGCGCAGGGCAGCCTCGCATAGGACCTGGTCTCCGCAAATGTGATATCGAATCGCGTGACCCAGGAGGCTACGCGCGCTGTCCCCGATTGAGTCCGTCAGCACGTCGTCCTTGGCTCTGGAAAGGCCGAGCGCAAATGAAATGTGACCGTCAATCGAGTTCTCCAAGCGCTCTTGAGCATCGGGCGTTACTGGGTCCGACTCACGGTAGTTGCGCTCGGCCCGAATCCACTCCTGCCAGCACATCGTCTCGAACAATTGGTCCTCCATGCCGCGGAGCACCAACGAGCGCCGCTGCGCTCCAAGAGGCCCAACTGTTCTGGCGTGGGACCAGTCGCGAATCCAGCCCAACAGCGACGCGACCTTCGCCCCATCGTTGAGGGCACCTCCCAGTTGCGGCCGGTCAGCCAAGTCTTGCAGTCCGCCTCTTCCTGACACGCTCACCACAATACTGGCGCGAATGCTTCCCGCAGTTGCAACGTAGAGACCACCGCGCCCTTGAGGGCGAATTTGGGATGATGGGTCTGGGACGGGATGCGCTACGGGTGTCGTTGGGTCCCGGAAGGTGGCGAACTCCACGACCACTGGGTCCTCGTGCCCGGTGTCGTTCACGAGTGTCAGGTCTATGGTATTCGTTCCCCGAGCCAACCAGCGTATCGGGATAACTGAATGCGTCAGCGGAATTCTGGTGCACCCGAGGCCATCCGCTTCAACTAGCAGACGGCCGCCGCTCGCGCGCAGGTAGATTGATGGGTCGGCCTCTCTTGCGGCACGAACCTCAATCAAGCGCTGCCAATCCGCCGGCCGCATCGGCAAGCTGACGGTGCCCAGCACCTCCGACGTCAGAACGCTACCACCTGCGTCCAACAACTCAAGTCCAAACAAAACTTCGCGGCCCTCCGGGCCGACTACCGACACCCTTGCTCTACCGCCAAGGACCTCGTCGAGAGTCGGCTCTTGCGGTTCAGTGGCCACGATAAGACCAGCATGTCCCGAGGTTCCTGGGACCCAGCGACGCGGCGGGCGGACGAGTATCGAGATAGTGAGCCGCGCTCGAGAACTGTGGACTCTTTCAGTCGCGCGACCTGGATATGCTGCGGCAACGCTCAGCGTGTGCACTCCCGGCGACAACTGCCCCAGACTGACGAAGGCAGGCTGGTTCGCTTGGACCTGAATGAACTCCCCCTCGTTGCGTCCTCCATCAACATGCACCGAGATGCCGCTGCAAGCACTGTCATGGGAAAGTCCGATGCACAGGCTATCCCCTGAGAGCCATTCCAACTGCGCTTCGCCATCCCAATGAACCGGTGGAAGTCCAACCGGCCACACTTTCAGCGTGCGCTCGAGTCTGAGCCCCAGGCCTACGAGACTTTGCAGTGCCTCTTCGGTCGTATCGGGGGGCAGTCTCAGGATGCTTGCAGCGATTCCTTCGCACGACACACTCAAGGGTCGCAAGTTCGCGAATCCCGATAACGGTTGAGAACGGAGTACGACATAGTCAGCGCCCAGCCTAACCTGGCGTCCCACGACTTCCGTCGCAGTGCCATCTCTGTTGACACGGAAGAGCCAGACTGGACCCGCGGAGATTCGACACTCGTTAGTGAGCAAGTGGAAGACCGTGTCGTTCCACTCTTCAAATGTTACGACGGGCCGAAGCGGGTCCGGCCAGGAAAGTAGCCGCTTCCGCTGATTGCCATACAGCAGCCAGCCTCTTGGATTCCATCCTGAGCCGGTGCCTGTCACCTTGCAGCGCGTCGAGCGCAGGCAGGTCGCGATTCGCGCATTGAGTGCCGCCAATCCCGAAAACGACGGAAGTTCAACTGTCGCTGTCCAAGAGTCCACTCCGTCGCGAATCAGGACGAGGCGCGGCCGAATGCTTTTGCCTTCCGTATCAACCGATGACCGTGCCTCGCTGCCGGATGCTTGTGAGAGTGGTTTTGCCCTCGCCACCAACCGAGCCTTCGCGCTCGCAATGGCCGACCGCGCCTCCTTTAACCAAACCCTGCCGTCACGCGCTGCCTCAAGGTCCGCAACGATGCGTTGAAGAGTGGCATCTAGGACCGCCGACTCAGTCCCAAGGCGCTGCACGCCAAGCAGAGCAAGGACGATTCGCCCAGCCAATTCCTCTTGCTCGAGAAAGTTTCGCAGCCTTGAGGATGAATGGTAGGCCGATGACGCAATCAAATGACCCACCTGCGACGGACCGGCGTCAATGAACTCGGCTACGAAGTAGCGCTGTTCATACAAAACGCCCGCAAGTTGCGTCTGAAGGTCCTTTGGCAGGAGGGCATGCGTGATGGGCCACGCGATGATGGAGAACTGCGATGCCCACGGCCCAGTCGGTTGCACGCCCGCAAACAGCTTGTGAAATCTAAGGAACCACTGACGCAACTGCCGTCGGCGGTCCAAGTCGTAAGACCAATGCGGCGTCCGGTTGTCAAACGATGGCCAGTACTCCTCGCCATCGTAGTCATAGCCCAGCTCGGCGGCATAGACAACCCAAAGCAGCCAATGCTTGCCGAGTGGCTCGCCGCGGGCCACGCGGCTGTGAAGCCCAACCGTGATGTCGCGAACCGTAGCGGTCTCGAGACTGTGCTCGATTGCGAAGACTGGAAGGTCCATCGCTTTCCGCTGTTCCGCGAGCGCCTTGAAATGAGCTTCAACTGTGCGCTGCCACTCGTCGAGGGCTAGGTCCAATTGGGCGGGCTTCACGCCAGCTTACCTCGCCGCGACGGGAGTCGCGCTCAGTTGGCGACGGAGCGCTTCGTTGGAGTATTGGAGGAACTGGTCGATACCCTCTCTGCTCCACCTTTGGTACTCGGGCATGCGCTCAGCGCGACCAATCATCCATCGTCGCACTGCGAGCCCACCTACCTCTTCCGCGGTCAAGAGCGACCTCAAATTAGGTCGCACTCCAAGGCCGGCTAGCAGCTTCAGGCTATTGGCTGCTGTCTCACAGAGGAACACCTCGCGCTGTATCCCGTGCTTCATCAGGTCCTGTTTGAAACCCAGTGATGCGAGTGCCGCTCGAACCGTTCTCAATCTCCAGTTTGGGCCCTCCCCAAACTTGTGCAGGTCCGCGTACGAGTGTTTGATGTCACGAAGGTACTCGCGCATCTCATCGAACAGCTCGTCGGGGATGTGAAAGTGACCCCAGCCACCGGTGTACCCGATGGAGCGGAAGTACTGGGTGTCGCCCAGCTTCAGCCGGTTATACAGAGACGAGCGCCCCATCGAGGATGATGTGGTGATTGCTAATAGGCGCGCCTTCTTCTGTTGGCCGGAGATGATGCCTCTGGTATGACCGTACAACGCCGCGAAGTCCCCATATACATCCCTCGTGCGTAGGAGGCAGGCAATCAGTTTCCCCCCCAGCAACTCGTTGTACGGTGGCACCGCACCCAAGACGTATGCGTCCATCAGGTGCACGAGTCGGTCTGCGCGGTCATTGACGTTCCAGCCTATGAGCTGGTCCCTCACCGCCAGGTTGTAGACGGGGTCGCCGATAGCGGCAATGCCGATGAGTTTCCCGTTACTCTCGTCCCATATCAGGTAGCGGATGCGCCTACCAAAGCCGGCCGACACTGGCACTGACCATGTCAGAGAAGCTAGTCGAAAGAGGTCTGACTCCCATGTATCGCTCGAAATGCGCTGGAGCACAGGCCTGATTTTGGTGGCGTTGACTTCAACACCCGATGCAAACCGATGCTTGAGTAACGGCACCTTGGTTTTGAGGAAGCCATCATTTTCCCGGAGCTTTTCATCTCGCTGTTGCCGATGGAGGAAACGGATAGTGTCCTTCCCCGCGTCTGGCAGAACTAGCGCTCCATCACGCGATTTTTCAAAGCCAAGGGCAGCCAGATGCTTCCTGAGATGTCTCTTTATGCGCGCTTCGCGAGTAAACGCCTCACCGGCCTTTGCAACGCTCATATTTTCCTCAAGGGTCGCGGTCGGCAACCGCACCCGCGTGGCACAGGTTCCACCTTCGCATTGTTTCGGTCAGTTCGGATGGTAACCGCAGGTGACGGGTGCGACTCCCTTGAGGCACTTCAACCGACTGCATTGCTGCCAACTCATGCGCACTGGCCCGTACCCGTCACGGGGATGCACATCCTTTCTCACGACAAACGACCGCTCAGAACTGCTTGATTTTTCGCCGAGAGCGTTGCACGAAGTTCATCTCGGCGACACCTGCGCAACTGGTCGACAAAAAGTTGCGGCAGTCACGGGATTTGCGCTTGCAAGCACCCCACTTCCGAGTGCTCGCACGGCTTCGTCGAACGACGGGCGTTGCCTTCGGCTCGTTGTCGCAATCCTGGCAGCGACGCCCGCTCGTCCCGGGCGAAACCGAAGGCGCGCCGTGCCTACTTCAAGGGTTCGATGCGTGTCACCTGAACGCTGCCGTCGACGCGCTCTGCTCTGAATCGCACTTTGTCGCCGTCCTTCACAGCTTCGAGCATCTTCGAGTCGGCGACCTTGAACACCATCGTCATGCCCGGCATTCCGAGGTTGTCGATGGGGCCGTGACGCAGCGTCACATTGCCGGCAGCTCTGTCCACTTTGCGCACTTCGCCTTCCGTCAATCGATGCGCCGACGCCGGAACCGATGACGCCGGAGCATTGGTGGTCACGGGCATCTTCATCGAGCCGGACATTTGCGCGTGTGCCACGGCGGAAGTGAGCAGCCCGGCGACTGCGAGCGGCGTCGAAAGCTTCATGGGACTTCCTTTCGGAGGTGGTTCGAACGCGCGAGAGGTGACGGGTTCGTCGCGATCGGAGAGCAAGGCGCTCGGTGTTTGCGGCGCCCCATCAAGTACCAGGCCGCCGGGATGACGAGCATGCTGAGCAGTGGTGCCGTGACCATGCCGCCGACCATCGGCGCAGCGATGCGTGTCATGACCTCGGAGCCGGTGCCGGTGCCGAGCAAGATGGGGAGCAGGCCGGCCATCACGACGGCGACGGTCATCGCCTTCGGACGAACGCGCAGGACGGCGCCCTCGCGGATGGCCGCGAGCAACGTCCCGTCGTCGTCCGGTTCGCCGGCTGCGAGCCGGCGAGCATGAGCGGTCTTCAGGTAGATGAGCATCACGACGCCGAACTCGGCCGCCACCCCTGCCAGCGCAATGAATCCCACGGCAGTGGCCACCGAAATGGAGTGCCCGAGTGCCCACACGAGCCAGAAACCGCCGACCAGAGAGAACGGCACCGTCGCCATCACCAGCGCAGCATCGCCCGCGGAGCGGAACAGCAGGTACAGAAGCACGAAGATGACGGCCAACGTGACCGGCACGACCAGCTTCAGCCGCTCGGTCGCCCGCTCGAGGTACTCGAACTGCCCTGACCACGAGACGGAGTAGCCGGCGGGCGTCTCCACCGACTGGGCGACCGCTGCCTGCATGTCGTTGACCACCGAACGCAAGTCACGCCCGCGCACATCCACATAGACCCAACCCGACAGCCGCGCGTTTTCGCTGCGCAGCATCGGCGGGCCCTCTTCGAGGGTGACCTTGGCGACATCCTGCAGCAGCAAGTGCGCGCCCTTGTCGGTCAGGAATGGCAGCTCGCGGAGCCGCTGCAGCGAGTCGCGAACCTCACGCGGGTAGCGCACATTGACGGGGTACCGCTCGCGACCCTGGATCACTTCGCCCACGTTGTCACCGCCGATGGCCGTCGACACGACAGCCTGCACGTCCGCCACGGAGAGCCCGTGTCGGGCAGCAGCCAGCCGGTCCACGTCGACGTCGATGTAGCGGCCGCCGGTGAGCCGCTCCGCGAGCGTCGAGGAGACGCCGGGGACGGTCTTCACCGCGGCTTCGATCTGCGTCGTCATCTTGTCGATGGTGGCGAGGTCCGCGCCGGCGACCTTGACGCCCACGGGACTCTTGATGCCCGTCGCCAGCATGTCGATGCGGTTTCGAATGGGCGGTACCCAGACATTCGTCAGGCCCGGCACCTTGACCGCACGGTCCAGTTCATCCACCAGTTTCTCTGGGGTCATCCCGGGACGCCATTGATCCTTCGGTTTGAACTGGATGGTGGTCTCGAACATCTCCAGCGGCGCGGGGTCGGTCGCGGACTCGGCGCGACCTGCCTTGCCGAAGACGCGAGCGACTTCGGGGACGGTCTTGATGAGCCGGTCGGTCTGCTGCAGGAGTTGAGCGGCCTTCGACACCGACAGGCCCGGCAGCGCCGATGGCATGTAGAGAAGGTCGCCTTCGTCGAGCGCGGGCATGAACTCGCCGCCGAGCCGACTCAGGGGAATGGCGGTCAGAGCGGGCAATAGAACCGCGACGACCATCGTGGTTCCCGGGAACCGCAAGACTGCGTCGAGTGCCGGCCGGTACGCAGTCATCAAGAGGCGGTTGAGCGGATTCGAGGCTTCGTGCGGGATGCGCCCGCGGATGAAGTAGCCCATGAGGACCGGTACCAGGGTCACGGAGAGTCCCGCGGCCGCGGCCATCGCATACGTCTTGGTGGACGCCAGTGGCGAGAAGAGGCGCCCTTCCTGGGCCTCGAGCGCGAAGACGGGAACGAACGAGAGTGCGATGACCAGCAACGAGAAGAACAATGCAGGCCCCACTTCCACACAAGACTCGGCGACCAACACCCATCGCTCCGCGGTCGATGGCTGGCGCCCACGGGACGTCTCGAACGCCTCGATGTGCTTGGCCAGGTTCTCGACCATGACGACAGAGCCGTCCGTCATTGCACCGATGGCCACGGCGATGCCGCCGAGCGACAGAATGTTCGCGCTGACGCCTTGCCAGTGCATCACGACGAATGCCGCCAGCACACCGACAGGCAAAGCGACCACGGCAACCAGGGCGGAGCGGATGTGGAACAGGAAGATGGCGCAGACGATGGCCACGACCACGAATTCTTCGACGAGCTTCGAGCGCAGGTTGTCGACGCTGCGGTCGATGAGCAGCGAGCGGTCGTAGGTAGGAACGATTTCGACGCCGGGAGGCAAGCCGGACTTGAGGGCTTCCAACTTCGCCTTGACCGCGCCGATGGTCGTGCGCGCGTTCTTGCCGGAGCGCATCACCACCACGCCGCCGGCCACCTCCCCTTCTCCGTCGAGTTCGGCGATGCCTCGTCGCATCTCCGGCCCGATCTGGATGGTGGCGACGTCGCGCAACAGCACCGGGGTGGCGCTCGCCACCGAAAGCGGGATGCTTCGAAAGTCATCGAGCGATTTGAGGTAGCCACGCGACCGAACCATGTACTCGGCCTCGGCCAATTCGACGACCGAGCCGCCGGCGGCTTGGTTGGCCCTTTGCAACGCATCGACGACCATCGCCTGGGTCACGCCGACTCCTCGCATGCGGTCCGGGTCGAGCACCACTTGGTACTGCCGGACCATGCCGCCGATGCTGGCCACCTCCGCCACATCCGGAATCGTCTTTAGTTCGAATTTCAGGAACCAGTCGTTGAGCGACCGCAGTTGCCCCAGGTCGTTCCTGCCCGTACGGTCGACGAGCGCGTATTCGTAGACCCAGCCCACCCCGGTGGCGTCGGGTCCGAGCGATGTGCTCGCGCCGGGTGGCAATTTGCTCTGCACCTGGTTCAGGTACTCGACGACGCGAGACCTCGCCCAGTATGGGTCGGTCCTGTCGTCGAACAAGATGTAGACGAACGAGTCTCCGAAGAACGAATAGCCGCGAACGGTCTTCGCGCCCGGCACGCTCAGCATCGTCGTCGTCAACGGATAGGTGACGAGGTCTTCGACCACCTGGGGCGACTTGCCCGGATACGGCGTGCGCACGATGACCTGTGGATCGGACAGGTCGGGCAGCGCGTCGACCGCGGTGTTCTTCACCGACCAGAGTCCGGCTGCGACCAGGAATGCCGTGGCGATGAGCACAAGGAAACGGTTGCCGACCGACCACCGGATGAGCGCTGCAATCACTTCGAGGCTCCGGTGCGCTGAACGGACTGCAGTTCGTAATCGCTCGGTCCGCTTTCCTTGAACTCGAAGCGAACGGTGTCGCCCGGCTTGATGTCCGGGAATGCCTTCGGGTGGGGCTTGCCGAAGCCCATGGTCATGGCCGGCCAGTTCAGTGCAGCGATGGGGCCGTGCGAGACGGTGATGCCTTCCGCGTCGACGCTTTCGACTTTTCCTTCGCCCACGTACGCTGCGGAAGCCGCTGCCATGGGCATCGACCCTGCAGATGCGGCCGAAGGCGCAAACGGCGCAGACGGTGCAGACATGCTTCGGGTCACCGAGCGCAATCGCGCTTCGGAGTCGACGAGGAACTGTCCACTGGCCACCACCTTCTCGCCCTCGGCGAGCCCCTGGGTGACCTCGATGTCTTCGCCGGTCTCCGCGCCGAGCGCGACGTCGCGGCTCTCGAACGAGCCGTCCTCCTTGCGGACCATCACGACGGCACGCTTGCCGGTTCGAATGACTGCTTCCGATGGCACCACCAGGCGCGACGAGCTCGGTCCCGCCACCTGCAGCTGCAAGAGCATGCCGGGCAGGAGCGTGCCGCCCTTGTTGTCGACCTCGAAGCGAGCCTGAAACGTTCGAGTGGCCGCGCTCACCTGCGGCAGGATTTCCTTGAGCTCGCCGTCGAACGCCTGCGAAGCGTCTGCCTTCAGGACCGCCCTGACCTTCTGGCCGCGCTTCAATCGGGTTGCCTGGGCTTCGGGCACTTCGGCCACGGCCCACACCTTCTCTAAACCAGCGATTCGGAACAGCGTCGTTCCCGGCGAGACGGCGACCCCTTCCCTGACGCCGAGCTCCGCGACCACACCGCTGACCGGAGCACTCAGCGTGAAGCGCGCCTGCGCTGTTCCGGTCGCTTCGCTTCGACGGACGAGTGCGTCGGGAAGAGACATGGCACGCATCCGTTCCCGGGCGGCGTCGACGAGCTCTCGAGGCGCCCCGGATCGCTTCAACGCCAGCAATTCGTTCTGCGGTGCGAGCCACTCGGGGGCGAAGATCGTGGCCAGCGCCTGACCCTTGCGGACTTGCTCCATCGGGGCGCGGACGGCGAGACGCTCGACGTAGCCGGCGACGCGTGTCTGAACCGCGACGTTCAGACGTTCGTCGAACTGGATCGCACCGACGGCGTCGAACGACGACGACACGTCTGCACGTCTGACGGCGATGGTGCGGATGCCCAGGTTCTGCTGGACACCCGGGCTGACCGTCACGGCACCGCCGTCGGCGCTGCCGCTCGCGTCGGCAAAGACGGGCACGAGCTGCATGTCCATGAAGGGCGACTTGCCGGGCTTGTCGAAACGCTCGCCAGGGACCATCGGGTCGTGCCAGTAGAGGACTTTGCGCTCGGTGGCTGCCGAGGCGGCCGTGGCCGCAGCCGTCGAGGCGTCTCGGGTTCCGTTCGAACGTCGACCGGCGTAGAAGCTTCCTGCGACAAGTGCCGCCACCGCGAGCACCGCCAAGACCGTCTGCGGGAGGCGCTTCATGGCGAACCTTCCGCCACGACTGGTTTGAAGGCGAGCTGCACCTGTGTCTTCGCCAGGTCTCGCTGCAGGGCGAGCAACTTTCGCTGCGCCTCGACGTCCATGTGCCGCGCTTCGAACAGCGCGATAAGGCTCACCTGGTTGGAGCTGTACCCTGCCGTCGCAGCGGCAGTGCGCTGCCGAGCCGGAACGACGACACCTGACCGGTATCGCTCGATACGGTCGGCCAGCCGTTGAGCATCGCTGGCCAGGGCGCGAAACTCGGCCCGCGCGGCACGAACGGCCTCTTCCCCGCTCGCTTCGGCTTTGTCGACCAGCGCCAGCTTGGAGGCGGTCTCCCGGTCCTGACGCTCCGCCCGCGACACCGGCAGGGGAATGCTCACCCCAACGGACACCATGTCCGAATAGCCGGTGCGCTGCTGGTACGAGACGTCCCAAGTCCAATTCGGGTTGCGGTTCGTGCTGGCGACAGCAGCTTCTCGGCGGCCGAGTTCGACGTCCCGCCGTGCCGCCTCGACGGCGGGGTTGTGATCGACATAGGCTTGCTCGGAGGGGCCGGACATGCCGGCCGGAGCGGAAAGCTGGTCCGAGGCAACGCCGACCCATCGCTCCAGTGCCACTCGGGCGGCGCTTTGCTGCTGACGAACCTCCGCAGACGCGTCCTCGGCGATCCCCAGGGCGCTCATCACGGCCAGCACGTCCTGACTGCTGCCGGCCGAGGACGCGAGCCGGCCCTTGGCGGCCTCGAACTCCTCGTGCAGGTGGTGTTCGGACAGCGTGGTCAGCTCGAGCGATTCCCCTGCGAAGAAGGCGTCCAGGTAAGCGAGGGCCGTCTGCAAGCGCACGTCCGCGGCAGCCGCCTGGACCCGGAACGACTCTCGGCTGACCATCGCCTCTGCAGCCGCCTGCCGGGCAGCCCGTTTCTCTGCCGAAACCCATTCCTGGCCGATGCCGATGCGCTTCATCGTCATGGAGTCTCGAGTGGTGCTCAAGCGGTCGCCGCCCGTCACGGGCAGGTTGTCGACGCCGGCACGCAGGACAGGATCAGGAAGTTGACCCGATGCTCGCGCTGCCTCGGACGCACTTGCAACCCCGGAACGGGCCGACCGAGCAGCCTCCGACCGTTGAACGGCGAGGTCGAGTGCTCGCGCGAGAGTCAGGGGCGCTGCGACCGCCAGGGAGGGCAGCAACGCGACGGCCAGAGCGACCGCGCGCAGATGGGAAGTGACCATGAAAACTCCGAAGACGAACGAGGCGTTCGCCGGCGAACGGGACGAGCCGCGCCGGCGCCGGTCGATCGACGGAGTTCAGACCCGGAGTCTGAGCGTAGAGAGGAAAACGGGGCCCGGAGGCGGCTGCGCCTCGGGTGAAGCCGCAGCGGGAACGGCGATGGCTTCGATCGCTTGCAGAACCATCGGCAGGACGAGCACCTGCACGAGCATCGGGAGCGACGCTGCCGGCAGCTTGACGGGTTCGAACGTCTGCGCGGCGCCCGCCGAGTGCTGATGGCAAAGAACCGGCTGGGCCGGGTCCATCCCTTCGCAGGGCTCGCCGGAGGCCATCATTCCTACCATCGCCGACGCCTCGGCTTGCGCCGGGCACACATAGCCTGCCAGCGCCAGCTGAGAGAACAGCAGCGCGAACACCATGAAGAACGTGGTGGTCAGGCGATGGAGGGGACGGCGCAGCATGAGCGCTTCGAGTGTAGCGAGGAGCGCTTGTTCCGGACGACACGCGCAGGCTTGATCCCCGGCCGCGCTCACGAACGCCGCCCCGTCGGCACGGTCGACACCGCCGACTCGCCCGATCGACCTGCGTTCGTCACGACGCTTTTGTCACCCACCCGTCAACGCCCGCAACCTCGCCGGCCCGACGTGCGCTTCGACGAGATCGGCCAACGCGTCCAAGCTTTCGTCGAGCGTGCGCACGCCACGGCCGAACAGCGCGTGCAACACGCCGGCGTCCTCGAACAGTCCGTGCGCCGCGATGCCGAGCACGGGGCCGGCCTGCCAGCCGATCGGCTCGCCCTCGAGGTCGAACAGCACGGCGGACGCCGAGGTGTCGGTCGGAGCCGTGCGGCCGCAGCGGATCTCGTAGGCCACCGGCACGACGTGCGCCGACAACGCCTGCCACGGACCGGCCGTCGCGCCGAAGCGCACCGGCGCCGCGCGCAGCCGCTTCGGCGCCGCGTGGCGCGTCGCCAGCGGCAGCAGCCCGAGGCCGGGCAGCGGCCCGTGCGCCTCGCCGTCGACGCCGTCGGGATCGTCGAGCCACTGCCCGAGCACCTGCAGACCGCCGCAGATGCCCAGCACCCGCCGGCCCTGCGCCGCGTGCCGTGCGATCGCTCCGTCCATCGCCTGCCGCCGCAGCCACGCCAGGTCGCCGCTGACCTGCTTGGAGCCGGGCAGCACGATCCAGTCGGCGCGCTCGAGGTCGACCGCGCTGCGCGCCCAGCAGAGCGAGCCGGCCGCGGCCAGCGGCTGGAACTCGTCGAGGTTGCTGAGGTGCGGCCAGGCGACGACGGCGATGCGCGGACCGTGCGCTGCGACGGGGGGCGCGGCGTGCAGGCCGTCCTCGTCGGGCAAGCCGTGGTCGCGCCGCATCGGCAGCACGCCGAGCACCGGCACGCCGGTCAGGGCCCGCAACTGCTCGGGCCCGGGCGCGAGCAGCGCCGCGTCGCCGCGAAACTTGTTGAGGATGAAGCCGTGCAGGCACGGGCGCAGGTCGTCGGGCAGCAGCGCCCAGGTGCCGTGCAGATGCGCGAAGGCGCCGCCACGGTCGATGTCGACGACGAGCAGCGCGCGCAACACGCCTGCCTCGCGCGCCCACCGCGCGGTGCCGAGGTTGACAAAGTCCTGCGGCGCGAGGTTGATCTCCGCCGGCGAGCCCGCCCCCTCGATCACCAGCAGTGCATGGCGCGCGGCGAGGCGCAGAAAGCTGTCGTGCGCGGCGGCGGCAAGCAGCGCGCTGCGCTCGCGCCACGGCCGTGCCGACAGCGCCGCATCGACGCGCCCGTGCAGCACCACCTGGCTGGCGGTGTCGCGCTCCGGCTTGAGCAGCACCGGATTCATGTCGACGTGCGGCGACACCCGCGCGGCGAGCGCCTGGAAGTATTGCGCCGAGCCGATCTCGCCGACGCCGCTCGCCGGGTCGTCGGCCGCGATCGGCACGACGCGCGCGTTGTTGCTCATGTTCTGCGCCTTGAACGGCGCGACGTCGATGCCCTGCCGCGCCGCCCAGCGGCAGAGCGCCGTGGCGACGAGGCTCTTGCCCGCGCCGCTGCTCGCGCCCCAGACCATCAGCGCGCTCTTCATGGTGCGGCGTCGAGCGCGTGGAGGAGGGCCGCCTGCGCCTCCGGCGGCTGCGCCGAGACGCGCCAGCAGCCGGCGAGGCCGAACGACGCCGCATCGCGCACCGCCACGCCCTGCCCTCGCAGCCAGGCCGGGTCGATCGGCCGCGGCGGGCGGACGACGAAGTACGGCGTGACGCTGTCCGTCGGCATGAACCCGCGCGCCGCGAGGCACAGCCGCAACGCGTCCTTCCACGCCGCGAGCACGGCACGCGACGCCGAGACCCACGCCTGCGCCTCGGAAGTCGCCCAGCAGCGCAGCAGCGCATCGGCCTGCGCCGAGAGCGGCCACGACGGCGCGGCCGCGTCGAGCGCCCGGCAGCAGGCCGCGACGTCGTAGGCCGCGCGTCGCGGCGCGATTGCGTAGGCGCCGCGCACGCCGGTCAGGCCCAGCGCCTTGTTCGGGCTGTGCAGCACGAAGACCCGGTCACGTGCGTCGGCGCTCCAGGTCGAATGCCCGACGAGGCGCAGCGGCGCATAGACGGCGTCGAGCACGGTCGGGCGGTCGCCGAGGTCCGGCAGCGGCCCGGCATCCTGGCCGAGCGGGCTCGACGGCTCGGCGCACCAGCGCAAGGTCGCGGCGCCGCGGTCGTCCGCATCGACCACATCGCGGCCCCAGGCCGCCGCCGCGGCAGCGTAGTCGCCGTATGCGCATCGGGGCACCGCGACGGCACCGGGCCACAGCCGGCCGGTGACGGCGGTGACGCGCTGGATGAACTCGCTCGCGCTGGCGGCCGGCAGCACGCGCCACGCCGCCACGCCGTGCAGCGCCGCGAGCGCCTCGCGCACGGCCATCGAGGCGGGGTCCGGGTAGCGGGTCGGGTCGGAGTCGCGCACCGCGGCCAAGGCCTCGGGGCACGGCCCGGCGGCATTCGCGCAGGTCGAGAAGTCCCAGCGCGCGGCGCCTCGCGCGTCGGCGCCGCCGTGCACTCGGGCGGTCATGTCCAGCGTCCGTGGACGAGCAGCACGCCGAGCACGGCCAGCCCGGCGGCCGCCCGCGCCGCGCGCTCGGCGATGCGCAGGCCACAGCCGATCGTCGCCGCGTCGGGCGCGCGGCCCGCGGCGTTGAGCATGTAGACGCCGGGCTTGCCGAGCCGCACGCCCAGGCGCAGCGCCAGCGCCGCCATCGGCCAGCCGCCGTTCGGCGACGGCGTCCGGGCGGCTTCGCGTCGCAGCACGGCGAAGCCGACCGATGGCCGCCACAGCAATGCCGCGGCGAGCCGCGCCGGCACCCAGGCCGCGGCATCGTCGGCCCGTGCCGCGCAGGCGCCGGCCCATTCCCAGCGCCCGCGGTAGCCCCACATCGCATCGAGCGTGTTGACCGCGCGCCAGGCCCAGGCGCCGGGCAACCCGGCCAGCACGAACCAGAACAGCGGCGCGACCAGCGAGTCGTTGAAGTTCTCGGCGAGCGTCTCGAGCGCGGTCTCGCGCACGCCGGCGGCGTCGAGCGCAGACACGTCGCGGCTGCAGAGATGCGACAGGCGCACCCTGCCCGCCTCCAGGCCCTGCCCCAGCGCCGCCTCGACGGCGCGCACCTCGTCCTTCAGCATGCGCCAGGCGAAGGCGGGCTTGAGCGCCAGCGCCAGCAGCGGCACGGCGAGCCACGCGGGCAGGGCCGCGATCGCCGCCTGCAGCGCCCACGCCGCCGCGGCCACGGCACCGACGGCGAGCAGCCAAGCCGTGGTGCCGGCGAGCAGCGCCGCCCGGGCCCGCAGCGTCGGCAGCCACCGGCCGAGCGGCGCGACGGCCCGCCCGAACCACGCCACCGGATGCCAGGCGCTGCGCGGCTCGCCGGCCCAGGCATCGACCAGCCAGGCCAGAAGGACGGCGCCCGCCGCGACCATCAGTCCTCGATGCCCCGCTGCGCCGGCACGCCGGCCTTGTGGTGGTGCTTGATCAGCGTCATCTCGGTGACGGTGTCGGCCAGGTCGACGAGCTCCTGCGGCGCATCGCGGCCGGTCAGCACGACATGCACCTGCGGCGGCCGCTCGCGCAGGCAGGCGAGCACGGGCGCGAGCGGCAGCCAGCCGTAGCGCAGCGGATAGGTGATCTCGTCGAGCACGACGAGGAAGTGCTCGCCGGCGCGGATCGTCGCCTCGGCACGCGTCCAGCCGTCGCGCGCCAACTGCGCGCTGTGGTCGAGATCGCGGCTCTTCCAGCTGAAGCCGTCGCCCAGGCCTTCGATCGGCACGCCGAGCTGCTCGAACATCCGGTGCTCGCCGAAGCGCGCCGACGGCACCTTCATGAACTGGTAGATCTTCACCGCCTTGCCGCGGCCGTGAGCGCGCAGCGCGAGACCGAACGCGGCCGTGCTCTTGCCCTTGCCGTGGCCGGTGTGGACGATGACGAGCCCGCGGCGTTCACCGTCCGCCTTGGGGCCGGTCTCCGTGGGTGGGGCGACGATATCCATGCGTGCAGATCCTTTTCGGTTGGCGATCGGTCAGTCGGCGTCGAGCGCCAGGGCGACGCGCGGACGGCCGCTGTCGTCGGTGTCGATGCGGATGGCGCCGTCGAAGACGCGCACCAGCGACGCCTGTACCGCGCGATCGGCAGGGCTGCCGTCGGCGCACAGCCGCCCCTGCGAGAGCACGAGCAGGCGGTCGGCCTGCAGCGCGATCGGCAGGTCGTGCAGCACGCTCAGCACCGAGCGCGGGCGCACGGCGTCGTGCGCCAGGCGCCGCAGCAGTCGTGCGAGCGCGACCTGGTGCGGCGCGTCGAGGTGCGTCGTCGGTTCGTCGAGCAGCAGCAGCGGCGCCTCGGTGGCGAGCACGCGCGCGAGCAGCACGCGTTGCCGCTCGCCGCCCGAGAGTTCGTGGAGCCGGCGGTCCTGCCAGCCGGTGCACTCGGTCGAATCCATCGCCTGCTCGACGGCGGTCCGGTCGGCGGCGCCGGGCGCGCTCAGCAAGCCGAGGTGCGGCACGCGCCCGAGCTCGACCGTCTCGCGCACCGTCAGCTCCCCGGTCACGTCGCCCTGCTGCGCCAGCCAGGCGAGCCGGCGCGCGCGGTCGAGCGGCCGCACGGTCCGCAGGTCCACACCGTCGAGGCGGACGTGGCCGGCAGCGAGCGGCTGCAGCCCGGCGAGCGCGCGCAGCAGCGTCGACTTGCCGGCGCCGTTCGGGCCGACCAGCGCCGTCCAGCCGGCGTCGAGCCGCAGGCTGACGCCGTCGAGCGCGTCGCGCTGGCCGAGGCGCACGCGCACGCCTTCGGCGTCGAGCGACGGCAGGGACGGCAACGGAAGAGTCGGCGACGGCCGAGATGGCGACGGTGGAGATGGCGACGGTGGAGGTGGCAACGGCAGAGATCGCAGCGGCCGAGGTGGCGACGGCAGAGATCGCGGCGACAGGGAACGCGACGTCATGGCGCGGCACGCCGCTTGAGCAGCGCGACGAGATAGCAGCCGCCGAGCACCGCGGTGACGACGCCGACCGGCAGCTCTTCCGGTGCGATCAGCGCCCGCGAGACGACATCGGCCAGCAGCAGCAGCGCCGCGCCCATCGCGGCGCTGGCGCCGAGCAGCCAGGCGTGCGGACCGGGCGCGTTGCGGCGCACGAGATGCGGTGCGACCAGGCCGACGAAGGCGACGAGGCCGGACTGCGACACCGCGAGCGCCGTGCCGAGACTCAACGACAGCACGAGCGCGAGCCGCACGCGGCCGAGGTCGAGGCCCATGCTCGAGGCGCTGTCCTCGCCGAGCGTCAGCGCGTCGAGCGCACGCGCGTGGCGATGCGCGAGCAGCGCCTGCGCGGCGAGGCCGCCCGCCAGCAGCGCCAGCGCGCTCCAGCCGAGAAAGCTCGTGCTGCCGAGCATGAAGGCCTGCTTGCCGCGGAGCGCGTCGGGCGAGGTCACGGTGACGAGGTCGCTGACCGCGCCGAGCAGCACGCCGACGACGACGCCGGCGAGCAGCAGCCGCAGCGTCTGCACCGCGCCACGGGCCAGCACGAGCGTCATGGAGACGCCCGCGAGCGCGCCGACGAAGGCCGCCGACACCAGGCCGACCCGCTCGATCCAGACCGCGGTCGCGAGGCTGACGTAGACGCCGCCCAGCGAGGCGCCGGCCAGCACCAGCACGACGCCCAGCCCGGCCCCGGCGGCGCTGCCCAGCAGGTACGGGTCGGCGAGCGGATTGCGGAAGAGCCCCTGCGCGATCGCGCCGGAGAGGCCGAGCAGCGCGCCCAGCAGCGCCGCGCCGAGCGTGCGCGGCGCGCGGATGCGGCCGAGCAGCAGCGCCGCGTCGTCGGCGTGCAGGTCGGCCCAGAACGCCCGCGGCGACAGGCCGGCGGCGCCGGTGGCGATGCCGGCGACGAGGCCGGCGACGATGGCCAGCGCCATCCAGCCGGCGAGCCGGCGGCGGCGCCGTGCAGCGGCGTCGGCGAAGCGGGGCAGCGCGGCGTGCGCGACCGCGCTCATCCGGCCGCCTTCGCGCTGCGCTGCGGGTGTTCGCCCCGCGGGCGGATCGGCGAGTTCATCGCCCGGCGCCTCCGCCGAGCCGGACGAGGCAGTCCGCCACCAGCCCCGCGGCTTCGCCCATGCGCGGCCCGGGGCGGACGAGGATGTCGTACTGCGCGGCGTCGTAGCCGCAGAGCCGGCCGTCGCGCACCGCCGGCAACGCGTCCCAGCCGGGCCGCCGGGCGAGCGCCGCCTGCTCGCGCTGCACGCCCATGACGATCTCGGGTGCGGCGCGTACGACGAACTCGGGGTTGAGTTTCGGAAACGGCCCGAGCGCTGGCGGCACGACGTTGGCCATGCCGAGCCGCGCCAGCGTCTCGCCGATGAACGAGGTCGTGCCCGCCGCGTACGGCCCGCCGCCGATCTCGAAGTAGACGCGGCGCCCGCGCACGCCGGCCGGCACGCGCGCCGCCGCGGCATCGAGCTCGCGCTCGATGCGGATCCAGACCCGCTCGCCCGCGTCGGGCGTGCCGAGCAGCCGTGCGACGAGCGCGAGCGTGGCGTGCACGTCGGCATGCGTCTCGGACTTCAGGCGCACGACGGTGAAGCCGAGCGCTTCGAGCCGCTCCATCGCGCGCGACGCCGTCGAGGCCAGGATCACGTCGGGCTTGAGCGCGGCGATCGCCTCGATCTGCGCGTCGTCGAGGCCGCCCAGGTGCGGCAGCCGGGCGACGTCGTCGGGCCAGTTCGAGTAGCGGTCGACGCCGACCAGCCGCGGCCCCGCGCCCAGCACCCAGGCCGTCTCGGCGAGCGACGGCAGCATCGCGACGATGCGCTGCGGCGGCGCGGCGAAGCGGTGCTCGACGCCTCGTGCATCGCGCACGGCGACCGGCTGCGCGAACGCGCCGAGCGCGACCAGCGCGGCGGCGAGCCCGAGCCCGGCATCGAGCAGCAGGCGGCGGATCCACCGAGCGGTGACGGTCGAGGCGGTCATCGAGCGCCCTGACGATGCGATCGACCGCGCTCGTGGACAGCGTGCCCGGGCCGATCGCAGGACGCCGCGCACGTCCGTGGCCGCCCGCGGCCCGGCAGGCCGGTCGTCGACGATGCGACGCGCCGCAGGACGTTCACGGCAGTGCCCAACGCAACGCGACCTGAGCGTTGCGCCCGGCCGTCGCATACGTCCGCGCGAGCTCGTACGTCTTGTCGGCGACGTTGTCGATCCGGCCTTGCAGGGTCAGGCCCGGTGCCAGCAGCGTGCTGACGAAGACGTCGACGAGGGCGTAGCCGCCGAGGCGACGGGTGTTGGCCGCGTCGTCGAAGCGCGCGCCGGCGGCCTGCACCTCGGCCCCGAGCGTCCAGCCCGAGAGCAGCGTCTCGGCGCCGAAGGTCGCGAGCCGCCGCGCGCGGCGCTGCAGCAGCTTGTCGGTCGCGGTGTTGCGCGGATCGTGCCAGTCGAGCGAACCGTGCAGGGTCGCAGCGCCGACCGCGGTGCGGCCGGCCAGCGTCACGCCCTCGAGCCGCGCCCGGCCGACGTTGACGTAGCAGCCCGAGGGATCGGTACACGGCCCCGTCGCGCCGAACGCGATGAGGTCGGTGAGGCGGTTGCGCCAGGCGTTGAGGCTGGCTTCGCTGCCGCCCGCGGCCCAGCGCAGGCCAAGTTCGACGTTGCGGCCGTTCTCGGGAACGAGCGACGCGTTGCCGTACTGGCTGAAGCGCTGGTAGAGCGTCGGCACGCGGAACGACGTGGCGGCCGCCGCCGTCACGCGCCACTGCGGCAGGAAGGCCCAGCCCCAGGCGAGGCTGCCGGTGCTCTTGCCGCCGAATTCGCTGTCGCGATCGCGGCGCACGTGGGCCTGCACGCCGTGGTCGCCGAAGTCGCCGCGCCAGCCGAGGCCGATCGCATCCTGGTGGCGGCGGCCCTCGAGCGTGGCCACCGCGCCGATGCCCGGGTTGGCGAGCTCGTCCTCGCGCCGCTCGAGCGTGGCGGTCAGCAGGTTGGGGCCGATCCGCTGATCGTGCAGCAGCGTGGCGTTGCCGAGCGTCGTGTCGGTGCGGTAGACGCTCGGCCGCGTCTCGTAGCGGCTCTCGGTGCGGCCGAGCTGCAGCCGGGTCGTGGCCGACTCGGTCCAGCGGCCTTCCCAGCCGAGGCTGCCGGTGCGCAGCCGGTGAAGACCGACGTCGTCGAGGCCGGGCGTGAAGCCGTCGTACTGCGAACGCAGGTCGCTCGCCAGCAGCGACGCGTCGACGCGGTGCACTTCGTTCAGCCCGACGCCCGCCCGCGCCTGCACGGCGCTGCGGCGCCAGCCGTCGGCGTCGGGGTTGGCGCCGGTCGCGATCCGCGAATCGAAGCCGTCGCTGCGGCCGTGCGAGGCCGAGAGCGCGTAGTCGAGCGCGTCGGCCGATCCGCTGACGCCGGCCTCGACGACCGCGGTGCCGTACGAACCGACGGTCGCCGCCGCCGTCGGCCGCGCCGGGCCGGCGCCGCGACGGGTGAAGAGCTGCACGACGCCGGCCACGGCGTCGGAGCCGTACACCGCGGCGGCCGGGCCGCGCAGCACCTCGATGCGCTCGATGCGGTCGAGCGGGATCTGCTCCCACACCGCGCCGCCGGTCGTCTGCGAATCGAGGCGCACGCCGTCGAGGTAGACGGCGGCGTGGCGCGATTCGCTGCCGCGGATGAAGACGCTGGTCGCACTGCCGGGGCCGCCGCTGCGCGACATCTCGATGCCGGGCAGGCGCGCGAGCACGTCGCCGATGCCGACCGCGCCGCTGCGCTCGATCGTCTCGCGGTCGACGACCGAGATGTCCGCGAGCACCGACGACAGCGGTTGCGGCGTCCGGTTGGCGGTGACGACGACGGGCTCGAGCTCCGCGCCGGACAGCGGTTGCGCCAGGATCGGCAATGGGGCGAGGCATGCGGCGGCAGCGGCGACGGCCGCAGCGCGGCCGACGCCGAGGACGGAGCCCGGCGGGCGTCCGGATCGGAACGAGGTCATGGTGGTGACGAGAGAGCAAACGTGCTCGGCCGCTTCCCCGCGGCCCTGCACCTCCGACGCGCCGCAGGGCGGCACGCCACGTCGTTGGCCGGTATCCGGGCTGACGGACATGTCCGTGACGCCTTCCCAGGCGCATCGCGCGCGGCGATGCGGTCCCAGTGGCTCGTGTCACGGGCCGGGAGCGCCGGATCGGCGTTCCCGTCCGCTTACCGTTGCGGGGGCAGCTCAGGTGGGGCGCGGGCGCTCGATGCCGTTGCCGTCCTGATTCCCGTTGAACTGTCTCGGCGGAACGCCTCGACGAGCACCAACGGCAGGATGATAGCCCGGCTGCCGACGCGTCCGGTCGGGCGCGAGGCCGGCCGTCGCGCGGGGCACGGGAACGGCGGTTGCCGGTTCGGTCGCACGATGCGCTTCGAGCCCGCACACCTTCGCCCCTGCCGATGCCCTGCGCTGCGCGCCGCCGCTGCGCGCCACGTCGACCTGCGCTCGCGCGTCCGCGCCGACCTCGGGCGTCGCGCCGTAGGTCGACCGCGACGCGTTCGCTAGCCTGCCGGGAGCCGCCGATGTCCGCCAGCATGCAACCCGGAGCGCGAGAGCTCGATGAGCAGACCGCGCGACCGCGTTCGGCCGCCGGCGACACGCCGACGTCTGCATCGACGAGCCTGCCGTTCCCGGTCGTCGGCCTGGGCGGCTCGGCTGGCGGCATGGCCGCGGCGCTGCGCTTCTTCGAGCACATGCCGAGCACGTCGGGCATGGCGTTCGTCGTGGTGTTCCATCTGTCGGCCGAGCACGAGAGCAGCGCCGCGCCGATCCTGCAGCGCGCGACACGCATGCCGGTGATCCAGGTCACCGGCCGGATCGCCATCGAGGCCGACCACGTCTACGTCATCGCGCCCGGCCTCTACCTCGCGATGGAAGACGGCTCGCTGAGCGTGTCGCCGCGCGAGTCGCCGACCGTCCGGCCGGTGGCGATCGACCTCTTCTTCCGGACGCTCGCCCAGGCGCACGGCGAGCGCGCGGTCGCGGTGGTGCTCTCGGGCACGGGCAACGACGGCCTGATCGGCATCGCCGACATCAAGCGCGAGGGCGGCGTCACGCTCGCCCAGTTGCCGGCCGATGCCGAATACGAGGCGATGCCTGCCGCCGCCGTGGCCTCGCGCCTCGTCGACTTCGTGCTGCCGGCGGTCGACATGCCCGCGAAGCTCTGCGAGCTCTGGGCCAACGCGATCCGGATCCGCCTGCCGGGCGCCGAGGGCCTGCACATGCGTGCGGGGCTGCCGCCGGACGAGCACGCGCAGACGGCGGCGGAGAAGGCGCTCGCCGGCATCCTGGCGCTGCTCGGCGAGCGCACCGGCAACGATTTCCAGCACTACAAGCGCGCGACCGTGCTGCGCCGGCTCGAGCGCCGCCTGCAGGTGACGATGCTGCCCGACCTTCCGGCCTATCACCGGCACCTGATCGACCACCCCGAGGAGACCGACGCACTGCTGCAGGACATGCTGATCAGCGTCACGAGCTTCTTCCGCGACCGCGAGGCGTTCGACGCGCTCGAGCGCCAGGTCATGGACGAGCTCGAGCAGCCGCTGCAGCGGCCCTGGCGCGCCTGGGTGGCGGGCTGCGCGACGGGCGAGGAGGCGTATTCGCTCGCGATGCTGATCGACGACCACGTGCCCAGGCACGCGCCGTACCCGGTGCAGATCTTCGCGTCCGACATCGACGAGCGGGCGCTCGCCGTGGCGCGCCAGGGCGTGTACCCGGAAGGCATCGTCTCCGACGTGTCGCCGACGCGGACGCGGCAGTACTTCGACCTCGAGAACGGCGCGTTCCGCGTCAAGCGCACGCTCCGCGAGCAGATCACCTTCGCGCGCCACAACGTGCTGCGCGACCCGCCGTTCTCGCGCCTGGACCTCGTCTGCTGCCGCAACCTCCTGATCTATCTCGACCGCGACAAGCAGTCGCAGGTGCTCGAGCTCTTCCACTTCGCGATGAAGCCGGGCGGCCTGCTGCTGCTCGGCGGCGCCGAGACCGCCGACTGGCTGCCCGAGCTCTACCAGACCGTCGACAAGCGCCACCGCATCTACCGCACCCGACCGGCGCTGCGGCCGCACGGCGACCTGCCGCCGCTCAACACCGAGCGCATGCCGCGGATCGCGCTCACGCTGCCGACGCCGCGCGTGCCGCCGCGCGACGGCTTCGCCGTGCCGCAGGTGACGCAGCTGCACGTGCCGGCCGGCCTGCTGATCGACCGTCAGACCAACATCGTCTACATCGAGGGCGGCGCGACGCGCTTCCTTCACTACAGCGAAGGCGTGCCGAGCCAGGAGCTCCTGACCGTGGTGCAGCCGGCACTGCGCGCCGAGCTCGAGCCCGCCCTGCTGCACTGCCTGCACACCAACCAGCGAACGGCGGCGCGCCCGGTGCGCTGGGCGAAGGCGGACGCGTCGCTCGGCGTCGTCCAGATGAGCGTCGCGCCGAACGGCCCGGCGCACGCCGAGACGCTCGCGGTGCGCTTCGAGCTCTACGACACCGTGCTGTCCGACTCGGTCGATCCCGCCGATCCGGACCCCGCGCGCCGCGTGCTCGAGGAAGAGATCGAGCGCTTGCGCGTCGAGCTGGGCGGCCTCCTCGGCGACACCGCCGCCTCGAGCGAGGCGTTGCGCGCCTCGAACGAGGAGCTGCAGTCGATCAACGAGGAGTTGCGCTCGGCCACCGAGGAGCTCGAGACGAGCAAGGAGGAGTTGCAGTCGGTCAACGAGGAGCTGACGACGGTCAACTTCGAGCTCAAGGCCAAGGTCGACGAGACCGCGAAGGCCAACGACGACCTGACGAACCTGATCGTGTCGATGGACATCGCGACGATCTTCGTCGACGCCGGCATGCGCATCAAGCGCTTCACGCCGCGGACCGTCGAGATCCTCAACCTGCGGGCTGCGGACGTCGGGCGGCCGCTGCCCGACCTGGCCCATCGGCTCCGCTACGACGGCCTGGTCGAGGATGCCGAGCAGGTGCTCCGGACGCTGCATTCGGTCGCACGCGAAGTGCCGGGCGAAGCGGACCGCTGGTACCTGGTCCGCATCTCGCCCTACCGCACCGCCGACGATCACATCGCCGGCGCCGTGATCAACTTCATCGACATCAGCGAACGCAGGCGCGCGCAGTCGCGCATGCAGGTCAACGACGAGCGGCTGCGCGCCGTCGCCGACGGCACCGAGGACTACGCGATCATGACGCTCGACCTCGACGGCCGGGTGACGACCTGGAATCGCGGCGCCGAGCTGATGTTCGGCTTCGCCGAAGCCGAGATCGTCGGCGACCTCTATGCCCGGCTCTTCAGCCCCGAGGACCGCGCGGCCGGCGAGCCGGACAAGGAACTCGCCGCCGCCCGCGAGCGCGGCCGGGCGCTCGACGAGCGCTGGCACCAGCGCAAGGACGGCCACAGCATCTTCTGCAGCGGCTCGCTCACGCCGATCCCGCAGAGCGCCGGCGGCGGCTACGCGAAGATCTGCCGCGACCTCACCGAACGCCAGCGGCTGCAGCGCCAGCGCGACGAGCTGCTCCTCGCCGAGAAACACCTGCGGCTGCAGCTCGAAGCCGCCGACGCGACGCGGCGGCAGTTCCTCGCCGTGATGTCGCACGAGCTGAAGAACCCGCTCAACCTCATCATGATGAACGCCGAGCTGATGGACCGCTCGCCCGAGGCCACGGCCTCGCCGCTGCTGCGCCGGGCGGCCGCGTCGATCCGCCACACCGTGCTGACGCAGTCCGCGATCATCGACGACCTGCTCGACACGGCGCGCGTGCAGACCGGCAAGCTGACCGTGACGCTGGCGCCGATCGACCTCGCGCCGCTGATCGAGCGCACGGTGACGGCCTTCCGCAGCGAAGCGGCACTCAAGGGCGTCGCACTCGATGTCGGCCTCGAGGACGCCTGCGTCGACGCCGACGAAGTCCGCATCGAACAGATCGTCTGGAACCTGCTCAGCAACGCGATCAAGTTCACGCCGCGCGGCGGCAACGTGAGCGTGCGGACGCGTCTCGACGGCGACGCCGCGGTGCTCGAGGTCGTCGACGACGGCCGCGGCATCGTCCCGGCGCTGCTGCCGCACGTCTTCGACATGTTCGCGCAGGGCGACGCGCCGAATTCGCGGCGCACCGCCGGGCTCGGCATCGGCCTCGCGCTCGTCAAGCAGCTCGTCGATCTGCACCGCGGCCGCATCGAGGCGGAGTCGGCAGGCGTCGACCGCGGCACGACGATGCGCGTCTGGCTGCCGCTGTCGGGCGCCCTGCAGCCGGCGCATTCGATCGGCAACCTGTCGGTCTTCGACGGCCTGCGTGTGCTGATCGTCGACGACGAGGCCGAGATCCTCGGCCTGCTGCAGAGCCTGCTCGAGGCCGAGGGCGCGACCGTGGTCGCGGCCACGCGCGCCACCGACGCGCTCGGGGCCGCGCGCGCAGGCACGTTCGACATCGTGCTCTCCGACATCAGCATGCCGGAGATGGACGGGCTGCAGTTCATCGCCGAGTTGCGCCGGCTGCCCCAGGCGGCCCGCTGGCCGGCGATCGCGATCAGCGGCTTCTCGCGGCCCGACGACGCCGACCGCGCCAGGGCCGCCGGCTTCGACGACCACCTCGGCAAGCCGGTGTCGATGGAGCAACTCCGCGGCGCCGTGGGGCGGCTGCTCGCGGCGCGGCGCTGAGCGCATCGCCGCCCGGTGCGACGCGGCCGGCGTCGAGAGCATCGTGGCCGGCCGCGGACGCGGCCTCGGGGCGTTTCCCGGCGCCTGCGTGCGACCGCGCCGTATGGCCACGACGCCGTGCGGCTCGTTGCCGAGCCGCACTCCGGGCCGAAGTCGCCCGGGTCAGCGGCCGTCGAGCACGGCGCGCAGCTTCGCCGCGAGTTCCTCGACCGTGAACGGCTTGCCGAGCAGGTCGACGCCGGACCCGGCGGCGCGGTCATCGGCGACGGCATCCGGCGTGTAGCCCGTCGTGAACAGCACCTTGAGCGCGGGCCGGCGCAGGCGCGCTTCGGAAGCGAGCCTGGTGCCGTTGACCTCGGGCATGACGATGTCGGTGAACAGCAGGGCGATCTCGGGATGGGCGTCGAGCAGGCGCAGCGCCGCGCGGTGGCCGTCGGCCTCGAGGACGCGATAGCCGAGCTCCTCGAGCGCGTCGACGCTGAACTCGCGCACCGCCGCCTCGTCCTCGACGACGAGCACGACCTCGCGCCCGCGACCGAGCGGCGCCGCTGGCGCCGGCACCGCCAGCGCTGCGGCGTCGACGCCGACGAGCCGCGGCAGGTAGATCTTGACCGTCGTGCCGAAGCCGGGTTCGGAGTAGAGCTTGACGTGCCCGCCGCTCTGCCGGACGAAGCCGTAGACCTGCGAGAGCCCGAGCCCGGTGCCCTTGCCGACCTCCTTGGTCGTGAAGAACGGATCGAAGGCCTTGGCGACGATGTCCTCGGCCATGCCGGAGCCGGTGTCGGTGACCGCGAGCAGCACGTACTGCCCGGGCGCGAGGCCGAGCTGCGCGACACCGTCGTGCGAGCCGAGGTCGGCGTTGTGCGTCTCGATGGTCAGCCGGCCGCCGTCGGGCATCGCGTCGCGGGCGTTGACCGCGAGGTTGAGGATCACGTTCTCGAGCTGGTTCGGATCGGCGTGCGCGCGCCACAGGCCGCCCGCGAGCACGGTCTCGAGGCCGATCGCCGTGCCGAGCGAATGGCGCAGCAGGTCGGACATGCCGGCGACGAGCGCGTTGGCGTCGATCGGCTCGGGTCGGAGCGGCTGCTGCCGCGAGAACGCGAGCAGGCGCTGCGTCAGGTTCGCGGCGCGCCGGGCGGCGTCGCCGGCAGCCTCGACGTGGCGCTGGCCGCGCGCATCGAGCGCGCCCGCGCGGCGCTTCAACAGATCGAGCGAGCCGATGACGACGGCGAGCATGTTGTTGAAGTCGTGCGCGATGCCGCCGGTCAGCTGGCCGACCGCCTCCATCTTCTGGCTCTGGCGCAGCGCGTCCTGCGCCGCGGCGAGTTCGGCCTGGGCAAGCTTGTCGAGCGTCACGTCGCGGCCGCTCGCGTAGATCAGCGCGTCTTCGGGCGCGGCGACCCAGGAGATCCAGCGCCAGCTGCCGTCGCGGTGGCGGTAGCGGTTCTCGTGGACCGGCAGCGCCGACTCGCTCGCCGCAGCCAGCGCCTCGTGGCTCGAGGGCACGTCGTCCGGATGGACGAAATCGGTGAAGCTCCGACCGACGAGCTCGGCGGTGCTCCAGCCGAGCAGCGTCGTCCACGCCTCGTTGACGGCGCGGAACTCGCCGCGCAGGTCGATCACGAGCTGCAGGTCGCGGGAATTCTTCCAGGCCCGGTCGCGTTCGCGCGTGCGCTCCTCGACCCGTGCCTCGAGCGTCGCGTTCAGCTCGCGGATCTCGGCCTCGGCGCGCTTCGACGCCGTGATGTCGCGCGAGATCGCGAGCAGCCGTTCGATGCGGTCGCCCGCGCCGCTCATCGGCGCGACGATCACGTCCCACCAGCGCGGGTTGCCCTTGAAGGTCGGCGCGACGCCCTGGAAGCGGCCGGTGCCGCCGTCGAGCGCTGTCGTGAGCGCCGCGACCGCCGTCGACCGGTCGGCGGCCGGCCAGACGTCGGGCCAGTACATGCCGCGGACCGCCGTGAAGTCGTCGATCTCCATGCTGCACATGCCGCCCTCGCTCATGAACTCGAGCCGGCCGTCGACGCCGAGCACCTTCACGCAGTCGGGCGAGGCGCGCAGGATGTGGCGGTTGAGCTCCTCGCTCGCGCGCAGCGCCGCTTCGGCGCTCTTGCGCGCCGAGATGTCGATCGCGCTGCCGATCACGCGCACGCAAACGCCGCCGGCGTCGAACAGGCCGCGGCCCTTCGCGGCGACCCAGCGGACGACCGCGTCCTCCTTGCCGACGGCGCGGTACTCGACGTCGTAGAGGCCGCGGCGCCGCGGATCGGCGGCGGTCGCGAACGCAGCGGCGACGGCGGGCGCGTCGTCCGGGTGCAGGCCGGCGTAGAAGTCGGCCATCGTCACCGGCACGGCGGGCGAGATGCCGAACATCGCCTTCACGCGCGGCGGCCACACCAGCTGGTCGTGGACGAGGTCGACGTCCCAGAAGCCGATGTCGGCGTGCTCGGTCGCGAGGCGCAGGCGTTCCTCGCTCTCGCGCAGCGCCGTCTCGGTGCGGTTGCGCTCGAGCGCGACGAAGCCGCGCAGCGCGACGTCCTCGATGAGCGCCAGCTCCTCTGCCGACCAGCGGTGCGGCGCGCGGAAGCCGACGCAGAACGACGCGACCACGCGGCCGTCGCGGACGAGCGGGATCGCGCAGAACGCGCGCGTCTCGACGCCGGCCCACGCTGCCGCGTCCTGCGCCGGATCGGCGTCGACGTCGTCGCACGCGAGGCGCCGGCCGAGGCGCTGCGCCGCCGCGTCCGGCGCATCGAAGGCGACGGGCAGGACGCGGTCGCCGAGCGGCGCGACGCCGGCCGCGAAGCCGGTCTGCGGCACGCTCGTCCTGCCGTCGTCGCCGACCTCGCCGTAGACGACGCGTTGCGCACCGAGATGCCGCCCCAGCCGCTCGACCGCCGTGGTCATCGCGGCACGCGCATCGCCCGTGCGCAGCAGCGCGTCGGACACGTCGGCGAGGATCCGCTGGCGGTCCGCCGCGGCCTGCGACGCGCGTTCCGAGCGCACCTGCCGGGTGATCTCGGCGCCCTGGTGGAGCAGGCCGGCGACCGTGCCGTCGTCGCCGCGGAACGGTGCGGCGCTGAAGTCCCACCAGGTCGATCCGCGTCGGCCGTCGCGCGACACCGGGATCTCGACGCGCTGCTGGGCGAATCCTTCGCCGGTGACCATCGCCCGGTGGAACGGCGCGGCGACCTGCGCCCAGTTCTCGCCCCAGACGTCGGCGACCGGCCGGCCGAGCGCGTCGGGGTGGCGGTCGGCGAGCGACGGAATGTAGGCGTCGTTGTAGAGGAAGAGCAGGTCCGGGCCCCACAGCACCGCGCCGAGCATCGGCGCATTGAGGCAGGCCGAGACGACCGCGCGCAACGCGGACGGCCAGGTCTCGGGAGCGCCGAGCGGCGTCGCCGCCCAGTCGTGCGACCGCATCCGCGCGCCCATCTCGCCGCCGCCGGCGAGAAAGCTCGGCGCGCGGCGCGCGTGCGGGTCGGCGGCGATGTCGTTCATGGGCAGCGGACGCCTCGGGGGCGGGATCGGCGGAGGCGAATCGACGATACCCGAGTCGACGTGGTCCGAAGCGCGGATTCGAGGTGCGCGGTGCGCGGGCGCCGGCGCCGTTCGCCGTTCGCCGTTCGCGGTTCGCGGTTCGCGGCTCGCGGCTCGCGGCTCGCGGCTCGCGGCTCGCGGTTCGCGTTTCGCGGTTCGCGGTTCGCGGTTCGCGGTTCGCGAGTCTCCGTTCGCCATTCGCCGGTCACGACCCTTCGCTCGCCGTGTGCCTGCGCCGTGTGCCTGCGTCGTTCGTCATGTTCAAGTGCGTCGTGTCCGGCCCGTCGGCGCGGCGTACGCGATGCGGCGCTTTGCTACGCTCGGTCGATGCCTGCCGCCACAGTCCGCCCTGCCGCCCTCGCCTGCGTCGCCGCCGGGCTGCTGCTCGCGGCCTGCGCCGGCGGGCCGACCCTGGAGTCGGCGGCGCCTCGGCCGGACGACGTCCACGCCCGCGTCGTCGCGCTGCTGCCGGCGGGCGTCGCCGATCGGCCGGGCTGGGCCGTCGATCTCTACGCGGCGCTCGCCGCGCTGCGCGTCGAGCCGTCGGACGCCAACGTCTGCGCCGTGCTGGCGGTGGCCGAGCAGGAATCGGGCTTTCGCGTCGACCCGGCGGTGCCGGGCCTCGGGAAGATCGCCTGGCGCGAGATCGATGCGCGCGCCGAGCGGCTCGGCGTGCCGAAGGTGCTGGTCCGTGCCGCGCTGCAGGTGCCGTCGACCGACGGCCGCAGCTACGCCGAGCGGCTCGACACGGCGACGACCGAGAAGCAGCTCAGCGACACCTTCGTCGACCTGATCGGCCGCGTACCGCTCGGCGAGCGGTTCTTCAAGGGCGACAACCCGGTGCGCACCGCCGGTCCGATGCAGGTCGGCGTCGACTTCGCCGAGCGCTGGGTCGCGCGCGAGCCGTATCCCTATCCGCTCGCCGGCACGGTCCGCGACGAGCTGTTCACCCGACGCGGCGGCCTCTACTTCGGGACCGCGCACCTGCTCGCCTATCCCGCGAGCTACGACCGCATGGTCTACCGCTTCGCCGACTTCAACGCCGGCCGCTGGGCGAGCCGCAACGCGGCGTTCCAGGCCGCGGTCGCGAGCGCGTCGGGCATCCCGCTCGACCTCGACGGCGACCTCGTCGCGCCGGGCAGCGACAAGCCCGGCAGCACCGAGCTCGCCGTCCGCGTTCTCGGACCGCGCCTCGAGCTGGACGACGCCGACATCCGCGATGCGCTGGAAGACGGCGAGACCTCGCCCGCGTTCGAGACCTCGCGCCTCTGGCAGCGCGTGTTCGCGCTCGCCGAGCGGCTCGAACGCCGCCCGCTGTCGCGTGCCGTGCTGCCGCAAATCCGGCTCACCGGCCCGAAGATCACGCGGCCGCTGACGACGGAATGGTTCGCGAAGCGGGTCGACGAGCGCTTCCGGCGCTGTCTGGCGCGTGCCGGCGCGGTAGAGCTGCCGGCGCCCTGACCGCCGCGGCGACGCTGCCGAACGCGCCGCGACACTGCCCGCTCAGCCCGCCGCCACCCCCAGCCACCGATCGAGCAGCGCCGGGTCCTTCGCCAGCACGTCGCTCGCGCTGCGGTGGACGATGCGGCCGCGTTCGAGGATGAGCGCGTCGCGGGTGATCGGCAGGATCTGGTGGGCGTGCTGCTCGACGAGAATCAGCGCGAGGCTGGCGTCGGCGACCATGCCGGCGATGATCGCGAGCAGCTCCTGGACGATGCGCGGCGCGAGGCCCTCGAGCGGCTCGTCGAGCAGCAGCAGCTTGGGGTTGAGCATCAGCGCGCGGCCGATGGCGAGCATCTGCTGCTCGCCGCCCGAGAGCTCGTTGCCGCGGTTGCCGCGCCGCTCCTCGAGGCGCGGGAACATCGCGTAGACCTTGGCGAACGTCCACGGCCCCGGGCGCGCGACGACGGTCAGGTTCTCCTCGACGGTCAGCGACGCGAAGATGTCGCGCTCCTGCGGCACCCAGCCGAGGCCGGCACGCGCACGGCGGTGGCTCGGCACGACGGCGAGGTCGTGGCCGTCGAAACGCATCGTGCCGGCGGTCTGCCGCGTCGCGCCCATCAAGGTCGCGAGCAGCGTCGTCTTGCCCATGCCGTTGCGGCCGAGCAGCGCGAGGCTGGCGCCGGCGTCGAGCGTGAACGAGACGTCCTCGAGCACGGTCGCGTCGCCGTAGCCGGCGCGGAGGCCGTCGACGACGAGCAGCTCAGTCATGGACCGCGTCCCCGAGATAGACCTCGCGCACCCGCGGATCGGCGGCGATCGCCGCGGGCGTGCCTTCGGTCAGGAGCGCGCCGCCGACCAGCACCGAGATGCGCTCGGCGAAGCGGAAGACGAGGTCCATGTCGTGCTCGATCAGGACGATGGTGACTTCCCTCGGCAACCGCGCGATCGTCTCGAAGAGTTCGCGGCTCTCGCCGGTCGGCACGCCCGCCGCCGGCTCGTCGAGCAGCAGCACGCGCGGCTGCGCGGCGAGCGCGAGCGCGATCTCGACGAGGCGCTGGCGGCCGTAGGCGAGGTCGCGCGTCTGCCGGTGCGCGACATCCAGGAGACGGAGCCGCTCGAGCAGCGCCGCCGCCTCGTCGACGGCCTCGTGCTCGGCGCCGACCGGGCGCCAGAAGCGGCCGCCGATGCCGCGGCGCTCGCAGACGGCGAGCACGGCCGACTCGAGCACGGTGAGCTCGGAAAACAGGCGATTGATCTGGAAGGTCCGCGCGAGGCCGAGCTTGACGCGCTGGTGCTGCGAGGTGCGCGTCACGTCGACGCCACCCAGCAGCACGGCGCCGGCGGTCGGCTCGAGGAAGCCGGTCAGCAGGTTGACGAGCGTCGTCTTGCCGGCGCCGTTCGGGCCGATCAGCGCATGGCGCGCGCCGGCGGCGATCGCGAGCGAGACGTCGTGGGTCGCGACGAAACCGCCGAACTTCTTGACCAGGCCGCGCGTCTCCAATGCGGGCCGGCCGGCGGCCCGATCCTCCGGCCGCCGGTCGTCGTCCGCGCCGTGTCGGCCGCGCTGCGGGCTCTTGGGCGTCGCTCCCGGCTGCGCGCGCCGGGCGCCGTCGTCGTTCGGCGGGGTCATGCGCGCTGCTGTCCGAAGCGCCGCGCCAGCGCGTCGATGCCGCCCATGATGCCGCCGCGCGCGAAGAGCACGACCGCGATCAGCACGACGCCGAGCCAGAACTGCCAGTACTGCGGATCGAGCCCCGACAGCAGATGGCGCACCGTCATGAAGACGATCGCACCGAGCAGCGCGCCGTAGAGCCGGCCGGTGCCGCCGAGGACCAGGACGAGCAGCAGCTCGGCCGAGCGCGAGAAGCTCAGGACGTCGATCGAGACGAACTGCGTCGTCTGCGTCAGCAGTCCGCCGGCGATGCCCGCGAACGCCGCGCCCAGCGTGTAGACCGCGACGAGCCGCGCATTCACCGGCGCACCGAGCGCCGGCATGCGCGCGGCGTTGAGCCGGATGCCGTGCAGCGACAGCCCGAACGGCGAATGCACGACACGCCGCGCGACGCAGAACAGCACGAACAGCACGCCGACGGCATAGACGTAGCCGGTGCGGCCGAACATGTCGAAGCCGAACGTGCCGAAGAGCGGCGCGAGCACGATGCCCTGCAGGCCGTCGACGCCGCCGGTGATCGCGGTCAGCTTGTTGGCGAGCTCGAACAGCATCAGCGCGACGCCGAGCGTGACCATCAGCCGCGTCAGGTCGGCGCCGCGCAGCACGAGAAAGGCGGTGACGAAGCCGAGCGCGCCCGCGCAGACGCCGGCGCCGACGAGCCCGAGCAGCGGGTCGCCGACACCGCGCTGCGCCAGCAGCCCCGCCGCGTAGGCTCCCGCACCGAAGAACGCCGCATGGCCGAGCGAGACGATGCCGGCGTAGCCGAGCACGAGGTCGAGCGACAACGCGAAGAGCGCCATGATCGCGATCTGCGAGAGCAGCGCCAGGTCCTGCGGAAACACGAAGTAGCCGGCGACCGGCAGCAGCCAGAAGGCGAGCTCGGCCGGCCGCCAGCGTGCGGCGGTGCGCAGCGGGCCGGCGTCGAAGGCCGGCGCCGCGGCGCCGAGCCGCGCGGGCTCGATCGGTCGGTCCATGGCGGCTATCTCGCGGCCCGGCGGCCGAAGAGGCCCTGCGGCCGCACGATCAGCGCCAGCACCATCACCGCGTAGATGACGAACGCGCCGACCTGCGGCACGTAGTACTTGCCGGCGACGTCGCAGATGCCGAGCACGACCGCCGCGACCAGCGAGCCGGTGATGCTGCCGCTGCCGCCGACGGCGACGACGATCAGGAAGTAGGCGATGTACTTGATCGGGAACTCCGGGTCGAGGCCGAGCAGGTCGATGCCGAGCGCGCCGCCGAGCCCGGCGAGCGCCGAGCCGAGCGCGAAGGTCGCGACGAAGACGCGGTCGACGTCGATGCCGAGGCCGCGCGCGGCGCGCGGGTTGTCGACCGACGCGCGCAGCGCGGCGCCGAAGCGCGTCGCGGCGACCATCCACTGCAGGCCGAGCGCGAGCAGCAGGCCGACGACGATCAGGAAGAGCCGGTAGACGCCGACGTCGACGCCGAACCAGTGGAACTGCCCCGACAGCGCCGGCGGCAACGCGAGCGGCTGCTGCTGCGAGCCGAAGACGTAGTGCGCGGTCGACACGGCGACGAAGGTGAGGCCGATCGAGAACAGCACCTGGTCGAGGTGCGACGACCGGTAGAGCCGCCGGTAGAGCGTGCGCTCCAGAACGACGCCGACGGCCGCCGACACCACCGCGACGAGCGGCAGCGCCGCGAGGAACGGCACGCCGACGCGGTTGAGCAGCACCACGCAGACGTAGCCGCCCAGCATCGCGAACGCGCCGTGCGCGAGGTTGACGAAGTTCATCAAGCCGAGCGTGATCGACAGCCCGACGCCGATCAGGAACAGCAGCACGCCGTAGGCGACGCCGTCGAACAGGACGGTCACGGCTTGCCCGGGTCGCGCACGTCCGCGATCGAGTCGAACTCGACGTTCTGCAGCTTGCCGCCGACGCGCTGCGTCTTCCGGATGTAGATGGTCTGCACGATGTCGCGGGTCGCCGGGTCGATGCTGATCGGGCCGCGCGGGCTCGTCCACTTCATGCCCTTGGCGGCGTCGACGAACTTGTCGGCGTCGGTGTCGCCGTTGGTCTTCTTGAGCACCTCGGCGATGAGTTGCATGCCGTCGTAGCCGCCGACCGACATGAAGTTCGGCCGGTCCTTCGGATAGGCCTTGGCGTAGGCCTCGACGTACGCCTTGTTCTCGGGCGACGGGTGCGCCTCGGAGTAGTGGAACGAGGTGACGAGGCCGAGCGCGGCGTCGCCGATCGCGTCGAGGATGTCCTCGTCGGGCAGGTCGCCGGTCGAGATCAGCTGGATGCCGGCCTGGGCCAGGCCGCGCTCGGTGAAGCCTTTCATGAAGGCGATCGTCTCCGCGCCGGGCGGCAGGAAGATGAAGACGGCGTCGGGCTTGGTGTCCTTGATCTTCTGCAGGAAGGGCGCGAAATCGGGGTTCTTCACCGGCACGCGCACCTCGCCCGCGATCTGGCCGCCGGCGGCGGTGAAGGTCTTCTTGAACTGCGTCTCGGCATCCTGCCCGGGGCCGTAGTCGGCGACGAGCGTGAACACGTTCTTGATCTTGTTCTTCGCCGCCCAGGTCGCGATCGGCGCCGAGTTCTGCGGCAGCGTCATCGACGTGCGGACGATGTAGTTCGACTTCGTCGTGACCGCCGACGTCGCCGCGTTCATCACGATCATCGGCTTCTTCGCCTCGGTCGCGACCGGCGCGACGGCGAACGCCGACGGCGTCAGGCCGAAGCCGGCGAGGATGTCGACCTTGTCCTTGATGACGAGCTCCTGCGCGAGCCGCTTGCTGACGTCGCCCGACGTGCCGGGGCTGTCGTCGCGCACGACGAGCTCGACCTTGCGGCCGCCGTAGGTGTCGCCGTGGGTCGCGAGGTAGAGCTTGACGCCGTGCTCGATCTGCTTGCCGTAGGCGGCGTACGGGCCGGACATGGGCAGCACGAGGCCGATCTTGACCGGGTCGGCGGCCCAGGCCGGCACGGCGGCGGCGAGGCAGAGCGCAAGAAGGGCGGAACGGCGGGTCGGGTTCATCGGGTCTCCAGGGAACGTTCGGATCGTGGGTCAGGCAGCGGCGGTCGACGCACCGGCGGCCGCGCCGTCGAAGGCGTCCTGCAGCAGGCCGCGGATCATCGGTCTGTCGAGCGGCCGCGGGTTCCAGTACGGATTCGCGCAGGCGAGATCGGCGGCGCGGTCGAGGTCGGCTTCCGCGAGCCCGAGCGCGCGCAGCGACTGCGGCGCGCCGCAGTCGCAGGCGAGGCGCTGCAGGCCGAGCGCGGCGTCCTCGAAGCGCAGCGCCGCCGCGATCTTCGTCATGGCCTTCGGCGCGGCACCGCGGTTGTAGGCGAGCGCATGCGGCAGCACGACGGTGTGCGTCTCGGCGTGCGGCAGGTTGAAGCTGCCGCCGAGCGTGTGGCAGAGCTTGTGGTGCAGCGCCATGCCGACCGAACCGAGGACCGTGCCGCAGAGCCACGCGCCGTACTGCGCCTCGCCGCGCGCGCCGATGTCGCCCGGCGCGGTCACGATCTTCGGCAGCGCGCCCGCCAGCGCGCGGATGCCTTCCTGGGCGACGAGGTCCATCACCGGATTGCGGTCCTGCGCGTAGAGGCCCTCGGCGGCATGGGCGATCGCGTTGATGCCGCTCGTCACCGACAGGCCGACCGGCAGCGTCGTCGTCAGTTCGGCGTCGTAGATGACGGTGCGCGGCAGCACGCGCAGGTCGGTGCCGGTGCGCTTCACGCCGCTGTCGGTGAGGCCGAAGATCGGCGTCACCTCGCTGCCGGCGTAGGTCGTCGGGATCGCGAGGATGGGCAGCGGCGCGTCGGCCGGCGATTCGAGCGCGATCGCCTTGCCCAGGCCGATCGTCGAGCCGCCGCCGATGGCGACGGCGCAGTCGGCGCCGAGGCGGCGCGCCTCGGCGATCGCTTCGCGCGCGATCTCGAGCGGCACGTGCATCGTCGCGCGGTCGAAGACGCCGACCGCGGCGTCGCCGAGCCGCGCCACGACGGCGTCGGCCTGGGCACGCTGCTCGGGCGTCGACAGGACGAGCGCCCGGCGCGCGCCGAGCAGGCCGATCTCGCGTTCGAGCTGAGAGAGCGAGCCGGCGCCGAAGACGACGCGGGCGGCGCGGGCGGTGTAGACGAAAGGGTCCAACAGGGTTCGACTCCGAAGGCGCTCGGGAAGGCGGTTGCGCGACGGCGGACCTGCCGTCGCCGCCCGGATTCTGGCGGCAAACGCGGGTCGCGCTGTCTCCGCGCTCCGAGCAGGCATGTTGACGATGTCGGCTCCATGGCCGCGACCGCGCCTCGCCGCGCGACAAGCTGCCGGGG
>CAXUDL010000031.1:0-17113 GCA_964249855.1 uncultured Rhizobacter sp. | reverse complement strand
GCGCCGTCACGTGAGTCCGCGAGCCGGGAGCGTTCCCGCAGCGCGGCGTCTCGGAGAACACCGCGTCATGGCGGTGCGGGCGGCTCGGCATCGAGCCAGCCGGCTTCGACATCGGGCAGCGGCACCGCGGCCAGCAGCCGCCGCGTGTCGTCGCTGCGCGGCCGCGCGAAGACGTCGGCGGTCGGGCCCTGCTCGACGATGCGGCCGTCGCGCATCACCGCCACGCGGTCGCAGAGCACCCGCACCACCGACAGGTCGTGGGTGACGAAGACCATCGCCAGGCCGAGCCGTTCGCGCAGCTCGCGCAGCAGGAGGAGGATGCGTGCCTGGGTCGAGACGTCGAGCCCGGAGACGATTTCGTCGGCGACGATCAGGTCGGGCTCGAGCGCGATGGCGCGCGCGATGCCGACGCGCTGGCGCTGGCCGCCGGAGAGCTGATGCGGGTAGCGATGGACGACGTCGGCCGGCAGGCCCACCTGCGCGAGCAGCGCCCGGGCGCGCACGCCGGCGTCGGCGGCGGCGAGCCGGCCGCAGGCGACGAGCGGCTGGACCACGATGTCGCCGATGCGGCGGCGCGGGTTCAGCGCCGAGAGCGGGTCCTGGAAGATCATCTGCAGGCGCTGGCGCAGCGGCCGGAGCGTGGGCTCGTCCATGTGCGTGATGGCCCGGCCCGCGAACACGATCTCGCCCGCCTGCGGCTCGTGCAGCCGCAGGATCGTCCGCGCGAGCGTCGTCTTGCCCGAGCCCGACTCGCCGACGAGCGCGACGCATTCGCCGCGGCCGACGCGCAGGTCGATGTCGCGAAGAATCGGCCGCATCGGCGCCCGCCCGAAGGCGCGGCGCCGGGACAGGTCGGGCAGCGCGAGCTGCAGGCCGCGGACGTCGAGCAGCGCCTCGGTCATCGCGTCGCCGCCCTCGCCTGCCCGGCCCACCACGCGCGGTCGTACTGCGCTGCCTCGCCGTCGAGCGCGGCGATCACGGCATCGTCGATCGGCCGCAGCGCGTCGGCCGGCCGGTCGTGGCGCGGCGTCGCGGCGAAGAGGCCGCGGGTGTAGTCGCTCCGCGGCGCTGCGACGATGTCGCGCACGGCGCCGTGTTCGACGACGCGGCCGGCGTGGAGCACGCTGACCCGGTCGGCGATCTTCGCGACGATGCCGAGGTTGTGGGTGATGAAAAGCACCGCCGCGCCGTCGCGGCGCTGCAGGTCGCGCAGCAGCCGCAGCACCTCGCGCTGCACCGTCGCGTCGAGCGCGGTGGTCGGCTCGTCGGCGACGATCAGCTTCGGCCGGCAGGCGAACGCCGTCGCGATCAGCACGCGCTGCCGCATGCCGCCGGAGAGCTCGTGCGGGTATCGGCGCAGCACCGCGCCGGGCTCGCGGATCTGCACCGCCTCGAGCAGTTCGTGCGCGCGCTCGAGCGCCGCCGCGGCGCCCAGCTTCAGGTGCAGGCGCAGCACGCCGGCCACCTGCGCGCCGATCCGGTGGCCGGGATTGAGCGCGGTGAGCGGGTCCTGCGGAATCAGCGCGACATCGCGGCCGAGCTGCTCGCGACGCTGCGCCGGCGCGAGGCCGAGCCAGTCGCGGCCGAGCACGCGCAGGTCGCCGGCGAGCACCTCGACGCCCGTCGGCACGATGCCGAGCACGGTGCGCGCGACCATGCTCTTGCCGGCGCCCGACTCGCCGACCAGCGCGTGGACTTCGCCGGCGGCGACCTCCAAATCGATGCCGCGCAGGATCAGCGACGCCGGCCTGCCGCGGGCCGGCCGCGTCGCGAGGTGCAGGCCGCGGATCGCGAGCGCGGCCGTCACGTTCGTGCCGACCGCAGCGGATCGAGCGCCGCGCGCAGGCCGTCGCCGAGCGCGTTGCACGCGAGCACGGTGAGCGCGATCGCGGCGATCGGCAGGCCGAGCAGCCACGGCGTCTGGTTGACGTAGAGCCGGCCCTCCTGCACCAGGCCGCCCCAGGTCGGCTGGTCGCCCGAGACCGACAGCCCGACGAACGACAGGATCGCCTCGACGACGACCGCGATGCCCATCTCGAGCGTGAAGAGCGTGACGAGCAGCGGCACGATGTTGGGCAGCACCTCGTGCCAGAGCGTCTGCGCCGCGGTCAGGCCGAGCGTGCGCGCCGAGGTCACGTAGTCGAGCCGCGCCTGGCTCGTCGTCTCGGCGCGGACGACGCGGAAGAAGCGCGTCCAGTCGATGATCGCGATCGCGACGACGACCGATGTGAGGCCGGTGCCGATCACCGCGACCAGCACGATCGCGAGCAGCACCGCCGGGAACGACATCCAGACGTCGACGACGCGCGAGACGAGCGTGTCGACCCAGCCGCCGTGAAAGCCCGCCCAGAGGCCGAGCAGCGTGCCGACGAGCGCCGCGAGGCTCGCGCCGGCGACCGCGACGATCATCGCCGGCCGCGCGCCCCAGACGAGCCGCGAGGCGATGTCGCGGCCGAGGCTGTCGGTGCCGAAGACGTGGGCGCGGTCGCCCTCGGCGGCCCAGGCCGGCGGCAGGCCGGCGGCGAGCAGGTCCTGCTCGAGCGGGTCGTGCGGCGCGATCCAGCGCGCGAAGATGGCGCAGACGAGCGCCAGGCCGACGACGAGGGCGCCGAACACGATGCGACCGGACGGCGCGCCGCGGCGGCGCGCCGGGACCGCATCGCGCTGCTCGAATCCGAGCGGCACGGCAGCGCCGTCGTCGCGGCTCATCGGACGAGCTCCGTGCTGCGCGCTCCGGGTTTCGCCTTCGGGCAGCCGGGCGGGCTCATCGGACGACCTCCGTGCTGCGCACTCCGATAGTCGCCCTTCGGGCGGCCGGGCGGGCTCATGTACGCAGCTTCGGATCGAGCCGCACCGCGAGCAGATCGACCGCGAGGTTGACGGCGATGAAGATCGCGGCGAAGGTCAGCACGATGCCCTGGATCAGCGGCAGGTCGCGGTTGACGACGGCGCCGATCGCGAGGTTGCCGAGCCCGGGCAGGCCGAAGAGCTTCTCGACCAGCACCGTGCCGCCGATCAGGAACGTGGCCTGCACGCCGGTCAGCGACAGTGCCGGGCCGAGCGCGTTGCGCAGCGCCTCGTGCCACAGCACCGCCCACGGCGCGAAGCCCCTGGCCTGCGCGACGAGCACGTGGTCGGCGGCGAGCGCGTCCTCGAGCGACGCCTTGAGCACGCGCGCGAGCATCGCGGCGAGCGGCAGGGCGAGCGAGAGCGCCGGCCAGACGAGGTGGTGCAGCGCCGAGCCGAAGACGTCGAAGCGGCCGCGGACGAGGCTCTCGATCAGCACGAAGCCGGTCGTCGCGTCGAAGCGAAGCTCCGGGTCCAGCAGGCCGAACACCGGCAGCACCGGCCAGAGCACGCCGAGGACGAGGATGCCGGCGAGACCCCAGAGGAAGTCCGGGATCGCCGTGACCACGCCGGTCACGGCCTCGAGGCCGCGCTGGAACAGACCGCCGCGCCAGAACGTCGCCGCCAGCGCCGCGCCGCCGCCCAGCGCGACCGCGAAGCCGAGCGCCAGCGCCGACAGCTCGAGCGTCAGCGGCAGGTGCGCGCGGACGAGCGCGGTCACGTCCTGCCTCAGCGTGATCGAACGGCCGAACTCGCCGTGAGCGAGCTGCGCGAGGTAGAGCGCGAACTGCGCCGGCAGGCCGCGGTCGAGGCCGTAGAGCGCGCGCAGCGTGCGGATGTCGTCGGGCGTCGCGCCGGGGCCGATCATCATCGCGACCGGGTCGCCGGGCGCGAGGCGCAGCAGCACGAAGACGACGACGAGCACGCCGAAGAGCGTCGGCAGCGCCCAGAGCAGGCGCTTGGCGACCGGCGCACCGCCCATCAGGCGCGGGACTTGCCGACCGCCTGCGGCAGCAGGTAGCCCGCCATGTGCGGCTTCACCGCGAGCGACTTCTTGAAGAGGATGGTCTGCACCTGCTGGTAGAGCGGCAGGACGAGCGCGTTGTCGGCGACGTAGCGGTCGACCTGCTTCCAGCCGGCGAGGCGCTTGGCTTCGTCCTTCTCGCCCCAGAGCGGGCCGATCATCGCGTCGAGCGCCGGCGATTTCCAGCCCGAATGCGGACTCGGGCCGAACATCGCGAAGCCGGTCGAGTCGTTCGGATCGCCGATCGCGTCGCCCCAGTTGTAGAACGCCATCGGCGCGAGCTTGTGCGAGAGGCGCAGCTCGAAGTGCTTGGCGATCTCGTAGACCTCGATCTCGGCCTCGATGCCGACCTTGCGCCACATGCCGACGATGGCCTGCACCGTCTCGTAGTCCTTCGGCAGGTAGCCGCGCGTCGTCTGCACGGTGAACCTGACCGGCTTCTCCGGGCCATAGCCCGACTTCGCGAGCAGCGACTTGGCGAGCGCCGGGTCGTACTTCACCTTGATCGTCGGGTCGTGGGCGGCGTATTGCGGCGTCTGCAGCGTGTCGAGCGCGACGCCGTAGCCGCGCAGCAGGCGCTTGACGATCGCCTCCTTGTCGATCGCGTGCACGCACGCCTTGCGCACGTTGTCGTCGAGCATCGGGCCGGTGTTCGTGATGAAGAGCATCGCGATGTCGCTGATCGGCGCGCTCGCGCCGGCGAGCGCGGGCAGCTTCTTCAACCGGTCGAACTCCTCGAACGGCACGCCGAGCGTGATGTCCGACTTGCCCGACTCGATCTCGGCGACGCGCGCGCTCGGGTCGGTCACGAACTTGATCGTCACCGTCTTGAACGCCGGCTTCGCGCCCCAGTAGCCGTCGAAGGCGACGAGGCGCACGAACGAGCCCTGCGAGAACTCGTCGACGCGGTAGGGGCCGCTGCCGACCGGCGCCTTCTCGAAGCCCGCGGCGCCGACGCGCTCGTAATACGCCTGCGGAATCATGAAGCCGGTCAGGAACGCCATCCACTTGAAGTAGTCGGCGACGTAGGTCTTGACGTCGGCGGTGATCTTGTTGCCGTCGACCTTGAAGTTGTCGACGCTCGACCAGATGATGCCGGCAACCGGATTGCCGGCCTTCGGGTCGCCGGCACGCTTCAGGTTCCAGACGACGTCGGCGGCGGTGAGCGGTGTGCCGTCGTGCCACTTCACGCCGGGGCGCAACTCCAGCTCGATCTTGGTCTTGTCGGCGTTCCAGCCCCAGCGGGTGAAGAGGCCCGGCTTGAACGACAGGTCGGGCGCCTGGTCGACGTACTGGTCGAAGACGGCGCGCCAGAGGCCCTGGATCGACGGGTTGACCGCCGACGGGCCGGACGTCGGATCCCAGCTCGGCAGGCCGACGTTGTAGGCGATGGTGAGCGTGTCGGCCGGTTGCGCGCCGGCGGGCAGCGCGAGCAGCGACGACAGCGCCGCACCGCTGCCGGCCTGCAGGAAGCGGCGTCGATCGAAATGGGACATGTGGGGACTCCTGGCGGGTCGATGGAAGGCAGGGTGGATCGCGCGTCGTCAGCGCGGCGACCAGAGGACAGGGCCGCCGGCGGTCTCGTACGCCATGCCGCGCGGGTAGCTGATCAGTTCGAGCTGCAGGCCCCAGGGCGCGAGGAAGTAGTTGATCGTCTGCCCGGCCGCCGGACCCTCGGTGACCGGCAGCGGCCCTTTGAGGACGCGCACGCCGTGCGACACGAGGTACGCGACCGCGGCGTCGATGTCGTCGACGTAGAACGCCAGATGGTGGCCGCCGATGTCGCTGTTCTTCGGGATCGCGTCGCGCTGGTCGGGCGCGCTGTACTGGAAGAGCTCGATGTTCGAGCCGTTGCCGCAGCGCAGGAGCGCGATCTCCGCGACGACCGCACGGGGATGCACGCCCAGCGTGTCGGCCATGAACGTGCCGGTGTCGTCGCGGAACGGACCGAAGCGCATCGCGAGCGTGCAGCCGACGACGTCGACAAAGAAGCGGATTGCCGCCTCGAGATCGGGCACGGTGATGCCGACGTGGTCCTGGCCGCGCAGGGTGGGGATGCCGTGTCCGAGTGTCATCGCGTTCCTTCCGGGCCGGTCGCTGCCTGCCACCGGAAAGCAGCTTCCAAGCCAGGCAATTTAGTTTCCTCCTAAACTATCTGCCTGTAAAGTATTCGCCGACCGGCTCGCGCCGGGGCAGCCGCGTCTTGCGGGCCGCGCAGCCGTGTGGCACGCTCCACCGGCCGCACGGCACGCGTTCGGGGCACGCCTTCGCGCCCTTCCACCGATCATCGGAGAGACCACATGGCAGCGCAGTTCATCGACATGCAGGCCGCCGACGGCAGCGGCTCGTTCCGCGGCTATCTCTCGGTGCCGGCGTCCGGACACGGTCCGGGCCTCGTCATCGCGCAGGAGATCTTCGGCATCAACGCGACGATGCGCGAGGTGGCCGACCTCTACGCCGCGGAAGGCTACGTTGCGCTCGTCCCCGACCTCTTCTGGCGCCAGGAACCCGGCGTCGAGCTCGGCGACTCCGGCGCCGACATGCAGCGCGCCTTCGCGCTCTACGGCGGTTTCGACGAGGCCAAGGGCGTCGCCGACGTGCAGGCCGCGATCACCGCGCTGCGCGCACGGCCGGAGGTGGCGGGCGGCAAGGTCGGCGTGCTGGGTTTTTGTCTCGGCGGCAAGCTCGCCTACCTCGCCGCCTGCCGCACCGACGCCGACGTCGCGGTCGGCTACTACGGCGTCGGCATCGAGGCCGCGCTCGACGAGGCCGGCCGCATCAGGAAGCCGCTCGTGCTCCACATCGCCGAGCAAGACGGCTTCTGCCCGCCCGAAGCGCGTGCGCAGATCGTGCAGGCGCTGCAGGGCCATCCCCGGATCACGCTGTACGTCTACCCCGGCGTCGACCACGCCTTCGCGCGCGCCGGCGGCGACCACTTCCACAAGCCGTCGGCGCTGATGGCGCACCAGCGCAGCATCGCGGCATTGAAGCCGGCGATCGGCCCGGACTTCGACCTCTCGGCGCTCTGGGACAAGCACTGCGAATACGAGTTCGGCAGCCGCGATGTCGACAGGACGATGTCGACGATGGTGCCCGAGCCCTACGTCAACCACATCCCGACGATGACCGGCGGCGTCGGCTACCGCGACCTGCACCGCTTCTACACCGACCACTTCGTCAACAGCAACCCGCCCGACACGACGCTGACGCCGATCTCGCGCACCGTCGGCGCGACGCAGGTGGTCGACGAGATGCTGTTCTGCTTCACCCACACGACCGAAATTCCGTGGATGCTGCCGGGCGTGGCGCCGACGGGCAAGCGCGTCGAGGTGCCGCTGCTCGCCGTCATCAAGTTCCGCGGCGACAAGCTCTACCACGAGCACATCTACTGGGACCAGGCGAGCGTGCTGGTGCAGGTCGGCCTGCTCGACCCGAAGCTGCTGCCGGTGACGGGCGTCGAGCAGTCGAGGAAGCTGCTCGACGAGACGCTGCCGTCGAACACCCTCATGCAGGCCCGGGGCTGAAGCCTTTCCCGGCGCCTTGCGCCTGCAGCACCGAGTAGCGCTGGAGCAGCCGGCGTGTCACCACCCGGTAGTCGCCCGGGTCGATCGGCATGAGCCACTGCTTGAAGCGGGTGACCGGGCCGAGCTGCAGCCCCATGTCGCCGAGCAGCTCGTCGATGTTGTGCACCGAGAAGGGAATGATGTTGGTGCCCTTCGAGTGCTTGCCGTCGGTACGCTCTTCCATCCAGGCGAGGCGCCGGTCGATCCAGGCATTGCGCACACCGTCGGGCGGCAGCGTCAGGCCGCCACGCAGCAGGTCGCCGATCCAGAGCGCGCCGATCTCGCAGTTGAGCTGGCTGAAGAACGACGAGTTGTAGCCGTTGAACGCGAGCCGCGGCACGCCGACCGGCAGGATCGAGCGGTAGAGGCGGAAGTTGCCGCCCGCGTCGGTCACCCGGCGCATCAACGCGTCGCCGAGGAACGGCACGCGCTGCCGCCAGCCGGTGCCGCAGACGACGAGGTCCGCCGGCAGCGTCTCGCCGGTCGAGAGCAGCGCCTGCCCCGGTGCCAGCCGCGCGATCGTCGCGCCCTTCCTGACCGCGAGCCGCCCGGCCGCGATCTTCTCGTAGAAGCCGTCGGTGACGAGGCTCACCGTGCTGCGCGCGATCGTCTCGAGCGCATTGCCGGGGTGCAGGCCGAGCTGCCGCAACTTGAGCTGCCGCGCGACGACCGACTCGACGCTGCCCAGCATCGAATCGCGCACCGGCTTGCCCGGGCCGTGCAGGAATTTCTCGAAGCCCTTGAGGTCGATGTACTTGAAGAGCGCCTCGCCCATGCGCGTGAGCAAGAGGAACTTGTAGTTCAGCACGTTCATGAACTTCTTCGGGATCTTCCAGATCAGCTGCCGTGCCAGCACCGTCGTGCTGGAGGCGACGTCAGCCGCGGCGTTGGCCACGTCGCACGACGACTTGCCGTAGCCGACCACGACGAGGTGCTTGCCGCGCGCCGCCTCGACGTCGTTGAACTGGCTCGTGTGGCAGACGCGCCCGCCGGCGGCGACGAAGGCGTCGTGCCCGTCGAACGCCGGGATGTCGGGCTCGCTGAAGATGCCGTTGCAGACGACGAGGTAGTCGAAGCGGTGGACCGCGACGGCGCCCCCGGTCGGCCGCGTGGTCAGCGTCCAGACGCCGGCGGCCTCGTCGAGCACAGCGCTCTCGACCGCGGTCGAGAGCCGCAGATCGGGCGCGAGACCGAAGCGGTCGACGTAGCTCTGCATGTAGCGTTGCACCTGTTCGCCCGACGGCCATTCCGGCCAGTCGGCCGGCATCGGATGGTCGGAGAGCGCGTAGGTGCTGCGGACGTTCTGCGTCGTCAGGCCCGGATAGCGCCGCGACGCCGCCCAGACGCCGCCGACGTCGGGCTCCTTGTCGAACACGCACACCTCGAAGCCGAGCGCCTTGAGCACCTTGGCCGTGCTGAGACCGGCGAAGCCGGCGCCGACGATGCCGATGCGGCGCACCGCGCCCGTGCCTGGCGCGGCGGCGGCCGATGCGACGCCCGCGCTCACCGGACGACCCTCTTGCTGCGCACTCCGGGATTCGCCGGTGGGGCGGCCGGGCGGGCTCATGCCGCGGCTCCCGCGTCCGTCAGCTTCGGGATCGCCGGTTCCCACGATTCCGGCCCCATCGCCGAATAGCCGCCGTCGACCGCATAGTCGGCGCCCGTCACGAAGCTCGCATGCTCCGAGCAAAGGAAGAGCACGACCTGCGCGACCTCGTCCGGATCGCCGACGCGGCGCAGCATGTGGAACGGCGCGGCGACGCGGTCGGTGCGCGCGCGGTCGCCGCCGCTCAGCTGGTTCATCACCGCCGACCAGGTCCAGCCCGGCGACACACTGTTGACGCGGATGCCGTGCGGCGCCAGATCCATCGCCATGCTGCGGGTGAGCTGCACCAGCGCCGCCTTGCCGACCGGGTAGAGCCAACGCCCGGTCTGCGCCACGCCCGACGAGATGCTCGTGAAGTTGACGACCGCGCCACGGCCGGCTGCGAGGTACGGGCGCACCGCCTTCAGCATCATCACCGCGCTCGCGACGTTGACGTCGAGGGCCGCGAGCCAGTCGGCGCGCGACGACTCGATGCCGTTGTCGACGTACGAGCAGGCGAGATTGACGAGGAAGTCGACGCCGCCGTGCCGGGCGACCGCGTCGGCGACGCAGGCGTCGATCTCGGCGTCGACCGTGATGTCGGTGCGGCGGAACGCGACACCGCCGCCGGCGCCGAAACTCGCGGCGAGCGCCTCGCCGCCGGCGGCGTCGATGTCGGCGACGAGCACCTTCACGCCCGCTGCCTGGAATGCGCGGACCACGCCCGCGCCGATCAACGTCGCGCCGCCGGTGACGATCGCGCTCCTGCCTGCCAAGCCGTTCCACATCGTGTCGATCTCCGTGCCGTGATCGCGCGAGCCTAGGCGCGCGGCGGTCGGGAGGCTGTCCGCAGGGTGCGGCGGCTGTCCGTGCCGTGCAGATTCCGAGCGGCGCCGGCGTGCGGTGCGTCAGCCGCCGCGCAACGTCCGGCTCGGCGGCTCGCCGAAGCGCGCGCGGTAGTCGGCGGCGAAGCGGCCGAGGTGGCCGAAGCCCCAGCGCAGCGCGACGTCGGCGACCGTCGTGCCGCCGCCCGGCGCCCGGTCGAGCAAGTCGGCGCGGGCACGATCGAGCCGCACGCGTTTGAGGCACTCCATCGGCCCGATGCCGCGATACCGCCGGAAGCCTGCGTAGAGGCTGCGCAGGCTGACGCCCGCCAGCCGCGCCAGGTCGGCCGGCGCGATCGGCTCGTCGGCGTGCGCGTGCAGGTGATCCTCGACCCTGCGGACGTGGCGCGGCAGCACCTCGGCGCAGCGCGGCGGCGGTGCAGCGCTGAAGTTGTGCGGCTGCACCGCGAGCAGTGTGCCGACGACCAGCTGGTCGATCCGTGACGCGAGCAGCGGATGGCGCGCGGCGTCGACGCCTTCGTCGGCGCACGCGAGCAGATAGGTGGTGAGGTTGCGCCAGGCCGGCGACGCCTGCCAGTCCAGGCCGAGCGCGAAGCGCAGCGGCTCACGCCGACGGCCCGTGTCGCCCGGCGCGCGGCCGAGCTGCGCCGCGTGGGCGCGCTCGAGCGTCGTCCGCGGGATGCGGACGAGCAGCTGGTCGCTCTCGGCGGCCCAGCGCATGCGGATCGGTTCGGTCGGGCTCAGCACCGAGGCGAGCCGCGGCGTCGAGTCGATCGTCTCGTCGCCGCTCGCGATCGACGCGACGCCCGAGATCGGCATCTGCACCAGGAAGAAGTCGTCGAGCGTGTCGGGCGTGATCGAGACGCAGGCGCCGTAGCCGAGACGGCTGATCGAGGTGTCCCCGAACGCGGCGTGGTGCATGCGCGCCCGCAGGCGCTGCCGGCCGCCGACGACGCCGAGCGCGTGCGGCTTCATCACTCCGCCGACACGGGTGCGCGTTTCCTCGAGATCGTCGGAGGCGAACAGCCGCAAGGACGCGTTGCGCGACAGTGCACCGCGCCATCCCGGGTCGCCAAGGTCGATGGTGGTGCGTGTCATGCGAGCTCCCGGAAGGCGTCGCGCCCGGACGCAGGAATCGAACCCGCCGTGCCGGGTGTCGTCCATCGGGACGCACGCGCGCGGCGCGGGGAAGCTTGACAGCTAAACTATGGGGTCGCAGACTCGACGCGAGTCGGCAGGCTTGCACGTCCGTGGCGGTTCGCCGCACGCCGGTCGAGCACCCGGGCACGCCGCCCATGGACCGCACCCGTGCCCTGCGGAGGGCGCGCTGCAAGAGGTGTTGCGCATGAAGATCGTCTGCATCGGTGGCGGCCCCGCCGGGCTCTATTTCGCGCTGCTGATGAAGCAGGCCGACGCGTCGCACGACATCACCGTCGTCGAGCGCAACAAGCCCTACGACACGTTCGGCTGGGGTGTCGTGTTCTCCGACGCGACGCTCGCCAACATGCGCGCATGGGACGCCGACACCGCCGCCGAGATCGAGCGCTCGTTCAACCACTGGGACGACATCGAGCTCGCGTTCAAGGGCCGCACGATCCGCAGCGGCGGCCACGGCTTCGTCGGCATCGGCAGGAAGAAGCTGCTCAACATCCTGCAGCGACGCTGCGAGGCGCTCGGCGTCGTGCTCGACTTCGAGCGCGAGGTCGCGTCCGACGCCGACTTCCCCGACGCCGACCTGATCGTCGCGTCCGACGGCGTCAACTCGCGCGTCCGGACGCTGCACCGGGAAGTCTTCAAGCCCGAGATCGTCACCCGCCCGAACCGCTTCATCTGGCTCGGCACCACCAAGCTCTACGACGCCTTCAACTTCACCTTCGTCAAGACCGAGCACGGCTGGTTCCAGGCGCACGTCTACCAGTTCGACGCCGAGACGACGACCTTCATCGTCGAGACGCCCGAGGCGGTCTGGAAGGCGCACGGGCTCGACGCGCTCGACGTGGACGCATCGGTGGCGTTCTGCGAGAAGCTTTTCGAAGCGCACCTGCAGGGCCACCCGCTGATGAGCAACGCGCGCCATCTGCGCGGCTCGCTCTGGCTCGCGTTCCAGCGCGTCAAGTGCGAGCGCTGGTCGTTCTTCAACGGCAGGAACCACGTCGTGCTGATGGGCGACGCTGTCCACACCGCGCACTTCGCGATCGGCTCGGGCACCAAGCTCGCGATCGAGGATGCGATCGAGCTCACGCGGCAGCTGCAGCGCGCCGGCGGCGACGTCATCGGCGACCGGCTGCCGGCGGTGCTCGCCGAGTACCAGGCGATCCGCGGCGTCGACGTGCTGCGGCTGCAGAACGCCGCGTGGAACGCGATGGAATGGTTCGAGGCGGTCGGCGAGCGCTATGCCGACACCCTGCCGCCCGAGCAGTTCATGTACTCGATGCTGACGCGCTCGCAGCGCATCTCGCACGAGAACCTGCGCCTGCGCGACCGGCGCTGGCTCGAAGACTACGAGCGCTGGTTCGCCGAACGCGCCGGCGTCGCGGTGCCGACCGACGCCGCGCCGCCGCCGCCGATGTTCACGCCGTTCACCGTGCGCGGCGTCACGCTCAAGAACCGCGTCGTCGTCTCGCCGATGGCGCAGTACAGCGCGGTCGACGGCGTGGTCGGCGACTATCACCTCGTCCACCTCGGCGCCCGCGCGATGGGCGGCGCGGCGCTGGTGTTCGCCGAGATGACCTGCGTCAGTGCCGACGGCCGCATCACGCCCGGCTGCCCGGGGCTCTACACCGAGCCGCAACGCGACGCCTGGAAGCGCATCGCCGACTGGATCCACGCGAACACCGACGCCAAGTTCGCGATGCAGATCGGCCATGCCGGCGCAAAGGCATCGACGCGCGTCGCCTGGGACGGCATCGACCAGCCGCTCGAACACGGCAACTGGCCGCTGGTCTCGGCGTCGCGCCAGCAGTACCTCGACGGCGTGAGCCAGATCTCGGCCGAGATGACGCGTGCCGACATGGACCGCACCACCGCCGACTTCGTCCGCGCCGCGCGCTGGGCCGCCGAAGCCGGCATCGACTGGCTCGAGCTGCACTGCGCGCACGGCTATCTCCTGTCGTCGTTCATCTCGCCGCTGACGAACCAGCGGCAGGACGAGTACGGCGGCGCGCTCGAGAACCGCCTGCGCTATCCGCTCGAGGTGTTCCGCGCGGTGCGCGACGCCTGGCCGGCGCACCTGCCGATGTCGGTCCGCATCTCGGCGCACGACTGGGTCGACGGCGGCATCGTCCCGACCGATGCGGTCGACATCGCCCGCGCCTTCAAGGCCGCCGGCGCCGACGTCATCGACTGCTCGTCGGGCCAGGTCAGCAAGCGCGAGCAGCCGGTCTACGGCCGCATGTTCCAGGCGCCCTTCTCCGACCGCATCCGCAACGAGGCCGGCATCGCGACCATCGCGGTCGGTGCGATCAGCGAGGCCGATCACGTCAACAGCATCGTCGCCGCCGGCCGCGCCGACCTTTGCGCCGTGGCGCGCCCGCACCTCGCCAATCCGGCGTGGACGCTGCAGGAGGCCGCGAAGCTCGGCTACACGCGCATCGCCTGGCCGAAGCAGTACGAAGCGGGCAAGCGGCAGATGGAGACGCTGATCGCCCGCGAGAAGGCGGCGCTGTCGGCGGGCCCGGCCGACAAGGAGCCGGCGTGACGCGCGCGAGGCCGGCATGAAGCGCGCCGTCCGCGTCGAGGTCACGCCGCTGCTCGACGACGAACGCATCGGCCTCGAAGGCCGCGTCGCCGCCGACGACCACCAGTCGCTCAAGGTCTGGCTGCGCCTGCTGTCGTGCAGCACGCAGCTCGAGAACGAGCTGAAGAAGCGCCTGCGTGCCGATTTCGGCATCACGCTCGCGCGCTTCGACTACCTCGCCCAGCTGCACCGCCATCCCGGCGGCCTGCGGATGAGCGCGCTCTCGCGCTTCCTGATGGTCACCGGCGGCAATGTCACCGGGCTCACCGACGAGCTCGAGAAGGACGGCCTGGTCGAGCGCGTCGCCGAGCCCGACGACCGCCGTTCGTTCCGCGTCTCGCTGACGAAGAAGGGCGTGCGCGTGTTCGAGAAGATCGCCGCCGCCCACGAAACCTGGGTCGTCGACATCTTCGCCGGCATGAGCGCACCGCAGCGCAGCCAGCTCCACGACCTGCTCGGCCGGCTGCGGGTGCAGCTCGACGACCTGCAGCGCACTGCCGAACTCGGCGGAGGATGAACCGATGGACCGCCCTGCCCTCGACCCGGCGCTCGCCGCCGGCAACAAGAAGCCGCTCGCCGGCCACGTCGCCCAGCACTTCGGCTGGTCGGTCGAGCGCGGCGTCGGCACCGTGCTGCTGAACCGCCCCGAGCGCAAGAATCCGCTCACCTTCGCGTCGTACGCCGAACTGCGCGACCTGTTCGAGGCGCTGCGCTACGCGGCCGACGTGCACGCCGTCGTCGTCCACGGCGCCGGCGATAACTTCTGCTCGGGCGGCGACGTCCACGAGATCATCGGCCCGCTGATCGGCCTGTCCGCGCCCGAGCTGCTGACGTTCACGCGCATGACCGGCGCGCTCGTCAAGGCGATGCGGCATTGTCCGCAGCCGATCGTCGCGGCGATCGACGGCGTCTGCGCCGGGGCGGGGGCGATTCTCGCGATGGCGGCCGACCTGCGGCTCGGCACGGCACGGTCGAAGACGGCGTTCCTCTTCAACCGCGTCGGTCTCGCAGGTTGCGACATGGGCGCCTGCGCGATGCTGCCGCGCATCGTCGGCCAGGGCCGAGCGAGCGAATTGCTCTACACCGGCCGCGCGCTCGGCGGCGACGAGGCGGCGCAGTGGGGCTTCTTCAACCGCCTCTGCAGCCCCGACGCGCTCGTGGCCGACGCGCAGGCGCTCGCCGCCGACATCGCGCGCGGCCCGACCTTCGCGAACGGCATCACCAAGACGATGCTGCACCAGGAGTGGGCCATGGGCGTCGACGAGGCGATCGAGTCGGAGGCGCAGGCCCAGGCGATCTGCATGCTGACCGAGGATTTCGGCCGCGCCTACCGCGCCTTCGCGACGAAGACGCGGCCGGTGTTCGAGGGCAACTGACACCGGCCGGCGAGCGGCCCGCAGATTGCTTTACCAGTCAAGCAATTCGACCGCCGAGGAGCCCGCCATGACCACCGCGCACGTCGACACGTTCGCCCGCGACCATCTGCCGCCCGTCGAGCAGCAGCCCGACTTCGTGTTCGACCTGCCGGCCTTGCGCTTCCCCGAGCGGCTCAACTGCGCCGCCGAGCTTCTCGACCGCCACGTCGCCGAGGGCCGCGGCGACCGGCTCTGCCTGCAGGCGCCGGGCGGCGTGCGCTGGACCTACGCCGACCTGCAGCGCCAGGCGAACCGGATCGCCAACGTGCTCGTCGGCGACATGGGCGTCGTGCCCGGCAACCGCGTGCTGCTGCGCGCGCCGAACAACCCGTGGATGGTCGCGTGCTGGTTCGCGGTGATGAAGGTGGGCGCGATCGCCGTCGCGACGATGCCGTTGCTGCGCGCCAGGGAGCTCTCCCAGATCATCGCCAAGGCCGAGATCAGCCATGCGCTGTGCGACGCGCGCCTCGCCGCCGAGCTCGAGCTCGCCCGAGCGCAGTGTCCGACGCTGACCGGCGTGGAGCTCTTCGGTGCGCCGGACGAAGGTCTCGACGCCGCCGCGGCGCGTGCCGGCGATGCGTTCGAGACCGTCGCCACGGCCGCCGACGACACCTGTCTCATCGCCTTCACGTCGGGCACGACCGGCGAGCCCAAGGGCACGATGCACTTCCATCGCGACGTGCTGGCGATCTGCGCGTGCTGGCCGCCGCACGTGCTGCGCCCGCGGCCCGACGACATCTTCATCGGCACGCCGCCGCTCGCGTTCACCTTCGGCCTCGGCGGCCTGGTGCTGTTCCCGATGGCCGTCGGTGCCTCGACCGTGCTGCTCGAGAAAGCCTCGCCGCCGCAGCTCGTCGAAGGCATCGAGGCCTTCGGCGCGACGACGCTCTTCACCGCGCCGACGTCGTATCGCGCGATGGCGGCGCACGGCGAGCGGCTGCGCGCGACGCCGCTCCGCCAGTGCGTCTCCGCCGGCGAGGTGCTGCCCGCCGCCACGCGCACGCTGTGGCGCGAGGCGACCGGCATCGAGCTCATCGACGGCATCGGCGCGACCGAGATGCTGCACATCTTCGTCTCGGCCGACGAGGCGACGGCGCGCGCCGGCGCGACCGGCAAGCCCGTGCCCGGCTACGAAGCCAAGGTCGTCGACGACGACGGTGTCGAGGTCCCGCGCGGCCAGGTCGGCCGGCTCGCCGTCCGCGGGCCGACGGGGTGCCGCTACCTCGCCGACGCGCGGCAGCTGCAGTACGTGCAGAACGGCTGGAACCTGACCGGCGACGCCTACCTCGTCGATGACGACGGCTACTTCCACTACCGCGCCCGCACCGACGACATGATCGTCTCGGCCGGCTACAACATCGCCTCGCCCGAAGTCGAGTCGGCCCTGCTGCTGCACCCGAAGGTCGCCGAATGCGGCGTGGTCGGCGTGCCGGACGAGGAACGAGGCCAGCTCGTCAAGGCGTTCGTCGTGCTGCGCGACGGCCACGCGCCCGATGCGGCGCTGGTGGTCGAGCTGCAGGAATTCGTCAAGCAGACGGTCGCGCCGTACAAATATCCGCGGGCGATCGAGTTCCGCAACGAACTGCCGCGGACCGAGACGGGCAAGCTGCAGCGCTTCCGCCTGCGGCCGACGCCGGCGGCCTGACTTCGTCCACAACGCGTCGCCGCGCCGAGCGGCCGAGGAGACATCGCGATGCAAGTCCTGCTTCCCCCCGGCTGGCCGCGGCCGCGCGGGTACGCGAACGGCGTGACGGCGCGCGGCCGCCTCGTCTTCGTCGCCGGCATGATCGGCTGGGACGCCGAGGGCCGCTTCGCCAGCGACACCTTCGCCGGCCAGGCGCGGCAGGCGCTGCAGAACGTCGTCGACGTCCTGCGCGAGGGCGGCGCCCGCCCGGAGCACATCGTGCGCATGACCTGGTACGTGACCGACAAGCGCGCGTACATCGACGCCCAAGCCGACATCGGCGCCGCGTTCCGCGAGCTGATCGGGAGCTTCAACGCGGCGATGACGGCGGTCGAGGTGACGGCGCTTATCGAGGACGCGGCGAAGGTGGAGATCGAGGTGACGGCGGTCGTGCCGGATTGATGTGGCGGGCGG
>CAXUDL010000030.1:0-61303 GCA_964249855.1 uncultured Rhizobacter sp. | reverse complement strand
ACGTCGTCGCTCGACCTCGGCGTCGACTTCCTGCCGGTCGAGCGCGTGCTGCAGATCGGTTCGGCCAAGGGCGTCGCGCGACTGCTGCAGCGGGCAGGGCGCAGTGGCCATGCGCCCGGGCGGCCGAGCCGGATCACGCTCGTGCCGACGAACACGCTCGAGCTCGTCGAGGCCGTCGCGGCACGGCGCGCGGCGCTCGCCGGCCGGATCGAGAAGCGCGACACACCGGAGAAGCCGCTCGACGTGCTCGTCCAGCACCTCGTCACGATCGCGCTCGGCGGCGGCTTCGAGCGCGAGGCGATGCTCGCCGAGGTACGCGGCGCGCATGCGTACCGCGCGCTGAGCGAGGACGAGTTCCAGTGGGCGCTCGACTTCGTCGAGAAGGGCGGCGCGAGTCTGACCGCGTATCCCGAATACCACCGCGTCCGGCTCGACGCGGACGGCCGCTACCGCGTGCCCGACCGCGGCATCGCGCGCCGCCACAAGCTGCAGATCGGCACCATCGTGTCCGACTCGGCGATGCAGGTGAAGTACCTTTCCGGCGGCCGCATCGGCGTCGTCGAGGAGGGCTTCGTCGCGCGGCTCAAGCCCGGCGACTGCTTCGTCTTCGCGGGCCGCACGCTCGAGTACGTCCGCACGCAGGAGATGACCGCGTACGTGAAGCGCGCGCCGACCGCCAAGGGCATGGTGACGACCTGGGCCGGCGCGAAGATGCCGCTCTCCAACGAACTGGCGGATTCGGTGCTCGAGGTGCTCGCCGGCGTCGTGCGGGCGCTGGACGACGCCGGTCCCGTGCCGACGCCGGAGCGTCGCCGCAAGGCGAAGGTGGCGCGCGCTGCGCCGGCCGCCGTGACGGTCGCGTCCGCGCCAGCGGCAACCACCGTCTCCGACCACCTGGCCGAGCCCGAACTGCAAGCCGCGCGCCCCATGCTCGAGACGCAGATGCGGCTCTCGCGCCTGCCGACGCCGTCGACGCTGCTGATCGAGCGCTTCCGCTCGCGCGAGGGCCAGCACCTCTTTCTCTACCCGTTCGCCGGCCGCAATGCGCACATCGGCCTCGGCAGCCTGCTCGGCTGGCGCCTCGCGCGCAGCGTGCCGAACACCTTCAGCATCTCGATCAACGACTACGGTCTCGAGCTGCTGAGCGCGGTCGACGTCGACCCGACGCCGCTCGTCGACCGCTCGCTGTTCGGCGAGGACGAGCTGCTGCACGACGTGCTCGCGAGCCTCAACTCGAGCGAGCTCGCGCGCCGCCGCTTCCGCGAGATCGCGCGCGTCGCCGGGCTGATCTTCACCGGCTATCCGGGCCAGGCGAAAAGCACGCGGCAGCTGCAGGCGTCGAGCTCGCTCTTCTACGAGGTCTTCAGCAAGTACGACGCCGGCAACCTGCTCCTGACGCAGGCGCAGCGCGAGGTGTTGAGCCAGGAGCTCGACCTTTCCCGGCTGGCGGCCAGTCTCGCGCGGATGCGCAGCCAACGCGTCGAGTTCGTCGACCTGGAGGTGCCGAGCCCCTTCGCGCTGCCGCTGATGGTCGAGCGCTTCCGCGAGAAGCTGTCGACCGAGAAGCTGAAGGACCGGCTCGACCGGATGCTGCGCGAGATGGAGCGCGTGGCCGGCCCGGGCGAGGGCGCGGGCGACGCCGCGATCGCGATCGACCGCGGCGGCGAGCCTCCTCCGCCGCTGCCGCCCGCGCGCACGGCGAGGCGGCGCGGCCGGGAGCGGTGAGCGTGCGGCGGTCGCTTGCGCGCACCGCGGCCGGAAGCGGGCCGGCGGCGTCGAACGGTCGGACACGTCCGGTCCTGTCGCGCAGATCCCCCGTCGTGACGGGCCGACGGCGTCAGCGGCGCATCAGCGTGCTCTTGCCGAACAGGCTCTCGATCAGGTCGACCGCGACGATCGCGGTCGCGTTCCTCACGTCGAGCGCAGGGTTCAGCTCCATGACGTCGAGCGACGCGAGCCGGCCGGTATCGGCGATCATCTCCATGCAGAGCTGCGCCTCGCGATAGGTGGGGCCGCCGTGGACGGTGGTGCCGACGCCGGGCGCGATCGCCGCGTCGAGGAAGTCGACGTCGAAGCTGACATGCAGATGCGTGTGCGCGTCGAGCGTCGCGAGCGCAAGCTCCATGGTGTGGCGCATGCCCATCTCGTCGATGGAGCGCATGTCGAAGACCTCGAGCCCGACGTCGTGCACAAGGCGCTTCTCGCCCGCGTCGACGCTGCGGATGCCGATCTGCCGGATCGACTTCGGATTCACCGCCGGCACGACGCCGCCGATCTCGATCAGCGCCTGCGGGCCGAGACCGCAGAGGCACGCGACCGGCATGCCGTGGAGGTTGCCGCTCGGCGTCAGGGCGCTGGTGTTGAAGTCGGCGTGGGCGTCGAGCCACAGCACGCGCAGCTTCTTTCGCGCCTCGCGGCAATGGCGGGCGACGGCGCTGATCGAGCCGATGCCGAGGCAGTGGTCGCCGCCGAGCAGGATCGGCATGCGGCCGAGCACGAGCTCGGCATGCACCGCGTCGTGGACCAGCCGGTTCCAGGCGACGACCTCGTCGAGATGGCGATAGCCGTCGGTCGGCGGCAGCCACGGGTTGGCCGGGCCGACGAGGTTGCCGCGATCGACGACCTCGAGGCCGTGGCTCTCGAGCACCGCTCCGATGTTGGCGACGCGCAGCGCCTCCGGGCCCATGCTCGCGCCGCGACTGCCGGCGCCGATGTCGGTGGGGGCGCCGATGAGGCTCACCTTCGATCCAGCCATGTTCTTGCCCGATTGAAGTGGAAGTGGACGTGTCGCGCGGTTCGTTCCGATGTCGGTCCGTGACGGTCGGAGATGCTGCGGTCAGCGCTTCGCATTCCCCACGAGCCGCAATCGCCGCCGCACCAGGCGGCCCAGTCCGGCGATCGAGTCCGCGACAGGGCGAGATTGCGCCTTGTCGACCTGGACGGCCCATGGAAAGGTGGTGAACGGGTCGACGAGCTCGATGCCGAGCGCGAGGCATCGGGCCGCGAACCACTTCTCGAGTACGATGCAGCGCGCCTTGAAGGCGAGCCGCTCGACGCTGCGCGCGGTCAACGGCTCCGACGCATACCAGCCACCGTGGAACAGATGTTGGCACAAGCGGTGCTCGAGATCGGGTGAGAGCCCGGCGAAGAAATGCGGTTCGCTCAAACCCCCGTTCACGCATTCCGCAGCTACCGGTCGATCGAAAATCGTGTACGAGAGCGCGTCCAACGCGGCGGGAGTCAGGCCGAAGCAGTTGGTCCGGACCCACGATTCCAGTGGCAGGCCCTTGACGGCGAAATCGCCCGCGACGCGGTCCAGGAAGCCGACCACCGAGGCGCCATCGGCCCGTCGCAGGCACAGGCTCAGCGCGAGGCGCCGTGCCGGCGTGGATCTCACGTGCACGGTGATCGAATCGTTCGCGAGCAGCACGCCGCGTCCGGTTCTGCCGAGATGGTCGATGCCTTCCTGCCAGCCCGAGAACTCTCCCAGCACGTTCGAGCCGCGCAGGATTTCCCACCCGCGAAGCAGTCTCGTCGACAAGGTGTCGGCGAGCCGCGCGTCGTTGCACACCAGGATGCGGCGCCGCGCGCGCCGCCAGGAATGGATTCGGTCGCAGACGTCGAGCGCCCGGATGGTGTGGTCGAGCTGATAGCCGACGAGGACCGTATCAAATATCATCGAGTCGAAACCTCTGCCTTCTACAGTCCGACATTCCACGCCGTCGGGCCGAGATGATGGTGCACCCGAGCATCGAGCCCAGTCACCGAGCGAATCCCGGCGAATGCAGAAACCCCATCTCCAGATCGACGCCTTTCCCTTGGTCGACCATCATTTCAGCGGCGTGGGGCACTATACCCTCGGGATCGTCCGCGGCTTCGACGAACTGGCCGGCGAGGGAAAGCTGACCTATTCACTCGTCGTCCATCGGCGCCTTGCCGGTCGGCTGGAGAAGTATCGGTTCCGACACTGCAGGAGCGTGATCCGAAACCCGCTTCCCAACCGGCTGCTCAATCTCGTGATGAAACGAGGCTGGCGGCTGCCCATCGACCTGCTGCTGGGTCGCGGACACTATTATTTTCCATCCTTCGCGTCGTGGCCGACTTATTTCTCGACTTCAGGCGTGGTGATCCACGACGTGACCTATCTTTCGGTTCCGGAATGCGTCGAAGAGCGGAATCGGGCATTCCTCACCGCGACGGTGCCACAGTCGCTGAAGAACTCGTCGGAGATCATTTCGGTGTCGGAGTTCAGCAAGAGCGAGATCGTCAAGTACCACGCAGTCGATCCGGATCGGGTCACGGTCGCATATCCCTCGGTCGACACCGGCGTCTTCTACCGGCGTAGCCGCGACGACATCGACGCTGTCAGAAAGAAGTACGGGATCGCCTCGAAGACCTACATTCTTTCAGTGGGCAACATCGAGCCACGCAAGAACTACAAGAGACTGCTCGACGCGTACACGACGCTGCCGCGGCACGTGGCCGACCGCTATCCGCTCGTCATCGTCGGCGCAGGCGGTTGGAACAATGCCGAGATCGTCGACGCCATCGCAGCCGCCAACCGCAGCGGCCTGACCGTCATCCATCCGCAGACGTTCGTCCTGGATGAGGACATGCCAGCGCTCTACAGCGGCGCGCAGTTCTTCGTGTTCGTGCCGTTGTACGAAGGTTTCGGCATGCCCCCGCTCGAGTCGCTGGCGTGCGGTACGCCGGCCGTGGTGAGCGGTGTCGCATCGTTGCCCGAGTCGGTCGGCAACGCCGCGTCGTTCGTCGATCCGTACAGCGTCGACGACATCCGCGAGAAGCTTCTCGAGATGGTCGATGCGACCGAACGCGATCGCGAGCAATTCCAGCCGGCGATCGCAAAGCATCTCCGGTCGTTCAGCTGGCGCGCGAGCGCCGAGATCACCGCCGCATGCCTCAGCGGGCTGCCGCGAAGCCACTTTTCGCCTTGAAGCCGCGCATCGCCTGACGCGCGGCGGCCGCCGCCGCGCGTCCGTCGCTTCAAACGTGTCTCCGACTCCCAACCGTCCCGCTGCAAGGGTCCGTTCGCAATGGACGACGTCCGTCAAGTCAATGTCATCGGCCATCTCGGGGCGCAATCCGGACTCGGCAACACGGCGCGCGCCTTCGTGCGGGCGTTGCAGCGGCATGGCTACAAGGTCTCCGGTCTCGACATCGACGGGCGGTCGCCGACGGCTCGAGCGGTCGAGGGCGTCGATGCGGTGGAGTCCGTCGACCGTCTGCCCTCCGGCGTCAACCTGCTCGTTCTGTCTCTCGACCGATCCGCACGCCTGCTGCTGCGACAGCTGCCAGGATTGATGGACCCCCGGTTCGTCAACATCGGCATGGTGTTCTGGGAGCTCGCATTGATTCCGCCTGCTTGGAAGACGACGTTGCGACTCTTCGATGCGCTCGCGGTCTGCAGTCGGTACTGCCAGCAAACCTACGAGACCGCGTGTCCCGAAGTGCCGGTCGTCTATTGCGAACATCCGCTGGAAACGCCGCTCGAGCTCGGTCCGCAAGCGCGCCTGCAAGCGCGCCGCGAGCGCGGAATCGGCGACGACCGATTCCTGGTGGTGTCGAGCTTCGACGCGCGATCGGACACCGGAAGAAAGAACCCGTTCGCCGCGATCGAGACGTTCAAGCGGGCGTTTCCGACCGGCGAGCCGGCCGCGTTGATCGTCAAGGTCAACGGGCACGGCGGCGCCGACCGCGACGCGCTCGGTGCGGCGATCCGCGACGACGCCCGCATCCGGTTGCTGACGGAGACCCTGCCGTACGACGAGGTGCGCGGCCTGTACGCGTCTGCCGACGTCTATCTGACGCTCCACCGCTCCGAGGGCCTCGGTCTCGGCGGCATGGAGGCGATGGCCGAAGGAACGTTGGTCATCGCCACGGCGCACTCCGGCAACCTGTCGTACATGACCGAGCAGAATTCGCTGCTGGTGCCCTACACGCTCGTCCCGCCGCGCGACACGATCTGGTTCTTCGACCCGGCGTTCGCGGGCGACGGCGCACGCTGGGCGGACGCCGACCTCGACGCTGCAGCGGCCATGCTGGTCGGCGCGTACCGCGATCGTGCACTCCGAACGCGGCTCGCCACGCAGGCACGGGAGGACATCCTTCGGCGCCAGGCGACGGCATGGGACGTGGTCGCGCTCCGCTCGCTGATCGAGCGACTGTCGCGGTCCCGCATCGATGCCGCGTCGAGATCCCGGCACCGGCGTCGGGCGCAACTGGCGCTCGTCGCGCACCCCAGGCTCCTCGGGCGCAACGTCCGTGCGGCCTTGTGGAGAGCGCGCAATCTGTCGACCGCCCGTCGGGCCCGCCCCTCCGCCTGATTCGAGCACGCGAGCGACAGGCCACGCGCCTGTGATCCGGCGGGTGTGCCGAAACCCTTTGCGCATTGCGGCGACGCCTGCGCACCGGTCCGGCCATCATGTCGATGCCGAGCTCGAGCGGCAGTCGCGACGCGCCGGCTTCGGTTGCCGCGTGCGATGCGGCGCGCCCGACGCTACGGCGGAACCGGGCCGGTGCCGCGAAGCCGCGACACGACCTCCTGGGCCTTGAGCACCGTCCGGTTGATCGCGGCTGCAGCGCCGTGCAAGCGGATCACCGACTGCTGCGCCCGGCTGTAGTGCGTCTTGAAGAGCCCGAGATGGCCGTGTTCGCCCTGGTTGACGGTCGTGTAGATGGAATAGTCGAAACCGAGGTCCCGCTCGGCGTCGGCCCGGCGGTGGGAATGCAGGGCGAGAAGCGGCTCGATCGCGAGCGTGTAGGCGATCGGACCGGTGACACGCAGCACACCCTTCTTGCCCACGCCGTGCAATGCCGGCTGGTAGACGGCGATGTTGCGCAGCACCCGCTCGATCACCACCTTCAGGAAGGGGTGACCGGGCGCCGCGACGATGAACCACTGCTGGAACTCGCCGTCGCGGACGTGCTTCGTTTCCTCGTGCCAGCCGGCGCCTTTCAGCTTCGCGTCCGGTCCGTTCGGCCACTGCGCGACGATGTAGCGCTCGTCCGGCCGGAGCACCGTGTCGAGCGGGCGCGTGGCGGCACTCTTGATGTCGAGGTACACGCCGCCGAGCTTGTACAGCAAGAGATAGCGGAACAGGTCGGCCCGCGCCGCGCCGTAGACCGGATCGATCCGCTCGAAGCGCCGATGGATGGCGTCCCCGTAGGCGGACCGGATGAACCGGGCGATGTCGGCGTCGTCGTAGAGCTGGTGCCGCCAGGTCGGATTGAGCGCCTGCAAGGCCTGCACGTTCGCCTCGAGCGCCGGCGGCAGCGTCTTCGACGGGAACGTCTGATGGATCAGCCCGGGGAGGCGCGCCTCCTCTGCGAACGTCGGTGCCAGCGACACGGCGGGCGTTCGGTTGAGCATTCCGACGACGGCCCTGCGCAGAACGTTCATCGATCGATTCGAGCGGCTCCGCGCCCCGACGCCGTGTCGCCTGTCATGCGTGGATCACAACCCGTATTCGTCGTCGAGGATGGCCCACGCTTCTTCCGCGGTCTCGACGAAGCGGAACAGCTGCAGGTCGAGAGCGCTGATCATGCCGGTCTCGACGAGCAGCTCGAAGTTGATCAGCCGCGTCCAGAAGTCGCGCCCGAACAGCAGCACCGGCCGGCGCCGCGACTTGCCGGTCTGGATCAGCGTGAGCGCCTCGAACAATTCGTCGAGCGTGCCGAAGCCGCCGGGGAAGCAGACGAGCGCGACCGAGCGCATCAGGAAGTGCATCTTCCTGAGCCCGAAGTAATGGAACTGGAAGCAGAGCTCGGGCGTGATGTACGGATTGGGCGCCTGTTCGTGCTGCAGAACGATGTTGAGGCCGACGCTCTTGCCGCCGGCGTCGCTCGCACCGCGGTTGCCGGCTTCCATGATGCCCGGCCCGCCGCCGGTGACGACGTAGAGCGGCCGCGCAAGCCCGTGCGTCTTCTCGGTGACCAGCGCCGCGAAGCGCCGGGCCTCGGCGTAGTACCGCGACATGGCGACGTGGCGCTCGGCGATCGCCAGCGCTTCGGCGTTGCCGGCGGACCTGGCGTCCTCGACCAGCCGCTCGGCGACTTCGGGCGAGACGATGCGCGCGCTGCCGAAGATCGGGATCGTCGACTCGATGCCCTGCTCGTCCTGCACCAGTTCCGGCTTCAGCAGTTCGAGCTGCATCCGCACCGGACGCATCTCCTCGCGCAGCAGGAAGCGCGTGTCGGTGAACGCGAGCTGGTAGGAACTCTCCGGACCTTCGTAGCGCGCCAGCGACTTGGCCGCATCGGTCGTCGCATCCTGCCGGGCCGTTGGGAAATTTCGCGCGGCGAGATCTGCTTTGGGATTCATCGGGAGAGCTTAAGGCAAGGAACGTGACGCGGATGCGGCTGCCGAATGGCCCGGCCGGCGCCGACACACCGGGCAGTCGGTCGCCCGCAGGGTGCGGATCTCGGTCCACGCCATCGACCGCGCGTCGAGCATGTGCAGCCGGCCGGCAAGCGAGGTGCCGATGCCGCACAGCAGCTTCAGCGCTTCGGCCGCCTGCAGGCTCCCGACGATGCCGACCAGCGGCGCGAAGACGCCCATCGTCGCGCACCGGACCTCGTCGAAGCGCTCGCCGGGCGGGAAGACGCAGGCATAGCAGGGCTGCGACGGGTCACGGGTGTCGTAGACCGACATCTGCCCGTCGAAGCCGATCGCGGCACCCGACACGAGCGGCTTGGCGGCGGCGACGCAGGCGGCGTTGACGGCGTGTCGCGTCGCGAGGTTGTCGCTGCAGTCGACGACGAGATCGTGGTCGACCACGAGCGCCGCGAGATCGTCGGCGCCGACGCGGCGCGGCACGGTCGTCACCGTCACTGCCGGGTTCAGCGCCGCGACGCTCGCCGCCGCCGAGTCGACCTTGCGCCAGCCGATCCGCGCCTGCCCGTGGGCGATCTGGCGCTGGAGGTTGGTCAGGTCGACGCGGTCGTCGTCGACGAGTGTCAGTGCGCCGACGCCGGCACTCGCGAGGTAGAGCGCCACCGGCGAGCCGAGTCCGCCCGCGCCGACGACGAGCACGCGCGCCGCGAGAAGGCGCTGCTGGCCGTCGATCCCGATCTCGTCGAGCAGGATGTGGCGCGAGTAGCGCAGCAGTTCGTCGTCGGTCATCGGGCGCGGCCGCCGCAAAGACGAACGCCCGTGCGGGCACGGGCGTTCGCGGAGCCGGCGCGGCTGGATCAGTTCGTCGTCTCGGTCTCGGACTTGCGCTCGACCGCCGTCTTGCTCGCGAGCACCGTCTTGCCTTTCAGCTGGTTGAGTGCCTGGGTCAGCTGGAAGTCTTCGGCAGTGCCGAATTCGATCGGCGGCTTGACCGGCTTGTTGGCATTCTTCGCCATGTCGTCCTCGAGCTTCTTGCGCGCTTCGTCGCGTGCCTTCTCGCGTGCCTCGTCCTTCTGCTCCGCGCCCTGGCCGCTCTGCAGGTGCTTGTCGAGATCCGCCTCGCGGGTGCGCAGCGCCGCGAAGAGGTTTCCTTCGGCAGTCTCGTCGAGCATGACGTCCGGCACGATGCCCTTGGCCTGGATCGACGCGCCGCTCGGCGTGTAATAGCGCGCCGTCGTGATCTTCAGGGCCGTTTCCGGCGAGAGCTGGCGCACCGTCTGCACCGAGCCTTTTCCGAAGGTCTGCGCGCCCATCACCGTCGCGCGCTTCTGGTCCTGCAGCGCACCGGCGACGATCTCGCTGGCCGACGCCGAGCCCTCGTTCACGAGCACGATGAGCGGCACGCGCTTGATGGCGTCGGGCAGTTTCTTGAGCGGGTCGGCACCGCCGCGGCGCATGTAGAACTCGGGGCTCGCCTTGAAGGTCTGCTTGGAATCGGGAATCTGGCCGTTCGTCGAGACCACGGTCACGTCGGGCGGCAGGAACGCCGTCGACACCGCGACCGCGCCCTCGAGCAGGCCGCCCGGGTCGTTGCGCAGGTCGAGCACCAGGCCCTTCAGGTTGGGCTCCTGCTTGTAGATGTCCTCGAGCTTCTTCGCGAAATCGTCGACCGTGCGGTCCTGGAACTGGCTGACGCGCAGCCAGGCGTAGCCGGGCTCGATCACCTTGGCGCGAACGCTCTGGACGCGGATTTCCTCGCGCGTGATGTTGACCGGGAAGGTCCGCGATTCACTCTTGCGGAACACCGTCAGCACGACCTTCGTGTTCGGTTCGCCGCGCATCTTCTTGACCGCCTGGTCGACCGTCAGGCCCTTGACGACCGTGTCGTCGATCTTGACGATCAGGTCGCCGCTCTTCATGCCGGCGCGGAAGGCCGGCGAGCCTTCGATCGGGCTGACGACCTTCACCATGCCGTCTTCCATGCCCATCTCGATGCCGATGCCGACGAACCGGCCGGTGGTCGCCTCGCGGAATTCCTTGAACGACTTCTTGTCGAAGTACTGGGAGTGCGGGTCGAGGCCGGCGACCATGCCGCCGATGGCGTCGCCGATCAGCTTCTTCTCGTCGACGGGCTCGACGTAATCGGTCTTCACCATGCCGAACACCGCGGCGAGCTGCTGCAGGTCCTCGATCGGGAGCTGCGCGACGCCATTGCGCGCCGTCGCCTGCATCTGCATCGTCGCGAGGGCGCCGGCGACGGCCCCGACGGCGAGCCAACCCGCGACCTTGAGTTTGGCACCCATGTGAGACCCCTTGCTATGCCGATGGGCGGCGTGTGTGCTGTTCAATCGAACCTCTCGAAGTATATTCCCGCGACGATTTTGGAGTCGTTCGCGCCGGACAAGTTGCGTCCGCGGTCAGGCATTTCGCGCCCTATTCACAGGCCCGCCGACGCCGGGACTCAGGTCTTGATCCGGTAGCCGCTGCGGAACATCCAGGCGACGGTCGCGAGGCAGACGCCGAGCACCGCCAGCGTCGCGAGCAGGCTCCAGCCGACGCCGACGTCCGCCGTGTCGAAGAAGCTCCAGCGGAAGCCGTCGATCAGGTAGACGATCGGGTTGAAGAGCGTCACCGTGCGCCAGAACGGCGGCAGCATGTCGATCGAATAGAACGCGCCGCCGAGGAAGGTGAGCGGCGTCACGATGAGCGTCGGCACGACCTGCAGCTGCTCGAAGCCCTGCGCCCAGAGGCCGATGATGAAGCCGAAGAGGCTGAAGCTCGCCGCCGTCAGCAGCAGGAACGCGGTCATCCAGACCGGATGGCGGATCTGCACCGGCACGAAGAGGCTCGCCGTCGCGAGGATCACCACGCCGAGGATCACCGATTTCGTCGCCGCGGCGCCCACATATGCGAGCACCAGCTCGAACGGCGAGACCGGCGCCGACAACAGCTCGTAGATCGTCCCGGTGAAGCGCGGGAAGTAGATGCCGAACGACGCGTTCGAGAGGCTTTGCGTCAACAGCGACAGCATGATCAGCCCCGGCACGATGTAGGCGCCGTAGGCCACGCCGCCCACCTGCGACATCTTCGAGCCGATCGCCGCGCCGAAGACGATGAAGTAGAGCGAGGTCGTGATCACCGGCGCGACGAGCGACTGCCCGAGCGTGCGCCGCGCACGCGCCATCTCGAACGCGTAGATCGCGAGCACGCCGCGGCCGTTGAAGCGCGCCGGCGTCACGCCGGTCCGCCGGCGCGCGGCCGGTGCACCAGGCTCACGAAGATGTCCTCGAGCGAGCTCTTCTCGGTGTGGACGTCGCGAAAGCCGATCTCGAGTTCGCCCATGCGCTTGATGAGCGCCGCGACGCCGGTGCTCGTGGCGTCGCCGTCGAACTCGCGACGCAGGTTGCGGCCGTCGGCGGAGAGCGTCAGGTTCCAGCCTGCCAGCTCGGCCGGCACGGCGGGCATCGGCTGCTCGAGCTCGACCGTCAGCGTCTTCTTCCCGAGCGTCTTCATGAGCGTCGCCTTGTCCTCGACGACGACGAGCGCGCCCTTGTCGATCACGCCGATGCGGTCGGCCATGTCCTCGGCCTCCTCGATGTAGTGGGTCGTCAGGATCACGGTGACGCCGCTCTCGCGCAGGCCGCGGACCAGCGCCCACATGTCGCGGCGGAGTTCGACGTCGACGCCGGCCGTCGGCTCGTCGAGGAACAGCACCTTCGGCTCGTGCGCCAACGCCTTGGCGATCATCACCCGCCGCTTCATGCCGCCCGACAGCGCCATCAGGCGTTCGTCGCGCTTGTCCCAAAGCGACAGGTCGCGCAGCAGCTGTTCGATGAACGGCGGGTTCGGCGCGAGCCCGAACAGGCCGCGGGTGAAGCCGACGGTCGCCCGCACGCTTTCGAAGGCGTCGGTCGTCAGCTCCTGCGGCACGAGGCCGATCAGCGAGCGCGTGACGCGGTAGTCGCGGCCGATGTCGTGGCCGTCGACGGTGACCGAGCCGCCGCTCGCCGTGACGATGCCGCAGACGATCGAGATCAGCGTCGTCTTGCCGGCGCCGTTCGGGCCGAGCAGGGCGAAGATCTCGCCGCGGCGGATGTCGAGATCGATGCGCTTGAGCGCTTCGAAGCCGCCCGGGTAGCGTTTGGTCAGGCCGGCGATCGAGACGACGGCGTCCGCGCCACCGCGGTCGGTGTTCATCGGCGCGGATGCTAACCGCTCGCCGACGCCGGCCCCCGGGCCTCGCGGCGCGTCCCCGCCGCGCGCCGGAGCGGCATGGCAAGATCGGTGCATGAACGACGGCTACGGCATCCCGGCCCACGGCCGCCCCGGCCACACCCCGCATCGGCCGGCGGCGCGCTTTCTCGTGGTCATCGACGCGGGCGGCGTCGCCACCGCCCGCCTGTTCGACGCCGACCGTGCGGCGCTGAACGACTTCGCCGGCGGCACCGAGGAGGTGGCGCAGATGACGCAGGGCCTCTCGCCGACGCACGGCGCCAGCGGCCCGGAGTGGGACGGCGCCCTCGCCGGGCACGGCGCCGCCGAACGCGCCGCAGCGCAGGTCTACCTGCTCGACGTCTGACCGGCGCGGCATGACGACCGCGCTCGACGCCGCCGGGCTGTTCGCCAGCGTGGTGCGCTGACGGCGTCGCTCAGGGCGGCAGTACCAGGTCCGCGATGACCGGCCGGTGCTCCGACGGTCCGGCGTTGCCGACCGCCGCGTCGACCACGGCGACGCCCTCGCTGACCAGGATGTGGTCGATGCGCAGAAAGGCGATGCGCGCCGACGTGGCGTCGCCGTAGCTGTAGCCCCAGCCCGTGCCGCCGGCGGAATAGGCGTCGCGCAACCCCAGCGCGAGCAGGTTGCCGACGACCGGCGATGCTTCCGGCGCATTCAGGTCGCCGGCGACGATCAGCGGCCGCGGCGCGTGCGCGAGCCGCGCGGCGAGCGCCTGCGACTGCAGCAATCGACCGGCATAGTTCTGTTGCCAGTCGTCGGTGCCTTCGAGGCCTTCGTGCCGTGCGGCGAGCAGACCGCGCCGCGGCGAGTCGAAGTGCACCGTGACCAGGCTCGCGTCGCGCCCGTCGACCGTCACCGTGCACTCGACGTAGGCGAGGCGCGCGACCTCGTCGATCCGGTGCGTGCAGCCGCGCAGCGGAACCCGCGCTGCGATGACGTAGCCGTGGCCGAGAAAGACGTTGGGCAGGCCGAAGATGGGTCCGCCAGCGGCGAACGCCGACCCGCGCGAGAGCGTCTGCGTGTCCTGCATGACGAGGATGTCGGGATCGCGCAGCGCGATCTCGCGCGCCAGCGCCTCGAAGCCGCCGGTGCGCTCGATCGCCTTGTAGGCCTTGATGTTGTAGGTCATCAGCCGGACGGGGTGGCCGCCGGCGGGCACGTCGCCGCTGCCGACGCGGACATGGAAGTCCATGGTGACGATCGCGACCACGAGCACCGCCGCGACGCTCGCCGCCCGCCAGGCGCGGCCGAGCCCTGCCGCGAGCACGAGCGCCAGGACCGGCGGCGCGAGGTAGACCGGGTACGGCAGATAGCGCGAAAGCTCGAGCCACCAGGGACTTTCAACGGCGAGCCGCGCAAAGACCGCGAACGCCGCGGTGGTGCCGATCAGCAGTGCGACGAGAGGCCGCGGGTCGAGCAGGCGGGAGGCGAGGGACGGCAACGGACGAAGGCGGAACGGGACGCGCGGCGGATTGTGCCGTGGCGAGCCGAGTCGAGGCTGCCGGGTCGCGGGCGGCGACAGGCGGGGGGCCGTCCCGGGCAGGCGGACGGCAGCGCCGATCGACGTGCGCGCGGGTGCGCTCGGCGGCAGGCCGTGGGCGCCACGGTCGTCGAACGAGCGGTCGCCCCGCGGTTTCAGCGGCGGCGCCGGCCCATCGCCTGCAGCCCTTTGCGCACGACCGGGGCGGTGCACATCATCGACATCGCGCCGCCGAGCGCGAGCGGCCACATCGAGCCGGTGGTGTCCATCAGCCAGGCGCCGGTGAAGGTGGCGGCCAGCCCGAAGAAGTAGCACGGCAGAGCGCGGAACGCGGGCGACGGCATGGCGAAGTCCTCGAGAAGCGATCGATCGAGTCTGGAACCGCCCTCGATGGCACGAACCATGGAGGAACGTGGCGGCGACGGTGCAGTTGCACGCGTCGGATGCATCGAACGTGCCTCGTAGGAGCCGGCCCACAGCGTCGGGCTCGTGCCGCGCGGACGCACACAGGCCCTGTCCGGCAGCCTGCGGCAGCCCGTCGCGAGATCCTGCGGCAACGCCCACCGTGGGCGCCGACCCTCGGCCATCGCTTGCACGGGTCGAGGACGACAGACACTTTCCAAAGGGAAACACGACATGACGACGACCACCCAAGCACCGCTGATGACCGGCCTCTTTCCGGACCGCGAGAGCGCCGAACGCGGCTATTCCGCGCTGACCGACCGCGGCTACAGCAAGGACGACGTCAATCTGGTGATGTCGGAAGACACCAAGAAGCGTCACTTTCACCAGTCGGGCGTCGAGACCGAACTCGGCAACAAGGCGGCCGAGGGAGCGGGCGTCGGCGGCGCGATCGGCGGCACGCTGGGTGCGATCGCCGCCGCGGTCGCGGCCGTCGGGACGTCGCTGGTGCTGCCAGGCATCGGCCTCGTCATCGCCGGCCCGCTCGCAGCAGCGGTCGCCGGTGCCGGCGCGGGCGCGGCGACGGGCGGCATCATTGGCGCGCTCGTCGGCTGGAACCTGCCGGAGGAACGCGTCAAGCAGTACGACGAAGGCATCCGCAAGGGCGGGATCCTGATGGGCGTGCGTCCGCGCAGCGACGACGACGCGTCGTATCTGGAAGACAACTGGAAGACGGCGAACGCACGCGACGTGTACCGCTGAGGAGCCGGTCGGCGCGCATCACGCGCGCCGACGCCGCTTTCGTTCGGTGGGGGTGTGGACTGGCGGGAAACTGGGAACGAATCTCACACGCCCGCTCGACAGCCCCTCCGCCGCTACCCGTCGTCGCAAGTGCCATCCGTACGAGCGGGTACGGCTACGCCTTGCGTCCGGCGCCTTTAGCGGCAGTGCTTATGTCGCTGGGCTCGATGGATTGATTCGCGGTTTCGGGCCTGCGGCGGTGCCAGTCGTCCGGCGCTGCGCCTACGGGCGCACGCGCAGCGACTGGCTCCAGGCACCGCGGCCGGTGCGCGATGCGGGCATGCGTCTGATCGCCAGCACCGTTCGCGCGAGTTCGACGACACCGATCACGAGCGGGATCCCGAGAATCCAGAAAACGAGCGAGGAATCAGGCATGGACGTTCCTTCGACGGCAAAGATCGATCATCGCGGCCGGTGAGTCGGGCGTGTGCAAGCGTGCGAGCCGGCGCGTGGTCGGACGGACGGCCGGCACGCGCGCATCAAGCGACTCGTTGTGTGCCCTTGCGCGTCCGCGCCTCCTTCGCCGCGGTTTTGCGCGGCGCTGCGGCCGACGCGTCGATCCGGAAGGCGTCGCGGTCCTTGGCGCCCGCGATCCACGCAGGCGGCTTGCCGAAACCTGTCCAGGTCTTGCCGGACACCGGGTCGGCGAACTTGGGAACACCGGCGCCCGGACGTGTCGACTTGGGTGCCACCGGTCGACCGGCGCCGCGCGGCTCGCGGGCCGCTTTCGGCGGCGCTCCGAGGCCGATCTGGTCGGCTGTCAGCCCGTACCGCTGGATCAGTTCCACGACCGTCGTGATCGCCGCCCGGCTTTCGCGTTCATGCAGTTCCGCCGCCTGTTTCTCGAGGTCGGCGATCTGGCTGCGGAGTTCCTGTAGCGTCGGCATGGGCGGTGGCGTGTCGTGAAGGGTCCACGATTATCGGCCGGCTCCGCGACGTTGCAGGCTGCGACAGCGCCTGCGCCGTGGCCATGCAGCACCGCCCGCGACGGGCAGACGACGTGCGCCGACGCCGCCCGCTCGACACCCCGCTGTCGAGGCCATGACGCGATGCCGCGCGAAGGAGGTTGCACCGACCACGGCATCGTCGTTGGGAAGACTCCGGACCGAGACACGGTCGAGCGCTCCGCCGGCAGCGGCGGTCGACCACAGAGCGCCTCAATGGTGCCGTGCTGCGCCCTCGAACGGCGCGCGGGCGCGCTCGCCGCCGAAGCGCGGCACGCGGCTCGACGCCAGAGCACGCTCGGTCTCGACCAGTTCCTTGGCGATGCGGTCGATGTGGCCGCTTCGGCAGGCGCTCCAGTCAGGCTCGGCATAGGCTTCGGCAAGCTCGTGCCGCAGCCGCGCGTATTTTCCGGTCAGCTGATCGTGCGTCATCGACAACTCCCTTCCAGTCGATTGTTGCACTGCAACACGCAACTTCGATGCCGCGCCACGCCGACATTTCGTACGCTGAAATGCCGGTTCGCGACAGGGCGGTGCAGGAAACTTACACTCGAAATGCTGCCGATCGATGAAGGCCCGCGCTCGCCGTAGTTCAATGGACAGAACGGCCGCCTCCTAAGCGGCAGATACAGGTTCGATTCCTGTCGGCGGGACCAGCGCACCGCGTCCCGCGCCATGACGCAGCGGCGCGCCGCCCGCCGTCACTGCCAGCGCCAGCTCCAGATCAGGTCGAGCGAACTCGCCGTGCCGGCCTGCGCGCGGACGGTGATCCGTTTCGCGACCCTGTAGATCAGTTGCACGCTGCCGGCCGCGGCGTTGAGGCCGGCCTGGTAGCCGATCGACCAGCGGTCCGACAGCTGCTTGCCGAGGTTGACGACCGTCTGCTTCACCGTCCCGTCGGTCTGGGCGATCGAGAGCTCGTCGAGACCGAGCGCCTTCGTCACCCGGTCGGTGATGCCCGGCTCGCCGTTGCCCTCGCCCGAGACCAGCGCCATCGCGGCGCTCTGCAGCAGCGCCGACTCGTTCCGGCCGAGATCGTCGGCACCGCGGCCGACGATCAGCCAGCTCAGCTTGTCGACTTCGGACATCTCGGGCTCCGAGAACAGCCGGATCCGCGGATTCGCGACGCTGCCGGTGATCGTGACGCCGACGCGCATGTTCTCGAGCTTCGGCCGCGTCGCCTCGATGTCGAGCCGCGGCCGGTCGATCGGGCCGCTGAAGACGATCGCGCCGCGGTCGATCACGAGGTCCTGGCCATAGGCCTTGAACGTGCCGTCGACGACGTTGACCGTGCCGTCGAGCGCGACCTTGCCGCCGGGCGACGTGACCTCGAGCACGCCGGCGAGCCGCGCCGCCAGGCCGTGGCCGCGGATCGCGAGCTGCGCGCCGAGATCGAGTTGCAGATCGAGGTCGACGGCACGGACCGCCGCCGCCGGATCGGGCGCCGGCGTGCCGACGACCGGCAGCGGCACCGGTGCGTTGCTGCCCGGCGACGCGGCGGCGGACGCCGCTGCCGCCGGCGACAGCACGCCCGCGGCGCGGATGACGGTGACGTCGGAGGCGAGCGTCGGCGCGTCGCTGCGGGTGATGTCGATCAGGCCCTGGTCGACGCCGAAGCGGCCGGTCACCTTGACGTGCCGGGCGTCGACCGCAACGGCGGCCTGGCCGCTCGCCACGATCTTGCGGTCGACGCGGCCGAGCACGAGGAAGCGCGTCGCGGTGATGTCGAGCCGGATCGCCGGCGCGGCGTCGAAGGTGGCGTCGCCGGTGACGCGCAGCGTGCCGTCGCCGCCCTTGGCGGTGAAATGGTCGATCGTCGCGGTGGTGCCGGCGAGCCGCACGAGCAGATCGCCGTCGGTCGCGCTGACGCCTTCGAGGAAGTTGCGCGCGGTGATGCCGCGGCCGACGATCTCGCCGCGGTAGTCGGGCTGGCCGACACGCCCGCCGAGCGTCGCGCCGGCGCGCAGCGCCCCGCCGACGCGCCAGCCGGGCGGCACCCAGTTGCCGACGCCGGCGAGGTCGGCGATGTCGAGGTCGACGCGGCCGTCGAGCGGCGCGTCCGCGGGCGGCACCAGCACCTGCGCCGAGGTGCGGACGGTGGCGTCGGCGGTCGCGGTGCCGAGCGATTGGCCGGCGAGGCGGCTCGATACCGTCCAGAGCCCGCGGTCGGCCTTCAGCGCAACACGCAGCGCGCTGAGGCCGAGCCGGCGCGTGCCGAACTCGTCGGTGATGCCCAGGTCGCCGCCGCTGCGTTCGATCACCGCATCGGCCTGCACGCCGGCGTCCGCGGTGACGGCGCTCCGCAGCCGGATGCGGCCGCCGATCGCGAGGTCGCCGCCCCAGCCGAACGTCGGTTGCGCCTGGGCGAGCAGCGGGGCGACGCGCAGCGGGTCGATGGTCGCGTCGACGTCGATCCGCGGCAGCGCGGCGCCCGGCGCTGCCGCGGTGTAGCCGAGCCGCGTCCAGCGCAGTCCGCCGCCGAGCAGTTCGAGCCGGCCGGGCTGCACGTCGACGCGCAGCGGGCCGCCGCCCCAGAACGTCTCGAGCGACAGATCGGCCGCCCGCAGCAGCGGCGCGCCGCGGCCGTCGCTCGCCGCCACCTCGATCGACGCCACGGCGCCGCGCCAGCCGGAGAGCGGCGCGTTCGTCTGGTCGACGAGGCCGCCGCGGGCGCGCAGCGTCGCGACGGTCAGCCGCGCCGGCGGTGCGCTGCGGCCGCTGTCGACCGCCGGCGCGGGCGTTGCCGGTGCCGAGCCGGTGGCCGCCTCGGCCCACGCCGGCGGCCTGGCGCGGCTGCTCGCACGCATGTCGAGCGCATGGGCTCGTGCCGTGCCGGTGAGTTGCACGGTCATCGTGCTCAGCGACGGGCCGGGCGGGCCGCCCGCGGGCTGCGTCCTGAGCTCGTCGACGCTCAGGTCGAGCGCGACGCGGTCGGTCGACGCGGTGCCCGCGACCCAGCGGCCGGCGGCGCGCTGCAGCGAGAGCGCGCCGGCCTGGATGCCTTGCGCCGCCAGGTCGCCGCGCGTGGTGACGCGCGGCCAGCGGCCGTCGACGTGCGCGTTCGCGGTGACGCTGCCGGCGAGCCGCGCATCGGCGCCGGCCGGCTGGAAGAGCCTGTAGATCGGCGCGAGCGCGGCGAGCGTCCGGGCGTCGAGCGCGAGATCGAGGGCGTCGCCGCCGCCCGCGCCGCGCGTCGCGACGCGAGCGTCGACGCGCAACGCGTTGCCCGCGGCAGCGACATCGGCACGCACCCTGGCCGTGCGGCCGTCGCTGTCGACCGCGGCCTTGCCGCCGAGCGGCACGCCGGCCAGCAGGCTGCGGTCGCCGATCGTGACCGTCGCGCGGCCGCGTGCCGCGGCCAGCGCGTCGAGCGGCGGCGTGCCGGGCGCCGGCAGCGCCGCGGTCGCGTCGACGACGAGTTGCGCGTCGACCCGGTTGCGGGTGCCGCGCCACGGCGACGTCGCGAGGCCCGCGAGCCAGACGCCCGGATCGACCTCGGCGAGCGACGCGTCGGCCTTGACGACCCACGGCGCCGCCGGGTCGGCCTGTGCCGCGGTGCCCGCGGCCTTCAGCCGTGCGGGGCCGGCGGATGCCGTCAGCCCGGCGAGCCGCAGCCGCTTGTCGGGGCCCGCGACATCGAAGGACGTGTCGAGGTCGACCGCGACCGCTTGCGACGTGCCCGCCACGTCGAGCCGGCCGGAGAGCTTGGTCGTCAGGTCGATGCCGCGACCGTCCGCGGCGGCGCCGCCGCCCGCGGCACGGACCGGGCCGCTCAGCGACAGTGCCGGCGCGCGGCCGTCGAGGCGCTGCGGCCGCAGGCCGTCGAGCGTGCTGTCGACGGTCCAGCGGCTCGCCGACCAGCGACCCTTGACGTCGAGCCGGCCGCCCGGCTCGCGCGCCGTGCCGAGCACCGCGGTCGCCGAGCGCAGCTCGATCTCGGTCGCCTGTTCGGGCGTCACCGCGACCTCGGCGTGGACCGACTGGAACGGCAGCCGTGCGGCGTCGTAGCGGCCGGCGTCCGGATTGGCGACGTCGAGCGTGACGACGGCCGGCCGGTCGGCGCCGCTGCGCGTCGCGCGGGCGTCGATGTCGAGCGCGGTCGCCGGGGCCGTCGCGACGAACGCCGACAGGTCGAGCGCCCGTGCCCGGGCGGTGAGGTCGCCCAGCGGCCACGGCGCGAACGGGCGCAGCGTGGCGTGGAGGTCGACCGCCTGCGGCTTCGGCGCGGCCTGCGGCGCGCGACCGTCGGCGGCGGACGCGGCCGCCGCCACCGGCGACGCCCGCAGCACCGCGTCGAGCACCGGTTCGGCGAGCGGGCCGGCGAGGCGCAGCGCCGCGGTCCAGGCGGGCAGCGAGCCGGCGGCGGCCTGCGACGCGTCGACGCTCGCGTCGAGTGCCATCGGCGCGGCAACGGCGATCTGCGCCTTGCCGCCGAGCGTGATCGCGGCGACGCGCACGGCGAGCCGGTCGATGCGGTGCACGCTGCCGGCCGAGGCGCCGAGGTGCAGCGCGGTATCGAGATCGGCGACGACCGTGTCGCCGAGCGGCGTGGCGTGGATCTCGCCGACCTTCAGCGACCTGAGTTCGATGTCGACCGGAAGCTCGAGGCTGCGCGGCGGCTTCGGCGGCGTGCTCGGCGCCGGCGGCTTCGGCGCGAGCGCGACGTCGATCCGCGCCGCCGACAGCGCCTCGATCGTCACCCGCGCCCAGAGCGGCCCGTCGCCGCGGGCGAGCGCGAGGCCGCGCCAGGCGAGGTCGGTGAGGGTCACCCGGTCGGTGCCGCCGGGCAGGGCGACGACGACGCGGCGGGCGTCGAAGTTCCCGGCGAGCGCGCCGCGCGGTGCCTCGACCTCGACGCCCGGAATCCGCGCCAGCAGCCAGGCGCTGCCCGGCGCGGTGCCGAGCAGCCAGCCGATGCCGGCGCCGACCGCGGCGACGCCGAGCAGCACCGCCGCGAGCACGCCGAGGCCGATCGTCCGGGCGAGCCGGCGTCGCGGTCGCGCGGGCATCGGCGCCGCGCCGTCGTCGGGAGTGTCAGCGGTCATCGATCGGGCCTTTGTCGCGTCAGAACTTCACGCCGACGCTGAGGTGGACGCGCAAGCGCCGCTCCGCCTGCCCGTAGGCGAGGTCGAGGCTCAGCGGCCCGACGGGGCTGCGCCAGCGCAGGCCCGCGCCGTAGCCGAGTCGCGGCGTGAGCGTGCGCCACGTGTCTGCGGCGTTGCCCGCGTCGACGAACAGCGCGTAGAGGAATTCGGGACGGCGCGCGACGATCGGGTGCGCCGCCTCGACGCTGACGGTGAAGAGCGTGCGGCCGCCGACGGTGACGCCGCCGACGACCGGCGCGAGTTCGCGGTAGCCGTAGCCGCGCACCGAGTCGGTCCCGCCGGCGCGAAAGAGCAGCGTGTCCGGGATGCCGACGGCGCTGCTCGAGAAGACCTGGCCGAGTTCGAGCCGGCCGCTGCCGAACCAGCTCCCGAACGGGCGGTAGGCGGAGAGCCGCAGGTAGAGCCGGCCGAACGGACCCTTGGCGCTTTCTTCCTCTCGCGACGCGATCCTCCGCGTGCCGTGCGAATAGCCGGCCGCGCTCTGCGTCGACAGCACGTAGCCGGTCGTCGGCGCGAGCGGGTTGTCGACGGCGCGGTAGAGCCAGTTGTAGTTGCCCGAGACGGCGTCGGCGCTCGAATCGAGCGGGTCGTCGAGCACCGTGGCATGGGTGATCTCGGCGTAGTAGCGGCGGTCGATCCGCGCGTCTTCGCGGAAGCGGCCGACGCGGGCGGTGTAGCCGTTGAGCGTCTGGTCGTCGGTCTTCAGGCGCTGCAGCGTGCCGCCGACGAAATTGCGCCAGAGGTCGCTCGCCGGGTAGGACGCGAGATCGGCGTCGAACTGCTGGTTGTCCGGGCCGAGCGCGATCTTGCTCGTCCCGATCCAGTCGATGCCGAACGGCCGGCGGTTCGTGTAGTCGAGCGTCGCGCGTGCGCCGGTGTTGGTGCTGTAGCCGAGGCCGACCGTCGCCTGCTGGATCGGCGCCTCGCGGAGCCGGACGTCGACCGGCGCGGCCTGCGATGTCGCCGGCGCCGGATCGAGCGTCACCGCCGCGCCCTCGAAGAGGCCGAGCTTCTGCAGCCGTTCCTGGTAGTCGAGCAGCGCCTTCTCGCTGTAGGGCGTGCCGACGCCGAACTGCGACAGGTGGAAGACCGGGGCGGACGGATAGCGCTCGAGGCCGGTCACGCGGATCGGCCCGAGCAGATAGAGCGGCCCGCTCGCGACCTCGGCGCTGAGCCGCGCGGCGTTGGCGGGCGCATCGACCTGCGCGGCGGTGCGGGTGAAATCGGCCGCGACGTAGCCGTTCGCGCGGACGTCGGCGATCGCGCTCGACTTCGCCGACGTCCAGGTGCTCTGCAGGAACGGGTCGCCCGGCCGGAGCGACCAATCGTCGCGCAGGCGCCCGAGCGTCGCCGTCGCCGCGGCGTCGCCGGCGTCGGCGCGGTCCTGGAGCGGGCCGGTGGCGCGCAGGTCGACCGCCGTCACGCGGGTCAGCGGACCCGGATCGACGGTCACCCGGATCAGCGGCTTCGCATCCGGCGCGTCGATGCGTTCGGCGGTCACGACGGCGTTGAAGTAGCCCTGCGTCTCGAGCAGGCCGCGGGCCTGCGCCGGCGCGGCGCGGCGCAGGCGTTCGAGCTCGGCGGCATCGATCGCGTCGGCTTCGGGCGCGCCCTGGAACCGCGCCAGGTCGAGGTACTGGTCGAGCAGCTTGGCGAGCGCCGACGGCGCCTGCACGTCGAGCCGGTACTCGGCGCGCGCGATGGCGGCACTCGCCGCGGCGCCGGGCGCGGCGGCGGCGTCTGTCCTGCCGCCGCCGAACGGCAGGCTCGAGCAGCCGGCGAGCAGCACGCCCGCAACGGCGGCCAGCGCTCCGCGGACTCCGAACCGCTCGACGACACGCCGCAGCGCGCGGCCGCCCGTCATTTGCCGAGCAGGCGCATCGCCCCTTCCAGCCCGCCGAGCGTCAGCGGGAACATGCGTTGGTTCATCAGCTGCTGGATCACGGCGATGCTCTGCCGGTAGCCCCAGACGCCCTGCGGTTCGGGATTGATCCAGGCGAACTTCGGGAACGCGGTCGTGAGCCGCTGCAGCCAGTCGGCGCCCGGCTCCTCGTTGTTGTATTCGACGCTGCCGCCCGGCTGCAGGATCTCGTAGGGGCTCATCGTCGCGTCGCCGACGAAGATCAGCTTGTAGTCCTTGTTGTACTTGCGGATCACGTCCCAGGTACTGAACTTCTCCGAGAAGCGGCGCCGGTTGTTCTTCCACATGAAGTCGTAGACGCAGTTGTGGAAGTAATAGAACTCGAGGTGCTTGAACTCCGACTTGGCGGCCGAAAAGATTTCCTCGACGCGGTGGATGTGCTCGTCCATCGTGCCGCCGACGTCCATCAGCAGCAGCACTTTGACCTTGTTGTGGCGCTCGGGCACCATCTTGATGTCGAGCCAGCCGGCGTTGGCGGCGGTGCTGCGGATCGTGTCGTCGAGGTCGAGCTCGTCGGCCGAGCCCTCGCGCGCGAAGCGGCGCAGGCGCCGGAGCGCGACCTTGATGTTGCGCGTGCCGAGCTCGATGCCGTCGTCGTAGTCCTTGAACTGGCGCTGGTCCCAGACCTTGACCGCCGACTTGTTGCGGCTCTTGTCCTGGCCGATGCGGATGCCCTGCGGGTTGTAGCCGTAGGCGCCGAAGGGCGACGTGCCGCCAGTGCCGATCATCCTGTCGCCGCCCTCGTGGCGCTCCTTCTGTTCCTCGAAGCGCTTCTTGAGCGTCGCCATCAGCTCGTCCCAGCCCATCTTCTCGATCAGCGCCTTCTCCTCGGCGCTGAGCTCGAGCTCGAGCTTCTTCTGCAGCCACTCGAGCGGGATGTCCTGGGTGAAGTCGGTGAGCAGCTCGACGCCCTTGAAGTAGGCGGCGAAGGCGCGATCGAACTTGTCGAAGTTCGCCTCGTCCTTCACGAGCGCCGTGCGGGCGAGGACGTAGAACTCGTCGACGGTGTTGTCGATCACGCCCTGCTGGATCGCCTCGAGGAGCACGAGGTACTCCTTGATCGAGACCTTGAGCTTGGCCGCGCGCAGCGTGAAGAAGAAATTGATCAGCATCGCGCACCTATTCTGGGCGAATCCAGGGTTCGACGCCGAGTGTAGGGATGCGGGTGCCGCCGCGTTCGCCGGCAGGCATGGCTTGTCAGTCCCGGGAGCACGCCGGCGCCGATCGGCGCGTCGCCGGGACGCCGGGCGCAGCGCGACCGCCTTCCACCCGACCGCCGTGGCGAGCGACCTCCGCTTGCTCCGCCGCCATTCCCGCGCCAGCATCGGCGCCCATGACGCCGATGCACGCCGTTCGCTGGCCCTGCGCGCTGGTCCTCGCCGGCGCCGTGGCCCTCGCGCCGGCAGCGGCAGCGGCGGCGACGCCGACCCGCGTGCTCTTCGTCGGCGACAGCTTTACCTTCGGCCGCGTCGACCCGGTGATGCACTTCGCCGCAGGCACGGTTCACGATCTGACCGCCGGCTTCGCGGCTGCCGATCCGCGCGGCACGCATCCGTGGGAGCCGCACCCGTGGGGCGGCGTGCCGGCGCTGTTCAAGGCGATGACCGTCGAGGCCGGGCTCGACTGGGACGTCTCGATCTCGGCGCGCAACGCCGCGTCGCTGCGAACGCACCTCCTGAATGCGCCCGGGCCGGCGTGGGACCTGCGCGGCAACATCGCGTCGCAGCGCTGGGACGTCGTCGTGCTGCAGGAGCAGAGCGAGGCGCCGCTGCCGCGCGGCCGGGGCGCGCACGCCGACCCTGCGCGGTTCGCGGCGTCCGCGGACCGCCTCGAGCGCTTCATCCACGACGGCGCGCCGCAGCAGTACGGCGGGCGAGCGATTCCCGCGAACCCGAATGCGAGTCCGGCGACGAAGGTGTTCCTGATCGAGACCTGGGCGCGCCCGGACCGCGTCTTCGCCCACCGCCGCACGGTCCCGGACGCGTCCTCGCCCGTCGGCGCGCCGAGGGTCGCCGAAGGCCGCGAGGCGCCGCTATTCCACGCGAGCCTCGCGGCGATGACCGCCGACCTGCACGCCGCGTACGCGAGGGTCGCGGCGACGAATCCGCGGTTCGCGGGCGTGATCCCGGTCGGCGACGCGATGCAGGCCGCGGTCGACGACGGGCTGGCGCGGTGGAGCGGCTTCGGCGCCGCGGAGAGCGCCGCTGCGCGCGCGCGCCCGGGCGCGCCGATCGACCTGTGGTGGCTCGACGGATTGCATGCGGGCAAATACGGTTCGTACCTCGGCGCGCTGGTGCAGTTCGGCATGCTGACCGGGCGCGACCCGTGCTCGCTCGGCGCTGCGGACGCCGTGGCGCGCGACCTCGGCATCGCATCCACCGACGCGGTGGCGCTGCAGGGCGTGGCGAGCCGCCAGCTCGGCGTCAGGAACGCGGGTGCGCAGGATCGTGCCGCCGCAGCCAGTCGAAGAACTCGCGAACCCAGAGCTGCGCGTTGCGCGGCTTGAGGATCCAGTGGTTCTCGTCGGGGAACCAGAGCAGCCGGGCGTCGACCTCGCGCGCCTTCAGCGTGTTGTAGTAGGCGAGGCCCTGCTGGTCGGGCACGCGGTAGTCGAGCGCGCCGTGGATGACGAGCGTCGGCGTCTTCATCGCGCCGGCGTATTCGCTCGGACTCTGCGAGCGGACCTTCGCGCCGTCGTCCCAGTACCAGGCGCCGAGCTCCTTCGCGTGCCAGGTGTAGGCGTCGTCGCTGAACATCGCGGTCCAGTCGAAGCAGCCGGCGTGGCAGATGTAGGCTTGGTACCGGCCGGGTGCGACGTGGCCATTCATCCAGGCGACCATGTAGCCGCCGTAGCTGCCGCCCGCGGCGAAGACGCGCTTCGGGTCGGCCCAGCGCTGGCGCAGCAGCCAGTCGGTGCCGGCCTCGACGTCCTGCAGCTCGAGCTCTCCCCAGCGGTGGGTGATGCTGTCGAGGAAGGCCTGGCCGAAGCCGCTCGAGCCGTGGTAGTTGACGCCCGCGACGACGTAGCCCTGCGCCGCGAAGACGTGCGTGTTCCAGCGGTAGTGGAAGGTGTCGGCCGCGGCGCTGTGCGGGCCGCCGTGGATGTTGTGCAGCACCGGATAGGTCTTCTTCGGATCGAAGCGCGGCGGGTAGGTGAGCCACATCTGCACCGGTTCGCCGAGCGCGCCGGTGACGGTCACTTCCTCGCTCGCGCCGAGGCGCAGGCCCGCGAGGCGCTCGTCGTTGAAGCGCTCGACCCGCACCGGCGCACGGGCGCCGCGCTGCACGTGCAGCTGCGCGGGATGCGACAACGCGTCGGCGACCGTCGCGACGACATCGCCCGCCACGTCGAAGCTCTGCACCCAGCCGCCGCGGACGACGACCGCCGCCTCGCGGCTCGCGAGGTCGAAGCGCCAGAGCGGATTGCGGCCGCGGTGCTCGGCGGCGAGATAAATCGCGCGGTCGTCGGCCGACCAGACGAGCGGCCCGGCGACGGCGTGGTCCCAGCCGTCGCTCAGCACCTCCCACGCGCCGCCGCGCTGCAGCACCGCGAGCCGCCCGGGCATCGTGTGCTTGACGCCGACGTTGGCCGCGACGAAGGCGATCCGCGTGCCGTCGTGGCTGTAGCGCGGCGCACCGAAGTCCCACGCCGCGTCGGCCGCGACGGTGCGGAACTTGCGCGACTTGACACCGACCTCGACCAGATTCATGACGTTGTCGATCCGCTTCTCGGCCGCCGGATCGGCGCTGAAGACGATGTGCCGGCCGTCGGGCGCGATGTCGAAATACTTGGCGCTCGGCTCGGCGCGCGGCAGCTCGTGCGCCGTGCTCTCGAACAGGTCGGTGATGTCGCCGCTCTCGATGTCGACGACATGCAGGTGCGGCACCCGGCCCATCGGCAGGTTGTGGTCCCAGAAGCGGTACTGCGCCTCGCTCGTCGCGTAGCCGCTCGTCTTGCGGTCCTGGAACGCCTTCATCGCCTTGGTCTGCGCCTTCGTGCCCTTGCGGTCGGGCCAGACCCAGGCGACGAACGCGATGCGGCGCCCGTCGGGGAACCACTTGAAGCCCTCGACGCCGGGCGCGAAGCGCGCGACGCGGCGCGCCTCGCCGCCGTCGGGCGCGATGACGTAGAGCTGCGGCGTCTCGTCCTTCGCGCCCTCCTGCTCGCGGCGGGCGACGAAGGCGATCGCGTCGCCGGTGGGCGACCACTGCGGCTGGCCGTCCTTGTCGCCGCAGCTGGTCAGGCGCCGCGGCGCGCTGCCGGCGTCCGCGAAGCGCCAGAGGCTCGCGCGGCTCGTGTTGTCGTCCATCGAAAAACTCGAGACGGCGGCGACCGCCTCCGTGCCGGTCGGCGCGAGCGAGACGGCGCCCAGGCGCTCGAAGGTCCAGAGGTCGTCGATCGTGATCGTGCGTTTGTCGGCCATGGGGTCTCGGGTGGAGTCGTGCGACGGGCGTCGCGCACGGGCGGTCGATGCGGGCGACGCGCGTCGGTCGGCGCGGCGTCAGGCATCGGCGGCGCTGAGCGACGTGCGCGGCTTCTCGAGCTGCCAGCCGAGATGCGCACGCACGGCCGGCCACTCGGCCGCGACGATGCTGTAGACGCAGGTGTCGCGGAGCGACCCGTCGGTCGCGTGCTGGTGGCTGCGCAGCACGCCGTCGAGCTTGGCGCCGAGCCGCTCGATCGCGCGGCGGCTCTGCTGGTTGAAGAAGTGGGTGCGGAACTCGACCGCGATGCAGCCGAGCGTCTCGAAGGCGTGGCCCAGCAGCAGCCGCTTGCAGTCGGTGTTGAACGGGCTGCGCTGCACCGACGCCGCGGTCCAGGTCGAGCCGATCTCGAGCCGGCGGTTCGCTGCGTCGAGGTGCATGTAGGTCGTCATGCCGACGACGCGGCCCGTCGCATCGCGGGTCGCGAAAGGCAGCATCGACCCCACCGCCTGCAGCGCGAGCCGCCGTTCGATCTCGGCCGCCATGCCGTCGGGCGACGGAATCGCCGTGTACCAGAGCTTCCAGAGCTCGCCGTCGCGCACCGCGTCGGCGAGCGCGTCGTGGTGCTCGCGCGCGAGCGGCTCGAGCGACGCATGCGCGCCGCCGAGCCGCACCGGCGGCGGCCACATCAGCGGTTGTTCCGCTGCATGAAGACGAGCTTCTCGAAGAGCGACACGTCCTGCTCGTTCTTCAGGAGCGCGCCGACGAGCGGCGGCAGCGCGACCTTCTCGTCCTTGTTCTGCAGCACCTCGATCGGGATGTCCTCGGCCAGCAGCAGCTTCAGCCAGTCGAGCAGTTCGGAGGTGCTCGGCTTCTTCTTCAGTCCGGGGAGATTGCGCACGTCGTAGAAGCGCTGGATGGCCGCGGCGAGCAGCTCGCGCTTCAACGTCGGGAAGTGCACCTTGACGATCGCCTGCATCGTCTCGGCGTCGGGGAACTTGATGTAGTGGAAGAAGCAGCGGCGCAGGAACGCGTCGGGCAGTTCCTTCTCGTTGTTGGACGTGATGAAGACGAGCGGCCGGTGCACCGCCCGAACCAGTTCCCGCGTCTCGTAGACGTAGAACTCCATCCGGTCGATCTCGCGCAGCAGGTCGTTCGGAAACTCGATGTCGGCCTTGTCGATCTCGTCGATCAGCAGCACCACCGGCTTCTCGGCGGTGAACGCCTGCCACAGCACGCCCTTGACGATGTAGTTGGCGATGTCCTTGACCTTCTCGCTGGCGTCGACGGCCAGGAGCTGGCTGTCGCGCAGGCGGCTGACCGCGTCGTATTCGTAGAGGCCCTGCTGCGCCTTGGTCGTGCTCTTGACGTGCCACTGCAGCAGCGGCATGCCGAGCGAGAGCGCGACTTCCTCGGCGAGCATCGTCTTGCCGGTGCCCGGTTCGCCCTTGACGAGCAGCGGCCGCTTGAGCGTTGCTGCGGCGTTGACGGCGAGCATCAGGTCGGGCGTCGCGACGTAGTTCTGGGTGCCTTGGAACTTCATGAGGAGCGTGCCCGGGGGGGTTGTTCTCGGTGTCGAGTCAGTATAGGCGGCGGCCTATACTCCGCGGTTGGCCGCTTGCCCCGCATGACCTCCTAGCGTTTTTCACCGCCTATGAAACCCCTTCTCGCCCTGTTCGCCGGTTGCACCGTGTGGCTCGCCGCGTCGCTCGCTGCGGTCGACGACGCGCATGCCCAGGACACGAAGCCGGGCGACAAGGCGGCCGGCGCGAGCAGGGCGCAGATGTGCATCGGCTGCCACGGCATCCCCGACTACAAGGCGAGCTTTCCCGCCGTCTACCGCGTGCCCAAGATCGCCGGCCAGAGCGAGAAGTACCTCGTGAACGCGCTCGTCGAGTACAAGAAGGGCGAACGCAAGCACCCGACGATGCACGCGGTCGCGACGACGCTCACCGACAAGGACATGGCCGACCTCGCCGCCTATTACGCCGCCGACGGCGCGCCGGTCGAGGTGTCCGACGCGGCGGCCACTGTCGCCGGCCCGGCCGGTGACTTGCTCAAGCGCGGCAACTGCGCGTCGTGCCACGGCGCCAATTTCGCCAAGCCGATCGACCCGTCGTACCCGAAGCTCGCCGGCCAGCACCCCGACTATCTCTACGAGGCGCTGAAGGCCTACCAGACCGAACGCAACCCGTCGCTCGGGCGCAACAACGCGATCATGAACGCCATGGCGCGGCCGTTCACCCATCCCGAGCTCAAGCAGATCGCCGACTACCTGTCGACGCTGCCGTCCGAGCTGCGCACCAACACGCAGTCGCGCTTCCGTTGACGGGCCGGGGTCTGTCGTCAGCGCGCCAGCCGCAGCGCGTTGAGTAGCACGCTGACGCTCGAGAGCGCCATCGCGCCGCCGGCGACGGCCGGACTGAGCAGCCCGAACGCCGCGAGCGGCACGCCGACGACGTTGTAGGCGAAGGCCCAGAACAGGTTCTGCCGGATCGCCGCCACCGTGCGGCGTGACTGCCGGAGCGCCTCGGCGACGAGACCGAGGTCGCCGCGCAGCAGCGTGATGCCGGCGGCGTGCATCGCCACGTCGGTGCCGTCGCCCATCGCGATGCCGACGTCGGCGGCGGCGAGCGCCGGCGCGTCGTTGACGCCGTCGCCGACCATCGCGACGCCGCCGCGCGCGCTGCGCAGCGCGGCGATCGCCGCCGCCTTCTCCGCCGGCAGCAGCGGCGCCCGCACGTCGTCGATGCCGAGCTGCCGCGCGACCGTCGCGGCGCTGTCGGCGTGGTCGCCGCTGAGCATCAGCGTCGCCAGGCCCATCGCCCGCAGTCGCGCGATGGCCGCCGCGGCGCCGGGCCGGACGGAATCGCCGAACGCGAGCAGGCCGAGCAGCCGGCACGGCCCGTCGACCGCGGCGAGCCAGGCGAGGCTGCGGCCCTCGGCCCGGAGCGCCGCTGCCTCGTCGTCGAGCGCTGCCGTGTCGACGCCCGACTCGCGCATCAGCCGGTCGCTGCCGAGCCGCAGCGCGCGGCCGTCGACACGGCCTTCGAGCCCGCGCCCCGGCAGCGCCCGGACGTCCGTCGCCGGCACGACCGCCCGGCCGTCGACCGCGGCGAGCGTCGCGCGGGCGAGCGGGTGCGTGCTGCCCGACTGCAGCGCCGCCGCGAGTGCCGTCAGCGTCGCGGCGTCGAGCCCGGGCCCGCACGGCAACGCGGCGACCAGCGCCGGCCGGCCCTCGGTCAGCGTGCCGGTCTTGTCGAAGGCGACGGTGCGCACGCCGCGCGCCCGCTCGAGCGCCTCGGCGTCCTTGAAGAGGATGCCGCGGCGCGCCGCGGCCCCGGTGCCGGCCATGATCGCCGCAGGCGTCGCGAGGCCGAGCGCGCACGGGCAGGCGATGACGAGCACCGAGACCGCGTGGATCAGCCCGACGGCCCACTGGTGCGCGCCGAGCCCCCAGCCGAGCCAGGTCGCGAGCGCGAGCCCGATCACGACCGGCACGAAGACCGCGCTCACCGCGTCGACCTGGCGCTGCACCGGCGCCTTGCCCGCCTGCGCCGCTTCGACGAGGCGGACGATGCGCGCGAGCGCCGATGCCGCGCCGACGGCCGTCGTCCGCACGACGAGCACGCCGTCGGCGTTGATCGCGCCGCCGGTCACCGTGTCGCCCGGATGCTTGAACGTGGGCAGACGTTCGCCGGTCAGGAGCGACTCGTCGACGTCGCCGCCGCCCTCCTCGACGACGCCGTCGACGGCGATGCGCTCGCCCGGGCGCACGACGATGCGGTCGCCGACGCGCACGCTCGCGAGCGGCACCTCGCGTTCGCCGCCGTCGGCATCGCGGACGCGCGCCGTCGCCGGCCGCAACGCCTCGAGCGCACGGAGCGCCGCGGTGGTGCGGCGCTTGGCGCGGGCTTCGAGCCACTTGCCGAGCAGCACGAAGGTGACGACGAGCGCCGACGACTCGAAGTAGAGCTCGCGCGCCGCGGCACCGTCGCGCCAGAGCATCGCGACGCTCAGGCCGTAGGCGGCGCTGGTGCCGAGCGCGACCAGCACGTCCATCGTCGCGCTGCCTGCGCGCAGCGCCTTCCAGCTCGCGCGGTAGAAGCGCGCGCCGAAGCCGAACTGCACCGGAGTCGCGAGCAGCCACTGCCAGGCGCCGCCGATCATCGCCTCGTGGACTCCGACGAGGCCGCCGAGCATCGGCAGCACGAGCGGCAGCGAGCAGACGGCGGCGCCGACGACGAGCCAGCCGTCGCGGCCGTGCGCCGCCGGTGGCGCGGCGTCGCCGCTGCGCGTTGCGGTGTAGCCGGCTGCCGCGACCGACTCGAGCAGCTCGTCGAGCGTCGCCCCTCCCGAGACTTCGGCGCGCTCGGTCGCGAGGTTGACAGCCGCGCTTTCGACGCCCGGCACCTTTCGCAACGCTCGCTCGACCCGCCCGACGCACGAGGCGCAGGTCATGCCGTCGATGCGGAGCGAGACGGTCGGTACGGCCATGGCCGCGAGCTTACGGGCCGCCGTCGCGCCCTGATCGTCACCGGGACATCGCCACGGGCGCGACACTCGGCGTTCCACACTCCCTGCGAAGGAGCCGCGATGATCGAATTCACCCTTCCCGCCATGAGCTGCGGCCACTGCGAGCGCGTCGTCGCGCAGGCCGTCGCCGGCGTCGACCCGCAGGCCCGCGTCGAGGTCGACCTCGCGTCCAGGCGCGTGCGCATCACGTCGGGCGGCGCGCCCGAGGCCTTCGCGGCGGCACTGGCCGAGGAGGGCTATCCACCGGCAGCGTGATGCCGTGGCGCGTGTCTTGCTGACGCGGGTGCACTGCGCAGTCCTACACTTGCCGATCCCAACCGCCGGAACACAGATGAATCGACTCTCCTCGCTGGCCTTCGCCGCCGGCCTGAGCCTCGCCGCTGCGACCGCCGCCTCGGCACAAACGCTGCGTTGGGCGTCGCAGGGCGACGTCCAGACGATGGATCCCGATTCGCGCAACGAGTCGCTCACCAACTCGATCAACGGCCAGGTCTACGAGACGCTGACCGGCCGCGACCGGCAGCTCAACATCGTGCCGATGCTCGCGACCTCCTGGTCCCAGACGGGCCCGATGCAATGGCGCCTGAAGCTGCGCGCGAACGTCAAGTTCCACGACGGCGCGCCGTTCACCGCCGACGATGTCGTCTTCTCGGTCAAGCGGGCGCAGGAGAAGAGCTCGGACATCAAGGTCTACGCCAGCGCGATGGGCGAGCCGAAGGCGATCGACCCGCTCACCGTCGAGTTCACTCTGCCGTCGGTCGACCCGATCTTCCTCGAGCACGCGAACTCGGTCTTCATCATGAGCAAGGCCTGGTGCGAGCAACACAACGCGACGAGGCCGCAGGACTTCGCCGCCGGCGAGCAGAGCTACACCGCGCTCAACGCCAACGGCACCGGCCCCTACATGCTCGGCTCGCGGCAGCCGGACGTGAAGACGACGTACAAGCGCAACCCGAACTGGTGGGGCAAGTTCGACGGCAACGTGCAGGAGGTCGTCTACACGCCGATCAAGAGCAACTCGACGCGCGTCGCGGCACTGATCTCGGGCGAGCTCGACGTCGTGCTCGACCCGCCGCCCACCGACACGCCGCGGCTGAAGAACACGCCCGACGTGAAGGTCGTCGAAGGCCCGGAGAACCGCATCCTCTTCATCGGCATGGACCAGGGCCGCGACGAGCTGCTCTACAGCAGCGTCAAGGGCAAGAACCCGTTCAAGGACCAGCGCGTGCGCCAGGCGCTCTACCAGGCCGTCGACGAGGAGAGCATCAAGAGCAAGCTGATGCGCGGCCTCGCCTCCCCGACCGGCGCGACGATGGTCTCGCCGAAGGGCACGTTCAACGACCCGGCGCTCGAGAAGCGGCTGCCGTTCGACGTCGAGGCGTCGAAGAAGCTGCTCGCCGCCGCCGGCTACGGCCAGGGCTTCGAGGTCACGCTCGATTGCCCGAACGACCGTTACGTCAACGACGAGGAGATCTGCAAGACGCTCGCGTCGATGTGGGCGCGCATCGGCGTCAAGGTGCGCGTCAACACCATGCCGCGCACCGTCTACTTCTCCAAGCTCACCAAGCTCGACACCTCGTTGTACATGCTCGGCTGGGGCGGCTCGGTGACCGATGCCGAGACCACGTTCACGCCGATCTACCGCACCCGCGCCGCCGGCGGTGTCGGCGACTTCAATTACGGCCAGGTCAACAACCCGAAGATGGACCAGCTCGCCGCCGCGTCGAGCAAGGAGCCCGATCCCGCCAAGCGCGAGGCGCTGATCAAGGCGACGATCAAGGAGCACAACGACCAGGTCCACCACATTCCGCTGCACCGCCAGTTCATCCCGTGGGCGACCCGCGCGAACGTCGAGGTCGTGCACCGCGCCGACAACTGGCTCGAGTGGGCCTGGGTGAAGGTCGGCAAGTGAGCTCGTTCGACCGACACCGCCCGGCGGCATCGCCGCTTCCGCGATGCCGCCGGGCGGGCGGGGCGCCTCGATGACACGGCTGATCGAGCATCTGGCCGATCTGACCGGCTCGCGGGACCGCGATCAGCTCGACGTCGCGGTCGTGCGGGCGATCTCCGACGTGCTGCGGCCGTCGCTCGTCGCGATCCACCGGGTGGTCGGCGAAGCCGACGACCGGCGCTGGCTCACGCGCGTCCAGCTCGACCCGGGCGACGCCGTGCCGCAGGCCGACCCGCAGTCGGTCGATCTCGAGCACCTCCCCCGGCTCGCGGACTTCGCGTCGCGCCTGGCCTGCCTCGAGACCGTGCGGACCGTCGTCGACGGCTCGGCGCCGCAAATCCACCACTTCCCGATCTGCACCGAGCGCGACGTGAGCGGCGTGCTCGAGCTGCGCACCGCCGCGCCGATGGCCGATGCCGAGCGGGCGCTGGTCTCGACCGTGCTCCGGCTGTTCGGCAACGTCCTCGACCTGCTCGACCACAGCGAGCGCGACGCGCTCACCGGCCTGCTCAATCGCCAGTCGTTCAACGCCACGCTGCTCGCGCGGATGGCGCGCCGCTCGCTGCGCGAGCTCGGCGACAACGATCGCCGCAGCCAGCCCGGGCCGGCGATGCACTGGATCGGCGTCGTCGACATCGACTTCTTCAAGCGCGTCAACGACGGCTTCGGCCACCCGATCGGCGACGAGGTGCTGCTGCTGCTGTCGCGCTTGCTGCGCTCGACGTTCCGGCATTTCGACCTGCTGTACCGCTTCGGCGGCGAAGAGTTCGTCGTCGTGCTCGAGTGTGCCGACGCGGCCCACGCGGCGGCGGCGTTCGAGCGCCTGCGCAGCCGCGTCGAGACGTTCGCGTTCCCGCAGGTCGGCCGGGTCACGATCAGCACCGGCTTCACCTCGATGCATGCGCTCGAGGAGCCGGCGGTCGCCGTCGCGCGCGCCGACAAGGCGCTCTACCACGTCAAGCAGAACGGCCGCAACCAGGTGGCGCAGTACGAGGTGCTGGTCGAATCGGGCCAGCTCGTCGAGACGCAGATCGTCGGCGACGTCGAGTTGTTCTGACGGCCGGCGCGCCGCCGGCGGGCCGGCAGCCGCCGGGCGGCGCGTCCGGACGATCCAGCGTCGCCGTGCGCTGCACGGCTCGGCGGCTGCTCGCGACTTCGCGGCGCGCGGCGCGCGCGTCCGCCTCGAACCGGCCACGCGCCGCAGCTCGCCTCGATCCGAGCTCAGCGCGGTGTGGTCGCTCGCCGCTCGCCGCTGGCCGTCAGCGCGTCGCCAGGCGGCCGACGATCGATTGCCGCAGTGCCGAGAACTGCGCCATGTAGCCGTCGAAGGGTTGCACCGCGTGCGCGACCTTGAGCGCGTCCATCGCCGCGAGCTCGGCGGCGAACGGCGCCATCGCCGACGCGGCGTAGGGCAGGCGCATCGGATCGAAGGCGCGGACCGCCAGGTCGCGCCGGCAGGCGAGCAGCAGCGACGCGACTCGTTCGATCATGAAGACCTTCGCCGGCGCGTCGCCACCCAGATGCACGGCGTCGGCGTTGAGCGCCCGGCCGACGTCGGTGTCGGCGGCCTCGGCGACGGCGAAGAGCGTCTCGCAGCGGTCGAGCCAGAGCCGCCAGAAGCGCGGCCGGGCGACGAGGAAGTTGCAGAACACGGTGTCGCGCGAGCTCATCACCAGCCGTGCGGCGGGCACGCCGGGCGCGACGACCGCGGCGGCGGCGTCGAGCACCGGCCCGATGCCCGGGTGCTGCAGGCTCGCCTGCTCGAACACGTTGAGGAAGAACGCCGACTGGTCGAAGAACGGCGAGAACAGGACGACGTCGGCCTCGGTGTCGGCGACGAAGCGCCGGACGTCGTCGGCGCCGAGGCCCGTCTTCTGCCGGAACTTGGGCGAGAAGAAGCCGACGGCGATGTCCTCGTCGAGCGTCGCTGTTCGCAGATGGCGGCGGATCGGCCAGTACTCGCGCCAGTCGGGCCGCTCGTTCGAGCGGTAGTCGAGCGGCACGAAGCCGGGCTCGACGGCGGCGCGGGTCGCGTCGGAATAGCAGATCTGGTGGAGCTCGCAGCGCATGGCGCCCTCAGAACCGGTCGACCGACCCGGTGCGCCCGAGCCGCGCTGGGCAGCGGCGCCGGTCGACGCGCAACGCATGGACGCCGTCTCGTCGAGGGCGAGCATCCGCGACGACGCGTGGCGCCGTTGCAGGATGCAGCGCGTGCGCGCCGGGTTCGTTCACGGCTCGCTCAAGCCGCGGCGAGCGCGTCGCGGGCCGCGAGCCGCGGTGCCCAGAACGCCGGTTCGTACTTCCACCAGGCGTGCCCGCCCATCGGCTCGCGGCCGCCGTTGGTCTGGAAGTACCACGACGGCTGCAGCTCCATCGCGAAGCCCGACGCGGTGATCTCGTTGGGCAGCACGAAGTCGTTCGAGAGCGGCCCCATCAGCGAGAAATAGAGGTCCTCGCTCGAGCCCGAGCGGGTGAAGTAGTCGACCGCCTGCGGAAATTCGGCGAGCAGCCGCCCGCACGCTCGGGTGCGGCGCAGGCTGAGACCGCCGTTGCCGACGGTCGCGCGCACATGGCGGCCGTGCGGGCCGCCGAAGCGGTCGAGGTTGACGCGGAGCTCGACCGGCGTCGGCCACGGCGCGCCGACGTAGTCGAACGGTTGCGCGCACCAGTGGTCGAGTTCGTCGCGCAGGACGATGGCGTCGGTCTGCAAAATCAGCACGAACTCGTGCGCGCCGTAGCGCTCGTAGAAGCCGGCGCTCAGCAGCAGCCGGTTGTAGCCGGCGATCGACGCGAAGTGCGACGCGTCGTGCGTTTCGACGGCGCGGCCGGGGTAGCGCGCGGCGTAGAAGCCGGTGTCGAGCCCGGCCGGGCCGATGAAGCGGACCTCGCGGCCGGCGAGCGCGGCGAGCGAGACGTCGAGCGAACGGATCTCGAGCGCGTCGGGCAGCGGCTTGTAGACCGGCACGAGAACGAGCACGCGCGTCACGGCGCGGCTCCGAGCGTGGCGTGATGCATTTGCAAAAATACATTTTCCAGATCGCGACAGAAGCGCGACGTGTCGAAGAGCGGATGCGTGGCGCGGTTCGCCCGCACGCGCTCGCGGATCTCGCGCAGCAGCGCCGGCTGCGTGGCGAGCGTCAGTGCGAGGTCCTCGTATTCGGCGGGCGAATGCGTCGCGAGCTCGGGCGTGCCGATCGCGTGCAGCAGGCTGCCGGCGACGCGCGACGGGAACGACTGGCCCATGCAGGTGACGACCGGCAGGCCGGCGAGCAGCGCGTCGGCGGCGGTGGTGTGGGCGTTGTAGGGCGACGTGTCGAGGAAGAGGTCGGCCTGGCGGTAGCGCGCCATGTGGTCCTCGACGCGCGGCACGCGGCCGGCGAAGACGAGCCGCGCCGGGTCGATGCCGGCGGCGGCGGCCGCAGCGCGCAGGTTGGCCTGCGCGTCGCCGCCGCGGCTCATCAGCCAGAGCACGCTGCCCGGCACCGCGGCCAGCAGCCGCATCCAGATCGCGAAGAACCCGGGCGAGATCTTGTAGTCGTGGCTGAACGAGCAGAAGACGAAGCCGGTGTCGGGCAGGCCGCAGTCGGCGCGCGTGGGTGTTGCTTCGGCGATCTGCACGCCCGCGTCGGTCGGCATGTAGGCGTTCGGCAGATAGGCGACGCGCTCGTCGTAGAACTTCTGGTGGTGCGGCGGGATGACCTGCCGGTCGGCGAGGATGTAGTCGATGTAGTCGACGCCCATCGTGCCGGGATAGCCGAGGAAGTTGACCTGCACCGGCGCCGGCCGGTGCGCGAAGATCTCGGTGCGGGTGTCCGACGTGTAGCCGCCGAGGTCGACGGCGATGTCGATCTCCATTTCGCGCATCGTCCGCGCGATCGTCTCGGCGGTCATGTCGCGCGCGTCGACGAAGCGGTCGAACGCCGCCAGCATGCGCGCGCGCAGCCGGCTGCCGTCGTCGATGCCGAGCGAGATCGCGACGGTCTCGAAGCGGGTCTTGTCGTGGGCCTCGAAGATGCCCGCCATCAGGTGGCCGACCGGGTGCTCGCGCAGGTCGGGCGAGACGTAGGCGACGCGGATCCGGTCGTGGCCGTAGCGCTCGCCGCGCCAGAGCGCGACCGGCTGCCTGGGGCAGTGGACCGCCGCGAAGGCTCGCGCGGCGCGCTGGTGCTCGCTCGCCTGGTCGGAGAGCGCCATGAAGGCGAGCGACTTGATCGCGCGCTTGCCGGCGTTGACGGCCTCGGTGATGCGCGCACCGAGCGCGTCGTGGTCGCGCCAGTCGCAGAGATGCGCGCGCTCGTAGAACAGCAGGCCGAGCGCGTGGTCGTGGTCGGGCGCGAGCTCGATCAGGCGCTCGAAGGTGGCGATCGCCTGCCGGCTCTGCTTGAACTCGGTCAGCAGCACGCCCGAATTGGCGAGCGCGATGACGTGGTTCGGCTCGACCGCGAGCACGCGCTGGAAGCGCTCGAGCGCCTCGCGGTGCCGGAACATCGCGCGCAGCATGACGCCGCTGTTGACGAGCGGTTCGAGATAGCCCGGCTGCAGCCGGATCGCCTCGTCGAAGGCCGCCAGCGCCTCGTCGTTGCGGCCGCGCTTGTGCAGGCAGGTGCCGTGCAGGAAGTGGATCGGCGCGAACGCCGAGCCGCCGGCGACGCCGCGCTCGGCGAGGCGCAGCGCCGTCTCGACCTCGCCGCGGCCGAGCGCCATGACGCCGAGCGAATAGAGCGCCGCGCCGTTGCCCGGGTCGAGCGCCAGCACCTCCTCGAACAGCGTCGCGGCCTCGTCGGCGCACTGGCGGTTCTGCAGGTCGATCGCGGCGACGAGCGTGGCGTGGACGGACATGCGGCGTTCTTTCAGGGTCGGAAGAAGGAGGAGGGCGCCGCGCGACCGTCGGCGACCACGGCCGGGCGGTCGACGTCGGCACCGCCGCCGAGCGCCTTGTAGAGCCCGGCGGCGGCGTCTTGCGACGCGCGGTGCAGCCCGATCGTCGTCTGGCGGGCGGCGATGAGCTGGCGCTGCACCTCGAGCACCTCGCGGTAGCTCGTCGCGCCGAGCTCGAAGCGTGCGCGGGCGCCCTTCAGCCGCGCCGCGAACGACCGCTGCGTGGCGAGCGCCGCATCGAGCTGCAGCCGCAGCGCGTCGCGTGCCGAGAGCTGGTCGGCGACCTCGCGGAACGCCTGCTGCACGGTCTTCTCGTATTCCGCCACGACGATCTGCCGCCGCGCGCGTGCCGCGTCGGCGTTGCCGGCGGTGCGGCCGCCGTCGAAGATCGGCGCCGAGACGATCGGCTGGTACGACCAGGCGCCGCCGGTGAAGAGCGCGGCGAGCGCCGGGCTCGCGAAGCCGAGCGCGGCGGTCAGCATCACCTTCGGCAGGAAGGCGGCACGCGCGGCGTCGATGTCGGCGCTCGCCGCGGCGAGGCGCTGCTCGGCGGCCATGACGTCGGGGCGGTGCAGCAGCACGTCGCTCGGCACGCCGGCGGCGAGCGTCGCGCCGGGCTGCTGGTCGGCGAGCGCCTTGCCCGGCGGCAAGTCGCCGCTGCTCCGCCCGGTGAGCAGGTCGAGGAGGTTGGACGCCACCGTCCGCTGATGGCCGAGTTGCGCGACCGTCGACCGCGCGGACTCGATCGCGACCTCCGCCTGCTGCCGCTCGTCGTCGTCGGCGCCGCCGATGTTGCGGCCCTGGATGACGAGGTCGAGCGACTGCCGGCGCAGGTCGAGCGTCGTGCGCGCGAGCTCGAGCAGTTCGTCCTTCTCGAGCAGCGAGTAGTAGGCGGCCGCGACCTGGCCGATCAGCGCGAGCCGCACCTCGCGGCGCGCCTCCTCGGTCGCGAGGAAGCTCGCCTTCGCCGAGTCGCTCATCGCCGCGACGCGGCCCCAGAAGTCGACCTCGTACGAGAGCACCGCCTGCAGGTCGAAGCGCTGGTTGGACGCCCCGGTGTCGAAGGCCTGCGGCGTCGAGGTGTGCGAGAGGTCCAACTGGCCGGCGATCGTCGGGAAGCGGTCGGCCCTCGCGATGCGCGACTCGGCGCGCGCCTGCTCGACCTTGCCGGCGGCGATGCGGAGATCGCGGTTGTTGTCGAGCGCGAGACCGATCAGCGCCTGCAGCCGCGAGTCGGTGAAGTAGGCCGGCCAGGCGATCGCGGCGGCGTCGGACGCCGGGTCGGGGCGGGCGGCGGTGGTCGCGCGCCAGGCGGCCGGGATGCCGGGGTCGGGGCGCGTCTGCGGCTCGCGCGTCGCGCAGGCGGCGAGGACGGCGCACGCCAGCAGCGGGACCGTGGTCCGGCCGGCGGCGGTCCTGCGGTCGCACCGCATCGGCGCGCTCACATCGCCCCGGTGATCGGCGCCGAGCGCTGGCCCTGCGGCCGCCGCTCGAAGACGACGACGCTGTCGTAGCAGGCGATGCAGTCGGTCGAGCGCGTGAACGCGGTGACCGGCAGCGCGCCCTTGCTGTGCACGGCGTTGATCTCGTCGAGCTTGTGCTTGGCGAATTCGATGAAGCTGCCGTCGCGGCGCAGGCCGCCGCCGTATTCCGGCCAGTAGCAGGTGTGCGTGTCCTCGACGATGTAGACGCCTCGGCGGTGCAGTCGCGGATAGATCAGCTCGAAGCTGCCGACCATGTGGCTCATGACGTGGCTGCCGTCGTCGATCACGATGTCGATCGTCGGATGGGCGCTGAAGATCGTCTCGACGACCGACGGGTCGACCTGGCTGCCGGTGAAGACGTCGATGCCCTCGCCGGCGTGCTGCCGGCACGACGGATCGATGTCGAGGCCGACGATGCGGCTGCCGGCGCCGAAGTACGCCTTCCACATCTGGAGCGAGCCGCCGCCGGCCACGCCGATCTCGAGCACCACCGGCGCGGTGGCGCGGAAGCGCTCGAGATGGCGCTCGTAGATGTCGAAGTAGTGCAGCCACTTGTGCAGCCGCTTGTCGCCGTTGTTCAGGAAGTACTGGTGCAGGAATCCGCTCATCGTCGTCGTCGCCCTCGTGCGGCCGGCGAGGCGATGGCGGGCCGGCTCGAGGATTGTTGCGAGCCGCCCCGGCGGCGCATGCGCCGATCAGGCGCGGGAATCGCGGTCTTCTCGCGCCTTGACCGCGGCGGTCGCCTCGCCATGCGCTGCCGGTGCGAAAGACGCTCCGGTCGTCGCCGGTCGCGCGACACCGCCGCGCGGAGGTGGGCGGCGAAACGCCGGCTTATCCACATGCGGCGCGGTGCCCGGTCGGGTGTACTCACCGCTGCGGCGCGAGCGCGCGCCGCGTCCGCCGAAGGTGTTCCTTGAACGACCGTCTCTCTCCGATGCCCGACAGCGCCGACGTCCCGCCGGCACTGCCGTCGCGCCGTGCGGTGCGGCGGTCGCCGCGCCATGCCGCGGTCGCGCTGCACCTGTTCGGCGACCGGCTCGCGGTGCGCCGCCTGTTCGACGTCGACGGCCGCGACGGTGCGCTGGCGCGTGTGCTCGCCGCGGAGCCGTCGACGCGGCATTGGCAGGTCGACGGCGCCCAGGGCGGCGATCCGGCGCTCCCGGCCGCCGTGCGGCTGCTCGCCGTGCCGGCCGCGCGGCTGCGCCTCTGCGACGCGGTGTGCTGCCCCGACGGCTTCGGCGCGACCGATCCGGCCGTGGCCGCATCGGCGCTGCGCCACCTGCTCGAGTCGCTCGCCCCCGACGGCCGGCTGCTGCTGACCGTGCCGCTCGCGGTGGATGCGGCCGCGCCCGGCGACCTCGCCGTGCCGGCGAGCAGCCTGCTGCGGCTCGCTCCGCACGCAAGCCTGGTCGACGACGGTGGCCTGGTCGGCACCGTGGTGCTGTCGCGCCGCAGCCTGGCACGGCTCGAGCATTTCGCGCCGACCTGCGACCCTCGGTGCGACCCCGCCGCCGCCCGCGCCGACCTCGCCGCGACCGGCCATGCCGCCGACGGCGTGCTCTACGTGCACGGCGACGGACCGGCGCCTCGGCTCGCCGCGCGCATCGCGACGGTCGAGGCCCAGGTCGACGCCGCGCTCGCTGCCGGCCGCCACGACGGGGCGCTCGCCGCGATGCTGATCGGCGTCCACCATCACCACAAGACACCGGGCATCGCGCACCACGCGCTCTACTACCCGGGCCTCGACCGACAGCTCGAGCGCCTCGCCGCGCAACTCGACGCCGAGTGCCGCGAGCCCGGCGACGCCGCGCCGCCCTCGACCGACAACACGCTCGTCGTCGCGACCGAGCTGTACCGCGTCGGCGGCCACTCGAAGGTGCTCGAGGACGTGGTCCGCGAAGCCCGCTCGCCGGTCGTCGTGCTGACCGAGGCCTTCGCCGGCTACCGCGAGGAGGCGGCCGACCACGGCTGGGTCCACGACGCGCTCGGCGGCGCGAGCGTCGTCGTGCTGACGCAGACGAGCCTCTGGTCGAAGTGCAGGGCGCTGCGCCGGCTGACGCAGCGCCTGCGGCCGGCGCGGATCGTCTACTTCAACCACCACCAGGACCCGGTGCCCTTCGTCGGCACGCTCGGTCACGCGGGCTCGCGCAAGGTCTTCGTGCACCACGCCGACCACCACCCGAGCCTCGGCGTGACGCTCGCGGGCATGGAGCATGTCGACATGACCGACGAGATCGCCGCGGTGTGCAGCCGCGAGCTCGGTGCGCCGCCGTCGACGCTGCCGCTGCACGTCGTCGACGAGGGCCGGCGCGACTTCGCGCCGGTCGCCGCGGCCGACTGGTCGGTCGTGACCTCGGGCACCGGCGTCAAGTTCGCGCGCGACGGCGAGCTGGCGCTGCACAGCATCGCCGGCGCGGCGCTCGGCGCGATGCGGGGCCGCTTCTACCACATCGGGCCGATGGACGCCGACTGGCTCGCGCAGATCCGCGCGCAGCTCGCCGGCGCCGGCATCGACCCGGAGCGCTTCGTCGCGATCGGCCCGGTCGCGTCGCTGTGGCGGGCGCTGCGCGACTTGCCGGCGCACGTCTACATCGGCTCGGCGCCGGTGGGCGGCGCGCGCGCGGCCGTCGAGGTCCAGGGCTGCGGCTTTCCGCTGGCGCACCACCGTCCGGTGGAGGCCGGCTCGCTGGTGGCGCTCGAATCGATCTACGCGAGCCCGGCGCTCGGCTGGTCGCTTCCCGCCGACCTGCCGGGCGTGCTCGCGACGATCGCCGGGCTCGGCCATGCACGGTTCAGCGACGCGGCCCGCGAGCTCTACGAGCGCCGCTTCTCGCGGGCGCGCTTCCGGGAGGTGTTGCAGGAGATCGGCGTGCTCTGAGACGCGCCGGCCGCGTCAGGCGGCGACCGTCCCGGCGAGCCCGTCGACGGGAACGCGGGCGACGAAGCGCTCGGCCATCTCGGCGACGACGATGTCGGGGCGCGTCTGCGCGACGAGCGCGTCGGAGACGCCGGTCTGCCAGAGGCACAGCACCTCGCGGCAATGGAACGCGAACCAGGCGGCGAGGCCGTGGTCGAAGGTGTAGGAGTCGCCGAAGATCAGCACCCGGCAGGCGTTCGGCGCGCTCGGGTTGAGGAAGTGCGACAGCCGGCCCTGGTGACCGGCGATCTGCGCCTCGTTCGTGTAGTCGCGCCAGACGCTGCCGTCGACGCCACGCCAGGTCTCGTCCGGCACGCCGTCGAACTTGACCGCGAGATCGTGCTGCACGGCCGTCTCGAAGACCGGCGGCACGGCGTCGGCGATGCGCAGCCCGAACGTGTCGAAGAGGCCGGCGGCGGCGAGGTAGGCGCCCCACCAGGTCCAGTGGCTGTTCGTGCGGTGGTAGGTGGGCGCGAGGGTCCGGCCGGCGCGCAGCGCCTCGACCGGGTAGTGCAGGTCGGCGGGGCTGCCCGGCGGCACGAGCTGCAGCACCGGCCGCAGCCGGCTCGGCGGCTCGGCGTCGGGATGCGGCTCGGGATAGACGCAGGCCTTTTCGGGCACGAAGAGCTGCGCGAAGCGGATGCCGCGGCCTGCGAACCAGCGGCGGCGGCGGTCGAGCACCTGCTGCCAGAGGGCGAGTCCGTCGGCCGACAGGCGGGCCCGGCCGCCGGCCTGGTCGGACCAGCCGTTGCTGCCCTCGTGCAGGTACAGCCAGCCGTCGCGTCCGGCGATCGCGCTGCCGTCGGCGCTGGTGGCGCCGCAGGCCGGTCGGCGCGCGGCGTGCGGATCGAGATCGCGCCGGAGGTCGTCGATGCGGTCGCCGAGGCCGGCGCCGGCGAAGGCGGCGCAGGGCGCAGGCGGCAGCCAGTGCGCCGGGATCATCGTCCGGGCAGCTGGGCGACGAAGTCGTCGTAGGCGTCGAGGTTGCGCGCCGGCAGGGCGTCCAGCCCGTGGAGCAGCTGCAGGGCGCCGCGGCCGGACGCGGCGAGGTCGTCGCCCGGGCCGGCTTCGCGGAGCTGGCGGCACCACTGGTCGGCGAAGCGGTAGAGATCGATCTCTTGCGAGAAGTCGTTCAGCAGGTTGTGCGCGTTGCGAACCTGGTGAACCACCGGGCTCGCGCAGCCGAGCGTGAGCCCGTGGCGCCAGAGGCAGGCGAGCGCGACGTAGCCGCGCAGGATGTCGGTGACGCGGTCGGGCACGCCGAGCGGCAGGAACATCAGCGGGAAGCTTTCGGGCGCCCAGAGCGTCGCCTGCGAATTGAACGGCGTGAAGGCGCCGGGGGCGAGCGAGAGCTGGCGTTCGCGCGCGAAGTGCACTTCGGCGCCGTTGGTCATGCGGTAGATCGCGTCGACGTCCGGATCGCCGTCGGCGAGGTACTGCAGCACACCCCACGGCAGGCCGGCGCCGGCGTCCTCGTGCACCGGCTCGGCGCCGTCGTGGAGCTTCTGCAGCGGGAAGCCGCGCGGCCAGACGTCGCGGGCGCCGAACTCGGCATAGACGTTGACCCAGCCGTTCTTCGACGCGAGGGTCGGCGCGAGCACGCCGCGGCGGGCGAGATCGCGGTCGACGGTGGCCGCGGCCTGCGGATACGGAATGTTGTCGTCGTCGCTCTCGAAGATCGCTTCGGCGCCGTGGCGGAAGGCCCAGCAGTAGCCGACCATCTTCCGCGTGTAGGTGTTCTCGGGCAGGTGGCGGCAGAACTCCGGCGCGAAGGCGAGCTGGTCGCGCAGCGACAGGTAGACGACGCCGTCGGCCAGCCAGTCGGGCGGCGACTTCCGGTCGCCGACCACGACGGTCGTCCAGCCCGGCCAGGCGGCGAAGGCGCGGACCGCGTCGGTCGGCGGATAGATCGACGTGATGATGACGAACTTGCGGTTCATGGCGGCTTTCTGTCGAGGGAAGGGCGGGCGCAGCGGTCAGACGCCGAGGAGACGGTCGGCGGCGGCGCCGAAGTCGCCCGCCGCGGCGAGCCGCAGCATCTGGTCGAAGCCGGAGCGGCGCAGGTTCGCGTCCATCTGGCGCCAGAGCGCGTCGAGCCGGTCGATCATCACGAGCGGATCGATGCGGTAGTTCACGTAGGTCGCGTCGGGCACGCGCGGCCCGTCGAGGTCGGTGATCGCCGACGCGGGCAGGAAGCTCACGTCGTGAGCCCCCTCCGCCACGTTGTTCCAGAAGCGCTGCTGCACGAGATGCGGCCGGTTGCTGTGGGCGATGCCGCGCCGTCCCATGATCCAGTGCGGCAGCGTCAGGCCCGAGCCGACGACGCAGACGTGCAGGTCGATCAGTCCGGCGAGCAGCACCGACCGCGACAGCGGCACGGCCGTCGCGTCGACGACGTCTGCCGAGCCCTGCAGCTCGGCGGCGATCCGCCGCACCAGCGGCGAGGTGTCGGGCGTGCCGTCGAGCAGCAGCGTGAGCCGCTGGGTCGCCGGCATGACGTCCTGGAAGGTGCGCGCCAGCATGACGATGTGCGCCACCTGGTCGACCCACGACTTGTTGTGCAGCCGCAGGTTGAACCAGACGTTGACGCCGCCGGTGTTGATCGCGGCGGCCGAGGCGAGCTGCTCGCGTTCCTCGGCGATCGCCCAGGCGACGATGCGCCGGCGCAGCGCCCGCGAGAGGCGGTTGCCGGGCACGCGCAGCGGCAGGTGGTGCGGATAGGCGACGCAGCGCGGCAGCGGCCGTGACCAGCGCTCGACGTGCACGCCGGCCTCGGCGAGCTCGGGGAAGAGCGCGTCGACCGGGAAGAAGTCGTGCGGACCGCACACCACGGCCCCGATCGCCGTCGCGCCGACGCTGTCGATCACGCTCTCGAGACCCGACAGGTCGTTCCAGAGATAGTGGCCGAGGTTGCGCGAGAAGCCGAGGTGCAGCACGCTCGTCGGCACACCGTCGGGCGGCGGGGGGCGGACGCTCGCCTCGGCCTCCGAGGCCTGCAGCGCGAGGACGGCCTCGGTGCCGAGCGCGATCCAGTTGCGCTCGACGCGGCCGGCGGCGAACAGCTGCCGCTCGGGGAACCAGAGGCCGATCTTCGCCTGATCGAAGCTCGAGGTGACGAGGTCGAAGCGTTCGCGGCCGGCGAAGCGGTAGACGATGCTCAGCCAGTCACCGGGCACGGCGAACGCGGCGGTCGACACCAGCCACTCGCCGGTCCATGGATCGATGCAGCGCATGCGGCCGTCGTGCAGCGCGATCTCCGCATGCCGGCCGCGGTTGAGGTGCTGCCAGGTGAATGCATGGCGCAGCGGCAGGCCTGCGTCGGCGGCGTAGTCCTCGGCGAGCGCCGCGTCGAGGAACGGCGGGTCGTCGTCCGCCACGGGCGCGGCGGTGCGGTGCGCGTCCGCTGCCGCGACAGGCGGCGCTTCGAGCAGGTCGGACGGGGCAGGCGACATGGAGGATGCGTCTTCGAAGGAAACGCAGCCAGTGTGGGCGCGCCAGGCGCAGCGCGATGGCGACTGCTGCGCGGCGAATCCCCGCCAGTTCTGCGCGATCGGCGACGCGTCGGCCGGGAGCGCGGGGGCGGCCGGCGGCCGACGGGCGCCGCGCCGGATGCGGCGAACAGCCCGGTCAATCGCCTCGGTTTCGCTCGATCGCGGGCGACCGCGAAGCGGTGTACTGCCGGGGCGCTGCGACAGGCCGCGCCGACGACGACCGTCGAGACCCGCACCCCGGAACCCCCCCCATGGCGCTGATCACCCAGACCGAACAAGCCTCGCTCGACGCCGCGGCAGCGCGCTTCGCGTTCGTCGCGTCCGGGGCCCGCATCGGTGCCGACAGCGTCGTCGGCCCGCACGCCTACGTCGGTCCGCTGGCCGTCGTCGGCGACCGCTGCACGGTCGAGAGCGGCGCCCATCTCTGCCGCGGCACGACGCTCGAGGACGACGTCGGCATCGGCGCGAACGCAGCATTCAGCGCCGGCCCGCCGGGTCTCGAGACCGCGGCGACGGTCGTCCGCAAGGGCGCCTGGATCGGCGCCAACGCGAGCATCGGCGCCGGCATCGTGATCGGCGCGAAGGCGCTGGTGCGGCCCGGCGCGGTCGTGACGCGCTCGGTGCCGCCGGGCGCGATCGTCGAAGGCAACCCGGCGACGATCGTCGGGTACGTCGACACCTTGCCCGGCCCCGTCGCGCCGCTGCACAAGCTCTCGTCGCCGACCCGCGCGACGGTCGAGACGACGCCGGTCGAGGGCGTGACGGTGCACCACTTCCCAATCATTCCCGACCTGCGCGGCAACCTGAGCGTCGGCGAATTCGAGCGCCAGATTCCGTTCACGCCGCAGCGCTACTTCCTCGTCTTCGGCGTGCCGAGCCGCGAGGTGCGCGGCGAGCATGCGCACCGGCTCTGCCACCAATTCCTGATCTGCCTGCGCGGCAGCTGCGCGGTCGTCGCCGACGACGGCGCCAACCGGATCGAAGTCGTGCTCGACTCGCCCGACCGCGGCCTCTACTTGCCGCCGATGGTCTGGGGCATCCAGTACAAGTACACCGCCGACGCGATGCTGCTCGTCTTCGCGTCGCACCACTACGACGCCGGCGACTACATCCGCGACTACGCCGACTTCCAGCAGGCCGTCGGCGCGGCCGGCGCGCTGCCGGCGTGACGGCGATCCACCCGACCGCGATCGTCGCGCCCGACGCCGAACTCGGCGCCGGCGTCACGATCGGGCCCTACAGCATCGTCCATCCGGGCGTGCGGCTCGGCGCGGGCAGCTTCGTCGGCGCGCACTGCGAGCTCGGCCTGCCGGTCGGCGGTGCGGCGCCGGGCGAGACGCCGGGCCGGCTCGAGATCGGCGCCGGCGCGGTTCTCCGGTCGGGCGCCATCGTCTACACCGATTGCCGCTTGGGCGACCGGCTCGAGCTCGGCCACCGGGTGACGATCCGCGAGCGCACCGTCGCCGGCGAGAACCTGCGGGTCGGCACGCTCTGCGACCTGCAGGGCGACTGCCGCCTCGGCGACTTCGTCCGCCTGCACGGCAACGTCCAGGTCGGCAAGGCGAGCCGCATCGGCAGCTTCGTCTGGATCTTCCCGTTCGTCGTCCTCACCAACGATCCCCACCCGCCGTCGGACCATTGCATCGGCCCGGTGCTCGACGACTTCGCGGTCGTCGGCGCGCACAGCGTGCTGCTGCCCGGCGTGACGCTGGGCCGCGAGTCGGTGATCGCCGCGGGCTCGACGGTGCGCGACGACATCGCCGCCGGGATGCTCGCCGGCGGCGCGCCGGCGAAGCCGCTCTGCAAGGCGTCGATCGTGCGCGACAAGCGCAACCCCGCGCGCAAGGCCTACCCCTGGCAGGCGGTGTTCGACCGCGGCCTGCCTTGGCAGGGCATCGGCTACGCCGCCTGGCGCGAGGCCCATCCCACTCTCGATCCCATCCAGCGGAACACCCCATGACCGACTCCATCGTCGACACCATCCTCGCGCAGGTCCGCCGCATCGCGGGCGAGAACGGCGGCAGCGCACCGGCCGCGCTGACGCGCGAGACCGAGGTCTTCGAAAGCGGGCTCGATTCGCTCGGCTTCGCGATCCTCGTCGCCGACCTCGAGGAGCGCTTCGGCTTCGACCCGTTCGTCGCGCTCGCCGACCCGATCTATCCGCAGACGCTCGGCGAGTTCATCGACCTCTACGAGCGCCACGCCGCGACGGCGACCGCGACGCCGTGATCCTCGCCGACGCGATCGACGGACGCGCGCCCGACGCGCCGGTGCTGATCGGCGCCGGTCGCCGGGTGACGGCGGCGTCGCTGCGCGCGTTGCCGCGCGACGCCGCGGCCACGGGTGGCCGGGTCGCCGTCTGCTGCAGCGATCCGGTCGCGCTGATCGAAACGCTCTTCGCGCTCGACGGCGCCGCCGCCGAGCTGCTGCTGCTGCCGCCGTCGCTCGCCCCGGAGCAGGCCGCCGATTTCGCCGAACGTGCGGCGAGCCAGTGGCAGCTCGGCGACGGTGCGCTCGCGCTGCCACGGCGGCCGCCGGCGACGGCGGTGGCCGCCGCGCCGCACGCCACCCGCTGGCTGCTGACCACCTCGGGCACGACCGGCACGCCGAAGATCGTCCCGCACACGCTCGCCGCGCTCGTCGGCACCACGCGGCGCGATCCGGCGCATGGCGCATCGCTGGTCTGGGGCCTGCTCTACGACCCGACCCGCTTTGCCGGCCTGCAGGTCGTCCTGCAGGCGCTTTTCGGCGGTTCGACGCTCGTCGTGCCCGATCCCGCGCCGTCGTTCGCGGAGCGCATGGCGTGCCTCGCCGCGCACGGCGTCAACGCACTGTCGGCGACGCCGACGATGTGGCGGCAGCTGCTGATGGCCGGCGCCGCCGCGCGGCTCGACCTGCGCACCGTGACGCTCGGCGGCGAGATGGCCGACCAGAAGATCCTCGACGCGCTGCGTGCCGCCTGGCCGGCAGCGCGCGTCCGCCACGTCTACGCGTCGACCGAGGCCGGCGTCGGCTTCTCGGTCGCCGACGGCGAGGACGGCTTTCCCGCCGCGTGGCTGCAGAAGGCGCCGGCCGGCCTCGCGCTGCGCATCGTCGGCGACGGCGCTGTCGGTGAACTGCAGCTCCGCTCCTCGCGCGCTGCGGCCGGGTATGTCGGCGGCGCGGCGCTCGCCGACGCCGACGGCTGGGTCGCGAGCGGCGACTGGGTGGCGAACGACGGCCGCCGCGTGCGCTTCCTCGGCCGCCGCAGCGGCGCGATCAACGTCGGCGGCGACAAGGTCTTCCCCGAAAGCGTCGAGCGGGTGCTGACGGCGCATCCGGCGGTCTTTTCAGCGACCGTGCGCGGCCGCAAGAGCCCGATCACCGGGGCGCTCGTCGAAGCCGAGGTCGTGCTCGCGCCGACGCACGCGCCTGCGCCGGCGCTGCGCGACGAACTGCTCGCCCATTGCCGCGCACGCCTGCCGCGCCATGCGGTCCCCGCACTCCTCCGGTTCGGCGCCGCGCCCATCGCGACCGCGGCCGGCAAGCAGCAGCGCACGCCGCCGACATCCGCATGACCCACGCCACGCCCCCGTCGGACCGCCCGCTGGTGCTCGTGACCGGCGCCACCCGCGGCCTGGGCCGTGCGATCGCCGTCCGCCTGCTCGCCGACGGCTTCCGCGTCGTCGGCACCGGGCGGTCGCCCACCGCCGAGACCGATGCGCTCGCCGCCGACGCCGACTTCTCCTTCCTGCGGCTCGACCTGCACGACACCGCGCTGATCCACGGTGCCGTGCGCGACATCGTCGCCGCGCACGGGCCGCTCTTCGGCCTCGTCAACAACGCCGCGCTCGGGCACGACGGCGTGCTCGCGACGATGCACGACAGTCAGATCGCCGAGCTGCTGAAGGTCAACGTCGAGGCGCCGATCCTGCTCGCCAAGTACTGCGCGCGGTCGATGCTGCTGCAGCGCCGCGGCCGCATCGTCAACGTCAGTTCGATCATCGCGAGCACCGGCTTTTCGGGCCTCTCGGTCTATGCGGCGAGCAAGGCCGCGCTCGCCGGCTTCACGCGGTCGCTGTCGCGCGAGCTCGGCAAGGCCGGCATCACCGTCAACACGCTCGCACCCGGCTACATGCAGACCGGGATGACGCAGGGGCTCGAGGCCGCGAAGCTCGAGACCATCCGTCGCCGCAGTCCGCTCGGCCAGCTCGCGACGGTCGACGACGCGGCCGCCGCGGTCGCCTACCTGATGTCGCCAGCCGCCGCGCGCGTCACCGGCAGCACCCTCACCGTCGACGGCGGCAGCACCGCCTGAGCCCACGCCATGATTCCCTTCCTCGACCTCAAGGCGATCAACGCAGCGCAGCGCGCCGACCTCGTGAGCGCGTTCGAGCGGGTGCTCGACAGCGGCTGGTACATCCTCGGCCGCGAGGTCGCCGCCTTCGAGGCCGACTACGCGGCGCATTGCGGCGCGGCACACTGCGTCGGCGTCGGCAACGGTCTCGACGCGCTGGTGTTCGCGCTCGAGGCCCTGGACATCGGGCCCGGCGACGAGGTGATCGTGCCGAGCAACACCTACATCGCGACATGGCTCGCGGTGAGCCGCGTCGGCGCCGTGCCGGTGCCGGTCGAACCCGATCCGGCGACCTTCAACCTCGATCCCGACCGCATCAACGCCGCGCTCACGCCGCGCACCAAGGCGCTGATGCCGGTGCATCTCTACGGCCAGCCGGCCGACCTCGCGCCGATGCTCGCGCTCGCCCGCCGCCACGGCCTGAAAGTGATCGAGGACGGCGCGCAGGCGCAGGGCGCGCGCTACCGCGGCCGGCGCCTCGGCGCGCACGGCGACGCCGTCGCCTGGAGCTTCTATCCGGGCAAGAACCTCGGCGCCCTGGGCGACGCGGGCGCGGTCACGACGGACGATCCCGTGGTCGCCGAGCGGCTGCGGATGCTGCGCAACTACGGCTCGCGGAAGAAGTACCACAACGAGGTCCGCGGCAGCAATTCTCGGCTCGACGAACTGCAGGCCGCGCTGCTGCGCGTGAAGCTCCAGACGCTCGACGCCGGCAACGCGCGCCGCGCCGAGATCGCGGGGCGCTACCTGCACGGCCTCGAAGGCAGCGGTCTTCAGCTGCCGGGCGTGCTGGCCGGCACCGATCCGGTGTGGCACGTGTTCGTCGTCCGGCACCCGCAGCGCGACCGTCTCGCAGAGCGGTTGGCGGCCGACGGCATCGGCACCGTCATCCACTACCCGGTCGCGCCGCACCTGCAGCCGGCCTACGCCGATCTCGGCCTGCCGCGCGGCAGCCTGCCGATTTCGGAGGCGCTCCACGCGAGCGTGCTCAGCCTGCCGATCGGCCCGACGCAGACCGATGCTGCGACCGACGCCGTGATCGCGGCGGTGCACCGCGGGTTGCGGGACGCCGACTGAGCGTCGACAGCCCGAGACGGCTCGCCGGACCGCCCGCGACCCGCTGACTTCGCTCGACCCTGCCCGGGGCGCGACGCGGACCGGTGACCGGTGACCGGCGATCCGGCGATCCGGCCGCGCCCCGCGGGAGCCGGCGACTGCAGCGATCCGGCCGGCGTCGCACGTCCACGTGCGGCCCGTACACCCGCCGCTGCTGCCGCCGCGAGTTGCCATCCGAACGCCAGTCACTTCACCCGACCGCGCCGCGGGGGCCGCTGATTCAATCCCGGCAGACCGACGAGTCCCGTCACGCACGCCCTCCATGACCGCCGCCACGTTCCCCCACTCCACGATCCAGTGCCTGGCCGCCGTCGCCCAGCACCATCGCCTGCCGGTCTATCCGGACCGGCTGATCGAGGACTACGCGCTGCCGGCCGAAGAACCCGGCGACGCGACGGTGCTGAAGATCGCCGGCGACATCGGCCTGAAGGCGAAGTTCGAGAAGCTCGCGTGGGACGCGCTGCTCGCGCAGGACGGCGTGTTCCCGCTCGTCGCCCGGCTGCTCAACGGCGCGAGCGTGATCGTGATCGGCGCGACCCGGGACGCGCTCGGCCAGGTCGCGGTGCTGAACCCGCTCGCCGACCGGCCGGACGAGGTGCTGAAGCTCGGCCGCGAGGCGTTCTGCAAGCTCTGGTCGGGCGAGGTGCTGCTGGTCAAGCGGCTCAACGAATTCGTCGCGCCGACGCAGAGCTTCGGGCTGCGCTGGTTCGTCCCGGAGATCATGAAGCAGCGCGGCGCGCTGCGCGACATCGCGCTCGCCGCGATCGCGATGCACTTCCTCGCGCTCGCCTCGCCGATCTTCTTCCAGCTCGTTATCGACAAGGTGCTCGTCCACCGCAGCGTCTCGACGCTCTGGGCGCTCGGCGTCGGCATCGTCCTCGCGCTGGTGGTCGACGCGATGCTCGGCAGCCTGCGGCAGATCGTCACGCTCGCGGCGAGCAACAAGATCGACATGCGGCTCACGCGCCGCACCTTCGCCCACCTGATCGCGCTGCCGATCGACTACTTCGAGTCGACGACCGCCGGCGTCATCACGCGGCACATGCAGCAGGTCGAGAAGATCCGCGCCTTCCTGACCGGGCGCATGTTCACCTCGGCGCTCGACGTCACGTCGCTCCTCATCTTCATCCCGATCCTGTTCTCCTACTCGGTGAAGCTCGCGATGATCACGCTCGCGTTCACCGGCCTGATCTGCATCGTCGTCGCGGCGATGGTGCCGAGCTTCAACCGCCGCCTTGCCGACCTCTACGCCGCCGAGGGCCAGCGCCAGTCGATGATGGTCGAGACCATCCACGGCATGCGCACGATCAAGGCGCTCGCGATCGAGCCGGCGCAGCGCCGGCTCTGGGACCAGCGCTCGGCGCAGTCGATCAACATGCACTACCGCACCGGCAAGATCGGCATCGCCGGCCATGCGGTCACCGACTTCCTCGGCAAGCTGCTGCCGGTCGTCGTCATCGTCGTCGGCGCGCAAGACGTGTTCGACAACACGCTCACCGTCGGCGCGCTGATCGGCTTCCAGATGCTCGCGCAGAAGGTGGTGCAGCCGCTGATCGCGATCGTCGGCCTGGTCAACGAATACCAGGAGACGGCGCTCTCGGTGAAGATGCTCGGCGAGGTGATGAACCGGCCGTCGGAGAGCAAGGACGGCCACGGCAGCCTGCGGCCGACGCTCGCCGGCGCGATCAGCTTCGAGGACGTGAAGTTCCGCTATCCCGGCTCGGCGAGCCTCGCGCTCAACGGCGCGAGCCTGAAGATCGCCGCCGGCACGGTCGTCGGCGTCGTCGGCCGCAGCGGCTCGGGCAAGACCACGCTCACCAAGCTGATCCAGGGCCTCTACCCGATCGAGTCGGGCGTGATGCGCTTCGACGGCATCGACGCCCGCGAGATCGAGCTCGCGCACCTGCGCCGCCAGCTCGGCGTCGTGCTGCAGGAGAACTTCCTCTTCCGCGGCACGGTGCGCGACAACATCTCGATGGCGCGGCCGGAAGCGACCTTCGAGGAGATCGTCGCCGCCGCCGACGCCGCCGGCGCGTCGGAGTTCATCGAGCGGTTGCCGCAGGGCTACAGCACGATGCTCGAGGAGAACGCGACCAACCTCTCGGGCGGCCAGAAGCAGCGGCTCTCGATCGCGCGCACCTTGCTCACCAAGCCGCGCATCCTGATCCTCGACGAAGCCGCGAGCGCGCTCGATCCCGAGAGCGAGGCGATCTTCATCGCCAACCTGTCGCGCATCGCCGTCGGCCGGACCGTCGTCATGGTCTCGCACCGGCTCTCGACGCTCGTCAACGCCGACGCGATCCTCGTCATGCAGCACGGCCAGCTCGTCGACAGCGGCCGCCACGAGGAGCTGCTGACGCGCTGCGAGACGTACCAGCAGCTCTGGCACCAGCAGACGAGCCACCTCTGATGAACCTGCCCGCACTCCCGACGCGCCGTCCCGGCCGCGGCGTCCCGGTCAAGAAGGAACGCCGCGTCGCGGCGCAGCCGGTCGTCGACTACCTGCCCGACGCCGACGAGATCGAGCGCAGCCCGTTGCCGCGCCACGCGCAGCTCACGATGCACGTGCTGCTCGGCGGCATCGTCGTCTTCTTCGCGTGGGCCGGCCTCGCGACGGTCGACCAGGTCGTGACCGCCAAGGGCCGGCTCGTCACGCCGCTGCCGAACGTGGTCGTCCAGCCGATGGAGACCGCGGTGATCTCGAAGGTCAACGTCCGCCCCGGCGAGATCGTCCGCAAGGGCGACGTGCTCGCGACGCTCGACCCCACCTTCGCGCAGGCCGACCAGTCGCAGCTCAAGGCGATGCTCGCGAGCCTCGAGACGCAGACCAAGGGCCTCGAGCGCGAACTCGCCGGCGACTTCGCGCTGCCGCGGACGACGGTGCAGGGCGACGGCCAGCTGCAGGCCGATCTGCTGTCCGAACGCCGCGCCAACTACCGCGCCCAGGAGACCAGGCTCTCGCAGACCGCGGCGCGGTTGCGCGCCGCGATGTCGACGAACCGCGACGAGCAGCGCGACACCGCGTCGCGCCTGGCGTCGCTCCGGCAGATGGAGGCGATGCAGGAGAAGCTCGTCGCGCAGAAGTACGGCGCGCCGCTGCAGCTCCTTGAGGCGCAGCAGCGCACCAAGGAGGTCGAGCGCGAGCTCGGCCAGGCCGCGAGCCGCGAGAAGGAGCTGCGTCGCGAGCTCGCCGCCTTCGAGGCCGAGCAGCTCGCGTTCGAGAAGGGCTGGCGGCAGAAGACGATGGAGGAGCTGCTGCAGCTCACCCGCTCGCGCGACTCGATGCGCGAGCAGCTGCTCAAGGCCGACCGCCGCCAGGCCTTGCTCACGCTCGTCGCGCCGATCGACGGCGTCGTGCTCGAGATCGCGAAGCTCTCGCCGGGCTCGATCGTGCGCGAGGCGGAGACCTTCTTCACGCTCGTGCCGCTCGACGCGCCGCTCGAGGCCGAGGTGCAGATCGACTCGACCGACGTCGGCAGCATCCAGGTCGGCCGCGAGGTGCAGGTCAAGATCGACGCGTTCCCGTTCCAGAAGCACGGCCTGCTCGCCGCATCGGTCCGGACGCTGAGCCGCGATTCGTTCCGCCGCGACCCGAACGCGAAGGTCGAGGGCGACTCCTACTACACGAGCAAGGTCGCGCTGAAGGAGACGCAGCTCCGCAACATGAAGAACGGCGCCGCGCTCCTGCCCGGCATGACCTTGAGCGCCGAGATCTCCGTCGGCGAGCGCACCGTCCTGTCGTACCTCGCGTGGCCGCTGACCAAGGGCCTCAACGAGGCGATCCGCGAGCCATGAGCGTGCGCGGCCGTCCGACGAGCGGCTTCCGGAGCGCGCAGCGCGAAGGCGTCCGGTGAGCGCGACGCTGCCCGTCAAGGAGGGCGTCGGCGGCAAGCGCAAGTTCCGCGAGACGCTCGCGTCGGCGCGCCTCGGCGTCGGCGAGAAGCAGTACGAGCTGGCGCTGATGTACGCGAACGGCGTCGGCACACGGCCGAACATGGACGAGGCGATCGCCTGGGTCGGCAAGGCCGCGGCGAGCGGCGTCGCGTCGGCGCAGTACTTCCTCGCGACGCAGCTCGCCTCGGGCGCGTCGATGCCGCGCGACGACGCGGCGGCGTGGACCTGGTTCGGCCGGGCCGCCGAGCAGGGTCACGCCAAGGCGATCTACCGGCTCGGCCGACTGCTCGCCGCAGCGCAGCCGCAGGTCGCCTGCGCGCACTGGCTGCGCGCCGCCGAGCTCGGCCTCGCCGAGGCGCAGCTCGCGGTCGGCCAGGCGCTGCGAAAGGGCGACGGCGTCGCCCGCGACCCGGCCGCGGCGCTGCGCTGGGTGCAGCGCGCGGCCGAGCAGGGCGGCGCGGCGGCGCAGCACGAGCTCGCGGCGCTGCATGCCGACGGCGTCGACGTGCCGCAGGACCTCGACCTCGCGCTGCGCTACTACCGCAAGGCCGCGGCGCAGGACCATCCGCCGGCGATCTTCGCGCTCGGCTGCCTCGACGCGAGCGGCCACGGCCGCCGCACCGACATCGGCGCCGGGCCGTCTACCGACCGCCGCCGCGACCCGCTTCGCTGGCTCGCCGCCGCCGACCCGCTCGACGCCGACAGCCGCTTCCACCTCGGCCTGATGTTCGAGCACGGCATCGGTGCGCCGTGCGACGTCGGCCGCGCGCAGACCTGGTACGGCGTCGCCGCGCGCCAGGGCCATGCGGCCGCGCAGGTCGCGTTCGCGCGGCTGCTCGAACCGGCGGACACGCTCGGCGCGCTGGCCTGGTATCACAAGGCCGCGGCGCAGGGCGAGGCCGGCGCGCAGGCCGCGCTCGGCCGGCTCTACGCCGCGCGGCCCGACGATCCGCAGCAGGCGCTGCAAGGTCTGGCCTGGTATGCCCGCGCCGCCGAGAACGGCGACGCGCTCGCGCTGCTCACGCTCGGCCATCTGCTCGCGGACGGCCAGGCGCACGTCGCCCACGAGTGCTTCCGCCGTGCCGCCGAGCAGGGCGTCGCCGATGCGCAGTTCGCGGTCGGCGCGCTCTGGGACCGCGGCACCGGCGTCCGCGCGAACGCCGCCACCGCTGCCGAGTGGTACCGCCGTGCCGCCAAGCAGGGCCACGCCGAGGCGCAGGGCGCGCTCGGCGCCTGCCATCTCGCCGGCCGCGGCGTGCCGCAGGACAACCGCCTCGCCTTCGAGTGGCTGCAGCGCGCCGCCGAGCAGGGCGACGCGCGTGCGCAATGGAATCTCGGTGGCCTCCACATCAGCGGCGCGGCCGACGTCGAGCAGGACCTGAAGCGCGCCTTCCTCTGGTGCCGGCGTGCCGCCGACCAGGGCTTCGTCGCCGCCCTGGCGACGCTCGGCGTGCTCCACGCCCGCATGGGCCAGCCGGCGCAGGCGCTCGCCGTGTGGTCGGCCGCGGCCGACGCGGGCGATGCCGAGTCGCTCCACAACCTCGGCCTCCTGCACCTGAAGGGCGAGGGCTGCGACGCCGATCCGAAGCGCGCGTTCGGCTGCTTCCTGCAGGCCGCCGAGCGCGGCCTCGCGACTGCGCAGTCGCGCATCGGGATCATGTATGCCGCTGGCGAGGGCGTCGCCGCCGACGCGATCGAAGCGCACAAATGGTTCGTCGTCGCGGCCCGCGCGGGCGACGCGCCGGCGAAGGCGAACCGCAAGCGCTCGGCGGCACAGCTCGCGCCCGAGCAGGTCGAGGAAGCCGAGCGCCGCGCCGAAGGCTGGGCGCCGCGGCGGTCGGACCGCGCCTGAAGCGGCCGACCGCGCGGCGGCGCCGGCTGCCGGCCCGCCCGGCGTGGCGGGTCCTCGCCGATGCGGGTTCGCGCCGCGCCATGACGAAGCGACGGTCGGCATCGGCACCGGGCGCCCGCTTCGCATGCCGCTCGAGCTGCGCACGGGCGTCGCGGTGAGTCATCTGGACGCCGCGAGCAGGCCCCCGGCATCGCCGGCGTTCGTCTGAGCGACGCCGCGCGCTTCGCGCACCCGGTCTTCGGCTCGACGTGGCTCCAGAGCGTCGCCACTGATAGCGCGCCGCGCGGGTCGCGACCGACCGGCACGCTCGCCGGGCTGCGAACGCGGCGAGCGGATCCAGCACGCGGAACAGCGCGAGCACGAGTCGCCGAGCGGCGCGGGACGGCGGCATGGGCGACCGGAGCATCCGACGAGTTCGAGCGTGCCGCGGCGAGCGGCGTGACGTCGGTCACGCCCGCTCGGGCAGGCGGTGCAGCGACCACGGCGAACGGTGCCGGGAACGCCAATTCCGGCGCCTTTGCGCCATCTCAAGTTCGTTCGGCCTGCACCGAAAAGACTCCGGTAGGCGGTCGAGTGATCGACCGCCGTCGTTGCAGCCTGACCGGTCGTTCCTGCGCCGGTCGCGTCCAGACAGCGCTTCGGGTCAGCGACCCGTTCACCAGAAAGATCGAAATGACCGACCTCAGCGGACTGAACACCAGCCTCATCGCAGCGTTGACCTCGACGCAGCTCCAGGCGCTGTCGACGGCCAGCATCGCGACGCTCACCACCGCACAGATTCAGGCGCTGACGACGACGCAGATCGGCTACCTCTCGACGCGTGCGATCGCGGCGCTCAACACCGCCGACATCGCCGCGCTGACGACCGCGCAGGCCGCCGTGCTGACGACCGCGCAGGTCGCCGCGCTCGACACCAACGCGATCCAGGCGCTCGAGACCGAGGACCTGCAGGCGCTCTCGACCTCGGCCGTGCAGGCTCTCGGCACCGCGCAGATCTCGCTGCTGAGCACCGCGCAGATGGTCGCGCTCACCACCGCGCAGGTCGCTGCGCTGAAGACCTCGCAGGTCGCGGCGCTGAACACGGCTGACATCGCCGTGCTCACCACCGCGCAGACCGCGGCGCTGACGACGAACCAGGTTCCCGTGCTGACGACCGCGCAGGTGCAGGCGCTGACGACCGACAGCGTCGCCTCGCTCACGACCTCGCAGGTCGCGGCGGTCACGACGCGCCAGATCGCCGCGCTGACCACCGACGGCTTCGCGGCGCTGACGACCACGCAGGCGCCGGCGCTCTCGACGGCACAGATCGCGGCGCTGTCGACCGCCAACGTCGCCGTGCTCTCGAGCGCGCAGACGCAGTCGCTCTCGACCGCGCAGACCCAGGCGCTGACGACCGCGCAGGTCGCCGCGCTCACGACCGACACCGTTCAGGCGCTGACGACGGCGCAGGTGGCGACGCTCCGGACTGCCCAGATCGCCGCGCTCAACACCGCCGATGCGGCCACGTTGTCGACGACGCAGCTCCAGGCGCTGACGACCGCGCAGGTGCAGGCGATCTCGACCGCCGGCGTCGCCGCGCTGACGAGCGACGGGGTCGCCGCGCTCTCGACCGCGCAGGCGCAGGCGCTGAAGACCACGCAGATCGCCGCGCTCGAGACGACCGACGTCGCCGCGATGACGACGGCGCAGATCGCCGCGCTGACGACCGCGCAGGTCGGCGCCTTCACCACCGCGCAGATCGCCATCCTCGGCACCGACCAGGTCGCCGCGCTGACGACCGCGCAGGTCCAGTCGCTGTCGACCGCACAGGTCGTGGCGCTGACGAGCGACGACGTCGCCAACCTCTCGACCGCACAGGTCGCGGCGCTGAAGACCGGCCAGGTCGCGGCGCTCACGACCGCCGACGTCGCGGCGATGTCGACGGCGCAGGTCGCGGCGTTGACGACCGCGCAGGTCGCCGCGCTCGGCACCGCCAACGTCGCCGCGATGACGACCGCCGAAGTCGCCGCGCTCGGCACGGCGCAGACGCTCGCGCTGACGACGGCGCAGGTCGCCGCGCTCAACACCGACGACGTCGCCAACCTGACAACCGCGCAGATCGCGGCGCTCTCGACTGCGCAGATCCAGGCGCTCAACACCGCCGACGTCGCCGCGCTCACGACCGCGCAGGTCGCGGCGCTGACCACCGCGCAGGTGGCGGCGCTGAAGACCGCGCAGGTCGCGGTGCTGAACACCGCCGACGTCGCCGCGCTCTCGACCGCGCAGATTCAGGCGCTCACGACCGCGCAGGTCGCCGCGCTGACGACCGACGACGTCGCCAACCTCACGACGGCGCAGATCCAGGCGCTGAAGACGGCGCAGGTCGCCGCACTCAACACCGCCGACATCGCCGCGCTCTCGACCGACCAGGTCGCCGCGCTGACGACCGCTTCGGTCCAGACGCTGTCGACGGCGCAGATCCGGGCGCTCGACACCGCCGACGTCGCCGCGCTCTCGACCGCGCAGATCGCCGCGTTGAAGACCGGCCAGGTCGCCGCGCTCGAGACCGCCGACATCGCCAACCTGACGACCGCGCAGGTCGCCGCGCTGTCGACCGCGCAGGTCCAGGCGCTCAACACCGCCGACGTCGCCGCGATGACGACGGCGCAGGTGCAGACGCTCTCGACCGCCCAGATCCAGGCGCTGACGACCGCGCAGGTCGTGGCGCTGAACACCGACGACGTCTTCAACCTCACCACGGCGCAAGTCCAGGCGTTGACGACCGCGCAGGTCGCCGCGCTCGAGACCGCCGACATCGCCGCGCTCACGACCGACCAGGCGACGGCGCTGACGACCACGCAGGTGCAGGCGCTGCGCACCGCGCAGGTCGCCGCGCTCACGACCGACGACGTCGCCAACCTGACGACGGCGCAGGTCGCCGCGCTCCGGACGGCGCAGATCGCCGCGCTGACGACGGCCGACGTGGCCGCGATGACGACCGCGCAGACCGCCGCGCTCTCGACCGCGCAGATCCAGGCGCTGACGACCGGCGAGGTCGCCGCGCTCACCTCCGACCAGGTCCAGAACCTGACGACGGCGCAAGTCGCCGCGCTGAAGACGAGCCAGATCGCCGCGCTCGAGACCGTCGACGTGCAGGCGATGACGACCGCGCAGATCGCCGCGCTGACGACCGCGCAGGTC
>CAXUDL010000029.1:0-64410 GCA_964249855.1 uncultured Rhizobacter sp. | reverse complement strand
ACGGCCGCCGCCGAGGCGAAGTGCCGGTTCGCGTCGTTCACTCGAGCGGTACGATGCAACGTGGGCCGGCAATCGGGGCTGCGAAGCGCTTGGCGGCCGTTGAAGTGCCGCTCTCGAGCCTGCGTCGTCTCATCGCGACCGGGCGTTGCCATCGCCCGAACGCCTTTCGCACGTCTTGCTCTCCGCGGCTCTCCGCGGCTCTCCGTCTTCGCCCGCGCTCGGATCCCCGTCTTCGATCGCCACACCTGAACAGCTCACGATTCATCCGGGTCGGGGTCGATCGCGAGTGCGGAAGTGAGTGCATGAGACCAAGACGGGGCAAAGCATGCGTGATCTTCCCGCGCACCCACCGCGACGCACCGCCGTTCCTGCGCCGCAAGGTGACCGCGCTGCTTGTCTTGCATTGATGGCCTGCGCGACGTCGGCAAGAACGTCGACTGGGTGCTGATTGCCAGACCGATACCTTCCACGTTGCGCGCTCTGTGCGCCCGACGCTTGCCCGCGCAGACTGTCGCGCCGTCACAGACGCTGATGCCCAGACGGCAGTCGCCTATCTAATGGGATGCGGGCGCAACGAGCCCGTCCCGATGCCGTCGCTCCGCCAGATCCTCGCGGCGACAGCCTTCTTCGCTCGCCTTGAGGCTCGCCTGAACGATCGCGCGAGCGTCCACCTCGAAATGCGAGCGCAAGGCACTCCGCGAGTCGCTGCGGCCGAAACCGTCCGTGCCGAGCGTGACGTACCGCCGGCCCGCCGGCACGAACTGCCGAACCATTTCAGGCAGCGCCCGGACATAGTCCGTCGCCGCAACGATGGGGCCGGAGGTCGGCGCCAACATGCGTTCGAACCAGCTGTCGACAGTCGAGCGCTCGCCGTGGCGCCAGAGGCGCTCCTGCGCCAGGCCTTGACGCGCGAGTTCGACGTAGCTGGTGACACTCCAGACGTCGGCGGCGGTGCAGTGTTCGCGTTCGAGCAGCACAGCCGCCCTGAGCACCTCACCCATGATCGCGCCACTGCCGAACAGCTGGACCCGCTGCGGCAGCGCCGCGCCTTCGCGCAGCCGGTACATCCCGCGCAACACGCCGTCGTGCTCCGACGCCGGCAAGCTGGGGTTGGCGACGTTCTCGTTGGTGACGGTAGAACTCGTCGACTTGCGCCTCGAGCATTTGCCGCGCGCCGTGATCGATGATCACCGCGAGCTCGCCAGCGAACGACGGATCGTACGCACGGCAGTTGGGAATCGTCGACGCAGCCAGGTGGCTCGTGCCGTCTTGGTGCTGCAAGCCCTCGCCACCGAGCGTGGTCCGGCCCGAAGTCGCACCGATCAAGAAGCCGCGAGCACGCTGGTCGGCTGCCGCCCAGATGAGGTCCCCGACCCGCTGGAAGCCGAACATGCTGTAGTAGATGTAGAACGGCAGCATCGCGAGCCCGTGCGTCGAGTAGCTGGTCGCAGCGGCCGTCCATGACGACAATGCGCCGGCTTCGGTGATGCCCTCTTCGAGGATCTGCCCCGAGCGCTCTTCCTTGTACGACAGCATCGAGGCCGAATCTTCCGGCTGGTAGAGCTGGCCGAAGGGCGCGTAGATGCCGACCTGGCGGAACAGGCTCGCCATGCCGAAGGTGCGCGCTTCGTCGGCGACGATGGGCACGATGCGCGGGCCCAGCACGCGGTCCTTGAGCAAGGCGCCGAGCTGCCGGACGAACGCCATCGTCGTGCTCATGCTCTTGCCATCGGCTTGCAGCGCGAAGGTCGCCGTGGACTCCAGCGTCGGCACAGGCACCGACGGAGCACTGCGCAGACGTTGCGGCACGCTGCCGCCCAGCGCCTCGCGCCTCGACAGCAGATAGCGCATCTCGGGACTGTTCGCGGGCGGCTTGAGAAACTCGGCCCGCGCGACCTGCTCATCGCTCAATTGCAACTGGAAGCGCGCGCGGAACTCCATCAATTCGTCGGTTCCCAGCTTCTTGTGCTGGTGCGTGGTCATCCGGCCCTGGGCCAGCGCGCCCATACCATAGCCCTTCATCGTCTTGGCGAGCACGACGGTGGGCTGGCCGGTGTGAGCCGCGGCGCGAGCGAATGCGGCATGGATCTTCACCGGGTCGTGACCACCGCGTCGCAACTGGTCGATGTCCTCGTCGCCGAGATGGGCGACGAGTGCCTGCAACGCAGGGGACTTGTTGAAGAAGTTTCGACGGTTGAAGGCACCGTCGTTGGCGCTCAGCGTCTGGAACTCGCCGTCCACAGTCTCGGCGAACGCACGCGCGATGGCGTGATCGTGGTCGCGTGCGAGCAGGGCGTCCCACTCCGAGCCCCAGAGGCATTTCACGACGTTCCAGCCGGCGCCGGCGAAGAGCGACTCGAGTTCGTCGACGATGCGACCGTTGCCGCGGACCGGACCGTCCAGGCGCTGCAGATTGCAATTGATCACGAAGACGCAGTTGTCGAGCCGTTCGCGCGCTGCGAGCGTCAACGCAGCGATCGATTCGGGCTCGTCCATCTCGCCGTCGCCGAAGAAGCCCCAGACCCGTCGTCCCGACGTCTCGAGCAAATCGCGATGGCCGAGGTAGCGCATGAAGCGCGCTTGGTAGATCGCGTTGATCGGGCCGATGCCCATCGAGCCGGTCGGAAATTGCCAGAAGTCCGGCATCAGGTAGGGATGCGGATACGAGGTGAGTCCCTGCACACCCGAGTCCTGTGCGACCAGCTCCTGGCGATAGTGGCGCAGCGAGTCCTCGCTCAAGCGGCCTTCGAGAAAGGCGCGCGCATAGACGCCCGGCGCCGAATGCGGCTGGAAGTACACGAGGTCGCCGCCATGCGTCGCGTTGCGCGCACGGAAGAAGTGCTGGAAGCCGACCTCGAAGAGATCGGCCGCCGATGCGTAGCTTGCGATATGCCCGCCGAGCTCGCCGTTCGCAGCGTTGGCTCGGACCACCATCACCACTGCGTTCCAGCGCAGGATGGCCGAGAGTCGCCGTTCGATGTCGAGGTCGCCAGGGTAGGCGGGCTGCTCCTCGATCTCGACGGTGTTCAGATAGGGCGTGACCGGCTCGGGCCGCCACTCGAGCTTTCGCTTGCGCGCGTGGGCGAGCAGCGCGTCGAGCACTACGACTGCCCGCTCGCGGCCCCGCTGCGGTCCCCAAGCCGCGAGCAGCCCGTCGAGCGCATCGCACCATTCGCGCAGTTCCACCGGGTCGTCGGCATCCCCCGAGACGACCGAACCGAAGTGATCACGTGCTTGCATCGTGCGACGCGCTCAGCCGTTGCGGAACAGGAAGCTGTACGCGTTGAGCGCAGGCACGCCGCCCAGATGCGCATAGAGCACCTTCGAGCCCGCGGGGAACTCTCCAAGGCGCACCTTGTCGATCATGCCTTGCATGGATTTACCTTCATACACCGGATCGGTCAGCATAGCTTCTTGGCGCGCGCACAGGCGGATCGCCTCGAGCGTGCCGGCATTGGGCAGACCGTATTCGGGGCCGCCGTAGCGGGTGTCGAGCACGACATCGCCTGCGGTGATCTCGCGGCCGAGGTCGACCAGCTTGGCGGTGTTTTGCGCGATGCGCAGGATCTGCGCGTGGGTCTGCGCCGGCTTCGCCGAGGCATCGATGCCGATCACGCGATCCGCCCGGCCATCGGCGGCGAAACCGACCACCATGCCGGCCTGCGTGCTGCCGGTGACCGAGCACACGACGATGTAGTCGAACCGGAAGCCGAGCTCGGCTTCCTGCGCTCGCACCTCTTCGGCGAAGCCGACGAAGCCCAGACCACCCAACGGATGCTCGGAGCAGCCTGCCGGGATGGGGAACGGCTTGCCGCCGGCTTTGCGGACGTCGTCCATGGCCTGTTCCCAACTGGGTCGGATGCCGATGTCGAAGCCGGCCGCGTCGAGACGCACGTCGGCCCCCATGATGCGTGACAGCTCGATGTTTCCGACGCGGTCGTAGACGGCATCGGAGTAGTTGACCCAGTTCTCCTGCACCAGCACGCACTTCATGCCGAGGTGGGCGGCGACTGCTGCGACTTGCCGCGTCTGATTCGACTGGATCCCACCGATCGACACCAGCGTGTCGCAGCCCTGGGCAAGCGCTTCGGGGATCAGGTACTCGAGCTTGCGGGTCTTGTTGCCTCCGAATGCGAGGCCGCTGTTGCAGTCCTCTCGTTTGGCATACAGGTCGACTTCGCCGCCGAGATGCGCGCTGAGGCGTTTCAGATGCTGGATGGGCGTCGGGCCGAACGTGAGCACGTGGCGCGGGAAGCGTTCGAGGTTCATGGCAATGGCTCGGTGAATTGAAGAAGGATGCCCCCCCTCGATGCGGGCGAACGAGGCATGCGCCTGTTGCGCTCCATCGTTGCTGGGAGGACCACGATCGTAGAGATTGCTCGACGTTCGAGGGTTGCGCATTCCTTCGATTCGGCGAAACTCAAGCACCTTGAATAGCCTTGGTGCCGAAGCATATTTCCGGAAACGACCAATTGAAAGCAACAAAAGTTCGTTCTCCCACGGCGCCTGCAGGCTCGCTCATCCAGGCGATCGACAGAACGGACAAGGCCATCCTGCGTTCGCTGCAGCGCGATGCCTCGATCTCGAACGTGGCGCTTGCCATCAAGGTGAATCTCAGTGCCCCGGCGTGCCTCCGGCGCGTCGAGCGCCTCAAGCAGATGGGCTTGATCACCGGCATCGTCGCGCTGCTGCACCCGCGGGCCCTCGACGCAGGCACGCTCGTGATCATCGGTGTCATGCTGGATCGGTCGACGCCAGCGTCGTTCGCCCATTTCGAGCAGGCCGCAGCGAAGGTGTCGGGATGCATGGAGTGCCATACCGTCTCCGGAGAGTTCGACTACATCATGATGGTGCGAACCCGCGACAACGACAGCTTCAATCGACTCCACGCCGAACAGCTGCTGCATCTGCCCGGCGTCCGGCAGATCAGGTCGTTCATGGTCTTGAAGGAAGTCCTGTCGACGACGCAGATACCGCTTTGAGAGCACCAGCCGAGGCCGCTCTTCGGCTGGATGCGCTGGTCGATCGCGTGACGCTGGCCGATATCGCTGCCGGTCGCTCGAGCCGCCACGGACCGCACGACCGCTACCGATGCGATCGGGCGCCGGGCGCTCACCTCACGCCGTAGCGCCGGGCCCACCGCAGCGCCAGCAGGCTGACCAGTACGCCGAAGGCCACGTAGAACGACGGCGCGATCTTGCTGGCGGTGGCCGCGATGAGCCAGGCGCTGATGAACGGCGCGAAACCGCCGAAGATCGCCACGCCGAAGCTGTAGCTCACCGACAGCCCGGTGCCGCGCGTTGCCGGCGGAAACAGCTCCGACATCGCCGCGGCGATGGGTCCCCAGTACGCCGAGGCCACGATGGCGATGGCGGTCAGGGCCAGCAGCAGCGAAGGGACCGACGGATGCTTCACCAGCAGGTCGAACAGGGGCACGATCATCACGCCCATGACGATCGCGGCGGCGCGCATGATGACGACACGCCCCACACGGTCCGACAGGCGGCCGAACAGCGGCACCAGCGCGAACTGCAGCGCGCCGAGCCAGAACGTGCCCGCGAACGCCGTCGTCGCCGGAAGGCCCAGCTGCCGCACTGCGAAGGTCGGCATGAACAGGCCGGTGTACGCCAGGATCGTCGCCAGGATGATGAGTCCCATCGCGGTCAGTGTGCGCCCGCGCTGATCGACCAGCGTGGTGCGCACCGGCGTGTCTTCGTGCGCGGCGCGCTTGAACTCCAGGCCTTCGTCGAGATGGCGGCGAATGTAGAGACCGGCCGGCCCGATGAGCAGCCCGAACAGGAACGGAATCCGCCAGCCCCACGCGAGCAGCTGCTCGGGCGTGAGCAAGGTGTTGAGCCCCATGCCGAAGCCCGCTGCGAGGACAGTGGTGATTCCCTGGCTCGCGAACTGCCAGCTCGCGAAGAAGCCGCGCCGGCGCGGGTCCTGTTCGGCCAGCAGCGCGGTGGCGCTGCCGAACTCGCCTCCGGCCGCGAAGCCTTGCAGCAAGCGCGCGAGGATGACCAGCGCCGGCGCCCACAGCCCGATCTGCGAAAAGGTCGGCGCCACCGCGATCAGCAGCGTGCCGCACAGCATGATCGCCATCGACAGCGTCAACGCGGTCTTTCGTCCCCGCGCGTCGGCATAGGCGCCGAGCACCACCGAACCGACCGGGCGCATCACGAAGGTCACGCCGAAGGTGCCGAGCGTGATGAGCAGCGACACAGTGTCGTTCTCGCTCGGGAAGAACAGCTTGGAGATGGTGACGGCCAGGAAGCCGTAGATCACGATGTCGAACCACTCGAGCGCATTGCCGATGGAGATGGCGGTGATGACGCGCAGCGTGCTTTGCGCGCTGCCACCGACAGCAGGTGCAGCAGGTTCGGGCCGCGCGTCGGCGCGTGTGGCGGGGATGCTCATGGTGCTGCTGGCTCCAGGGAGGGGTGAACCGGACGGTCTGCGCCGTTCGCCGGCCGGACGCCGAAGTGGTGCAGCACGTTGCGCAGCACTCCTTCGAAACAGGGATCGACGCCGAGCACCCAGCTGGCGCCCACGGCACCGGCGTTGAACACGCGACCACCCTGCGGGCGCTCCCAATAGATCATCTCGGCGGAGAGCCCGTCGAGCGACTCGGTCGCGTTCGAGAACCAGTCGAGATAGGCATCGAGCCGACCCGGCTTGGACCGAAACCCCTGCGCGATGACTTCGATGCCGCGCTGCGGTTCGGGCAGGCGCGCGCCGGCCGGTATCGCGTGCGTCATGCGGCACAGCGTCGCGACGCTCAAGTCCCACTCGTGGCCGATGGCGCGCGGCAGGCCGCCGCCCGGCGCATGGCCGAAGGTCGAGCCGTCGGTCAGCCCCAGCGCGTTCGGCTGCGTGAACAGGACGTGCCGGGGTTGCGTCGCGTGGTACACGCCGAAGTCGCTCGCGTCGGCGAAGGCCCAGCCGGCCGACTCGAGCCCGATGACGTCGGCGCAGGAGCGGCCGGCCTGGCGGAACTGACCGCCGCGCGCCCAGTCCTGCGCGTGATATTGCTCGCCGTGGGGGCCCGCGGGCGGGCGAAGATCGGCGGCCTTTCCGCTCTCGTCGACGTCCGGCCCGCGCACCTTGCGCTGCTCCATCACCCTGCCCTCTTCGTCGTAGCTCACGCGCAAGTACATGGTGTTGCCGGACAGCACGATGGCCGTGCCGCCGCGCGTCAGGTAGTCGTTGAGCCCGTCGAAGGCCGGCAGCGACCAGTATTCGCTGTGGCCGTTGACGATCACGGTTTTGTAGGCCGCGAGCAGACACGGGTCGCGATGCAGATCCAGGTCGCTCACCACGTCGTAGTCGTAGCCGGCCTGGTCGAGCCACACGTGCAGACGCCGTTCCAGCCGGGTCCACTGGCTGAAGCCCGCATCGGCCGGGTCGTACAGCGCGGCGGGGCTCGCGTTGGGCCAGGGCATGCGCAGGCCGACCTGGTAGGTGGGCTGCCCACCGCGGTGGTAGGTGTAGGTGCTGTAGGCCGGTGCGTCCGGGTGACTGTTCTCGAGGCCGATCGAACGCCGCGGCCAGACCGGATCGCTCGTCACGTTCTTCGCGAACGGCGTGCTCGCGTAGGCCAGCCAGCTGTTGGTGGCGCACAGCACGAGCACCGGCGCCGGCGCCCGGTCGGCGGCGCGGCGCACGATGAAGGTGATGTCGTACACGGCGGGTCGGCCGTCGCACTGGAACTGCACGCGGCCCACGTACACGCCGGACCTGGCATTCGCGGGGAGGCGAAACGCATGGCTCTCGGGCCAGCGGCAGTCGTAGAGATCGTCGCTTGCCAGGCGCAGGCCGTGGCCGCGCGTGGCGTCGGCGAACGGGTCGTAGCCTTCGTCGGAAAACTCGTCCACGCGGTGCGGCTCGAAGGCAGGACCGACGATCATCCAGGTGCCGTGGTTGACGATGCGGCCGGTGCGGCCGTGACCGCTGGCGTCCGCCACCGAGTCGCCACGCTCCTCGCGCAGCGGCCAACAGGCCAGCACCGTGCGCCCGCGCGGCATGTGCAGGCCCCGGTCGGCGAAACGTGCGCCGACCTCGTCGGGCCTCAACGCACGCGCGTAGATCGCGGGCATGAGGATGTCGCCCTCGAGGAACGCATCCGCCAGGCCGTCGATGCCGCTGCTGCCCAGGCGCAGCGGGGCGCGGCCCGCCTGCAACGCGCCGGCCCAGCGACCGTGCGCGACCGCCTCGCCGTCGATCCAGAGCACGGTATCCGCGCCGTCCCATGTAGCGACCAGGTGGTGCCAGTGCTCGGGGCGCAGCGCGCCGCCCGCGAGCCGGCCTTGCGCGCGGAACGCGCCGCCGTCGCCGAGATAGAACACCGCCCGCCCTGCTTCGTCGACGAAGAGCCCGTAACCGCAGGCATTCGGCAGGTCGTATTGCCCGATCACGCTCTGGCACGTGCCGATGCTCCAGACTTTCACCCAGCATTCCAGCGTGAGTGCGCGCAGCGGCCGATCGAGCCCATGCGCGACATGGACGTAGGAGCCGGGGTGGATCGGGTGCACGCGCGCCGGCGACGGCTCGAATGCATGGAGCACCGTGTCCGCGATGCGGCGCTCGACGTCGGGGCCGAGCTGGCAGACCGACAGCGTGTAGGGCACATCGCTGCTGAGATGGAAGCGCACGACGTCCCCGGCCGCCACGCTCTTGCGGTCGGTATAGCCGTGCACGCCGGGAACGGCCAGGCCGCGGTGCGGCGGCAGTGACTGCGGTGTCGGCGCGGCCCTCATCGCACCGCGCTGGTCAGGCCCTCGGACACGGTCTCGTCGGCGAGGTCGCGCAGCGAACGTTCCAGCAGGTCGACGAGTTCGTCGATCTCGGCCGGCGTGATGGTCAACGGCGGCGTGATCATCTGGAAGTCGCCGAAGGCGCCGAGGTTGGCACGCCGGTTGTAGAGCGCGATGCCGTGCTTCAGGCCGTGCTCGGTGAGCCGCGCCGGCGCATTGAAGCTGGTCGGCAGCTGCCGCTTCGTCGCCTTGTCGGCCACGAGCTCGATGGCGGTGAACAGACCCTTGCCGCGCACATCGCCGACGATGGGCGAACGCCTGGCGACATCGAGCAGGCGAGTCGTCAGCAGTTCGCCCATGTCGCGTGCACGGGCCACCAGGTCCTGCGCGACCACCTCCTCCACCACCGCGTTGGCCACCGCGCACGACAGCGGGTTGGTGAAGTAGGTGTGGCCGTGCACGAAGCCGCCGCTGTCGGCGATCGCGTCGACGATGCGGTTCGGTGCGAGCAAGGCACCGAGCGGGGTGTATCCGCCGGCCAGCCCCTTGGCCAGCGTGACGAGGTCGGGCCGGGCGCCGGCCCAGTGGTGCGCCGCCAGGAAGGCGCCGGTGCGACCCGCGCCGCTCATGATCTCATCGTAGATGAGCAGCACGCCGTGGCGATCGCAGATCTGGCGCACGCGCTGGAAGTAAGCCGCACTCGACACCACCGCGCCCGTCGACAGGCCGCCGATGGGCTCCAGGATGAAGGCGAGCACCGTGTCGGACTCCTCGCGCACGATAGTGGCCTCGAGCTCGTCGGCGCAGGCCATGGCGTACGACTCCGCCGTGTGGCCGTCGGGCACGCGATACGACAGCGGCGCCGACACCTTCGGCATCGCACGCACCATCGGGCCGTAGATAGCTTGGGTGTGCGCGTCGCCCGTGACGGCCAGCGCGCCGAGCGTGGAGCCGTGGTAGCTCGGATTGCGTGAGATGACCTTGGCGCGGCGCGACTGCCCTGTGACCACTGCGTACTGCCGCGCGAGCTTGAGCGCCGATTCGTTGGCCTCCGAACCGCCCGAGACGAAGAAGGCGCGGTCGAAGCCATCGCCCGCCAGCTCGCACACCCGATCCGCCAGCGCGATGCTGTGCTCGCTCTCGAAGAAGCGCGGGTAGGCGAAGCTCACCTGCGCCGCCTGCGCGCGCATCGCCTCGAGCACGCGCGGATTGCCGTGGCCGATGTTCGCGACCACCGCGCCGGCCGTCGCGTCGAGGAAGCGCCGTCCGGCGGCGTCCCAGAGGTAGATGCCTTCGCCACGTGCGATGCGGGGCGGCCGCGGTGTGCCCTTCGTCGCGTAGAAGCCGAGCACGGAGCCACCCTTCGGCGTGTCTCCGACGGTGCGGATGAATGGGTCGGAAGCAGTGGCCATGTCGTGTGCTGAAGGTCGTCGAGCCATCGGTCGACGCACGATAGACCGCGGAGCGAAGATAAACTAGCCGTATCGACAGAACAAGGCTCATACGCGATGCGAATGACCCGCCGCCAGGATCGGCTGGACCTCCTCGCGACGTTCGTGCGCGTCGGCGAGTGCGGTTCGCTCAGCAAGGCGGCCAGGCTGCTGGGCACCACCCAACCGACGATCAGCCGACGCTTGAGCGAGCTCGAATCGCTGCTCGGCTGCAAGCTGGCGCTGCGAACGACGTCCCAGTTCTCGTTGACCGACGAAGGCCGCTCGCTGCTGATCGACGCACGCGACCTGAACGACAAGTGGTCGGAGCTCGCCGATCGGCTGGCGGGAAGCCAGCGGGCGCCAGAAGGCACATTGCGCATCGTCGGTCCGGCCGGGTACGGGACCGGCTTCCTCACCGATGCCGTCACCGACCTGCTCACCGCGCATCCTCAGCTGCGCGTCGAGATGTCGCTCACCGATCGAACCGTCGACTTGACGAGCTCGGGTGCCGAGTGCTGGGTGTACGTGGGAGACGTCCGGGACCTCGAACTGGTGACGCGACATCTCGGCTTCATGGAGCGGGTGGTGCTCGCGTCACCCGCTTACCTCGCTTCGTTCGGAGCCATGACGCTCGACCGACTGTCCCAAGCCCGTTTCATCGGGCTCGCGCCCTACGTGCAGGGTTCGCTCCGCCTGATCGATCGGCGTGGCCGCACCAGGACGGTACCGATCGACGCGACATTGAAGACGGACAGCCTGCTCTCGAGCTACCGAGCGGTTCTCAACGGCGCCGGCGTGGGGGTGGCGGCGCCCTGGATGTGCGCGAACGACCTGGCCGAAGGGACGATCGAACGCGTGCTGCCGCGGTGGAGCGTCAGCCCCATCGCCATCAACGTCGCGATGCCGCCCGGGCTCTATCGACCCGCTCGCGTCACGGCGTTCATCGAGGCGCTGCTGTCCCGCATGCGGGAGCTCCCCGGCTTCCGACCCGCTTGAGCTCCGGGCGGCGCTTCGCCGCGACCTGCGCGCGATCGATCGACCGATCACGCCGACGTCTCGCGTCCACGGTCGTCCGCCGGCCCGAAACCCGCAGGCGATCGACTCGACCGCGCATCGATGGCACGCACTGCCGGGCGATGCCAGGGGTGCAGGCTCGCCGCCGGCCGACACGGCAGCCGCGTCTGCGGCGCACCAGCTCCGGCGCCGCGTCCGCTCGATGCACGGAGGATCGAGCCGCCAGCCGGTGATCCCGCTCCTGCTCGATCGATGAGCGTGCCCGCGGTCCGACGGGCGTCAATACGCCGCGGTGAAGCGCGAGCGGCTGTAGCGATGCTGTTCGAGTTCGTCCACCATCGCGATCGCGTAGTCCGCGAAGCTGATGCTGCTCTCGCCGGCGGCATCGGTGACGAGCTGATCGCCGCCGATGCGGTAGCGGCCGAGCCGGGGGCCTTCGAAGATCAGCGCCGCTGGCGAGAAGAACGTCCAGTCGATGTCCGCTTCCTTGCGGATGGTCTCGAGGAAGACGATCCCGGTCATCGCCGCGGCTTTCCAATCGGCAGGAAAGTCGGGGGAATCGATCACCCGCTTGCCGGGCGCGACTTCGAGACTCGCCGCCCCGCCGGTGACCAGCAGCCGACCGACCCCGGCCTGCCTGAGCGCGGCCAGGAGCGTGTCGGCCGGCACGTCGAAGTGGAGCGCACTGATCACCGCGTCCGCCCCGCCGATCAGGCCGGACAGTGCCGCTGCATCGGACGCGTCGCCGGCCACGGCAACGATCTCGGGCCCGGCGGGGATCTTGTCGGGCTTGCGGGCGACCCCGACGACCTGATGGCCGCGCGCGGCCAATTCCTTGACGATTGCCGAGCCAGCGCGTCCGCTGGCGCCCAAGACGACGACTTTCATGATTGCTCCATTCATCGAGGATGGAATCCGCATGCCGATCGGCGAGACCGACTCATCGGAGAGACGCCGGCGGCTTCTGTCGCGAAAAACATTCTAGACGTCGCAGCCGAGGCTCGCGACACGCCGAACAGCGCGGCCGCCGGGGCCGCGACCCCATCAAGCGACCATCGCCCATGCGCTTCGTTCGACATGCTCCGGCCGGCCCGTCACGCCTGCATGGAGCCGCGAAGCGCTTGTGAGCCCCGTCGGCTCTCGGCGCGCGCCGGGCCTCCGAACGTTCGCCGGTACGTCTGCGGACTCACCCCCACATGCCGAGCGAATCGATCGCGAAAGGACGCAGCCGATCCGAACCCTGCGTTCGTCGCAACCTGTTCGATCGAAAGAGCGGTGGTCTCGAGCAATTTCTGCGCACGTCGAACGCGCTGCGCCAGCACCCACTGCAACGGCGTGGTGCCGGTCTGCTCGAAGAACCGGCGGCTCAGGGTGCGGGTGCTCGTCGACACGCGCCGCGCGATGTCTTCGAGCGTCAGCGGTTCGTCGAGATGCTGCATCAGCCAGCTCAGCAGAGGTTGAAGAGTCCTTGTCGACGCGGGAGGCTCACTGACGATGAACTGGGCCTGCCCACCTTCACGCTCCAGCGGCATGACCGCCAACCTCGCCGCATCCGCAGCCACCGCGGCCCCGTAGTCGCAGCGCACCATGTGCAGGCAGAGGTCGAGCCCCGCGGCGGCACCCGCGGACGTCAGCACGCGCCCGTTGTCGACGAAGAGCACGTTCGGGTCCACCGTCACCTGCGGATAGCGACTCGCCAACTGCGGCGCGGCGAGCCAATGCGTGGTCGCCCGCAACCCATCCAGCAGGCCGGCCGCCGCCAGCACGAACGCGCCCGAACAGATCGACGCGATGCGCGCTCCTCGGGCTGCCGCCGCACGCAGCGCCTCCAGCACCTCGTCCGAGATCGGCATCAGCGGATTCACGACCCCAGGCACGATGACCGTGTCGGCGTCCGCCGAATGTCGCAGCCCCCACTGCACGCGGATGTCGAACGCGCCGGCCTTGACGAGCTTCGCCTCGCCGCACACGCGGATGCTGTAGGCGGCATGCAAACCGGGTGCATGGACTCGATCGAACACCTCGCAAGGGGTCGCCAGGTCGAACGGCACCACGCCGTGCAGCGCGAGGATGGCGATTCTGTGCATGGCTCGATCCTAACGCAACACTTGGTTCACGCCACGGCAGACGCTGTAAGCCAGCGGCGCTCACCGGAGCTTTTGACCAACGACGGCTTCCGGGGCAATGGCTGAAACCTGGTGCAAGTTGTCTTTATCGCCAGTCGTGCGAAGGGCCTGAGGAACTCAAGATCACGACGTCACCGAGTACGCCCATAAACACACCGACACACATCGCCCTCACCCGCCTGCGCTGGCTCCGCTGGATCGCCCTCGTCGAGGGCGCCACGCTGTTGGCCCTGGTCTGCGTCGCAGTGCCCTTGAAACACCTCGCCGGCTACGCGACCGCGGTGTCGGTCATGGGACCGATCCACGGCGCCGCGTTCCTCTTGTACGTCTGGATGGTCTTCTACGTGGTGTCGAGCGAAGACTGGAGCCCCGGCGAGATCACCCGACTGGCCGTCGCAGCGCTCCTGCCCTTCGGCGCGCTGCTGAGCGCCGGGCTGCTCCGCAGCAAGGCAGGCCGCCTTGCCGCTGTGACGCCGGCGGGAACCGGGGCCCTGAGAACATGATCTTCTTGTGGATCAAGGCGCTGCATGTGGCCGCCGTGGTCGCCTGGATCGGCGGCCTCCTGGTGCTTTCGTCGGTGGTGGCGCCGCTCGCGAACGCGCCGGTGCCGCATCTGCCGCAGGAACGCCGCCTCATGATCGCCGCCGGTCGCTGGGATCGCACGATCACGACACCCGCGATGGTGCTGGCGTGGGTGCTGGGCCTCGGCATGGCGCTCCACGCCGGCTGGTTCTCGTCGACATGGCTCGTCGCGAAGCTGATCGTCGTGGTGGCCCTTTCGGCGCTGCACGGCGTCATGGCCGGGACGCTCCGACGGATGAGCGGCGAACACCTTCGTCGACCGCCGGCCAGCCTGCGCTTCGCGGGCGCGTTCACCATCGTGGCCACGATCACGATCGCCGTGCTCGTCGTCGTCAAACCGTTCTGACGGCAGGTCGCGGCGGCGCGGCCGCGGCGAGATCGGCGAACGCTCAGCCGACCACCAGCGGCAGCGGCAAGTTCCGGAACACGCCGTACGTCAGCTCGCGCAACCACCGACCTCCCTTGTCCGCATGGAAGCGCTCGTGCCACTGCTGGCGAATCGGGAACGGACCGACTTCGAAGGGCAGCCGTGCGATGCGCAGGTCGGGCTGCGAGCGCGCCATCGCGTCGCCGAGCCGTGCCGGAACGGTCGAAAGCAGCCGCGACGCAGCGACGATCGCGGACAGGCCCAGCGAATGCGCGACCGTCAGAATGACTTTTCTCTGCCCCAGCACACCGTGCTCGCCGAGCTTGGTCTGCAACGCGTCGTCGCTCGCGCCGCTCGGCCGATAGGCGACGTGCTCGGCAGCCAGGTACTGCGCGAGCGTCAGCTCTTCGTCCTTGAGTTCGTGGCCGCGCGCAAGCACCGCGACATAGGTTTCGTCGAACAGCTTCTGCTGGTAGAAGCCATTGCCCATCTGCACCCAGCTGCCGATCGCGAGATCGATCGCGCCTTCCAGCAAGAGCTGCTTCGCAGCCAGGCCGCTCGATGCGTCGACGGTCTCCAGTCGGACATTGGGCGCGATCTGGCGCACCTCGGCGATCAGTGTCGGAATCAGCACCAGTTGGCCCACGTCGTTGATCGCGATGCGGAACAGGCGATCGCTCTCGGCAGGCGCGAACGTCCTCGCCTGGTCGATCGCATGGTCGAAGCTCGTCAACCCGCCTTCGACGTGCTCGATCAACTGAATCGCCAACGGCGTCGGCGTCATGCCGGTGTGCGTGCGCACGAAGAGCGGGTCGTCGAAACTGTCCCGCAGACGCTTCAACGCGTTGCTGACGGTCGACTGCGTCATGTGCAACTGTTCGCCGGCGAGCGTCACGCTGCCGGTCCGGTAGACCGCGCGGAAGACGACGAAGAGGTTCAGGTCGACCGCGTGGATGTTCATGCCGACGACGCCTCGGGTGCAGCGGACACGGGTGCGAAGCGCGCCATCACGTCGCAGAAGTACTCGGCGGCGGGCGTCAGCGGAAGATCGGGGCGCCGGATCAGCACGATCGGCGGGGCCGGCAGCCGCTCGCGGACCTTGATCCGCACGAGCGCATCGCGCGTCAGCGGAAATTCGCTCCACTGCAGCGGCAGGAGCGCCACGAGGTCGCTGTGCGCGAGGCCGACCATCAGCGACAGCGCCGAGCGCGTCTTCAGCATCACGCGCGGCGCCGCCAGGCCGTGCGAGGCGAACAGCCGGAGCAGGTCGTCCTCGGCGTTGTAGTCGATCGACGTAGTGGCCCACTCGGCATCGGCGAGCGCCTTCAACGAACGCACATTCGTCAATGGATGACCGCGCCGGGCGACCACCGCCCGCGTGTTCTCGAACAGCAGCGCGGACCGCAGGCCCGGCGCCGGCGGCAGCCGCGGCGCGGCACCGAGGTAGAAGTCGAGCCCGCCGTTGCGCAGGCGCGTCTCGAGCTCGGGGAAGAGACCTTCGATCAGCTCCAGGCGGACCTTCGGATAGCGCTGGCGGAAGATCGGCAGCGCATGCGGCAGCAGACCCACGTGCGGCATGATCGACAGGCCCGCGACCAGTTGGCCCGACTCGTCGCCGTGCGCCTGCGCGAGTTCGTCGCGCGCGCGGCGCAGGTCGTTGACGATGCCGCTCGCGCGCTGGTGAAAGAGCCGGCCGAGCGGCGTCAGCGACATCCCTTTCGCCTCGCGTTCGAACAGCACCACACCGAGTTCGCGCTCGAGCGCACGGATGCTTTTCGACAGCGCCGGCTCGGGCGATTCGCGGTGCCGCGATGCGGCGCGCAGGCTGCCGTGCTCGACGATCGCCACCAGGTCGTTCAATTGATCGAGCTTCAATGGGTTTCCAGATCGGAATCGCTCGACTCATTTTGACAGCTCCCGCCACGGGCTGGCGATGCGTAGATTCCTGAGCAGAACTGCGCAGACAGTCATTCGGACCCCACCACCCGCCCGTCCGGCGGCCGCCTCGCCGGCCCGACGGTGCCCTCGGAGCGAAGACATGGAGACCCGCAAAAAAGCCCTGGTGACCGGCGGCGCGACCGGCATCGGGCGCAGTGCAGTACTCGCACTCGCCCGTGCCGGCTACGACGTCGCACTGGTCTACGGATCGAGTGCCGGCGCGGCCCGCGAGACCGCGCACGAAGCCGAGGCGCTGGGAGCCGAGACGCTGCTGCTGCAGTGCGACGTCGCGGACGATGCCGCCGTGCGCGCGGTCATGGCAGCGGTCGAACGATCGTTCGGCCATCTCGATGCCCTGGTCAACAACGCTGGCACGACGGCGACGTGGAAGGTCAAGGACCTCGAGAGCCTCGACATGGCCGAGTGGGATCGCGTGTTCGCGGTCAACGTGCGCGGCACGTTCCAGGTGACGCGTGCCGCCGCGCCGCTCCTGAAGAAGGGAACGAATCCGTCGGTCGTCAACACCGCGAGCATCGTCGGCCTGCGTCCCGGCCCGCAGCCGCTGCCGTACGCGGCGAGCAAGGCGGCGGTCGTCAACCTGACGAAGACGCTGGCCTGGAACCTCGGCCCAGAGATCCGGGTGAACGCGGTCGCGCCCGGCTGGATGGAAGGCGACTGGATGCAGCGCATGCTCGGCGACAAGTACGACGACCTGATGGGCAAGCGCGCCAAGGCCACGCCGCTGCGCCGCTGCGTCACCGCCGACGACGTCGCCGAGACGATGCTCTCGCTGATCGCCGCCAATCGCTTCGTGACCGGCGAGATCGTCGTGATCGACGGCGGTTTCACCGCGTCGACCTGACGGAGGCCAGGATGCTCGAAGGTTTCGTTCCCTTTCCGCCCGAGTTCGCCGCACGCTACCGCGAGCGCGGCTACTGGCAGGACCTGTCCCTGGCCCAGGAGTTCGCCGTGGTGTTCCAGCGCTACGCCGACCGCACCGCGCTGATCGACGGCAGCCGCCGCTACCGCTATGCCGATCTCGACCGGCAGAGCACCAACCTCGCGCTCAACCTGCTGGCGCTCGGACTCGAGCCGCTCGACCGCGTGATCCCGACGCTGCCGAACATCGCCGAGTTCGTGATCCTCTACTTCGCATTGCAGAAGATCGGCTGCATTCCGATCGCCGCGCTGATCACCCACCGCTTCGCCGAGATCAATCAGTTCGCCCAACTCTCGGGCGCCGTCTGCTGTGTGTATCCGGACGCGATCGGCGACTTCGGCTTCGCGCCGATCATCGAGCGCGTGCAGGCCGAGAACCCGAGCGTGCGGCTGCGCCTCGTGCTCGGCCGGCCCGGCCCAGGCGAGCACTCGCTCGTCGAGCTGATCGAGCGTCCGGCGACGCTGCCGGTATCGGCGCTCGCGGCCTTGTCGATCGAGCCGACCGACCCCTGCATCTTCCAGCTGTCCGGCGGCACGACCGGAATCCCGAAGCTGATTCCGCGCACCAACAACGACTACGCCTACAACTCGAAGGTCGCGGCCGAAGTCGCCGGTGTCAGCGGTGCGTCGGTGTTGCTGCTGGTGCTGCCGATCGCGCACAACCTGCCGCTCGCCTGTCCCGGCATCCAGGGCTTCCTGCTCAACGGCGCGACGGTCGTGCTGCATGCGAACACCAGGTCCGAGGAGCTCTTCGCGCTGATCGAGCAGCACCGGGTGACGCATCTGAAGGTCGTGCCGGCACTGCTGATCCGGCTGATCAACGACCCCGCCATCGCGCGCCACGACCTTTCGTCCATCGAGCAGATCCAGAGTGGGGGCCAGCGCATGCAGCCGGAGGTGCGCGTGCGCACCCGCGAGCTGTTCAGGAACGCCTTCGTGCAGGAGAACTTCGGCATGAGCGAGGGCCTGCTCATGTTCGTGCGCCGCGATGACGCGGAGGTCGTGCTCCTCGAGACCTGCGGCCGCCCGGTCTGCGCCGACGACGAGGTCAAGCTGATCGACGACGACGGCCGCGAGGTGCCCGACGGCGCGGTCGGCGAACTGGCCTGCCGCGGCCCGTACACGCTGCGCGGCTACTACGGCGTGCCCGAGTACAACGCCCGGCAATTCACGAGCGACGGCTTCTACCGCTCGGGCGACCTGATGCGCCGCCACGCGAGCGGCAACTACATCGTCGAAGGCCGCAAGAAGGACCTCATCAACCGCGGCGGCGAGAAGATCAGCGCCGAGGAGATCGAGAACCTGATCCTGATGCACCCGAGCGTGCAGAACGTCGCCTGCGTGCCGGTGCCCGACGCTGCCCTCGGCGAGCGGATGTGCGCCTGTGTCGTGCTGAGGCACGGTGCGCACCTCACGCTGCCCGAGCTCGTCGGATTCCTGAAGACGCAGGAGATCGCGCGCTTCAAGTTTCCGGAGCATCTGGAAGTCTTCGCCGATTTTCCGGTCTCGACCTTCGGCAAGGTGTCGAAGAAGGCCCTCGGCGAGACAGTCGCTGCGAAGCTGGTGCCGGCCGTCTGATCGACAGCAAAAGGAAACGCAATGCGCATCATCGACCTTCATTGCTACCCGGGCACCCAGCGCTGGATCGACGCCCAGGGGCCGTATCCCGAAGCGCTGGCGACGTATTGGAAGCGCGACTGGGTCGCCAAGTCGGAAGCCGAGGTGATCGCCGACTTCACGAGTGCCGGCGTCGAGGCCTGCCTGGTCGCGCTCGACCTCGAGACCACCGTGGCGACGCCGCCCTGCACCAACGAGTACGTGCACGACATGTGGAAGCGCAACCCCGAGCGCGTCCTGCAGTGCTGGGGCGCGGTCGAGCCGGCCAAGGGCGAGATCGCGATCCGACAGGTGCGCCACGCCGTGCGCGAGCTGGGCTTCGTCGGCTTCCACTTCCATCCGATCATGCAGCACTTCGCGGTCGGCGATCGGCGCCACTACCCGCTGTTCGAGGAGATCGCTGCGCTCGGCGCGGCGGTGATGATCGACGTCGGCACGACCGGAATGGGTGCCGGCATGCCCGGCGGGAACGGCGCACGCGTGCGGCATGCGCACCCGTCGCACATCGACGACCTGGCGGCCGACTTCCCCAAGTTGACGATCCTCATGGCGCACCCCGGCTGGCCCTGGGTCGACGAGACCACCGCGGTGGCGCTGCACAAGGGCAACGTGTACTGGGAGATGTCGGGCTGGGCGCCGAAGCACTTCCCCGGCAATCTCAAGGTCGACATCCGCGGCCGGCTGCAGGACAAGATCATGTTCGGCAGCGACTATCCGAGCCTTCCGTACGAACGCATCCTGCGCGAATGGTCCGAACTGGGCTACTCCGACGCGGTGATGGCGAAGGTCATGCACGGCAACGCCGAGCGCGTGCTGGGGCTCTGATGCAGCATGCCTACATCTGCGACGGCATCCGCACGCCGGTCGGCCGTTATGCCGGCGCGTTGTCGGGCGTGCGCACCGACGACCTCGGTGCGCTGCCGATCCGCTGGCTGGTCGAGCGCCATCCGCGCTTCGACTGGGAGCGGCTCGACGAGGTCTACTACGGCAACGTCAACCAGGCCGGCGAGGACAACCGCAACGTCGCCCGCATGTGCGCACTGCTGGCCGGCCTGCCGGTGAGCGTGCCGGGTGCGACGGTCAACCGCCTCTGCGGCTCCGGACTCGAGGCGATCGCCAGCGCAGCGCGCGGCATCGCCAGCGGCCAGCTCGACGTCGCGATCGCCGGCGGCGTCGAGAGCATGAGCCGCGCGCCCTTCGTGATGCCGAAGGCCGCCACGCCCTTCTCCCGCCATGCCGAGATCCACGATTCGACGATCGGCTGGCGCTTCGTCAACCCGAGGCTGCACGCGCTGCACGGCACCGACGCGATGGGCGAGACCGCCGAGAACGTCGCCGAGGCGCACGGCATCTCGCGCGCCGACCAGGACGCCTTCGCCTTGCGCAGCCAGCAGCGCGCCGCGCGGGCGATGGCCGCAGGCCTGCTCGCCGCCGAGGTCCGCGGCGTGCCGGTGCCCTCCAGGCGGGGCGAGGAAACGCTCGTGAGCGTCGACGAACACCCGCGCCCCGAGACGACGCGCGAGCAGCTCGCGCGGCTCGCTCCGGCGTTCCGCCCGGGTGGCAGCGTCACGGCGGGAAACTCTTCGGGCGTCAACGACGGCGCCGCGGCGCTGCTGATGGCGAGCGATGCGGGCGCCGCGCGCGCCGGCCTGCAACCGCTGGCGCGCGTGCTCGCGATCGCCACCGCAGGCGTCGCGCCGCGCGTGATGGGCATCGGCCCGCTGCCGGCGGTGCACAAGCTCCTGGCGCAGACCGGACTCGCGATCGGCGACTTCGACGTGATCGAGTTGAACGAGGCGTTCGCGGCGCAGGCGCTCGCGGTGATGCGCGCGCTCGGCCTCTCCGACGCGGCCGAGCATGTCAACCCGAACGGCGGGGCGATCGCGTTCGGGCACCCGCTCGGCATGTCGGGGATCCGGCTCGTGCTGACGGCGCTGCGCCAGCTGCAGCGCAGCGGCGGCAAACGCGCGCTGTGCACGATGTGCGTCGGTGTCGGCCAGGGCATCGCGCTCGCGATCGAGCGCGTGTGACGTCCCCGAACGAGCCCCCCATCCTGCTCGAGCGGCGCGACCACGTCGCGCTCCTGACGCTGAACCGCCCGGCCACGCGCAACGCGCTGAGCAGCGAGGACCTGTACTCGGCCTTCGAGACGACCTTCGCCGAACTGAACGACGACCTGCGCATCCGTGCGGCGATCCTGACCGGCGCGGGCACGGCGTTCTCTTCCGGCGGCAACGTCGCCGAGATGCGCGACCGCACGGGCATGTTCTCCGGCGGGCCGGCAGAGATCACGGCCAACTACCGTGCCGGCATCCAGCGCATCCCGCGCGCCTTCGAGCGGCTGCATGTGCCGATCATCGCGGCCGTCAACGGCGCGGCGATGGGCGCCGGCAACGACCTCGCCTGCCTTTGCGACATCCGCATCGCATCCGACCGCGCGAAGTTCGCCGAAAGCTTCGTCAAGGTCGGCATCGTGCCGGGCGACGGCGGCTGCTGGCTGCTGCCGCGTGTCGTCGGCGCGTCGCGGGCCGCCGAGCTGGCGCTGACCGGCGACACCATCGATGCCGCCGAAGCGCTGCGCATCGGCCTGGTGTCGCGCGTGGTGCCGAGCGAGACGCTGCTGGACGAGGCATTCGCCATCGCCGGGCGCATCGCCAGCAATCCGCCGCAAGCGGTGCGCTGGACGAAGCAGCTGTTGCTCGCCGGCCGCACGGGCACGCTCGAAGACGCCCTTCTCGCGGCCGGCCGGCTGCAGGGTTTCGCGCACCACACGGCCGAGCACGTCGAAGCGGTCGGCGCCTTCTTCGACCGGCGCGCGCCGCGCTTCTAGGCAGAACGGCACGGTGGCGAGTGTTCTGCTCGAAGAGCGGCCGCGCGACCGCGTGGTGCGGCTGCGCCTGCACCGGCCCGACGTGCTCAATGCCCTCAACCTCGAACTGCGGCGCGCGCTGGCCGAGGCGTTCGAGCGGCTCGACGCCGACGACTCGGTCCGCGTCCTGATCATCGCCGGCGGCGCCCGCGCGTTTTGTGCCGGCGCCGACCTGAGCGAATACCGCGACGCCGGCCCTCCCGAGATCATCGAACGCCAGATGGACCGGCTCTGGGGCGCGATCGGCCGATGCCGCAAGCCGGTCATCGCGGCGGTGCGCGGCCATGCACTCGGCGGCGGCTGCGAGCTCGCGATGCACGCCGACCTGATCGTCGCCGGCGACAGCGCGAGCTTCGGCCAGCCCGAGGTGCGCATCGGGCTGATGCCGGGCGGTGGCGCGACCCAGCGGCTGACGCACGCGGTCGGCAAGTTCCGCGCGATGAAGTTGCTGCTGACCGGTGCGCCGCTGCCGGCGGCCGATGCGCTGGCGATGGGCTTGGCGAGCGAGGTCGTCGCGGATGCCGACGTCGAGGCGCACGCCGAGGCGCTCGCGAGCCAACTTGCCGACGGTCCGCGACTGGCTCAGCAATTCATCAAGGAAGCGGTGCTCGAGAGCATGAGCAGCCCGCTCGAACACGGCTTGCAGTTCGAGCGCAAGTCGTTCCAGCTGCTGTTCGCGACGCGCGACGCGCACGAGGGCATCGGCGCCCGCATCGAACGGCGCAGACCGCGCTACGACTGATCAGCAGTCGGACGGCGCGATCCGCGCAGTCGTCACGCGCTGCGGATCGAGATGGGACTCGGGGCCGGAATCGGTCCGATTGCCTTGCGACGGCCGATGGCGAAGTGGCTTCGCATCGCCTGTGCCCCGACGACGCGTCTCGCGGCAACGTATTGGCGGCGGCTCTTTCGAGCCGCGCGACGACCTTGCCGGCACGCGGCCCGATGTCGGACGCCCGCCGGAGTGAGCGAATCCGATCCATCCCGCGAACGGATCGCGCTCCCGGTAGAAACCCGGGCCACTATTCGAATTGCGCATCGGCACATCACGTTGTTTCGTTGGCGACGGCACGACGCGAATCCTAAGATCGATTCGCCATCTCGATTCGGACACGGAAACAGCGAATGTCACAGCCCGTCATCTTCCGTCCGAGCGGACACACGCTGGACTGCCCGCCGGACCGTTCGATTCTCACCGCCGGACTGGACGCCGGGCTGAAGCTTCCGTTCAGCTGCCGTTCGGGCGTGTGCCGCACCTGTCGCGGTCGTGTCGTCGAGGGTTCGGTCGACCCGGGCGACGTCCATCCCGCCTACCTCACGCAGGCCGACATCGCCGACGGCTACGTGCACCTGTGCCAGGCGCGCGCGCTGAGTCCCTGCACGATCGAGATCGAGGAGCTCGATCCGGCATCGACCTTTCCGACGCAGCGCATCCCGGTCCGCGTGCTGGGGATGAGCCGCTGTGCGCCCGACGTGATGGCCTTGCAGCTGGGCACGCCCGTCAACGAGCCGGTGCGCTTCCACGCGGGCCAGTACATCGAGATCGAGCTCGACGACGCGACCCGCCGCTCGTACTCGATCGCCAACGTGCCGCAGGGCGAAGGCGTGCGGCGGCTCGAGGTGCACATCCGGCACCTGCCCGGCGGCCGTTTCACCGAGCGCGTCTTCAACGACTTGAAGCTGCGCGACATCCTGCGCGTCGTCGTGCCGCAAGGCCTCTTCTATCTGCGCGACGACAGCGCCAGGCCGATCATCCTGGTCTGCTCCGGCACCGGCTTCGCGCCGATCAAGGCGATCGTCGAGTACAGCCTGGCGCGCGGCTCGGACCGACCGATGCACCTCTACTGGGGCGGCAGGAAGCGCCTCGACCTCTATGCGGACACGCTGGCACGCGGCTGGGCCGAGGCGCATGCGCACATCGACTACACGCCGGTGCTCAGCGAGCCGACACCCGAATGCGGCTGGCGCGGACGTACCGGCTTCGTCCACGAGGCTGTGCTCGCCGACCATCCCGACCTGAGCGGTCACCAGGTCTATGCCTGCGGCGCGCCGCCGATGGTCGAGGCCGCGCGTCGCAGCTTCGTCGAGACACGCGGCCTGCCGGCCAAGGAATTCCACGCCGATTCGTTCGTCAGCGCGGCCGATCGCGCCGCGCTCCAACCCGCCCTCCAGGAGACCGCATGAACACGTTCGCCGACATCGAGCATGCCGTTCCGGTCGATGCACGCGCGCCGCTGCCGAAGCGCCGCTCGGTCGTCAACCCCTATTGCCTGAGCCACGGCACGCTCGAGTGCCGCGAGCTCGACAGATCGCGCCGCTTCTACGAGGAGTTTCTCGGCCTCGACTGCGTGCGCCATGCGGTCACCGCGATGTCTGTGCGGCTCGGGATGCGCTTTCACATCGTCTGCGTGCAGGTGGGCGACCAGGTGCACCCATGCCACGTGCTGAACCATTGGGGACTCGACGTCGCGAGCCGCGCGGCGGTCGACGACGCCCACACCCGTGCGCTCGAGTTGCAGGCGACCTACGGCATCAAGCGCGTGCTCGACGTGCACGACATGCACGGCGTCTATTCGTTCTATCTCGAAGACCTCGACCACAACTGGTGGGAGATCGAGCACTACGAGAACGGCTTCATGCACGACGACTACTTCGATTTCGGCGACCGTTTCGGCACGTCCGCGAAGTGACGACGCGCCGGCCCTGACCACGAGAACAACGAAGGAGACGACATGAACTGGACTCGAGCTGCCGCGCCCGGTGCGGTCGAAGGAGGCGCGATGAACGCGGCCGGCGCTCACGCGGCGCCGCCGAACGAATCGCTGTTCGACGCGACCGGCCGCGTTCGCGAGGGCTGGCGCACCACCTTCGCATCGATGGTCGGCCTGACGCTCGGGCCGAGCAGCGTGCTGGTGTTCTGCTTCGGCACGTTCGTGCCGCCACTCGAGCGCGAGTTCGGCTGGGGCATCGGCGCTATCTCGTTCGGCGCCACGCTGATCACCGCGATGATCGTGCTGACCTCGGTGCTCGCCGGCGTGCTGGTCGACAGGATCGGCGTGCGCCGGCTGGTGCTCTGCTCGATGCCGCTGTTCGGGCTCGGCGTGGCCGCGCTCGCGCTGCTGCGGCCGGAGATCCAGTTCTTCTACGCGGGCCTGGTGCTGGTCGCGCTGTTCGGGGTCGGCGTCTGGCCGGTCACTTACAACAAGGCGACCGCGGTGTGGTTCGACCGGCATCTGGGCCTGAGCCTCGGGCTGGCGAACGTCGGCATCGGCCTGGGGTCGGCGCTGCTGCCGGTGCTGGTGAGCGTCATCATCGCGCAGCATGGCTGGCGCTCGGCCTACGTGGCGCTCGGCGCGCTGGCAGTGTTGATCCCCTGGCCGATCTGCTACTGGATGCTGAAGGAGCGCGCGGCGCCCGGCCGCGCGGCTGCCACCGGCATGGCGCGGACTGTCGACGCCGTCGGCGCCGGCAGCGCGCCCGCGGCCGGCATGACCTTCGCCGAGGCCCGCGCCACGCGCGAGTTCTGGCTCGCGCTGGCCGGCTTCTTCACGCTCGGCGCCGTCAGTTCGGGCGTCGTGATCCACCAGGTGCGCATCCTCATCGACACCGGCATGACGATGGCGCAGGCGACCGCCATGCAATCGGTGCTCGGCCTGGCACTGATCGCCGGCCGCATCTGCACCGGCTGGCTGCTCGACCGCTACCCTGTCTCGCGGGTCATGTCCGTGCTCTGCCTGTGTGCGACCGCCGCGCTGCTGCTGCTCGCCGCCGGCGCCCCGTACCACACGGCGGGCCTGTGCGCCGCGCTGGTCGGTTTCGTGATCGGCGCGGAGTTCGACGTGCTGGGCTTCCTGATCCCGCGCTACTTCGGCCGGCGCGCCTTCGGCGTGATCTACGGAACGACCTACGCGGTGTTCCAGATCGCGGCCGGCACGGCGATCGGCCTGCTCGGATGGTGGCGCAGCACGCATGGCTCCTACTTCGCCGGGCTCTGCGTCATCGCGCTCGGACTGGCGGCCGGCGCCTGGCTGTTTTCGCGGCTCGGCGCCTACCGCTTCCCTCCCGTCGCGCACCGCTGACCGACAAGGAGCCGAGCGCCATGACCCAGGTGAACGTGACCCCGTTCGAGATCGAGTTCGAAGACCGGCGCGGCCGCCTGCTGCGTGCCGACGTCTACCTTCCGCTGCAGCGCGGCACCGACGAGCGCCTCGCGACGCTGCTGGCAGCCTCGCCGTATCAGAAGTCGCTGCGCAGGCTGCCGCCGCATTCGGTGTTCGCCTTCGTCGAGTACGGGCCGATGCAGCTCTACCTCGACCACGGGTATGCCTACGTGATCCTCGACCTGCCGGGCTCGGGCCGCTCCGACGGCGACTGGGATCCGGTCTCGCGCAGCGAGGGCGAGGCGATCCACGACGCGATCGAGCACGTCGCCGGCCTCGACTGGTGCAGCGGCAACATCGGCATGATCGGCCAGTCGTACTTCTGCTGGAGTCAGTGGAATGCGGCGCGCACCCGGCCGCCACATCTGAAGACCATCGTCGCCTACGACGGCGCGACCGACATGTACCGCGACTGGATGTACCACGGCGGCATTCCGGCGCAGGGCTTCCTCGGCACCTGGCTGATCGGCTCGGTGATGCTGCAGCACCAGGCCGAAGGCCACGACATCCGCGGCGGCCGGCGCCACGAGGTGCTGCCCGACATCCTCTCGCACCGCTTCGACGATGAATGGCAGCGCCGCCGATCGCCGTACTGGGAGCTCGACCAGGTCGACATCCCGGTGTTCTCGATCGGCGTCTGGGGCAAGGCCGGGCTGCACTTGCGCGGCAACGTGCTCGGCCACGAGCAGGTGCGCGGGCCGAAGCAGCTGATGATCGCCGCGCCCGACAGCTTCAAGGGCGCGCAGGCGCTGTTCGCCGACGAAGGTTTTCATCGCGACGAGGTGCTGCCCTGGTACGAGCAGCACCTCAAGGGTGTCGACAACGGCGTGATGCAGCGGCCGGCGGTGCGCTTCTTCGTCAATGGCGAACACCGGTACGCCGCGGCCGACCAGTGGCCGCCGGCGGATGCGAGCCCGACCGCCTTCTTCCTCTCGTCGCAGCACAGCGGCGTCGCCAGGTCGCTCAACGACGGCTCGCTGCGGGAAGACGCCGCGCCGGCCGCGGCCGACAGCACCCAATGGACGTATCCCGACGCGCTCTGGGTCGCCGGCACGACGACCTTCGTCGACGGTCTCCCCGACCATACGGCGCGCGTCAACACGTTCACGACCGAAGCGTTTTCGCAGGACCGCGAATTCACCGGCCAGGGTGTGCTGGTGCTGCACGTGTCGTCGGACCAGACGGACCTCGACGTGATGGCCAAGGTCTCGGTCTTGGGGCCGCCCGGCCGGCCGGGACCGGCACGGCGCATGACCCAGGGCTGGCTGCGCGCCTCGCACCGCGCCGAGGACCCCGAGCGCACGCTGCCGCTGCGGCCCTTCCACCGCCACGACCGCGAGGAGCCGATCGAGCCGGGCCGCACGTACGAGCTGCGGGTCGAGTTGCTGCCGATGTCGTTCCTCGTGAGAGCCGGCGAGCGGCTGCGGCTCGATCTGACGAACAACGATTCGTTGATCGCCGACCAGCCGATGACCCACTGGTACGGACAGAAGGTCGGCACCGACACCTATCACCACGACGCGGTGTACCCGTCTCGCTTGCTGTTGCCCGAGCGACCGCGCTGAGCGCGACGGGTCTCACCGCAGTCGTCGACCTGCTGGCGCTCGAGCCTGCGTCGCCGGGTGCGCGGGATGCGCGCGCCGGCGCGTCGAACGCTGCCCGCACCTCATGCAAACAACAACGACTCGAAGGGAGACAACGATGAACGACTCGATCCACCGACACATCGCGTCGGCATTGCTGATCGCGATCGCCGGCGCCGCCGGGCCGGTCGCGGCCACGGAAGGCAACGGCAATTCCTACGCCCTCGGCGTCGAGGCCGTCTATTCCGGCCTGATGCCGCCCGCCGGTTTCCACCAGTTCCTCTACTACCAGCACTACGAGAGCACGCACAACACGGACGCGCGCGGCAACGACAACAGCCGCCTCGCGTACTACAAGATCCAGACCGACGTGGTCGCGACGCGCCTCAGCTACGTCTGGCCCGGCGTGACGCTGTTCGGTGCCAACGTCGAGACCCGGGTCGCGGTCTCGCTGCCGACGATCAAGCTGTCGCTCGGCATCGCCCGGCCGGCACCGCTCGGGCCGCTGGACCGGAGCGGCTCGGCGACCGGGCTCGCGGATCCGCAGATCGCACCGGTGCTGCTCGGCTGGCACACCGGCCCATTGCACCAGACCGCCGGTGTCGAGACGTTCGCACCCATCGGTGAGTACCACGTCGACCATGCGGTGAATCCCGGTCGGCACTACTGGCAGATCGCGCCCATCTATGCGGTGACCTACCTGCCCGACAACGGCGCACCGCTCGACTTCAAGGCGCGCTACGGAATCAATGGCAGGAACCACCAGACGGGCTACCGCTCCGGCAACGAGTTGACGCTCGAATTCAGCGGCGGCTACCGCGTGCTCCCGCACATCGTCCTCGGTGCCAGCGGCTACTACTACCGGCAGCTCACCGACGACCGCCAGAACGGCGCCGCCGTCAACGGCGACGGCAACCGCGGGAAGGTCACCGCGATCGGCCCCTACTTCTCCTACATCTTCACGCCGAAATTCGCGCTCCTGGTCAAGGTGCAAAGCGAATTCGGTGCGCGCAACCGGCCCGAGGGCACACGCGTGTGGCTGCAGACCAAGATCCCGTTTTGAAGGAGCCCGGGCGATGAAACTGCTCACCATCGATGTCGGTCGCCAGGGCGCCGTCGGCGCGCTGCTGCGCTCGGGCGAAGTCCTGCATCTGCAACGCGCCGCACGCGCGGGCACCGTGGAGTCGCTGCTGCCCGACACGCTCCAGTCGCTGCTGCACGCCGGCGACGAAGGGCTGGCGCTCGCACGGCGCATCGTCGAGCGCGTCGAAGCGCTCGACGAGGGCGAGCGCGCGGCGCTGCGTGCGGGTCGCGCGATCACCGACTCGGCCACGCCGCTGCTCGCGCCGGTCCCGACGCCTCGCTTGATCGTCGCCGCCGGGCTCGCCTACCGCTCGCATCTCGCCGAGATGTCCGGCACGCCGGCGCCGCCGCATCCGACTGCCTTCACGAAGAGCCCGACGTCGGTGACCGGCAGCGGCACCGGCGTGGCCTTGCCGCGCGATGCCGCGGAATTCGTCGATTACGAAGGCGAACTCGCCGTCGTCTTCGGCAGCGAATGCCATCTCGTGCGGCCGGAGGACGCGCTGGCCTGCGTGGCCGGCTACACCGCCGCCAACGACATCTCGGCGCGCGACTGGGTGCGCGCGGTCTGGGAAGCGAAAGCGCCGTGGGACGCGCGCAGGAGCTGGGAGGTCAACATCATGGGCAAGCAATTCCCTGGTTTCACCGCGCTCGGCCCGGTGCTGCTGACGCGCGACGAAGTGCCCGATGTCGCCGAGTTGCATCTGACGACGCGGCTGAACGGAAAGATCATGCAATCGGCCGACGTTGCCGACCAGATCTTCGACCTGCCGCAGACGATCGCCTGGTTCTCGCGCTGGTACCGGTTCACGCCGGGCGACGTGCTCTTGACAGGCACGCCGGCCGGCGTCGGCGTCGGCCGCAAGCCGCCGGTCTTCATGCGGGCCGGCGATGTGATCGACATCGAAATCAGCGGCATCGGCGTACTGAGCAACACGATGCAAGCGTCCTGACCGCTGCCGCGAAGCGGTGCTCGCGTCGCTCGATCGGACGCGCCCGAACTACGTTTCAATTCGAAGTGGAGATTCCAATGGCTGTCATCTTGATCAATACCTTCATCGTTCCCGACGAGCAACAAGACGAGTTCCTCAGGCGCTGGAAGGAAACGACCGAACACTTCCGGAACCGCCCGGGCTTTCTGGAGACCCACCTTCATCGCAACACCGGGGTCGGCAACGGCACGTTCAAGTTCGTCAACTACGCAAAGTGGGAAAGCGCGGATGCCTGGCGCTCGAACCACGACGAGTACAAGCCTCGCGAGTACGAACTGCCGGGCGTGAAGGGCCATCCGGCGATCTACGAGATCATCGTCGACGTGGTGAGCGCGGTTCGAGGCGCAGAACTCGCTGAGTAGACACGACGGATCGGGCAACCGGCCCGCCTCGCGACGCGTCGACCGTCAGGGCTCGACTCCACCCTCCCGAACGATGGCGCCTCTTTGCACATCGAACCGGTTCGGACGACATGACTGCTCGTGCCGGAAGGAGCCGAAGAGCGGCTCGCCGGCGCCGAGCGTCGCCGTCATCCCATCCGGCCCGGCAGCCACAGCGCGATGACCGGGAAGGCGATGAGGATCACCAGCCGGACGAGGTCGGTGACGACGAAGGGGATCACGCCCTTGAAGATCGTGGTGAAGGTCAGCTCGGGGACCACGCTCTTGATCACGAACACGTTCATGCCGACCGGCGGATGGATCAGCCCGAGCTCGACGGTCATCACGATGATGATGCCGAACCAGATCGGGTCGAAGCCGAGCGCGACGATCACCGGAAAGATGATCGGCACCGTCAGGATGATCATCGCCATCGCATCCATCAGGCAGCCGAGCAGCAGGTACATCAGCATGATCATCGCCAGCACGCCGTAGCGGCCGATGCCGAGGCCGGTGAGGAAGGCGGTGAGCTTCTGCGGGCTTTGCGTGATCGTCAGGAAGTAGCCGAACAGCAGCGCGCCGATCAGCACCGTGAACACCGCGGCCGAGGTGCGCGTGGCCTGCAGCAGCGCGACGCGGATGTTGGCGCGATTCAGTTTGCGCCGCGCCAGGCCGAGCAGGAACGCGCCGCCCGCGCCCATGCCGCCGGCCTCGGTCGGCGTGAAGAAGCCGCCGTAGAGGCCGCCGATGACGAAGACGAACAGCAGCAGCGACGGCCAGACGTCCTTCAGCGCGGCCGCGCGTTCGGTCCAGGGCCGCGCCGGACCCGCCGGCAGCAGGCCCGGTCGCACCGCGACGATCAGCCCGATCGTCAGCAGGTACATGCTGATCGCGAGCAGGCCCGGCAGCACGCCGGCCATGAAGAGCTTGCCGATGTCCTGCTGCGTGATGACCGCGTACACCGCGAGCACGGTCGACGGCGGCAGCATCGCGCCGAGCGTGCCGCCGGCGGCGATCACGCCGGCCGAGAACGACTGCGGATAGCCGTAGCGGCGCATCTCCGGATACGCGACGGTCGAGAAGGTGGCGGCCGTCGCGACCGACGACCCGCAGATCGCCGCGAAGCCGCCGCAGGCGACGACGGTCGCCATGCCGAGGCCGCCGCGCAGGTGGCCGATGAAGGCGTTGGCGGCGCGGAACAGCTCGCGCGCGACGCCCGACACCGACACGAAGGCGCCCATCAGCATGAACATCGGGATCACGCCGAAGGTGTAGTCGGTGACCGTGCGCATCGAGGTCAGCCCGACGAGCTTCAGCGCCGGCCCGGCACCGGCGATCATCGCGTAGCCGCCGACGCCCACGAGCCCCATCGCCATGCCCACCGGCACGCGCAGCAGCATCAGAACGAAGAGCAGCACGAAGCCGCCGACCGCGATCGCGTCGGTGTTCACGAAGCGATCCCCGCGCCGCGCACGCCGATCGGTTCGCGCTCCGGAAGGTCGGGCGGGCTCACTCCTGCACCCGCTCTCGCGGATGCTCGTCGGCCAGCATCTGCGGCTGGAACACCAGGCGCCAGGCACGCACGCCGATCAGCACCACCGCCGCGACGTCGCCCAGCCACGCGACCGCGAGCAGCGGCCAGGTCGGCAGGTTGAGGTCGTAGGTGAGCACATGGTCGACGTAGGTCGCGCGCACCTTGTCGAACAGCATGATCGTCTGCACCGTCACCACGAACAGCAGCACGAGTGTCGCGAAGACGTCGATGAAGCGCCGCAGCCGCGGGCCGGCGCTCGTCCACAGCAGGTCGACCGTGATGTGACCGCCGCGGTAGCTCGTCGCCGCGATGCCCCAGAAGATCAGGACGCCGAGCAGCAGGCGGCCGGCGTCGTAGCTGTCGGGGATCGAGGTGTCGAAGAACTTGCGCAGGATGACCGAGACGAAGATGTCGGCCGCGACGATGCCGACGAAGAGCGCCGCCAGCCCCTCGATCGTGTCGATCACCCCGTCGGTGAAGCGCCGCTTCATCGCGGCTACAGCTGCGCCTTGCGGGTCGCGAGGCTCTGCCTCAGGGCGTCGAGCACCTGCTTCGGATCGCCGCCGGCCTTCTTCACGTCACCCGCCCACTGCGTCTCGACCGGGGCGACGGCCTTGCGCCACGCGTCGAGCTGCCCGGGCGCGAGAGCGACCATCTCGTGCCCTGCCTGGGCGGCGATCTTGGTCCGGCCGGCCGCCTCGAAGTCGGCCCACGGGCTCGCCACCTTCTCGGCCCACTCGGTCGTGCAGTGGTCGTCGATCACCTTCTTCTGCGCCGCCGACAGGCTGGTGTACTTGTCCTTGTTCAGGACCCAGACGAAGGGCGTGACGTAGAGCGGCACGTCGAGATGGTATTTGACGACCTTGTCGATGCCGAAGAGCCCGACCGAGCCCCACGGGAAGGTGATCGCGTCGGCGACGCCGCGCTCGAGCATGTCGCGCGACTCGGCCGCAGAAGCCTGCACGTTGGTACCGCCGAGCACGGTCACCATCTGGCCGATCGTGCTCGTGGCCGGCCGCACCTTCGAATCCTTGATGTCGGTGGGCATCAGGATCCTCTTGCGCGAATGGAAGCTGCCGGGGTCGTGGACGAAGGCGAAACAAAACTGCACGTCCTTCATCTCGCGCGCGGCGTAGGCGCGATACCAGGCGTCGATCGCCGCCGTGCCGCCCTTCGCGTTGGCGAATTGGAACGGCAGCGACGCGGCCGCGAAGATGGGGAAGCGTCCGGGCTGGTAGCCGGGGTTGACGTAGGCGACGTCGGCGATGCCGTCGCGCGCCATGTCGTAGTGGTCGAACGCCTTTCCCAGCTGTTCGGACGGGAACAGCGTGGCGGTGATCGTGCCGCCCGACGCCTTCCTGATGTCGTCGGCCCAGGCCTGGAACGACGGGTTCAGCGGATGCTGCGCGGGCACCCAGCTCGACAGCTTCAGCGTCACCGGCTTGTCCTGCGCCGCGGCGGGCACGGCCAGCGCCGCGGCGGTGAGCGCCAGTGCGAGCGCGAGGATGTGCGCGGGGGCGCTCCGGCTGGATGTCTTCATGCGGTCTGTCTCCTTCGTTGTTGTGTTCGTTCGAGTTGCCGGACGCGGGTCCCGGCCAGGTCAGGCCACCGCGATGTCGACCAGGGTCGGCACGTCGGCCCGAAGCGCCTGTCGCAGGCCGTCGTGCAGCGACGCAGCGTCGGCGATGCGCAGGCCGTTGCAGCCCATGCCCCGCGCCAGCGCGACGAAGTCGATGTCGGGCAGGTCGGTGCCCTGCACGGGTTCGTCGGCGGCGAAGCCGAACGCCGGCGCGAAGTCTTGCAGCGCGGCGTAGCGGCGGTTGTTGAGGATCAGGAACGTGATCGGCAGCTTGAGCTGCGCGGCACTCCAGAGCGCCTGTACCGAGTACATGCACGAACCGTCGCCGATCAGGCCGATCACCTTGCGATCGCGCCGGGCGAGCGCGATTCCCACGGCGGCCGGCATGGCGTGGCCGAGGCCGCCGCTGCACATCGTGTAGAAGGTTTCGCTCTCGACGAAGGGCAGGTAGGTCTGCATCACCGGACGGGCGCTGGGCGCCTCTTCGACGACGATATCAGCGCGATCGCGCAGCGCGGACAGGGTTTGCAGTACGTAGGCCACCGACAGGCGCTCGCCGGCCGCTGGCGGCTCCGCCCGCGGCGGCTGCGCGCGTGCCGCCGGCCAGGAACGGCTCTTCGGCGCCGGCCGCGCGAGCAGATCGTCGACGCTGTGCCGGATGCTCGCGACCACCGCGTCGCCCACCGGTGACCACGCAGCGACACCCGGGTCCTCGACGAGCTGCAACAGCGCCGCGCCTGCGGGCACGTGCGGCCCGCTGCCCTCGACGTGATAGGTGAACGCAGGTGCACCGATGGCGAGGACGAGGTCGTGGCCCTGCAGGTGCTGGACGATCTTCTCGCGCATCGCCGGCAGGAAGCCGGCGAACAGGCGGTGGTCTTCCGGAAAGCCGCTCCGCCCCGACATCGGCGCCACCCAGACCCGGGCACGGTGGCGTTCGGCGAGCCGCAGCACCGACTCCCACGCCAGGCCGCGGTCGACGGCGGCGCCGACGACGAACGCCGGCCGCTCGGCTGCGTCGAGCGCTGCGCCCACGCGCTCGAGCGCCGCCGGTTCGGGGCGCGAGCCGGTGCTGACGCGGCGCGGCGCCACCGGTTCGGCGGGCCGGTCCCAATCGTCGGCAGGAATCGACACCAGCACCGGCCCGCGAGGTTCCTGCATCGCGATGTAGTAGGCCCGAGCGATCGCGAGCGGGACGTCCTCGGCGCGCGCGGGTTCGCAGCTCCACTTGACGTAGGGCTTCGGCAGCTCGGTCGCCTGCGCCGAGAAGAGGAAGGGCTCGAACGGCAGGATCGAACGCGCCTGCTGGCCTGCGGTGATGACGAGCGGGGTGCGGTTGCGGAACGCGCTGAAGATGTTGCCCATCGCATGGCCGACGCCGGCGGCCGAGTGCAGGTTCACGAAGGCGGCGTTGCGGCTGGCTTGCGCGTAGCCATCGGCCATTCCCACCACCACCGCCTCCTGCAGGCCGAGCACGTACGAGAAGTCGGCAGGGAAGTCGCGGAACAGCGGCAACTCGGTCGAGCCCGGATTGCCGAAGATCGCGGTCATGCGAAGGCGCCGAAGCAGGTCGATGACGGCATCGCGGACGGTCATGATGGGTCTCCCGGGCCGCTGCCGGCGAAGGGCGGCGAGCGTTCGCCGGCGAATGTCCGCCAGCGTTTCCGATCTGGCAATTGCCGATTCGGCTCGAAGGGTTGACGTCCGGACATGCCCTTCGACGAGCGACTGCCGACCGTGTTGCCCGACCGTAGGCCAGCGACGGTCTCGGCCGTACCGCCGTCTCGGGCGACATCGCAACTGATCCTCGGAGGTCCGGCGTCGCCGGCCCGCCCATGCACGATGCCGGTCCGCGAGTCCCGGAGCGGGGTCCGCTCCTCGCGCACCGAACGCGACGTTCAACAGGTCGTGATCGGTGGAGCCGCCCTGCAGAAAGTCGCTCGGCGCGGGGCGCCTTGTACGGTGGTGTCTGTCGGACTGCCTGTGAGCGCCACTTGTTTGAGTGAGTCGCTCAACGCTCGCGCAGCCAACCGATTGTCGCGAACAGCGCGATCGCGAACACCGTGAGCAAGGTGGCGACCGCCAGAATCGACGGGTCGATCGAATCGCGGATGCCACTCCACATCTGGCGCGGCACCGTGCGCTGCGACGGTCCGCCGATGAAGAGGATCACGATCACCTCGTCGAACGAGGTCGCGAACGCGAAGATCGCGCCGGTCGCGACCGCGGGCGAGATCAGCGGCAGAGTCACGCGCCGAAAAGCCGTCCAGGGCGCCGCGCCCATGCCAGAGGCGGCCCGCACCAGGTTGCGATCGAAGGAAAGCAGCGACGCGGTCACCGTGATGACGACGAAGGGCGTCCCGAGCACGGCATGCGACAGCACGACGCCTATGTACGAATTGGTGAGCCCGAGCGGCGCGAACACCAGGTAGAAGCCGACTGCGACCACCACCACCGGAATGATCATGGGCGAGATCAGCAGCGGCATGATCAACCAGCGCAGCGGAAAGTTGACGCGCGACAGCCCGAGCGCAGCGAGCGTGCCCAGCAGGGTTGCCAGCAGGGTCGAAACCGCGCCGATCCCCAGGCTGTTGAAAAAAGCGAGTCTCCAGTCCGGACTGAGCAGGGCCTTTTCATACCAGCGCATCGAGAAGCCGCTCATCGGGTAGGAAAAATAGGAGCCGGCGTTGAACGACAGTGGAATGATCGCGAGGATCGGCGCGATCAGGAAGACCAGCACGATGCCGGTGTGCCAGTGCGTCCACGTCAGCGCCAGGCGCGAGGACATCGGGCGGTTGCCATGGATTCTTCGGGGTGGGGACGCCATCGTGTCTCTCAGCCGAAGCGCAGCCGGTCGATGCCGACCAGCCGGTTGAAGATGAGATAGAACACCACCGTGAAGACCACGAGGTAGGTCGAGAGCGCGCCGGCCAGACCCCAGTTGAGCAGCTCGTTGGTCTGTTGCGCGATCAACTGGCTGATCATCTCGTCGCCGGCGCCGCCGAGCAGCGCCGGCGTGATGTAGTAGCCCAGCGCCAGCACGAAGACCAGGAAGCAGCCGGCGCCGACGCCCGGCAGCGTCTGCGGCATGTAGATGCGGATGAATGCGGTGACCGGATGCGCGCCCAGCGATTGCGCCGCGCGCATGTAGGTCGGCGGCACGCTTTTCATGACGGAGTAGATCGCAAGGATCATGTAGGGCAGCAGCACGTGCGTCATGCCGATCAGCACGCCCACGCGGTTGAACACCAGCGGGATCGGCGCGCTGATGAGTCCGAAGCTCGCAAGGAGGCTGTTGACGACGCCGCCCGGCTGCAGCAGCACGTACCACGCGGTGATGCGCACCAGCAGCGAAGTCCAGAACGGGATGATGACGAGCAGCAGCAGCCGGTTGCCCTGCCGGCTCGGCAGCGTCGCCAGCCGCCAAGCGACCGGATAGGCCAGCAGCAGGCAGATCACCGTCACGAGCGCGCTGATCCACACCGTGCGGCCGAACGCCTGCAGGTAGACGGTGCCTTCGCTGTCGCCTGCGGTCACCGAGCCTTTGGCATCGACGTACAGACCGGCGGCCTCGAGCAGGTAGTCGGGCGTCGGCGATCGCGCCGAGCGGCGCAGGATCTGCCAGGTCTGCCTCTCGCCCCAGCGCGGATCGATGCCGATCAGCGTCGTCTTCCAGTCGGAGGGTGCCGTCGCGGGCAGGTTGCGGGCCGAGCGCATCATGAGGCTGCGCATCTCGGCTTGGTAGAAGTTGAGCCGGCGCGCCGCCACGCCGAGCGCGCCCGACTGCGAGGCCGCGACGAGGTCGGTCCCGAGCGCCTGGTACACCGATTCGTCCGGCAGGCCGGTGCCCTGCCAAAGCGACACGGCGCGCGTGAGCCGCGGCAGCGCCTCGGGCACCTCCGGGTTCTGCACGCTGCGCACGAGCAGCAGGGCGATCGGCAAAATGAAGGTCGCCAGCAGCAAGAGCAGCAGGGGCAGTGCGAAGAGCAGCGCGTCACGCGCGGCCTTGCGCCGCGCCTGCCTGTACTGCGCCGCGCGGCTGCCCGCATCCCCCTGCGGGCGGGCAGCGGCCAGGGGCATCGCGCCGGGTCCGATCGCCATGTGCCTTGCGCCTGCCGACAGGGTGGGTCTGCTCAGGAGGCCAGCCAGGTCTGGAATCGCTTGGTCAGCGAATCAGACCGGTCGGCCCAGAACACCGCGTCGATCTGCAGCGCATTCTTGAAGTTGTCGGGCGCCGTCGGCAGGTCACCCAGGCGCGCCTTCTCGACCAACGGGATCGCGTTGCCGCGCGGCGGCGCATAAGGGATGAACTTGCTCAGGTCGGCGAGTCGTTGCGACTGCGACGCGAAGACGATGAAGTCGGCGGCCGCCTTGGACTGCTTGGCGCCGGTCGGAATGCCCCACCACTCGTAGTCGTAAACCTGACCGTCCCACACGATCTTGAAGGGCTTGTTGTCCTTCTTGACAGCATCGGCAATGCGGCCGTTGTAGGCCGCGACCATCACCACCGCGCCGTCGGCCAGCAGTTGAGGGGCTTGCGAGCCGGCTTCCCACCAGACGATGCTGCTCTTGATCGTGTCGAGCTTCTTGAACGCGCGGTCGACGCCGGCCGGCGTGCCCAGCACCTTGTAGACGTCGGCGGTCGCCACGCCGTCGGCGATCAGCGCCCACTCGAGCGTGCCCTTCGGCGACTTGCGCAGACCGCGCTTGCCGGGGAACCTCTGCAAGTCGAAGAAGTCGGTCATCCTGGTCGGCGCGGCCTTCAGCTTGGTCGTGTCGTAGGCATAGACGGTGGACCACACCATGCTCGCGACCGCACATTTCAGGATCGAGCCGGGCAGGAAGTCCTTGTTGTCGCCGATCGTTGCCGCGTCGAATTTCTGCAGCAGGCCTTCGTCGCATGCGCGGATCGCGTCGTTGGTCTCGAGATCCATCAGGTCCCAGGTCGTGTTCTTGGCCTGGACCATCGCCTGCAGCTTGGCGATGCCGCCGTCGTAGGACTCGAAGGTGAAGTCGTTCTTGCTCTTCTCGGTGTACGGGCTGAAGTAGGCCTGCTTGGCGGCGTTCTCGTAGGCCCCGCCGAAGGTCACAACCGACAGGGTCTCGGCTCGGGCCAGGCCGGGCAGCAGCGCGCTCGCGGCCAGGGCGATGCCGAGCAGGCGGATGGAAGGAAAACGAGGCGACATGGAAGAACTCCTGGGTGGTGGCGGGGGGAAGAAATGCTGGGAAGCGGGTTCGGTGCATCAGCCGTTCAACCGGTCGGCTGGCTGAGGACCTTGCAATCGTCGTGGCGCCAGCTGACGGTCACGGATTGGCCGGCGGACGGCAGGTCTCGGTGCTGCACGTTGGACACTTTCGCGACGATGGCTGTGGCGCCGGCCAGCGTCAGCTCGACGCGGTAGTGGTCGCCGCAGTAGATCAGGCGCTGCACCTGTGCCGCCAACGCGTTGCACGTGTGCGCATCGGCGGGTCCGAGGTGCGTGCGCTCGGGGCGCAAGGCGAGCGTCGCGCTGCCACCGACCTCCAGGCCCGTGCTACGCCGTCCGCGCACCTGTTCGCCGCCCGCCAGCGTGAGCTGCGCCCAGCCGTCCGAGAGTTCGCTGACGCGGCCCTGCAGCCCGTTGTTCTCGCCGACGAAGTTGGCGACAAAGGCGTTCTGGGCGTTCTCGTACAACTCGGTCGGCGACGCTAGTTGCTGGATGCGGCCGTCTGCGAAGACTGCCACGCGGTCCGACATCGTCAGCGCCTCGCCCTGGTCGTGCGTCACGTAGACGATCGTCAGGCCGAGCGTCTGGTGCAGACGGATGATCTCGTACTGCATGGTCTCGCGAAGCCGTTTGTCGAGTGCGCCGAGCGGCTCGTCCATCAGCACGACGCGCGGCTCGAACACCAGTGCACGGGCGAGCGCCACCCGCTGCTGCTGGCCGCCAGACAGTTGCGCCGGGCGGCGGTCGCCGAGGTGGCCGAGTTCGACCATGTCGAGCGCCATCTTCACGCGAGCCTTCTGCTCGGCCTTCTCAACCGACCGCACCGACAGTGGAAACGCGACGTTCTGTGCGATCGACAGGTGCGGAAAGAGGGCATAGTTCTGGAACACCATGCCGATGTCGCGCCGGTGGGGCGGCTGGTCGTCGAGGCGTTGGCCATCGAGCAGGATGTGGCCGCTGGTCGGCGTCTCGAAGCCGGCGAGCATCATCAGCGTCGTCGTCTTGCCCGAGCCCGAGGGGCCGAGCAACGAGATGAATTCCCCGCGCTCCACCTCGAGGTTCAGGCCTGTGACGACGTAGTGTCTACCGTCGTAGGTCTTCTCGATGTCGCGAAAGGCGATGAAAGGCGGGGTCGAGGCCGGCTCTGCGGCCTTCAGCAAAGCGCGTCCCGGGTCAAGGCACCGGCCGCCTGCCGGGCCAGGTAGCGCGCGAAGTCGTAGTTCGGTCGCTCGAGCCGATTCAGCTGGCCCGGACTGGCGAGCGGCGCCTGGACACCGCGGAACACCGCCTCGACGCCGCGGCGGTCCTCGGCATTCACCTCGTCGAGCAGTGTCTTGAGCTGCGCCATGTACTCCCCGGCCTTCGGATCGGCCACGAACTCGGGCGCCAAGCCGCCGCCGAAGCGGATGTGGACGCGGTCCACGCCCTGCGGCTGCAGCACGAGGTACCAGAAGTAGCCGGGCGTCAGCGTGATCAGGTGCGTGGGGTAGATCGCGAGCAGCGCGGTGGTCTTGCGCCAGTGGCCCTGCAGACGCGGGTTATCAGGGTGCGCATTGCCGATCGCGAGCGTCGCTTCCTTCGTGATCCAGTGGTAGTTGAAGGTTTCAAGCCCGGGCGGGCACTCCATCTCCTCGAGCTTCGAATGGGGCCCGACCGTCGCCCGGTGCAGCATCGGCAGGTGGTAGCTCTCCATGAAGTTCTCGGCGAGGATCTTCCAGTTGGTGTTCCAGACGTGTTCCTCGTAGAAAGTCTCGACGTAGTTCCCCATCTCGTAAGGGGCGATCAGCGCGTCGAGTCCGGCCATCCGCTGCGCCACCGGACGCGCCTCGGGGTCGAGCGTCACATAGATCCAGCCTTGCCAGACTTCCAGGCGCAGCGCGGGCAGTTGATAGGACTCCTTGCAGAAGCCGGGCTGCGCGCCCATCAGCGGCGCGCCGCGCAGGTCGCCCTCCAGGGTGTAGCTCCAAGCGTGGTAGGGACAGACGATGGCGGGCGTGTGCCCGCGCCCCTCCAGCAGCACCGACATGCGGTGCAGGCAGACGTTGGACATCGCCCGCAACTCGCCAGCCGGGGTGCGAACGACCAGCACCGGTTGCCCGTTGAGGTCGGCGGTCAGGTAGTCGCCCGGCCTGGGCAGCGCGCTGGCGCGTCCGAGGCACTGCCATTCGCTCGAGAAGATGCCCTGCTTCTCGAGTTCGAGGAAGCCCTGCGAGGTGTAGACCTCCGGCGGCATGGCGTGCGCAGCCTCGAACGGTCGCGATGCGCAGGCCTGCAGCTTGGCCAGCGTCGCCGCGCCGGTGTCGTCGCGTCGCGCGGAGGAGAAGCGGTGCAGGGTGTGCTCTTCGGTCGTCATCATCTCGGCAGTCGGTGGTGCAACAAGCATTCCTGGCCCGCAGGACCGGGCCGGCAGCAGGCCGGCCCGCGTCGCATCGCGTGGGCAAAAATCTACGCGCCCTCATGACATTTGAAAAATACATTTAACGGATGCACGGCCATGGGGTGGGCTATGCAAGCAGCGCTGGTCATGACAAGGCACCGCCCTGGGCCTCCTCAATGGTGCGCAGGGCCTCATCAAGGTGCGAATCAGGCGCGAGACGCGACCTTGCTCGGCATCAGCAGAAACTTGCACACTCACAAGAAAAAGGTAATTCCCTTCGCAGCGTGTCCTGCCTACGATGCCCTCGCCCCCTTTTCATCAACGCAGGACCACCCCGTGCAACTCACCGACGAACGCAAGGCATTCGACACCGACGGCGCCACCGTGCTGCGCGGCGTGTTCAAGGGCTGGACCGACCTGCTCGCCGAAGGCATCGCCTTGAACGCCCGCGAGCCCGGCCCGTGGTTCCGGGACTACACGCCCGACCAGCCCTCGGGCAAGTTCTTCGGCGACTACTGCAACTGGAGCCGCATCGCGCCTTTCCGCGAGTTCGTCCTGCACAGTCCGGCCGCCGAAGTGGCGCGCAGCCTGATGCGGTCCCGCCAGGCGCGCATCTTCCACGAGCACGTTCTGGTGAAGGAAGCGGGCGCCGACAAGGCGACGCCCTGGCATCACGACAGCCCGTATTACTGCGTCGACGCCGAGCAGACTGTCAGTCTCTGGATCCCGCTCGACCCGGTGCCACGCGACACCTGCCTCGAATTCGTGGCCGGGTCGCACCGCTGGGGCAAGATGTTCCGGCCGCGAAAATTCTCTGGCGTGAATTACGAGCGCCGCATCGGCGGCCTGGAAGACATGCCGGACATCGAGGCGCAGCGTGGCAGCTACCGCATCCTCGGCTGGGACATGGCGCCAGGCGATGCGATCGCCTTCGACTTCCACGCGGTGCACGGCGCGCCGGGCAACCGCTCGAGCACGACGGCCCGGCGCGTGGTGTCGTTCCGCTGGCTCGGCGACAACGCCGTCTATGTGGACCGCGGCGGCGAAACCTCGCCGCCCTACCCTCAGCTCGCAGGCAAGCTCAAGGCGGGCGAGCCCTTGCCGGAGAGCGAATTCCCGTTCATCGACTGACAGGAGGCAAGCGAGCAGCGCCCCCGCAGCGCCTCATGCTGCCTGCAGGCTGCCGGCCGAGATGCGCAGCGCAAGCGCATCCAGGAAGTCGAGGCACTTCGCAAGCTGGTCGAGCGTGACGAACTCGTCCGCCTTGTGCGCCTGCTCGATGTGGCCGGGGCCGCAAACGACGGTCGGCACGCCGATCGCCTGGAACAGGCCGCCCTCGGTGCCGAACGACACCGTGCGCGTGCGAGGGTTGCCGGCCGCATCGCAGGCAAGCTGCTTGAGCCATGCGGCCGAGGGCTCGTCCGACAGCGCAGGATAGTCGACCAGCGGCTGCCAGTCGATCGCGCTGCCGGCGTGCACCGCGCGCATTTCGGGCAACAGCGTCTGCTCGGTGTAGGCCCGCGCGGCGTCGATCACAGGGCCCGGGTCGTCGCTCGGCAGGTTGCGGATCTCGAAGTCGACTTCCGCGCAGTCCGGGATCACATTGAGCGCAATGCCGCCCTGGATGCGGCCGGTATGCAGCGTCGTGTAGGGCGGCTCGAAGTCGGCGTCGTGCCGCCCGTGCTCGCGCAGGTCGCGCCCCGCACGGCGCAGGTGCGTGACCAGCTCGGCCGCAAAGTCTGCTGCGTTGACGCCCAGGTGCGTCAGCGACGAATGCCCTGCCAGGCCGCGCACGCAGCAGCGGTAAGCGCGCTTGCCCTTGTGCGCCACTGCGACGCGCATGCCCGTCGGCTCGCCGATGATGCAGGCAAGCGGCTTGACCGGCGCCGCGGCGAGTTGCGTCAGCAGGCCGCGCACGCCGAGGCAGCCGACTTCTTCGTCGTAGCTGAATGCGAGGTGCACAGGCACCTCGCGCGCCACCTCGACGAAGCGCGGCAGGCGCGCGAGCACCATCGCGAGGTAGCCCTTCATGTCGGCCACACCACGGCCGAGAACCCGGTCGGCCACGCGGGTCAGCTCGAAAGGCGGCACCGTCCACGGCTGGCCGGCCGCCGGAACGACGTCGGTGTGCCCGGACAAGCACAACCCCGGCCGATCCTTCGGCCCGATGGTCGCGTAGAGGTTGGCCTTCCTGCCACTGGCGTCGAAGACGAGCGTCGACTCGATGCCCTGCTGCCACAGCAGCCCGCGCATGAAATCAATCATCGGCAGGTTCGATTCGGCGCTGCGCGTGTCGAACGCGATCAGGCGTTCGAGGATGTCGAGCGCGGAGGGGAGCGAGGAATGCGCCATCACACGGGACTCAAGGGTCGCCCGGGACGCCGTACGACGGGGCCTGCGTCGGGTCCTTGGCACGCGTGACGTAATCCTTCATCTGCGGCCGATAGCGCTGCCAGAGCGACTGCAGCTCGGCCAGCGGCGAGGCGTCGCTCCAGTCGATGCGCAGGTCGACGCAGGGCCAGAGGTCGTGCTCGTGCACCGCCATGCCGGCCGAATGCACCGGGCCGGCTTCGCCGCCCGCGTCGATGCCGGCCTGCAGCGCGGCGAGCAGGCGGTCGGCGATGAAGGCCTGCGGGGCCGCCTCGAAGCCTTGGACCATCGCGTCGACGACGCTGCGGTCGGCCAGCATGTTGCCCGCCGCGACGCAGTCACGGCCCCGCGCGGTCGACACGCGCCCAAGGCCCTTTTCGCCGGTGTGGACCGCGCTGTGGCCGCTGGCGTCGAGCACGGCGACCTGCCGCCACTCTGGATACGCGCGCGCGGTGGCCAGTTGCGCCAACACGCCCGAAGCGCCGTAGCCCTGTTCGAGCAGCTTCAGCCCGAGCACGCCGAGCACCGGGTCGGTCACGTTCTGGCTCAGCACCACGCCTGCTACGCTGACCCAGAGGCAGCGGCTCGCGACCGCCGGGCTCGAGCTGCTGATGATGCCGCCCACCGCGCCTGTGCGTGCGCAGCGGCCTGCCAGCGAGATCGTCATAGCGGTCCTTCGGGCCTCACTTCTTCGGGCCTTCCTTGGGGTCGGGAATCACGGCGGTGGCATCGATCTCCACCAGCCATTCGGGGCGCGCGAGCGCCGACACCACGATGCCGGTGGACACCGGATACACGCCCTTCAGCCAGCGGCCGATGACGTTGTAGACGGCCTCGCGGTAGCGCACGTCGACGAGATAGATCGTGATCTTGCAGATGTGGGCGAGCTCACTGCCGCATTCCGCGAGCAGCATCGCGATGTTCGCCATCGCCTTCTCCGCTTGCGTCTCGACGTCGCCGATGCCGACCGATGCGCGGGTGTCGAGGTCCTGGCCGATTTGCCCGCGCAGGAAGACGATATTGTTCGCGACCACCGCCTGGCAGAGATCGTTGTCGAGCTTCTGCTCGGGATACGTGTCGCGCGTGTTGAACTTGCGGATGCGGGTGTGGGCCATGAGTCTCTCCGGGAGGGGTCAGGCCACCTCGGCCGGGGTCGGGACGGACGGCAGATAGTCGCGGTAGCGACGCTGCTTCACGATGTGGTCGGCCACGTACTTCGCGTCATACCAGACGCCCCAGATGAACGACGAGCCGCGCCGCGTCTGCCAAGGCAGGCCGAGGAAATACACACCCGGTTCGACCGATACCCCACGCTGGTGGCGCGGGCGGCCGTCGCCGTCGAGTGCGTCTGCCGGCAGCCAGCCGTACTCCGCGCGGTAGCCGGTCGCCCAGACGATCGCCGCGACGCCCGCGCGCGTCAGGTCGAGCGTACGCAAGGGGTCGGTCACGCAGGCGGGCATCGGCAGGAAGCGGCGCGCTTCGGGTTCCTCGGGCAGCGAGAGGCCGTTGCGCAAGACGAAGGCGTCTGCCTCGTCGAGCACAGACAGGTAGTTCGCGTCGCCACGCTCGATGTTGGCAGCGAGGTCGTCGCCGAAGTGAAGTTGCCCGTCTTGCCAGGCCTCGGTGCGGCCCACGAGCACGATGCCGCGCGCTGCGAGCTGGCGAAAGTCGATCGTCTGGCCGCCGTAGGCGCCGCTGACCGCGATGGTGGTGTGCTCCCTGCCCGGTGTGGCTTCGGCGTCCCACTTGTTGAGGACACCCAGCCACCAGACGAAATCGCGCCCGCGGTAACTGCGCGGTGGCCGGTCGTGCGGCCCGACGGAGAGAAAGACCTTGCGGCCGGCGCGCACCAGTTCGTCGGCGATCTGCACGCCCGAGGAACCCGCGCCGACCACGAGCAGCGCCCCTTCGGGCAGCTGGGCCGGGTTGCGGTAGTCGGCCGAATGGATCTGCATCAGGTCCGCGCTCTCGGGCACGAGCAACGGCATCAACGGCACCTGGAACGGACCGGTCGCCGCGACCACCTGATCAGCCTCGATGACACCGTCGGAAGTCTCGACCCTGAAGCCTGGCCGACCGGACCGGCGCGCCACGCGCAGAACTTCGACGCCGCAACGGATCGGCGCCTCGACCTGCTTCGCATAGGCAACGAAATAGTCGGCGACAGCTTCTTTCGGTACGAAGGCATCGGGGCTGCCCGGAAAGTCCATCCCTGGGAAGCGGTCGTGCCAGGCCGGGCCGTTGGCGACCAGCGAATCCCAGCGGCCGCTGTGCCAGCGCTCGGCGATGCGGCCCCGCTCCAGGACCAGATGGGGAATGCATGCACGGCCGAGGTGCTCGCTCATCGCGACACCGGCCTGGCCCGCGCCCACGACGAGCACCTCTGTTTTCTCCACTGACATCGATGGGTCCTTCCCTGGCATCGCGAACAAGGCGTGCCGCCACGGCCATCCGTCGAAACTTGCCAGATGCACGCTGCGGGGCTGGACTCTATGCCGCCTGGCTGCATCTGCAAAAGACTTTCTGAAGATGCATTGCATCGACTTCGGCTATGCCTGAACCGCACCGCCTCCCATCAATGCAGATCTCCGATCGCGGCGGCGCAGAACTGCGAGAAGCGGTGCACAACATGTCGCGGCTCGACGCTTGCGAGACGCGCGATGCCGAGCGTCAGCGGCCGCAGTTTTTCCTTGAACGGGCGCATCGCGAACTCGCTACCGTCGACCGTCTGATGGGACTCCAGCGGAAAGTTGAGGATGCTGTAGCCGAGCCCGTTGGCAACCATGCCTCGCACCACCTCGGGCTGCGAAGAGCGAAAAGCCGGCACCGGGCGGCGACCCAGCGAGTCGAAGAGGGAAGAAAAATACTCCCGGCTGTGCGGCAGGTCGAGCATCACGTAGGGCTCGTTGAGCAGGCTCGCCAAAGCCACTTTGCGCACGCGCGCGAGTCTGTGCATCTTCGGCAGGATCACGTAGGGCGCGAGCGCGATCAGCGGCGTGAAATCGATGTCGTCGACGAGGGCCAGGTCGTAGGTCAGTGCGAGGTCCAGGCTGCCGTCGCGCAGGCCGCGCAGTAGTTCCTCCTGGCTGACCTCGTGGGTGTCGAAGTTGACGTTCGCATGCTCGGCAATGAAGCGGGCGAGGATCCGCGGCAGCATCGGCGGCGCGAGCGACACCATGCAGCCGAGTGCGACGACACCGCTCTCGCCGGCGTTCAACTCGCGCGCGGCGTTCTGCAGGTCCTCGGCACTTTTCAGGAGGTTGCGCGCCAGCCCCAGAAGGGCGCGACCGGATTGCGTCAGCGACAACCCGGCCGCATGGTGGCGCACGAACAGCTGCACGCCAAAGGAAGACTCCATCTCGGCAAGTGCGGTCGAGATCGACGGTTGCGACATGTTCAGCAGCTTCGACGCCGCCGTGAACGACAGCACCTCGGCCGTCACGACGAAGTAGCGAAGCTGGCGCAGGGTGTAGCGTAAATGCGAGTAGGCCATGGTCTTGTGCGGCGGAGGACCCCCATAAGCACAGTCGGTGCCATTGGTGAACGGATGGTTTTTATCGATGACCTGTGAGGCTATCTGTTTACGCCGAGGCCGCTCCTGAGCGCGTGCATGTCCAGAGGCGCCTCGGCCAGCAGACTCTTGAGCTTGGTGTTCTCCGACTCCAGCTCGCGCAGCCGCTTCGCATCCGATGCCTCCACGCCCCCGAACTATGCGCGCCACTTGTGGAACGTCGCTTCCGAAAAGCCGCCCTGGCGACAGATCTCGACCACCGCCAAGCCGGCCTCGGCCTGCTTGAGGAACCCAATGATCCGTTCCTCTGAAAACTTGCTCTTCCTCTTGTCCGCCATTTTCCTGGTTGGCAGACTCCTGCTGCTTCAGGTTGGTATGGCTGGCGGGGGGGGGAGGTCACCACCCGATTTCACGCTGGCAACGTCAACGCTTCCTGCGTGCCAGCGGGCTCAAACGCATAGTCAATCTTGATGTCTTCGCCCATGTACAGCACGCGCGGATCACTGGGGCGGGTGTTGTCCTGCCCGAAGCTCGCAAGTGAGTCGTGCACGTAGCCGTTGAACAAACGATAGGCGGACGAGCCCGAAGACATGCGCCGTCCTTCGACGACGACTTCTTGGTAGGCCTCCGCGATCGCCTTGTAGTGCGGTCGCATGCGCCAATCGGGGTGAGCCTTGTGCCACTCGCAAAGACGACGCGCGTCGTCCAACAGCCACGTGTCGTATTCGTCGAGGCTGTCGATCAAATCGCTGTCGTTGGCAGCAGTGTCGAGTCGCGCTTGAGCACGAAGCGTCCTGGCCCTGGCCGAAGCCTCCTTCATTTCGAGGTTTCTGATCATCGACTGCCACATCGGCGCCTGGTTGCTGAAGGCCGGCGACGCGCGTGCGGCTTCGAGGGCCTCTTCCGCGCCTTGTCGCTGCGCCAAGATGGCGGAGTGCTCGCCTCGAGCTTGCCGCACTTCATCTTCCAGACGTTTCCGGTCGACAGCGAAGAGGCGTTCGCTCTGCTGAATCGTCTGTTGCTCGGAAGTCAGGACGCGCGGCCTGCCGCCCCAGCCGCTGCGGCCTGCGTGTGCAGGATCGGTGCGCTCCGCGGCGACGGTCAGGCGATAGCGCCAGTACTCCGCCATGTGCGCGAGCACCGCTGAACCCAGAGGGACTCGGGAACCGTGGTGCCGCATGTAGTCTCGCCATACGGCCAACAAAGCTTCGTAGGCCTTGATTCCTTCGGCATCAAGAGCAAAGTCTCTCTTCTGTGAAGCCGATTGCAACTGCGACAGATGACGAACTGGCACACCCGCATCGATCGCCTCCTGGAGCATGGTGCGCAATGGAACCTGCGCCAAGATGGAGCTTTTGCCGCCTTCACCTTGCCGATAGCCTCCACCGACGTCCGAATGGACGCCGGGGTAGACCATCTCGACCGTGTTCGGCGGATACGATTTGCCGTTGAGTGCACTGTCGAGCGGAAAGGAATTGCGCATCTCGTGGGCGGCCAACATGTGGACGCAGCGTCTGACCATTGGCGAGATCTGTAGCCGGCCCGCCCATGCGCCATGCCCGTCCGCGAGTCCCGGAGAGGGGTCCGCTCCTCGCGCACCGAACGCCAGTTTCAACAGGTCGCCATCGGCGGAACCGCCCTTTAGTAGGTCGCTCCAAGCGGAACGGGTTCTGCGCTTCTCGGTCATGTTGTTGGCGCTCATCGGCAGTCCGACAGACGCCACCGTATCGAAGAGGCCGAGGAAATACACCTCGATCGGATAGCCGCCCCGCAGCGTCATGCCCGATCGCGCCAGCACGCCGTGCCGAAGCGAGAACCCGTCCGAGGTCCGTGTGCACGAAGCCTGCAGGTCACGGCAGAAGGCGCGTGCCAGCGCTGCACCACGCGAAAACCCAAAGACCGCCACTCGAACCGAAACGATTTTGTTGCTGGGATTGGTTGCCCGCGCTTCGGCTCTTCTCAATACGCTCGCAAACTCCTTGAAAGCCCAGTCCAGCCTCGCCTGCCCCCAAGCACCCATGCCACGGCCTGAGGTGGTTCCGCCAGGGTCGCCGATCTCTGGGAAGTAGGTGCCAATGCCGGGGATGTAGCGCCGGTAGCTCTGCCCAATTTCGTCATCCTTCGGATGCGCCCGGTACAGCCGGGCCACATTGCTGTGCTCCTCGCTCGGCGTATCTGCATCCATATTGTTTCCCGTGCCGTCATAAAAGAAAGAGATGGCGATGCATTGGCGACAGCCTGCCGGCTCGGATCGAACGTGATCTGCAAGTGTCAAAGCGAATGTTGTGGCGGAAGGCGACCAAGCCGCAACGCCAGGACGCAAGCTCTCCGTCTGCACCTCGCTTACATCCGCACTAATTCGGAGATTTGCATCCGGTTGTTCGAGGGAGAGCGTCTTATCGACCAATTTTGCACTCCGAAAACTTTTCGTCGTTATTTATATTATGGGATTCTTTGCGCTGGACATAATTAAATCGATCCATTTTCATACGCGGAGGCGACGGGTAGTCGGTGATGGCTACGTCTACTTTTCCGTCGGGGTAAAAGTGCACCTCGAACACATTTAGCTCAATTGGAATCGGTCCATCAAGCAAGACGGTCTGCTTGCAGGTCGGCATCCCGAAGTCACGGGTCCAAACAATTTCAACCGTTATCGGCAACTCAACATCCTGCGGAATTGGTGCACAACAAGTTCCTCCGCCACCGCCGCCACCAAGGTCGGAGACTTCAAGGTTCCCGCCACCCGCACCATTGACGGAGAAGTTGTCGATATAAGTATCCGTGTAGTTGTACCCCGCGATCGTCAAACCCTTTGTACCCTTCGGTATGTGGTACGGTCCCGTCCCGAGCGTCCGGCCCTGAAACGTCGGGGGAGAGAACATTGGTCGCGCCGGCGAGGGGTTTGAGTCCTTTTCGGAGATGCCCGCCGGCTGGCAAGCGCACAGGCCAGCCGATATCAGCAGTGCAAGTCTCAGCCCTATCTGGCGGTGACTCGCCAAGGAGGGAGACGTAGAGTTAGCGACTCTCATGAGGAGACGGCGGTCGACTGGACCGATCCTTCCTTCATCTAAGCGACGCCTCGTACTGCAGCAGGGCACCTTGGAAAGCCATGTCGCCGCGACGCACCTCAGCGAGGAGGCGTCCCCAACCAGCAGTTTGGAACACTTCGCTGCCCTGCTGCAGACCCAAGGCGCAAAAAGCGGCTTGGTCAGGGGTATCTTCGAGACCCCACGATCGTGCTTGGTCAAGGAGTCCTTGCACTACATCATGGCGCTGTGCGTAAGGCAGATCGAGTAACGCAGGCAGCTGGTGCCGTGTCAGTAAATCCAGCATCGCATCCGCTTCGCTCGCCTCGAGAAGGAGACTTTCCTGTACTGCAGTCATGCACCACGGGCCGTCGAAGCAATCGCATTTCGGCCACTGATCGACGGTCAGCTCGACGAGTTGTCCGCGTCGATCGGCGTACCACCACCGATCGGTACAAGACACAAGTTGCTGTATTTGGACAGAAGTGAGCACTTGCAGCAGCACAGAAAGCACCCGTGTGTCGAAGTAGCGCAGCAGAACATCCTGACCGTCACTCATGCGGACGTCGCAGCGCAACGCTAGTGCGCGTGCAAGGTGATCCAATGGCAGCGCACTGTCCAGCACGCTCAAGCCGCAGGCAAAGCATCCGCCGTCGCAAAGTCGCTTCAGTGCGGCTGTCTGGCGCTCGACGTCAATCAGTTGCGCGAGAAATGGCGTCGCGCCGTCCTCGCAAGCATCGAGATCCCGAGTGAGGAGGGGATGGCGATCGAAGCTCCGCAACGCTCTCACCAATTGCGGCTGCGCTGCCCAGGCAGCCTGATTGATCAAGAGATATCGATTGCTACCGAGCGCTGCTGCCGGAAGGTTCGACAGCGAATGCCATAAAGGATTCATCGTCATCTGTTCAGCGAGGTGTGAATGGAGCGCCGGCCGCCTGGGCACTCAACAGGCAATCCACGCAAATCTGAAATGGCAGCGTTGGAAGCGGGTGGTCTACCCGCTCCGGCCCCACGAAGCTCTTCTTCCCCGCCCGCACCGTGATCGTCCCCGGACACATGACCGTGATGTTCCCGCCTTCGATCACGATGCTCGCGCCGCCCGCGGTCGAGAGCGTGATCTTCTTGGCCGCGGCCCAGTCGACGGCCGCGGTCCGGCTCTGGATCTTCACCTCGTCGCGTGCGGCCACTTGCAGCGTACCGGCTTGCGCCTGAACGTCCACGTCGCCCGAGCCCGCGCCGAGCGTGAGCCCGGTTCCGACCGCTTGCGTCCCCGCCTTGATCGCCCCGGCGAGGATCCCGATCGCCTGGCCCGTGTGCAGGCGCAGCGCTCCAGCGACGGCAACGTCGAAGTCGCCGCCGCTCGCGAGCTGCACGTTCTCCTCGCTCGTGAGGACCGCGTCCTGCCCCGCGACCATCACGAGGCCCGCCTTGGCGCTGACGTCGACGACCGCGTCGGTCCCGTGCGGCAGCTTGCCCGTCTCGGTGCCCGTCGACTTGCCCGCCGCATCGGCCTGCGCCGCGTCGAAGGCGCCGGCCGCCACCATGCCGCTCGTCTGCGTGAGCCACGCCGCCGCCGGAGCCGCCTTGGCGTCGAGCACGCTCGCGTTCGCGCTGCCCGTGCCGAGCACCGCCGAGAGCTGCACCGTCTGGTGCGTCTTCGCGGCGGCGCTGAACGCCTCGGCGAGCGTCTTCCACTGCTTGGCCATCGCGATGCCGGCGGCGTTGTCGCCCGCCGGCGCCTCGGTGCCGGTGGCGTAGCTGCTCAGCAGCACGCCGCGGCCGCCGCGCAACGCTCCGTAGGCGTCGGTGCGCAGCTCGAAGCCCAGACCCCGGAAGCTGCCGCGGTGGTTGTCGGCCTGGTGGATGAGGTGCCCGAGGCTCAGCTGGCTCGCGTGCTGGGTGGTGGCGAGCTGCGCTCTGAGCTGCGCCGTGCTGTCGTCGAAGACGAGCTGGTTGAAGCCCGCGCCGCCGAACTCCTTGGTCTTCCAGCCCGAGAGCGCCGCGGCGTTGCTCTGGCCGCCCTGCTCGAGCGGCTCGGGACTGCCGCCGTGCCAGGCAGGGCTTCGGCCGCCGGTCGCGTTGCCTTGAGCGCTCGGAGCCGCATCGCTGCTCTGGGCGTAGCCGGAGGTGTCGGCATCCGCGCCGGGCGCACCGCCCGGTGTCGGGCTCGCGCCGCCGGCACCGCGGCCGTCGTAGAGGCTGCAGATCACGTAGGGCCGGTCGATGTCGTCGTCGAAGAAGCCGACGAGCACCTCGTGGCCGATGCGCGGGAGCCAGCGCGTGCCCACGCCGTCGCCGGCGAAGGGCTGCAGGACACGGACCCAGGTGCTCGCGGGAGCGCCGTCGGGCTCGGCGTCCTGGAAGCCGTAGCGGATGAGGACGCGGCCGAGCCGGTCGGTGTGGACCTCCTCGACGCCGCTGGGCTCGCGCTGACCGTCGGGGCCGACGACGGTCGCCAGGAGCGGGCCGGGGACCGAGGGCTTCGGGCCGAAGGCGCCCGACTGCGGCGAGTCGCTCGCCGTCGTGGCCGGAAGCGGCCGCCAGGGGACGCTCGCGCGGATCGCCTCGAAGCGGTTGGCGTAGCCGCGCGCGGTGGCCTGGGCGAGGAGCTCGGGCTCGACCCAGGGCGGCAGGAGCGGTGTGCGATAAGCGAGGTGACCCGGATCGTCGGTGGCTTGGGCATCGCCGGCGGCAAGACCGCCGCGCCGCTCGCCCGCGAACGCGGCGTTGGCCTCCTTCGGCAGGTTGTTGACGCCGACGTGGGTGAGCCGGGTCAGGAGAAAGCGCTTGACGTTGTCCTGCGCGGGCTTGAGGCCGTCGAGCAGGTCGAGCATCGAGTCCGCAAGCACGAAGGCGGTGCCCGCGGTGAAGCTGCGCACGACGCCGCGGCCGATCCAGCACTTGTGGCGCGCCTCGAGCGCCTGCTGGCGAAGGCGCAGCCGCCGCTCGGCGTCTCCGTCGTCGGCGTGGCCGTGGCCCTGCGCGCTGTCGTAGGCCTCGAGCCAGGGGGCGTTCGCACCGCCGACCGCGCCGACGGTGGGCACCTCGGCGCCGATGACGCGGCCGCTCTTGTCGTCGTAGCTGAAGGCGCTCAAGACCGCCACGGGCTGGCCGCGCACGCCGCCGAAAGCCTGGACGGTGTCCTGCGCCTCGGTGACGCCGTCGGCATGGAAGCGGATGCCGGCGCCGCCGGCGGCGCTGGCGGAGGAGACGTCCTCGGGGATGGTCTGCAATGACGTGGTGTCGGCGAAGAAGACGACGGTCGGGCCGAGATCACCGGGCTCGGCTTCCTCGAAGCGATAGCCGATGCCCTCTTCGGACAGCAGCCGGCTGACGAAGTCGAGGTCGCTCTCTCGGTACTGGACGCAGTAGCTGCGCACGCCGCCCTGGGCAGCGTCGGCGAGCAGTTCGGCCACGCACGGCGACCAGCGCCAGCGGCCGAGATCGGCATGGCGGGACAGCACGTCGTCGACGATGGCGGTGACGCTCTGCTCCTGCCAGGGGATGCTGCGGATGGATTGGGCGAGGAAGGCGAACCACGGCTGCACGGTCAGGCGGTAGCGCGCGAATCCGCCGTCGCTGTCGTCGGCGGCGGCCTGGGCGACGCTGCCGGTACGGCGGTGCACCTTGCCGTCGGCGAGTACCGTGACGAGCGTGACCTGGCGGCCGAGCATCGCGTCGAGGTCGAGGTCGACGCGCTCGTGCAGCATGCTCAGCTCCATGCGCCACGGCTGGCTCAGCGCTTCTTCGAGCACGAAGGCCTCGACCTGCAAACCAGCGAGCTCGCCGTCGGCGTCGAGGCGGTAGAGCCGGGCGGCGCCGTCGAGCAAGCCGCTCGACAGCGAGCTCAGCCCGTCCTCTGCGCGCGAGACGGCGTTCGACGCCGTCGCGACCAGCGCTTCAGAAAGCCTTGTCATGGTCGATTCCGGCACCCGACAAGACCCTGGGCGCGCGGGCAGACGGACACGCGTCGACCTTGCCCCAACGCCCGTCGCACGCCCTGTTGCGGCATCGACGCGCATCGAGCAAGTCGGTCTTGCTGTCGCACTCGCGGACTCTGGCGACCAGCGTCGAATCGGCTTCGATCGTCGGGTGCGGCGGTGTCGCGCCGCGTCGGTCGAGGCGGGCGATGACAGCCGCAACGAGTTCGGTGTCTGGATCCTCCTCGCCGGTGCGAGCCTTCCATGTCGAGAAAGCCTCGGCGCGCGCTTCGCCTGGCTTCGCCGACGCGCTGCGATTGCCTTGCGACGACTTGCCGGCCGCCCCTTTCGACGGCGCCTTCCTGGCAGCCGGCCGGACGCTGGCAGCTGGGTTCGGTGGAGAGGCCGCATCGTCGAGAGCGAGCCTGGCAAGCGGGTCGGAAGACGGACTCGGTGCGCTGGCGGCTTGGCCGACTGCCGCCACCGCCGGCATGGTCGGCATCGCGGCCGCAGCCGACTCGATCGCCGCAGACGCTGACGGCGTCGCGGTGGCCGCCGCCAGCGGCGATCGAGCCGCGGAGGCCGCAGCCACCGCGCCGGTGACGGCGGCGGCACCGGCACCGGCAGAAGGTCGAAGCGACCGCCCTGCGTCCTCGGCAGCCGCGAGGCCCGTGCCCGTCGTGGCGACCGGCGCCGCGGCCCGCTGCGCCTGTGCATCGACGCGATTGCCCGCCGCTGCATCACCGGTGCGGTCGAGCGACACGAAAGACGCGACGCTCACGGCCGCCACCACCATCAGGGCAGCAACGACGAATCTCCCGCGGGGCCGCGCAGGACGCGTCTCCGGCGTCGAACGATGCACCCCGTCACGCGCCAGCGACGCGAGCATGCGGGTCGGCGCGTGCTCGCCGGCACCGGCGGGCGAACCGGGCTTCAGCAGGCTCGGGCGACCCGATGACGGCGGCTTCGAAAGGGTGTCTTGATTCGGTGATTCCATCGAGGATTCTTTGCCACCTCGAAGGCACGCAAGCAAGTCGGACGAGCGAGTCGCACGACCCACGCAGACGAACCGGACGCACGTCGTGCGGCGGAAATTCTATGGGCAGGCGCCGTCGGCGATACCGCTTCGAAAGCGGGATAACGCCGCAGCGGCCGGACTTTCATCGTCGGGCCCCTGCCGTATCCTCGTGACGCTCGGAACGCGGTCGTCGGCATGCTGTTGAGTCTGGTCTTCTACTTCCTCGTCGTCGTCGTCGTGCTGGCACTCGTCTGCCTGCAGCCGCTCCGCGACCGGGCTTCCGCGATCACCCAGGGCGCCTGGCTTCGAGGCCGGCAAACGGGCGTCGCATGGCGCGCTGTCGGCAGCCGGTCGGTGCGTCGCCGCGCGTCGGTCGACCAGTGGTGGGCGCGATTGCGCGGCGATCTGCGTCCGCACGCCGTCACGGGCGTCGCCGCGCTGACCGCGGTCGTCGTCCTTCCCCTCGTCGCGATCGTCGTGCGCGGCAGCTTTCCGGTCGACAGCTTCGATCCGAACGCCGCGCACGCCGTCGACGAGCGCGTGGCCGAACTGCTGGCGGGAGAAGAGCTCGTCGCACCGCCGCTCCTGCCGCCCGACCTCTTCACCACGCCCGAGGTCGAGACGTGGCAGCCGCTGGCTCGCACCGCCAGCCGCCACTGGGACCTGCTGGACGAGGCGTTCCGCCAGCGCCTGCTCATGAGCTTCAAGTTGCTGCGTGCGCAATACGGCTACGAGATGGTCCTGCTCGAGGGCTACCGCAGTCCGCAGCGCCAGGCGGCGCTCGCGGCGCTCGGACCGACCGTGACACGTGCCGGTCCCTACGAGAGCTATCACCAGTACGGGCTCGCCGCCGACTGCGCTTTCCTGCGCGACGGTCACATCGTCATCTCGGAGAAGGACCCCTGGGCTCAGGCGGCCTACGAGCACTACGGCCAGATCGCGAGATCGCTCGGTCTCGTCTGGGGCGGTGACTGGCGGCGGCTGCGCGATCTGGGCCATGTCGAGCTGCATCGGCCGCGAACGCTGCCGGTCGCTGGCGATGTCGCTGCAGACCCATCATCCCCGCCAGGGCGTTGACAGTGCCGACGGCAAACATCATTCGAGGCAATCCATCCGATGGCAGCTCCCTTCATCCTCGTCGGCGACAAGACCGACCATGGCGGCACGGTGATCGAGGGCTCGCCGGTCAGCGATGCGTCCGGGCGGCAGATCGCGCGAGTGGGCGACAAGGTCACTTGCCCGAAACGGGGACACGGCAGCCCGACCACGATCGCCACCGGCGACCCGACCTGCATCATCGACGGCAAGCCGGCGGCGCGTCGTGGCGACAAGACCACGTGCGGCGCGGTGCTGCTGTCGTCGCAGGCCGTGACCACGGACTGAGGCCCCGGCACTCGCTGCAGTTCGATTGCGCCGACAAGGCTTCGTCCTCCGGTCGGCTCGGGCAAGGCGTGTCGTGGCGGCTAAGAGGCGCCCGATGAGAACGGCCCTCAAGGCATTCGCAGCGTTCGTCGCCGTCGCGTGCCTTGTCTGGATCGGCGTGTTGTGGCGCTGGCGTTCCACGCAGCACGACTTCGACGATGGCGATGTCGTGCTCTACCTCTTCTTGCTGCCGGTCGCGGTATTCGCTTTGGCGTGGGCAGCGCGTCGGGCGGTCGGGCGTGCGCTGCTCGCGCAGGATGCCAAGGCTGCCGAGGCCGCGAGCGCTGCGGCGGTCGCAACGGCGTCGACCGGCGAGGTCGCGTCTCCTGCGAGCGACGAAGGCGGGCCCGCGACCTGGCATCTGTGGTCCGCCGCGATCCGCACGGCTGCAGGCGACACCGTGGACGCGCTTCTCGCCGCGACCCAAGCGGGCGATCCGCGGCCGCGGCCGGACCCGGAACTGCTCGACGACGACGGCTTGCCGATCTTGACGGCGCGCATCGCCGACCTGGACACGGCGGCGGTGGACAGCGAGTTGCAGCGCGATGCCGCGGACGTCGCCGCGGCGCGCGACGATCCGGCGCAACGTCATGCATGGATGCCGGAGCTTCCGCCGCGCGCGGTGCGTGCCCTCGCGATCCTCTCGCCGTTGATCGACGACCTGGCGGTCTCGATCGAAGCGTGGGTCCGGCAGTGGGAGGACGCAGCGAGCCGGGCGAGCGGCGCGCCCGTCGGGTCGCACGCGTCACCCGGCGCGGCGGCGGGCGTCGACAAGCTCGTCCGCGTCCTCGCCGCCTGGCCCGTCGACTGGGACGACGCGACGTGCGCGGCCGCGCAGCACTGGCTGACCCGGCGCTTGACCCCGCCGCATGCGGGCGCGCGCCCGCCGGCCCGCTGCTCGGTCCAGGCGCAGCGCATGGCGGGCAGCGAGCTGCTCGCGGCCGCTGCGCGCATCCTTGCCGCGCTTCAGCGCGACGGGCGCGACGACCCGCTCGTGCTGCTCGCGTGTCACAGCGATCTCGACACGAGCGCGATCGAGGCCCTGGAGCGCCAGCAGCGACTGTTCCACGCCACGCGCCGCCCGAGAGTCGCGATGGCCGGAGAAGGCGCGGCCGTGATGGTCGTGTCGGCCGTGGCGTGGCCGGCGGATGCGCGCGGCGAGCCCGAGGGCGTGCGCTTCTCGAACCCGGTGCTCGCACGCCGCCCGCAATCGATCGAAGCGGCCGGCCGCACCGTCACGGAAGATACCGTCGCGCTGGCTCGGCGCGGCCTGGCGGCGGCCGGGCTGAGCGGCGACGCCGTCGCCACGCTCGCCAGCGACGCGGACCAGCACACGCCGCGAGCCACCGAGCTGTTCGCGGTCACGCTGGCGCTGACACCGGATCTCGACGCGAACGAGGATGTTCGGCTGGTCGGCACGCTGACCGGTCGTCTCGAGGCCGTCGCGCCGCTCGTCTGCCTCGCATGCGCGGCGGCGCAGGCGCGGCACTCCGGTCGCCCGGCGCTGGCGTTGTCGCTCGGCGACGTACATTGGCGTGCCGTTGCGGTGCTTTGTCCCGAATCCTTCTGGGCTGCACCCGCCATGTCACCCGCATGATGTGCGCCCCTGCGTTGCCCCGCGCAGTCTCGCGAAGTGCCGATCGATGAACCGCTTGTTCCGTTTGCTGATCGACGCCCGTGTCCTTGGAGTGCTCGGTCTCGCCGCGCTCGCCGCTTTCCTGTTCCTGGGTGCGGATGTGCTCGAAGTCGGGATCGTCTACGCGGCCGTCGCGCTCGCCGCCGCGGGCCTGATCGCGCTCGCCGTGTGGGGCACGCGATTCGTTCTCAAGCGCCGCGCGGCGCACCGGCTCGAGCGAGCGCTCGACGGCAAGCTCGTCCAGGCGACGTCCGCGGCGCCGTCCAAGAACCGCCCGCAGGTCGAGGCGCTGCAGGTCCGTCTGCAGGACGCGATCAAGACGATCAAGACGTCCAAGCTCGGTGAGCGCACCGGCCGCGCTGCGCTCTACGAGCTGCCCTGGTACATGGTGATCGGCAACCCGGCTGCGGGCAAGAGCACGGCCGTCGTCCAGTCGGGCCTGCGGTTTCCGTTCGCCCGCGGGACCGACAACATCATCCAGGGCATCGGCGGGACGCGCAATTGCGACTGGTTCTTCAGCAGCGACGGCATCCTGATCGACACCGCGGGCCGCTACGCGGTGCAGGACGAAGACCGCGCCGAGTGGCTCGGCTTCCTCGGCCTGCTGAAGAAGCACCGTCGCAAGGCGCCGATCAACGGGATCATCGTCACGGCGAGCATCGCCGAGCTGACCCAGGCTCGACCCGACGACACGATCCGGCTGGCCAAGACGCTGCGCCAGCGCGTGCAGGAGCTGACCGAGACGCTCGAAGTCTTCGCGCCGGTCTACGTGCTCTTCACCAAGGCCGACCTGATCTCCGGCTTCGTCGAGTTCTTCGCGGACCAGGATCCGAAGGAGCGCGAAAAGGTCTGGGGTGCGACGCTGGCCTACCGGCCCGACCAACCCGGCGACGCCGTGGAGCAGTTCGATCGACATTTCGAGGAGCTGCAGGACGGGCTGAAGGAGTTGGCGCTGGCGCAGATGTCGCTTCACCGCGGCAAGCCGTTGTCGCCGGGGGTGTTCGCCTTTCCGCTCGAATTCGCGGCCACCAAGGCGGTGCTGCGGTCCTTCGTCGCCACGCTGTTCGAAGAGAACCCCTACCAGTACCGGCCGGTGTTCCGCGGCTTCTATTTCACGAGCGCCGTGCAGGTCGGCGAGGCGAGCAGCCATGCGCGCCACGGCGTCGCCGACGACTTCGCCTTGACCGCGCGCGCCGGCACCACCGCCGGCGCAGTGCCGAGCGAGAACGGCTTCTTCCTGAAGGAGCTGTTCACACGCGTGATCTTCGCCGACCGGAACCTGGTGTGCCAATACGCGAGCCGCAACAAGCTGCGCGCCCGCACGTTCGGTTTCGCCGGCGCCGTCGTCGCGCTCGCGCTGTTGCTGGCACTCTGGAGCTGGTCGTATGCCGGCAACCGCCAACTCACCGCCAGCGTTCAAGCCGATCTCGAGAAGGCGATGCGCTTGCAGGACGACCGTGTCGACCTGGCGTCGCGCCTGCAAGCCCTCGAATTGCTGCAGAACCGCATCGAGGAGCTGTCGGCCTGGCATGACCGCAGGCCGGCGCTGCTCGGGCTCGGCCTCTATCAGGGCGACGACATCGAGCGCAAGCTCCGCCAGGAGTACTTTCAAGGCATCAGGCGCGTGATGCTCGAGCCCGTGGCGCAGGCGCTCGAAGGCTATCTCGGCGAGGTGAACCAGCACGCTGGCCAACTGAAGCCGCTGCGCAGCGATACCGCCGTCGCCGCCAGCCCCGGCGCGAGCGCTGCGACGGCCGCGGCGCCCGCCGTCTCGTCGCGCTATGCCGAGGCGTCGCCGACGAACGTCGAGGACGCCTACAAGTCGCTGAAGACCTATCTGATGCTGGCCGAGCGCCAGCGCATGGATCCGGGCCATCTGACCGACCAGATCACCCGCTTCTGGCGCGGCTGGCTCGATGCGAATCGCGGCACCATGCCGCGCGAGCAGCTGATGCGCAGCGCCGAGCGCCTGATCTCGTTCTCGATGGCGAACCTGCAGGATCCGGCGATGCCGGTGCTGAACAACAACTTCGGCCTCGTCGACCAGACGCGCGAGAACCTGCGCCGGGTCGTCCACGGAACGCCGGCCATCGAGCGCGTCTACGGCGACGTGAAGGCGCGCGCGGCGACACGCTACGCACCCCTGACGGTCGCGAAGATCGTCGGCGACAAGGCCCGCAATTTCGTCACCGGCAGCGCGGTCGTGGCGGGGCCGTTCACTCGCGACGCCTGGACCGGCTACATCGACAAGGCGTTCAAGGACGCCGCCAGCAACGAATTGCAGAGTTCCGACTGGGTGCTCAAGACCTCCAGCCGTGACGACCTTTCGCTGCAAGGGAGCCCGGAGCAGATCCGCAAGACGCTGACCGATCTCTACAAGGCCGACTACGTGCGCGAATGGCAGCGCTTCATGCAAGGCGTGTCGATCGCCGGCTTCGGCAGCTTCGATTCGGCCGTCGACAGGATGAACGTGCTGGGCGACAGCGCCGACTCGCCGGTGCGCCGGTTGTTCTCGACGCTCTACGAACAGACCGCCTGGGACAACCCGACGGTCGTCGACGAACGGCTCGCCGTCGCGAAGCGTGGCGCGATCGACTGGTTCAAGCAGTCGGTGTTGCGCATGGCCCCCGCGAGGGTCGAGATCAGGGTCGGGTCGTCGAACGGCGAAGCGGGTGCGCCGCCGGCGCCGATGGGCGCGATCGGACGGGAGTTCGCCGCGATGCCGCGCTTGATGATCGCGCGCGACGGCGGCGCGTCGCTGCTCGACGGCTACCTGCAGAGCCTCTCGAAGATCCGCTCGCGCTTCAACACGATGAAGAACCAGGGCGACGCCGGCCCTGCGGCGCGCCAGCTCATGGCCGCCACGTTCGAGGGCAGCAACTCGGAACTCGCCGATGCACTGAGATTCGTCGACGAGCAGATGCTGACCGGCGCGAGCGACACCGCGAGGAGCACCTTGAAGCCTCTGCTCGTGCGGCCGCTGATCCAGTCCTTCACCGTCCTCATCGGGCCGACGCAAGCCGAGGTCAACCGGCTCTGGTCGGCCCAGGTGCTGCAACTCTTCCAGCAGAACCTCGCAGGAAAGTACCCCTTCGATCCGGCCTCGCGCATCGAAGCAGCCGGCGCGGAGATCGCCCGCGTCTTCGGCCCGACCGGCGCCGTCGCGAAGTTCACGATCGACTCCCTGGGGCCATTGGTGACGCGCCGCGGCGATGCGGTCGCGCCGCGGCTCTGGGCCCAGCTCGGCGTGCGGCTGCGGCCCGCGTTTGCCGACGGGCTTGCGTCCTGGGTCGCAGTGCTCGATGGCGCTGCTGCTGCCACGGCGTCCCCGGCGACCGTCGCGGGCGCCGTGCCGGCGGCCGGGGCGGTGCAATCGATGTTCCAGCTGCTGCCGGAGGGTGCTTCGGGTTTCGTGCAGTACACGGTCGAGATCGACAGCCAGCAACTCGACTATCGCAACGGCGCGGCCACCTGGCAGAACTTCGCCTGGCCGAACCCCGCCGGCGCACCCGGCGCGCGCATCAGCGGCGTCACGCCCGACGGACGCACGGTGGAAGTTTTTTCCGCTGCCGGCAGCTACGGCTTCGAGCGCCTGATCGACGCTGCATCCGTGAAGAAGTTGTCCGGCGGCATTCGGCAGCTGAGCTGGGGGACGGGAGCGCAGGCCGTCACCGTGCAGTACCGCGCAGTGACCAGCCCCGGACCAGCGGCTCCCGCGGGCACCGCGACGACGTCCGCGGACGGAGCAAGGAGCGGCGCCTCCGGCCTGCGTGGACTCAAGCTGCCGGACGTCGTCGTCGGTGCAGACACGGGGCCGGCCCCTGCCGAGGCCCTTGCTGCGTCGATGGCGACGACGCCGGAAGGCGCCAAATGAGCCAGCGGTCCGCGGTGTCGCTCACCTACTTCGGCAAGATCGCATCGCGCGGCGACTTCGTCCGCGGCACACAGCAGGTCGCACTGACCCAGATGCTCGATCAATGGCTCTCGCAGGGGCTCGACCTCGTCTCCGCCGACCCGCGCTGGAAGCAGCGCTACGACGGCTTGAGCTCGTGCCGGTTCGCGTTCCTCGGCGCCCGCAGCAAGGTCGCGCTCGCCGGCCACCTGATCCCGAGCGTCGACGCCGCGGGGCGGCGCTTCCCGTTCGTCACGGCAGGCTCGTTCGAGGTGCAAGCGCCGCTGCCGTTCATGGCGCTCGCCCCGATGGCGATGAGCCGCGTCTGGACACGCCTCGAGACGCTCGGCAACGAGGTGTGCGCCGCGCCGGACGCGACCCGGCTGCTCGCCATGCTCGCGCAGACGCGGATCGACATCGACACCGGTTCCGATGCCTACGCCAGCAGCTTCGCGGACTTCCTCGAGATGCAGACCGTCGGATCGTTCGAGGCGCTGCTGCGCGCCTCGCACCCGCGGCTCGAGTTGCGCCGGACCCTGCTGGCGCTCGGCCTGTTGCTGCAGCCGGTGCCGGCGAGCGGGGTGTCGCGCATCGACAAGGGCCTGGCGCTTCCGCTGCCCGAGGATCCGCTCTACGCGCCGCTCGCCGCCGCGTTCTGGATGAGCCTGGTCGCGCCGTTCCTCGCGCGCGGCGACTTCGAACTCGCGCTCTTCGTGGTCCGCCGGCAGTCGGGAGCCGGCGCGGAGCTTTGCATCGGCCTGGCCGGCGGCGCGCCGACGACGCTGCAGGCGATTTTCGATACCGACCGGCGCGCCGACGCGTTCGTCGAAGTCGTCGATGCCGACTGGGTCGACGAGCACATCGACGACGACTATGCCATCAAGAAATTGTCGAGCTACCTGATGCAGCCGCAGCTCTCGGCCAGCCAGGCGATGCAGACGTTCAAGGAATGTTTCCTCGGGGAGTGAGCGATGCGGACGATCGAACGCAGCCGACGACCGACGCCAACGCGCGTCGGCGCTCCGCGCGAGTTGCGGGCACCGGGGCGCGCGCGAGCCCTCGGCGACGGCGTCTGGCGGGCGGTGGCATTGCTGCTCTCGTTGGGCGGGGCGGTCGCGAGCGTGGCCGCGCAGGACGCGACGGCACCGGCCGCCGCCGTGACGGCCGGCAAGGTCGTCGTCGGCGGCGTCGTGCCCGACGAAGCGACGCGTGCTTCGATCCTCGCCAGGGTGCGCGAGCTCTACGGCGCCGACCGCGTCGTCGACCAGCTCGGCGTCGACAAGCTCGCGGCGCCGCCGAACTGGGCGCAACAAGTGCGCCGCGTGCTCGAACCGGACCTGAAGCAGGTCACGCAAGGCCAGCTGCGCATCCGCGGCAACGTGGTCGAAGTGAGCGGCACCGTCGAGAGCGACGCGGTCCGGACCCAGCTGCTGGCGCAGATCGCGACGCAGCTGAACAACCCGACCTACACCGTGCGCGACGGCCTGCGCGTCGGCGCGCCGAGCCAGCAGCTGCTCGATGCGGCGCTGGCCCAGCGCACGATCGCGTTCGAGGTCGGCAACGCCACGCTGACGCCCGCGGGCACCAAGGTGCTGGACGACCTCGTCCCGGTGCTGCGCAAGTTCTCGGGCCGGCGTTTCGAGATCGTCGGCCACACCGACGACAGCGGACAGCGCGACGCCAACCTGGCCTTGTCCGCCGCGCGTGCCGAGGCGGTGCGGAGCTACCTCGCCGCCAAGGGCATCGCTGCCGCCGACATCGTCACCTCCGGTGCGGGGCCTGACCGGCCGATCGCGTCCAACACGACGGCGGACGGCCGCGCACGCAACCGGCGCATCGAGTTCCGCGTGCTGGCGTGAACCGTCAAGGCGCGCCCGCGTCGGACTTGTCGACGCCCAGCAGTTCCTCCAGATGCGCCAGCGAGACACCGTCCTTGACGACGGCGCGAAGCCATTCGTGCAAGGGCATCTCCGACCAGAGCACCGCCTTGTCCGCAAGATAGGCGACCGGGCTGTGCGGCTCGCTCGCACGGAAGAAGTCGGCGACGAGGCGCAGTTGCTCGAGCGCCTGCGCACGCGAGTCGATTTGGCCCGGCAGGCGCTGCAACGGCACAGCCGGGACCGCTTGGGGCGTGGTCTGCACCGCGGGGGCGCCGCGCCGGTCGGACGCGGCGGTCTGCGGAGCCGCCGCGCCGTCGAACCCCGCTTCGCGGTCGAGGCGCCCGAGTTCGTCGAGCACCTTGTCGATCGAAGCACGTGCCGCGCTGAACGACGGTGCGTCGTCCTGCAGGCGCGCGTCGACGGCGACTTGCAGGCGGATCAGGGCCGCCTGCGCCCGCACGACCTGTGCTCTGCGATGGCGCGCGGCCTCGCGGCCGCTCGCGCTCACGTCGCGGCCGATCATCTCGAGCGTCAACGCCGGCTCGCCCGCCGGGCCGGGAGTCGACGGCGGCGATCCGTTCGCACCGACGTGGGCCGCGAGACGTCGCGCACGGGCGCCCTGGACCGCGGCGAAGCTCGTCCTGCGGGTGCCGTGAACGACGAGCGGAATCGACGGCGCCAATTGCTCGACGCGGCCGGCCAGCCAGCGCAGGTTGCCGATGCGCGCCTCCTGGTCACCGTCGTCGGGCTGCGGGTGCAGGTTGTCCCACAGCGTCTCGACCAGTCCCGCGGCGAGCTCGAGCCCATCGGCCAGTCGCTCGAAGCCCCCTGCCCGCGCCCAGGCGTCGACCAGCCAGCCGACGACGCGGAGGTCCTTCGACGTCGTGGTCAGGAGCGTTTCGCAGGCGCGCGCGACACCGGCCCAGTCGGCTGCCTTGAGCGCCGCGACCCAGGCTCCCTGGTCGAGCGTCGGATCGTCCTCCCGACGCATCTCCTGGATGGCGTCGATCTCGGCCGAGTACGACAGGTCGGCGCCGCCAGGACGGTCGGTCGAAATCGGAGCGAGAAGGGAGGTGATGTCCATGCGGGTCGGGTTGCCGGTTCGGCACTGCTTGTGACCCTCGCTCCGGCGTCACCGAAGTCGCGTGCGAAGGGGCCGGTGGACGGTCGGTCGGAAACGGCTCACTGCGCAGGCTTCGATG
>CAXUDL010000028.1:0-66297 GCA_964249855.1 uncultured Rhizobacter sp. | reverse complement strand
TCGCCAACCCCGAAGCGCAGGCGCAGTTCGCGCTGCTGACGGACTGGGCCGACGCCGCGACCGAGGTCGTCGCGACCGACCAGCCGCTGCTCGACCGCGCCCGCCAGCGCATCTCGGCGCTGAACGAACGCCATCCGCGCGATTCGGGACGGCCGCCCCGCTTCCTGCTCCTGCACCGGACGCGCCGCTTCAGCGCCAGCGAACGCCGCTGGATCGGCTGGGAGCGCAAGCGCGGCAAGCTCGAGCAGCTGATCGCGCGGCTCGCGGCGCCCGAGCTTCCGCAGCACGCGGAGGCGTTCGTCGACCTCGGCGAGCTGTCGCGCACCGAGGCCGACATCCGCCATGTCGTCACGCTCGACGGCGACACCCAGCTGCCGCCGGGCCGGCTGCGCGCGCTGGTCGGCGTCGCCGCGCATCCGCGCAACGCGCCGCAGCTCGACGCCACCGGCACGACGGTCGTCCACGGCTACGGCATCCTGCAGCCGCGCGTCGCGACGCCGCTGCCGTCGCGACGCGACGCCACCCACTACCACTGGCTGTTCGCCGGCCAGTGCGGCATCGATCCGTACAGCGCCGCCTCGTCCGAGATCTACCAGGACCTGTTCGGCGAGGGCACGTTCACCGGCAAGGGCCTGCTCGACGTGCGCGTCGTCCACGCCGTGCTCGGCGGCCGGCTGCCCGAAGGCCGGGTGCTGAGCCACGACCTGCTCGAGGGCTCGCTCGCACGCTGCGCTGCGGTCACCGACGTCACCGTGCTCGAGGACGCGCCGTTCCACGCCGACGTCGCCGCCTCGCGCGTCCACCGCTGGACCCGCGGCGACTGGCAGCTCCTGCCCTTCCTCGGCGGCGCCGCCGGCCGCGGCATCCGGCCGATCAACCGCTGGAAGATGATCGACAACCTGCGCCGTTCGCTGGTGGCGCCCGCGTCGCTCGGATTGATCCTCGTCGCGCTCGCGACCGGCGTCGTCGCGCCGGCAGCCGCGCTCGGCCTCGTCTTCGCGGCCTTCGTCGCCGGGCCGCTGATGGGCGCGGTCGCCGGCTTCGCACCGAGCCGCGACGACATCGCCAAGCGCCACTTCTACGCCCAGGCGCTCGCCGACATGGCACGCGCGCTGCTCGGCGGCGTCTGGCAGCTGGCGATGCTGCTGCGTCACGCGCTGCTCGGCGCCGACGCGGTCGGCCGCGCGCTCTTCCGGATGACGGTCAGCCGCCGCCGCCTGCTCGAATGGCAGACCGCCGCGGCCGCCCAGGCGTCGGCGCCGACCGCGCTCGGCGCGCTGGCACGAACGCACCGCCGGGTGGCGGCGGCGGCGCTCGCGGCGTTCGCGCTGCTCGCCGTCACCGGCACCGGCGCGCCGCTGCTCGCGACGCTGCTCTGCGCCGCCTGGGCGGCCACGCCGCTCTGGATCTGGTGGGTCAGCCGGCCCTCGGCGACGCGCGACGACGCCACGCTCGCGCCCGGCGACCGCGACTACCTCGCGACCATCGCGCGCGACACCTGGCGCGTCTTCGAGCGCATCGTCGGCCCCGGCGACAACCACCTGCCGCCCGACAACATCCAGATGACGCCGCACACCATGGTCGCGCACCGGACGTCGCCGACCAACATCGGGCTCTACCTGCTCGCGACCGCCTGTGCGCGGCGCTTCGGCTGGATCGGCACCGAAGACCTGCTCGCGCGCCTCGAAGCCACGCTCGCCACGCTCGCCGAGCTTCCGCGCCACCGCGGCCACTTCCTCAACTGGTACGACACCGAGCACAAGGCGGCGCTGCTGCCGATGTACGTCTCGACCGTCGACAGCGGCAACCTGAGCGGCCACCTGCTCGCGGTCGCCGAGGCGTGCAAGGAGCTGGCGGCGACGCCGTACGACGCCACGGCGAACGAGGCCGCGGCCGTCGCGTCGCGCCGCCTGCTCGAGCCGATGCGCAGCGACGCGCTCGCCGGCCGCAGCCCGGGCGCGATCGAGCGGCTGCTCGGCCTGCAGGGGCCGCTCGCGGTGCAGGCGGGCGCGGCCGACGACGTCGATGCGCTGCTGCAGCGCGCGGCCGAGGAGCTGCGCACGCTCGTCGCGGCCGACGAATCGCCGCTCGATTCGACGCCGCTCGACCGCTTCGGCTGGCGCCTCGGCGACCATCTCGCCACCTTGCGCAGCGCCCGGCGCGACGCGCTCGCGGCAGCCGGGCGCGACGCCGGAGCGACCGCCGCGCACCGGCTGCAGGCGATCGCCGCGCGCTGCGAACGGCTGGCCTGGGAGGCCGACTACAGCTTCCTCTTCCACCGCAAGCGGCAGCTCTTCCACATCGGCTTTCGCGTCGCCGAGCAGCAGCTCGATTCGAGCTTCTACGACCTGCTCGCGTCCGAATCGCGGCTCACCAGCCTGCTCGCGATCGCCAAGGGCGACGTGCCGGTCAGCCACTGGGCCGCGCTCGGCCGGCCGTTCTACGCCGTCGGCACGGTGGCGGGCCTGCGCTCGTGGTCGGGCTCGATGTTCGAATACCTGATGCCGTCGCTCGTTCTCGACGAGCCGCACGGCAGCGTGCTGCGCGACGCCAACCGCGCGGCGCTGCGCGAACAGATCGATTTCGCCGACGGCGCGAACGTGCCGTGGGGCATTTCCGAATCGGCGTATGCGGCGAGCGACCACACGCTCGCCTACCAGTACGCGCCGCAGGGCGTGCCGCGGCTCGCGCTGCGCCGCACGCCGCCCGACGAGCTGGTCATCGCGCCGTACGCCACCGCGCTCGGCGCGCTCGTCGCCGCGGACCGCGCGGTCACCAATTTCGCCCGGCTCGAGGCGCTGCGCGGGCGCGGCCGGTTCGGCTTCATCGAGGCGCTCGACTTCACGCCGGCGCGGCAGTCGGCGAGCGACGGCATGATCCGCGTCGACACCTTCATGGCGCACCACCAGGGCATGAGCCTCGTCGCGCTCGCCAACGTGCTGCTCGACGGCGCGCCGCGCCGCTGGGGCATGGCCAACAGCCACGTCCAGGCCGTCGCCTCGCTGCTGCACGAGCGCGCGCCGCGCGAGGTTTCGCTGCTGCTCGCGCCGCCGCCGATCATGCCGACCGCCACGCGCGACCGCCGCCAGCCGGGCCTGCGCCGCGATGTCGTCCCCGGTGTGGCGGCGCTGACGCCGACGCACCTGCTCGCCAACGGCCGCTACAGCGTCGCACTGCGCGCCAACGGTGCCGGCTGGAGCCGCTGGGGCCCCGTCGCGATCACCCGCTCGCGCGACGACGCGCTGCGCGACGCGTTCGGCAGCTTCTTCCACCTGCGCTGGGACCGCCAGCCGCAGGCCGTGTCGATCACCCAGCATCCGGCGCCCGACCCCGCCGCCGAGTACCGCTGCACCTACCACGCCGACCGGGTCGTCTTCGAGGCCGTCTGGCCCGAGCTCGAGGCGCGTGCGACGGTCTGGGTCAGCCCGGAGGACGACATCGAGCTGCGCCGGGTCGAGCTCCGCAACACCGGCGGGCGGCCGCTCGATCTCGAGCTGATGTCGGCGTTCCAGGTGACGCTCGCCGACACGCGCGCCGACGACGCGCATCCGGCGTTCTCGAACCTGTTCCTGCGGGCGTCCTGGCTCGCCAGCCACGAGGCCATCGTCTTCGAGCGCAAGCCGCGGCTCGCGCACGAGAAGGGCTTCGTCGCGGCGCACTTCCTCGGCAGCGTCGATGCGACCGTCACCGCGCTGCAGGTGCAGACCGATCGCGCCGGCTGGCTGGGCCGCAACCGCGATCCGAGCCAGCCGCTCGCCGCCTTCCGGCAGCCGCCCTCCGGCGATGCGGCCGACGGCGCCGACGGCATCGCGCTCGACACCGGGCTCGACCCGGTCTGCGCGCTGCTCGTGCGCGTCGCGATCGCGCCGGGCGCCACGGCGACGCTGACCTTCTGCACCGCCGCGTCCGACCACCGCGAGACGCTCCGCGGCGTCATCGACCGCTACCGCCAGCCGGGGCCGATCGAGCGCTCCTCGCTGATGTCGACGACGCTCACCGGCATCCGGATGCGCGAGCTGCGCATCTCGGCCGAGAACTTCGCGGCGATCCAGACCTTGACGACGACGCTCGTCATGACGCTCACGCGACCGCGCCCGGCGGCACCGCTCGCCGATGCGGTGCCTACCGCCTGCGACCGCCGTCTGCTCTGGCGCTTCGGCATCTCGGGCGACCTGCCCATCCTGCTCGTCAGTGCCGGCCAGCCGCAGGGCATCCTGCTGCTGCGCGCGCTCGTCCAGGCGCTGCGCGTGTGGTCGTGGGGCGGCGTGCGCTGCGACCTCGTCGTCGTCGACGCCGAACCGGCGTCCTACCTGATGCAGGTGCACCGCGACCTCGCCGAGCTGCGCGAGCGCTATCTCGCCGACAGCCGCGCGCAGCCCGGGCCGACGACCGCCGGCTTCCACGTGCTGCGCGCCGACGAGATCTCGGCCGAGGAATCGCAGACGCTGGCGGCGCTCGCCCGCATCCAGCTGCATGCCGACGGCCGGCCGCTGACCCTCCATCTGCAGGAATGGGCGGACCTGCACGAAGCGGCGTTCGAGGAACGGCTCGCGACCGCCATGTCCACCGTGCCGGTGCACCCGGGCGCCGGCGATCTGCTGCGGACGACGGAAGGCAAGTTCTCGACCGGCGGCGGCGAGTTCCGCTTCGACGTCAACGCCTTCCAGCGGCCGAAGAAGCCGTGGGTCAACGTCATCGCCAACCCGCGCTTCGGCACGCAGGTGTCGGAGGCCGGCGGCGGCTACACCTGGGCGGCGAACAGCCGCCTCAACATGCTGACGCCGTGGTCGAACGACCCGCTCGCCGATCCGCCCGGCGAATGGCTGCTGCTGCAGGATCTGAAGCGCCGCGAGGTCTGGAGCCTGACGCCGTCGGCCTGGGGCGACCCGGGCGCCAACTACCGCGTGGTGCACGGCCAGGGCTACACGACCATCAGCCATCGCCGTGCCGACCTCGAGGTCGCCGTCACCTGGTGCGTGGACCCGGACAGCGCAGTCAAGCAGGTCCACGTCCACCTCGTCAACCGCGGCCACCGGACGCTGCGGCTGCGCGCGATCGGCATGGTCGAATGGGTGATGGGCGGCTCGCTGGCCGACCGCGTCAGCACCGACACCGCGGTCTTCAGCCAGCGGCTCGCCGACGCCGCCGGCGACGCCGCGCAGCCGCGCAAGCTGACGACGCTGCTCTGCACCCAGCGCGAACGGTCCGCCGGCTTCGGCGGGGGCACGGGCTTCTTCGCCCTCGCCTCGGCCGGCGCCGACACGCCCGACTGGACGACCGACCGGCGCGAATGCTTCGACGCGCGGGGGCGCCTGGGCATTCCCGACTTCTTCGGCCGCCGCAGCGGTGCCGGCCTCGACCCGTGCGCGGCACTCGCGCAGCGCGTGGTCCTCGCCGCCGGCGAATCGGCCGACTGCGTCTTTCTGCTCGGGCACGGCGAGAACGCGGCCGAGGCGCGCCGCCTCGCGACGCTCGCTGCCGCCGAACCGGCGCGCGCACGGCTCGAACGCGCCCGCGCCGCATGGGACGAGCTGCTCGGCGCGACGACGGTCTCGACGCCCGACCCGCTCTTCGACGCGCTCGTCAACCGCTGGCTGCTCTACCAGACGGTGTCGTGCCGGCTGTGGGCGAAGGCCGGCTTCTATCAGGCCGGCGGCGCCTTCGGCTTCCGCGACCAGCTCCAGGACGCGATGGCGCTCGCCTGGACCGCGCCGTCGATGCTGCGCGAGCAGATCCTGCTCAACGCCTCGCGCCAGTTCGAGGCCGGCGACGTCCAGCACTGGTGGCATGCGCCGACCGGCGCCGGCGTGCGCACCCATTTCAGCGACGACCTGCTCTGGCTGCCCTATGCCTGCAGCCATTACCTGCGCACGACGGGCGACGCGAGCCTGCTCGACGAGCCGGTCGCGTTTCTCGACGGGGCGCCGATCCCGGACGGCGCAGAGGACGACTATGCCGTGCCGAACGTCTCGGCGGTCACCGCGTCGGTCCACGAGCACGCCGCGCGCACGATCGACCGCAGCCTCGCGACCGGCGCGCACGGCCTGCCGCTGATGGGCACCGGCGACTGGAACGACGGCATGAACCGCGTCGGTCATGGCGGCCGCGGCGAATCGGTGTGGCTCGCCTGGTTCCTCTGCGACGTGATCGCCGGCTATGCGCCGATCGCGCTCGAGCGGGGTGAAGTCGAGCGGGCGCAGCGTTGGCTCGACGCTGCCGCGGCGCTCAAGCGGGCGTTGCTCGACGAGGCCTGGGACGGCCAGTGGTTCAAGCGCGCGTTTTTCGACGACGGCACGCCGCTCGGCTCGCACACGAACGCGGAATGCCGCATCGACCTGATCGCGCAGTCGTGGGCGGTCATCTCCGGCGCCGCGCCCGCAGCGTTCCAGCGGATGGCGATGACGGCGCTCGACAAGCAGCTCGTCGACGCCGACGCCGGTCTGATCCGGTTGCTGACACCGCCGCTCGCGAACGCCGAGCCGAGCGCCGGCTACATCCAGGCCTATCCGAAGGGCGTGCGCGAAAACGGCGGTCAGTACTCGCATGCCGGCGTGTGGGCCATGATCGCGCAGGCCAGCGCAGGCCGTGCCGACCATGCCTACGCCTACTTCAAGCACCTGAGTCCCGCCCACCGCAGCGCCGACCCGCAGCAGCGCGACGCCTATGCGATCGAGCCGTATGTGATGGCCGGCGACGTCTACACCGAGCCGCCGTATGTCGGCCGCGGCGGCTGGAGCTGGTACACCGGCTCGGCGGCGTGGATGCACCGCGGCGCGATCGAGTCGCTCCTCGGCCTGCAGCTTCGCGGCGACGAGGTGCGCATCTCGCCTTGCCTGCCGAGCGCGTGGGACCGCGCCGAGCTGGTGCTCCGACGCGCCGGCAAGCGAGTGCGCTTCATCGTCTGCCGGGCGGCCGGCGAGACCTCGCTGTCGAGCGGCGACCGTGCCGCGGCACGTCGGCTCGAGCCCGGCACGGAGTGTCGGTGGGACGCGCTGGCCGACGGCAGCGTGCTGCTGATCGTGCTCGATCCCACTCCGCCAGCGACGACGCCACCCGTCGGCGCACCGGCGGTTCCCGGCGTCCCGGTCGTGTCCTACAGGGACTAGCGCGGCGATCCGATCGGTCCGACTCGGCCTGCTCCCTACAGTCGCTCATCGTCAAAAACGGGTCTGCGCCAATGTGGTCGCACCCGCCATCCAGGGAGTGCCGCCATGCTGAAGTGGGCCTTGATCTTCGCAGTGATCGCCGTGGTCGCGGGCTTGTTCGGCTTCACCGGCATCGCTGCCGGTGCAGCGGGCATCGCGAAGATCCTGTTCGTCGTGTTCCTCGTGCTGTTCGCCGCGTTCGTGGTGCTGGCGCTCCTGGGCATCGGCGCGGTCAGTTAGACCCGTTCCCGGAGCAGGCGGTCGTTCCTCGACCGCCGCCCGATGTCCCACCGGAGCGTTCAATGGCTTTCGACCCGCAAGACACCAGCAACGTGACGTCGCTGCCGACGTCCGCGCACAACCCTGCCGGCCGGCTTGCGCTCGACCAGGACGGCATCGACGCCGCGAAGAAGTCGCTCGAGGATGGCGCGGTCACGCCGAGCTACGGCCCGTGGCGCGACGACATCATCAAGCTGCTGAACGATTCGCTCGCGACCGAGCTCGTCTGCGTCCTCCGCTACAAGCGCCATCACTACACCGCCAAGGGCCTGGCGTCGCCGAAGATCGCGGAGGAGTTCCTGGTTCATGCGCAGGAAGAGACGGCGCACAGCGAGATGATCGCCGAGCGCATCACGCAGCTCGGTGGCGAGCCCGATTTCGCGCCGACGACGCTGCTGCAGCGCAGCCATGCCGACTACGACGAGTCGACCGATCTCAAGTCGATGATCAAGGCCAACCTGATCGCCGAACGCGTCGCGATCGAGGCCTACAGCCAGATGATCATGTTGATCGGCGAGAAGGATCCGACGACGCGTCGCGTGCTCGAGCAGATCCTCGAACAGGAGCAGGAGCACGCCGACGAGCTGAAGGACTGGCTCGAGCTCTGACCGGGCGCCTTCTCGACACGTCCGATCGATCCTCGGTCCTTCGCCCATCCACTGCGAAACATCCATGCAACTGCGCACCCTCCTCGCCGCCGCCGTCACCGCCGTCGCGCTCATCACCGCTTCGGGCTGCGCGGTCACGCGCGGCCAGGAAAGCGTCGGCGCCTATGTCGACGACACGGCCGTGACCACCGCCGTCAAGGCGCGCTTCGTCGAGGACAAGAGCGTCGACGCGTCGGCGATCTCGGTCGAGACGCTCAACGGAACGGTCCTGCTCTCGGGGTTCGCGAAGTCTTCGGCGGAGAAGGCCAGGGCCGAGGACATCGCGATGCGCGTGAAAGGGGCGTCGAGCGTGAAGAACCAGATCGCGGTGCGGCCCTGAACGGCGGCGGAGCAGCGGCCGGCGCAGGCCGTGTCGCCCCGCCGCCTTCGTTCGACCGGCGACCTCGGCATCCTTTTTCCGGACTCCGAGGTCGTCGCCATCGCATCGCAGGCCGTCGGCACTCGCGCGTCGGCTCGTGTTTAGCACGCTGATCGACGCCGCGCGATGATGCCTCCCGACACTTCCGCGGACAGCTCGGCCGAGATGACGCGGCGCTTCGCGAGTGCGACCTCCGGCCGCGACGGTTTCTCGCTGCGCGAGCGCGCCGGCGGCATTCCCGCCAGCGCAACGGCGCCCGTGCCGGGCGACGGCCGCGGCTCGGGCGTCGCCGCGATCGTGCTCGCGAGCTTCGCGGTCGTCGTCGGACTCTGGTGGGGGCGCAGCTTCATGGTCCCGGTGACCGTCGGCCTGATGCTCGCGATGCTGGTGACGCCGATCACCGACGCACTGCACCGCGTGCTCCGCAGCCGCGTCGTCGCCGCGGCGCTGACGATGGTGCTGGTCGTCTCCGGGATCGCCGCGGCGTCGGCGGCGTTCGGCGGCCAGCTCGCGCGCGTCGCCGGGCGCGCGCCCGACATGATCAGCCTGGTGGCGCAAGAGCTGTCCGACGCCGAGCCCGAGCCGGACTCGCTGCTCAACCGCGCCCGGGACGCATTCGCCCAGCTCGACCGCGCGGCCGACCGCTTCGCGGGCGTCAAGCCGTTGATCATGCCGACGCCCTCGCGGCGCGCCGCACAGGCGCAGGCACAAGCGCAAGTTCAGGCCCAGGCGCAAGCCCCGGCGGCGAGTGCCGCGGCGCTGGCGAGCGGCGCGAGCCTGTCCCAATCGGCGACGGTCGCGCTCCGCGAGTCGGCGGTCAGCGGATCCGGCGCGCTGCTCAAGCTGCTGAGCGAGCTCACGATCATGTTCTTCCTGGCGTTCTTCCTGCTCGCCGGCGGCAAGCCGCTCTCCGACCACTTCCTGGACCTGTTCGGCGCGAGCCAGGAAAGCCGGGGCCGGGCGCAGCGCGCGACGGCCGAATGCGTACGGCAGATTCGGATCTACGGCGGCGTGCTGCTGGTCACCAACATCGTCGTCGGCGTCGGCGTGTGGGCCGCGTTCCGGTGGGCCGGGCTGCCCGACGCCGCCGGCTGGGGCATCACCGCCGGCGTGCTGCACGTCGTCCCGTACCTCGGCATGGCACTGCTCACCGGCCTCGGCGCGCTCGAGGCCTTTCTCGCGCACGGCACGCTCGCCGCCGCCATCGGCATGGCGGCGTACGTCGTGCTGCTGTCGACGCTGATCGGAACGGTCGTCACCGCCTGGCTGCAGGGTCGCGCGGCGAAGATGAACCCGGCGGCCGTCTTCATCGGCGTCGTCTTCTGGGGCGCGTTGTGGGGCGTGTGGGGGTTGCTGCTCGGACCGGCGCTGATCGTGCTCATCAAGGTCATCGCCGAGCACACCCGCGCCGGCCTGCCGCTCGCCCGGCTGATGCAGGGCTGACGCCCGCCCCGTTCGCCGGCAAGATACCGGCATGAACCGTCCGTCGCCTGTCCGTGGGCCCGCCGCACCCACCGCGCCGAAGCCGCTGCCGTTCGTCCTCGGTCGGCTCGGCATCGGGCCGGCGCGCTGGGTGCGCCTGCTGTGGGCGGCAGGCGAACGCTTCATCGACGCCGACGGCTTGCGCCAGGGCGCGGCTGTCGCCTTCTACGCCACCTTCTCGATCGCGCCGCTGCTCGTCGTGCTCGCCGGCGTGATGGTCTGGCTGCTGGGCAGCGACGCCGCGCAGGCTGCGCTGCTCGACACCGCGACGAAGCTCATCGGCGCCCAGGAAGCGAAGACGCTTTCCGAACTGATGGCCTTGCGAAGCCACGTCGCCGGCCAGTCGGCGCTCGCGGTCGTCGGGTCGTGGCTCGCGCTCGCGACGACGGTGATCGGCGCGACCGGCGTGTTCATCGAATTGCGCTCGGCGCTGCAGGCGATGCTGGGCGAATCGGACGGCGACTTCAGCTGGTGGCAACTCGTCCGGGTGCGGCTCGTCGCGGTCGGCGTGATGCTCGGCTGCGGGTTCCTGCTGTCGATCGCGATGCTCGCGCAGGCCGTCTCGCTGGTCGCGCTGCGCTGGGCGACAGCGCGGGCGTCGCTTCTCGCGCCGACGCTCGCGGTCGTCGAGGTGCTGTGGTCGTGGGCCGTGGTGACACTGCTCTTCGCGGTCATGATCCGCTGGCTGCCCGATGCACGCCTGCGGATGCGACATGCGCTCGGCGGCGCGGCGATCGCGGGAGGGCTCTTCATGGTCGGCCGCTACTTCATCGGCCTCTATGTCGCGACGACCGCGACCCAATCGGCGCTCGGCGCCGCGGGCTCGTTCGCCGCGTTGCTGGTCTGGGTGTACTGGTCGAGCCAGATCTTTCTGTTCGGCGCCTCGATCAGCGTCGAACTGGACGGCGCCAGCCGCGTCCCGCGGCATGCCGTCCGGTGAGTGCGTCGGTGGCTGGAGGCCGGCCGCCGCGCGAGCCGCGTCGCCCCTCCGCCGAGCCGTCCGGCGCGACGGAGCGAGCGCGCAGGCCCTTGCTCAGGGAGCGCTGGCAGGCGTCGACGGCGTGCTCATCGCACCCGATGCTGCCGAGTCCGTCGACATCGACGACGAGGCACTCGCGTCGGGTGCCGTGGCAGGCGCCGGAGCAGGCGCGGCCATCGGCGCGGGAGGCGTCGTCGTCGTGGTGGAGGTGTCGCCCTCCTTCTTGCTGCAACCGGCAGCTGCGGCGACGCTCAACGAAAGCGCGGCAATGAGACTCAGTGAACGCATGGAAGCTCCTGGCTTATGGTAGGTGGCCCAACAGGCCTTGGTCCGGTCGTGCGCCGCTCGAGCGGCTCGCGACCTCATCGCTGACGATAGCAGCAGTCCGTCAACCAGGGAGGTCCACGGTCCTGCCCCGTCGCAGCGCCGACACGGGTCGCGCTTGCACGCGATCAGCCGGCACCGCCCGTCGGGTCGTCTCGAGCGCTTCGACTCCCCATTCAAGGCGGGCATTCTTCTTCGCTGGAGCGATCCGGAGCACGGTGGGACGGGACTCTGTCATTCGAACCTCGATGGTCGACTCGCCACGGCGATCCCATGGCGAATCCGGACACGAGATTAACGAGGGGCTCTCGCCCGACCGGTGGGCGCATGGGTGCGCACCGGGTGGGACCGCGCCGATTGATCGGTAGGACGCGACCCACAGCATGCATGGGCCGGCACCCGCGTCGGTGCCGCTCAGATCAGCGGCCGCGGCCTCGTCTTGCCGTCGCCGTAGAGGTCCGCGATGCGTGAGAGCGCGGTCAGGTCCATCAGGTACAGCCGGCCCGCGCGGATCCGGTACAGCCCGCGCTTCTCGAGCTTGCGAAGCGTCTTGTTGGTATGGACGAGCGACAGGCCGAGCCCGTCGGCGATGTGCTGTTGCGTCAGCGGGAACGGGACGCCGTCCTCGCCGCCGTCCGGCCGGAGCGCCGCCACCCGCTTGTAGAGGATGACGAGCAGGCTCGCGATGCGCTCTTCCGCGCTGCGGCGCCCGACCGAGAGCAGCGTGTCGTCGACGAGCGACTCCTCCTGCGCCGTCAACCAGGTCATGCCGAAGCCGAGGCCGGGTGCGCCCTGATGGATCGCCCACAGCGCGTCGCGGTGGAAGACGCACAGCAGCACGTCGCTGAGCGCTTGAACGCCGTGCGACGACGTGTCCGACATGCGTTGCTGGACGCCGATGAAGTCGCCGGGAAGCAGGAAGTTGAGGATCTGCCGCCGGCCGTCGCTGAGCGTCTTGAAGCGGAACGCCCAGCCCTGCAGCAGCGTGAAGAGCGGCGGGTCGGTCTGGCCCTCGTGGATGATGGCCGCGTCGGCGCGCAAGACGAGCTGCTCGCGCTTCAACGACTCGATCAGGGCGAGCTCCTGCGGCGACTGCTCCAGGAAAAGCGGCAGGGCACGCAGCGGACACGCTTGGCAGGAGACGAACTTCACCGGAATCCTTCGGCTGACGACGATCGGGACGGATCATCGCAGGCCGCGGGCCGAGCCCGGCGACACGTCGCGTGTTCGTTGCGGTCCTCGCAGCGGCGTCAGAACCGGCGCAGCGGCACGGCGCGGTTGCCGGCGCCCGGCGCCTTCGCGCGCGCCGCCTCGGCCTGCTCGAGGCAGCGCGGGCGGTCCGCGGCCGCGACGCGGGCGGCGCAGCGCTGCTTGGCGACCAGGAAATCGGAGTCGCCCTTGACGGCGGCGAGCCGCGCGGCGTCGCTCTCCTTGCCGCTCGCGTTGAAGTCCAGTTCCGCGAGCGCGACCTTGTGACGGCCCTCGGCTTGCGCGAGACAGAGATTGCGGTCCGCACCGGTGCGCGGACGGCACCGCAGCTGATCGGCACGCAGGTCGGCATCGATCTGCCGCTTGTGCGCCGCATAGTCGGCGCGGCTCAGCGCCTCGGCCTGTGCAGCGCCGGCCGCCACGCCGATCGCCGCGAGCGCGAGGACTGCGCAGAGCCTCCGGGCGACGGCGGATGCGCCACGCCGAACGGCCCGGCTCACCGCCGAGCGTCCGGCGGCACGGCGGCGTCGGCCGCCGGCCGGGCCGCGCCGGGGACGACGACCCGGAAGTCGCCCAGCTCCGCCGCCGCGTGCCGCACCGACCACCACAACCTCGCGGCCACGCACATCGGAGGCAACGCCATCGCCATTACCAGCAGTTCCTCGGGTCCCATCGCTTCGTCCTCGTCGTTCGACCGGTTCGGCTCGCGGCATCGGTTCGACGCCGCGCATCGCGGCGCGTGTGCACGCGTGCCAGCCAAAGGCGTGCGCCCGGGTCAGCGCGTGCTCGGAGGGCCGAGCTTGGCGACCGGTTCGGGCTTGCCGGCCGGCAGCGGCGAAGGCCGCGCGGTCGCAGGTGCGATGCCCTGGCGCTGCGCTTGCGGCGGCGCACTGATGGGCGATGGCGTTCCGGGCGCCGACAACTGCGGCTGGAGCGCGATCCGCTTGAGCAGTGCCTGACAGCTCGCGGCACCCCGCTTCGCGTCGTCGCTGCTGCCGGTGTCGAAGAACGGGATGACCGCGGCGATCGGCGTCACGAACGCAAGCAGCGCCGCCGCACCCACACGGCCGCCGAGCTTGCCGTACTCGAGCGAGACCGACGGATCGCCGAATGTTCCGGCGAGCCGCACGGGCGTGCGCAGGGCGAGCGGGCTGAAGTCCTTCGGCGAGACCAGCAGCTTCATGTCGAGCGCCTCAGTCGCGAGCGACATCGAGCCGTCGACCCAGAGCACCGAGTCGGCGGTGTCGACGACCATCACGCGCGGCTTGAGCGTGCCGTGGTCGGCGAGCAGGTCGGCCACGGCGCAGCGCATCGGCATCGCGTCGTCGCTCTTGACGAAGACGCCGAGCGCCTGTGCGAGGTCGAGCCCGGCGGCCTCGAGCGCGAGGTGCGAGATCGAGCCGTCGGAGACGTTGAAGCGCATGCCGCCCTTCAGGCTGCCGAGGATCGCCGCCGTCGACTTGCCCTGGCCCTCGATGCGGACGCGCGCGTCGAGATCGCCGCTGAGGTAGGGCGGCTGGTCGGGCCCGCGGCTCTGGCGGATCCAGGTCGAGAGCTTGACGTTGTCGAGGCGCAGGTCGGCGTTCCAGATCGCCTCGTCGTTGCGGCCGTCGAGCCGCAGGCTGCCGGCGAGCGAGCCCTGCCCCGTCCGCGCCAGCAGGTCGGTGATCGAGAGCACGCCGCCGTCGAGCACCAAATGCCCGCGCAGCGGCCGCATCGGCTCGAGCAGCTTGCTGCCGAGGTCGACGTCGGCGACGTCGATCAGCACGTTGGCGTTCATCGCCCGCAGCGACGGCAGGTCGAAGGCGCGGTCCGGAAGCACCTTGCCGTCCTTCTTCGGCGGCGCCTTCACGGTCTCGGGCGACGGCCCGGCCTTCGGCGGCGGCGCACCGATCGTCGGCCCGAGGTCGGCCAGCGCGAGGCGCGAGCCGTTCAGCCTGCCGGAGAGGATCGGCGTCGCCGGCCTCGGGTCGAAGGTGAAGGCGCCGTTCAGGCGGCTCGAGCCCACCGACATCCCCTCGAGGACGGCGTTCCAGACGACGCCGGTCTTCGCGACCGCGCCCTCCGCGACGAACGGGCCGGTCGTGGGCAGCGTCAGCTTCAGCGGGTCGCCCATCGCGGCGAGCGACGGACCCTTGACGCTGAAGCGGCCCTTGAGGTCGCCGAAATGGACCGGGTCGGTCGCGGTGCCGCGGAAGGTCATGCGCGCCTGGCCGACCTCGGCGTCGAGCGACACGGGCAGCGCGATCTTCGCCGCGTTCTCGCCGACGATCGACGTGACGCCGTTGGTGCCGAGATCGACGCGGAACGGCAGCTTCAGATAGCTGCCGGTGCCATGGAACTGCAAGCCGGGCGGAACGCCGGAGACGGCGGCGGACGGCGCCGATGCCGCGTCGCCGCCCGGAGCCGTGCCGTCGCGTCGCTGCTGCTCGAGCAGCGAGAACTTCGCATCGAGGTCCATCGTCAACGGCGCGTCGCGGTACACGAGCGTGCCGTCGGTGACCTGCAGCCGGCCGAAGGTCGGGATCTTCGCCGGCTCGCTGGGCGAGGTGCTCGGCGGCTTGTCCCCGAACTGCCAGGACGCCCGGCCGTCGGCGGAGCGCTCGAGCTGGCCGTCGATCGTCGAGGCCTGCAACTCGCGGATGTGCAGCGCGGCGCCCTTGTACGCTCGCCACAGGTCGAGGTAGCCGAGGCGCAGCTCCGCATCGCGAACCAGCAGCATGTGCGGCGCGCGGCTCCACGACGGCGCGGCGATCTCGAGATACGGCGCATCGAGCCGCACGCTACCGAGCAGGCCGATGCGCACACCGGACGGCGCACTGCCGTCGGGTGCGAGCAGCACCTTGCGGTCGAGTGCCTGCGATGCGATGCGTTGCAGCGGCCCGGCCAGGAACGGCCAGCCGAGCGCCTCGCAGATCAGCACCGCAAGCAGCAGCGCGCCGACGACGCCGCCCAAGATCAATGGCCAGCGTGCCGGGCGTAGCGCCTTGGTTGCGTTCATGGCGGCATGCTGCGGTCGCTCCGGCAGCCCAGCCACCGGAAACGGCCCCCTATGACTGTGGGTTCGCTCCTACAGCGCGCGCCGCTCGCTGCGCCAGCACCTCGGGATTGAGCGGCGTCGGCGGCCGGCCGGCATCGGGCCCGCGGTCGAGCGCCGCGATCAGGTTGGCGGCAGCGAGCTCGGCCATCGCGCGCCGCGTCGGCAGGCTCGCGCTCGCGATGTGCGGCGTGAGCACGACGTTGCTGCAGGCGAGCAGTGCCGGATGCACGGTCGGCTCGCCTTCGTAGACGTCGAGCCCCGCCGCCGCGATGACGCGCTCCTGCAGCGCCGCGGCGAGCGCCGCGTCGTCGACGACGCCGCCGCGGGCGATGTTGACGAGCGTCGCCGTCGGCTTCATGCGGGCGAGCTCCGCGGCGCCGATCAGGTGGTGCGACTCGGCGCTGTACGGGACGACGATCACGAGGTGGTCGGCGACGGCGAGCAGTTCGTCCTTGTCCACATAGCGGGCGCCGAGCGCTGCTTCGACGTCGGCGGCGAGCCGCGACCGGTTGTGATAGACGACCGGCATGCCGAAGCCGAGCGCGCCGCGCCGGGCGATCGCCTGGCCGATGCGGCCCATGCCGAGCACGCCGAGCGTCGTGCCGTGGATGTCGGTGCCGGCGAAGCCGTCGACGGTCCACTTGCTCCACGCGCCGCTGCGCAAAAAGTGCTCGCCCTCGGCGATGCGCCGGGCCGCCGCCATCATCAGCGCGAAGCCGAAGTCGGCGGTGGTCTCGGTGAGCACGTCGGGGGCGTTGCTCGCCAGCACGCCGTGCGCGGTGCATGCCGCGACGTCGATGTTGTTGTAGCCGACCGCCATGTTGCAGACGGCGCGCAGCCGCGGGCAGGCGTCGAGCAGCGCGGCGTCGATGCGCTGCGTGCCGGTCAGGTAGGCGCCGTCCTTGTCCTGCAGGTGCTCGACCAGCTCGGCCTGCGTCCAGACGACGTCGGCGTCGTTGGTCTCGACCTCGAAGTGCTCGCGCAGGCGCTCGACGGTTTCAGGGAACACCGCGCGGGTCAGCAGCACGGCAGGCTTCGGTTGGGGCATCGGTGACCTCGCGTTCGGCGCGTCACCCGCGGCGACGCGCCGCCGGATGATGGACATGGACGGCGAACCCGCATCGTGCCAGACAGACCGCCGACGCATGACTCACGGCGCACGACGCACCAGGCACGACGCGGCGGCGCCGAGTGCGTCGACGGAGGACCGCCGCTGCCGGACCGCCGGCACGATGGTCGGACGCCGGCGTCCAGCCGACGTCGGGCCGCCGCCCGCAGCCGGACGCCGCTGCGGCGACGTCACCCGAGGAAGCGGGCGAAGCCGGCGACGGGTTCGCGCTCGGTCACGAGGCCGTTCTCGATGGCGGACGGATCGGCATGGCCGAGCGCCATGCCGCAGACCAGCTGCTCGTTGGCCGGCGCGCCGAGGTGCGCCATGATGATCCGGTGGAACTGCAGGAACGCGGCCTGCGGGCAGGTGTCGAGCCCGCGCCCCCGCGCGGCGACCATCACGCTCTGCAGGAACATGCCGTAGTCGAGCCAGCTGCCCTGCTGCAAGGTCCGGTCGATCGTGAACATGAGGCCGACCGGCGCGTCGAAGAAGTCGTAGTTGCGGCGGTGCTGCGCATGCATCCGCGCCTTGTCGGTCTTGGCGATGCCGAGCAGGCCGTAGAGGTCCCAGCCGACCTTGCGCCGGCGGTCGATGAAGGGCGACGTCCATTCGGTCGGGTAGTAGGCGTACTCCTCGGTGTGGCGCGCGCGCTCGTCGGGGTCGTCGTAGGCCTGCCCGAGCTTCGCCGACAGCGCCGTCCTGGCGTCGCCGGTCAGCACGTACACGCGCCACGGCTGCGTGTTCGTGCCCGAAGGCGCCCGCGAGGCGACCGCGAGGATCGCCTCGACCGTCTCGCGCGGCACCGGCGTGGGCAGGAAGGCGCGCAGCGAGCGGCGGCCGGTCAGTGCGGCGTCGACGGCGGCGGTCGTCTCGGGGGTCGGCAGGTCGGCAGCGGTCACAGCAATCCTTGCAGGACGTCGACGAGGCGCGCGGGCAGCGGCACCGGCCGCCGCGACGCTCGGTCGACGTAGACGTGGACGAAATGGCCGTGCGCGGCGGTCAGCGCCCCGTCGGCCGCGAAGAGTCCGATCGCGTAGCGCACGCTCGACGCGCCGATGCGCGCCACACGCAGGCCGGCATCGATCGGCTGCGGAAACGCGAGCGGCGCGAAGTAGTTGCAATGCGTCTCGACGACGAGGCCGATGACCGGGCCCGCGGCGATGTCGAGCGCGCCGGCCTCGATCAACGTCCGGTTCACGACCGAGTCGAACCAGGCGTAGTAGACGACGTTGTTGACGTGGCCGTAGGCGTCGTTGTCGGCCCAGCGGGTGTCGATGCGGCTGAAGCGGCGGTAGGCGGCACGGCCCTGCGGGACCGGGCGCGCCGAGGCGGCGGCGGGCGCGCCGGTCATGGCGCATCGTTCCATCGACGCCAGCTCTCGACGGCCTGGCGCAGCGTCTCGACGTGGACGGCGACGGTGTCCGCCACGACACGGCCGTAGCCGCCCGCCATCGACACCGCGACCGGAATGCCGCGCGTGCGTGCGGCGTCGAAGACCCGGCGGTCGCGCGCGGCGAGACCGGCGGACGTGAGTTTCAGGCGGCCGAGCCGGTCGCCTTCGTGCGGATCGGCGCCGGCGACGAAGAAGATCAGTCCGGGCGGATGCTCGGCGTGGCGGCGCCATAGTTCGTCGAGCGAGGCGTCGAGCGCCTCGAGGTACTGCGCGTCGCCGCAGCCGTCCGGCAGGTCGACGTCGAGGTCGCTCGTCTCCTTCCGGAACGGGAAGTTCTTCGCGCCGTGGACCGACAGCGTGAAGACGGTCGGGTCGTCGCGGAAGATCGCGGCCGTGCCGTTGCCCTGGTGGACGTCGAGGTCGACGACCGCGACCCGCAGCAGCTGCCGATGCGTGCGGTGGCGCTCCGCCTGCATCAGCCGGGCCGCGACCGCGACATCGTTGAAGACGCAGTAGCCGCCACCCTTGTCGGCCGTGGCGTGATGCGTGCCGCCGGCGAGGTTCGCGGCGACGCCCTGGGCGAGCGCCGACCGCGCCGCGGCGATCGTCGCGCCGACCGAGCGCCGCGATCGCGCGACCATCGCCTCGCTCCAGGGAAAGCCGATCTCGCGCTGCTGCGAGCGGTCGAGCGTGCCGTCGATCACCGCGGCGAGGTACGCCGGCGTGTGGGCGAGCGCGAGTTCGCCGTCGCTCGCCTCCGGCGCCTGTTGCAGGTCGATGTCGGGAGAGCCTTCGAGCCGCTCGCGCAGCAGGCGGTACTTCGACATCGGGAAGCTGTGGCCGGCCGGCAGGGGCAGCACGAACTGGTCGGCGTAGAACGCTTGCATTCGAACGGGGCGACGGGCTGATGCGGAGTACGGTCATTGTCGTCCGAGCCGTGGCGGCCCGTTCGCGCAGGAGCAACCCACTTTTGCTGCGCTGCACAAAAACACCTTGTGCACGAGCGGCGGACCGCTATACTTCACTTATGTTGCAGTGCAGCATCGCAACCAAGGATCGACGCCGATCCGCCCTTTCATACATCGACGGAGAACCCCCATGCTGACCACCGACCAGATCATCGAAACCCAGAAAAGCAACATCGAGAGCCTGCTGAGCCTGACCACCAAGGCCTTCGAAGGCGTCGAGAAGCTCGTCGAGCTGAACCTGCAGGTCGCCCGCACGGCGATGAGCGAAGCCGCCGAGACGACCAAGGCCGCCATGTCGGTCAAGGACGCGCAGGAGCTGCTCGCCTTCCAGGCCGGCCTGCTGCAACCCGCTGCCGAGAAGGCCGCCGCGTACAGCCGCCACCTCTACGACATCGCGACGAGCACCGTCACCGAAGTCGGCAAGCTCGCCGAGTCGACCACCGCCGATGCGCAGGGCCGCTTCATGGCGGCGGTCGACACCGTGACCAAGAACGCGCCGGCGGGTTCGGAGAACGTCGTCGCGCTGATGAGGTCGTCGGTGGCCGCGGCGAGCAACGCCTTCGAAGGCGTGCAGAAGGCAGTCAAGCAGGCCGGCGATGTGGCTGGCGCGAATTTCCAGGCGATGAGTGCCAACGCGAGCAAGGTGACCGAAGCCGTCGCGAAATTGCCGAAGCGCTTGCCGGTGGCTGGCGCCTGACCTGCTGCGCCCTGCGAGGGCGTAAGCGTTTGTTGCCCGCCTGAACTTTCGCGGGACGTTCCGGTCACAGGGCGTCCATTGGCGAACGCTGATGGGTTTCTCAGGTTGTCTCCTCGGTACCCTCTGTCCGACACGGTACCTTTCGGCCCGGTGCATGCACCGGGCCGTTTTGTTCGTGCTCGCGCCGAGCGGAGCGTCGGAGTGACGCGGACCGGACGTCCGGTCCGTTGTGCTGCGAGCTCTTGAACGACTCCCGGGCGAGTTGAGGTCATTGCTCGACGGCGCGGCGCTTCGGCCGGGCGTCGCGCGCTTGCCGCGCGAACCGCACCGCGTCGCGTGCCATGACGGTGCCGTCGACGCGGCGGCTGCAGCGGTCCGCCGCTCTCCGCTCGTCGCGCCTCGCGAGCGCACCGCGCTGCGCAGCGATCCGCACCTGCGCATCCAGCGCCGCCACGGGCCCTCCCGCCGGCCTTCGCAGCGCTCGCGGCGCGATGCCGGAGCTGTCCGCACGCACCGCCGGATCGATCCACTGTGCATAACCAAGCAACCAAACTGTACTTCGCGGATCGATGACGGCTGCCTATCCTCCGTACCTCGCAAGGGCGCCCATGTACCAGTACACCGACTTCGACCGCCAGTTCGTCCGCCAGCGCGCGGCGCAGTTCCGCGACCAGCTCGAGCGCCACATCGCCGGCGATCTCGGTGAAGAGGAATTCCGGCCGCTGCGGCTGCAGAACGGCTGGTACGTGCAGCGCCACGCGCCGATGCTGCGGGTCGCCGTGCCGTACGGCGAGCTCGACGCGCGGCAGCTGCGCGCGCTCGCCGCCATCGCGCTCGAGTACGACCGCGGCTACGGCCACTTCACGACGCGGCAGAATCTGCAGTTCAACTGGATTCCGCTCGACCGCGGCGCCGACGTCATGGACGACCTCGCGGCGGTCGACATGCACGGCATCCAGACCAGCGGCAACTGCATCCGCAACATCACGAGCGACGCGCTCGCGGGTGTCGCGGCCGACGAGCTGATCGATCCGCGGCCGTACGCCGAACTGCTCCGCCAGTGGAGCACGCTGCATCCCGAGTTCGCCTTCCTGCCGCGCAAGTTCAAGATCGCGATCACCGGCGCGGCCGAGGACCGCGCCGCGACCGCGTGGCACGACATCGGCCTGCAGCTCCGGAAGTCCGACGCCGGCGCGATCGGCTTCCGGGTCACCGTCGGCGGCGGCATGGGCCGCACGCCGGTCATCGGCACCGAGATCCATGCGTTCCTGCCGTGGCAGCAGATCCTCGTCTTCATCGAGGCGATCGTCCGCGTCTACAACCGCTACGGCCGCCGCGACAACATGTACAAGGCGCGGATCAAGATCCTCGTCAAGGCCGAAGGCCAGAAGTTCATCGACGCGGTGCACGCCGAGTTCCGCGACATCCTGGCCGACGATGTCGGCGGCACCGCGCACCTGCTGCCCGAGGCCGAGCTCGAGCGCATCGCGGCGAGCTTCGCGCTGCCGGCGGGCGTGTCGACGGATCTCGTCGACGCCGCGTCGCCCGACGGCCCGCCCGCCTTCCATCGCTGGCTCGAGCGCAACGTGCATCCGCACCGCCTCGCCGGCTACCGCACCGTGACGCTCTCGCTCAAGCGCGCCGGGCAGGCGCCAGGCGACGTCACCGCCGCGCAGATGGACTCTGCGGCCGCCATCGCCGAGCGCTTCAGCCACGGCGAACTCCGCGTCACCCACGACCAGAACCTGCTGCTGCCGTGGGTGCGCCAGAGCGAGCTCGCGGCGCTCTGGGAAGCGGCGCGCGACGCGAGCTTCGCGACGCCCAACATCGGCCTGCTGACCGACATGATCGCCTGCCCCGGCGGCGACTTCTGCGCGCTCGCCAACGCCCGCTCGATCCCGATCGCCGCGGAGATCACCGAGCGCTTCGCCGAAATCGACGAGCTCGACGACATCGGCGACATCGACCTGCACATCAGCGGCTGCATCAATTCCTGCGGCCACCACCACAGCGGCCACATCGGCATCCTCGGCGTCGACAAGGACGGCAAGGAGTGGTACCAGGTCTCGCTCGGCGGCTCGGACGGCTCGACGCTCTCCGGTACATCGGTCGCCGGCAAGGTGATCGGGCCGTCGTTCGCGGCCGACGAGGTGCTGGAGGCGATCGAGGCCGTCGTCGACACCTACCGCGAGCAGCGCGCGGCCGACGAGCGCTTCATCGACACCGTGCGCCGCGTCGGCCTCGACCCGTTCAAGGCGTCGGCCAACGCGGTGCGCCGCAGCACCGCCACGCTCCACGCGGCCTGAGAGGCGACGAAAGAGAGACCATGAAATTTATCGATCTCCGCAAGGACCGCTGGCATTCGCTCGGCGGCGAGGACGGCCCGCCGGTCTATCTCGACCCGGTGCCCGACCTGCTGCTGAGCCTGCCGCAGTGGCGCGCGTTCCGCTCGACCTGGCCGGCCGGGATGGCGGTCGGCGTGACGCTCGCGAACGACGCCGAGGTGAGGGATCTCGCCGCCGACCTGTCGCGCTTCGAGCTGATCCAACTGCATTTCCCCAAATGGACCGACGGCCGCGCGTACAGCCAGGCGCACCTGCTGCGCTCGCGCTACCGCTACGCCGGCGAGCTGCGCGCGGCCGGCGAGGTCCTCGTCGACATGGTGCCGCTGCTCGCCCGCACCGGCTTCGACGCCGCGGTGCTGCGCGCCGACCAGTCGCTCGACGCGGCGCGGCGCGCGCTCGGCTTCTTCCCCGGCCACTACCAGGGCGACGTCGCCGACCCGCTGCCGCTGTTCGCCAAGCCGCCCGGCACGGCCGACGCGCTGGCGCAGGCCAAAGCCGTCGACTTCGTGGATGCCGGAGCGTCGATATGAGCGCGATCGACCTCTACGCCCGCGAGACCGCCGGCTTCGACGCGCGCCTCGCCCGGACAGTCGCGCACCTGCGCGAGGCCGCTGCCGCGCATGCCGGCCGCATCGTCCAGGCGACGAGCCTCGGCGCCGAGGACATGGTCGTCACCGACCTGATCGCGCGGCATCGGCTGCCGATCGCGCTCGGCACGCTCGAGACCGGGATGCTGCACGCCGAGACCGTCGCGCTGATCGGCCGCATCGAGTCGCGCTACGGCCTGCCGGTCGAGGTCTATCGGCCGGTCGGGGAAGCGGTGGTCCGCTTCGTCGGCCGCCACGGCGAGAAGCCGATGTTCGAGAGCGTCGACCTGCGCAAGGCCTGCTGCGCGCTCCGCAAGCTCGAGCCGCTCGCGCGCATGCTCGCCGGCCGCGACGCGTGGGTGACCGGCATGCGCCGCGAGCAGTCGGCCCAGCGCGGCACGGTCGAGCCCGTCGAGACCGACGACGCCGGCCGCACCAAGTTCAATCCGCTCGCCGACTGGACCTGGGCCGACGTCTGGCACTACATCGCCCGCAACGAGGTTCCCTACAACCCGCTGCACGACGCCTTCATGCCGAGCATCGGCTGCGCGCCGTGCACCCGCGCGATCGCCGTCGGCGAGGACTTCCGCGCCGGCCGCTGGTGGTGGGAAGCCGAGGGCGCCAAGGAATGCGGCCTGCACGTCCACGGCGATGCGCCCGAGGCCGGCGCGGTCGCGGAGGAGTTGCCGCCGATGGCGCCGCCCGCCGTCTCGCCCCTGACCGGAACTCCCGCATGAACGCGCCGCTCGACGTCGACCAACTGCTGCCCGGCCTCGACCAGAGCCATCTCGACTGGCTCGAGGAAGAGGCGATCTTCATCCTGCGCGAAGCCGTCGCCGCGTTCGAGCGCCCTGCCCTGCTGTTCTCGGGCGGCAAGGACTCGTGCGTCGTGCTGCGGCTCGCCGAAAAGGCATTCAAGACCCGGCAGGCCGACGGCAGCTTCCGGGGCCGCCTGCCGTTCCCGCTGCTGCACGTCGACACCGGTCACAACTTTCCCGAGGTGATCGAGTTCCGCGACCGGCGCGTCGCCGAGATGGGCGAGCGCCTCGTCGTCGGCCACCTCGACGACTCGATCGCGCGCGGCACCGTGCGGCTCGCGCATCCGCTCGAATCGCGCAACGGCCACCAGACGGTCGCGCTGCTCGAGGCGATCGAGGCGCACCGCTTCGACGTGCTGCTCGGCGGTGCTCGCCGCGACGAGGAAAAGGCGCGCGCCAAGGAACGCATCTTCTCGCACCGCGACAGCTTCGGCCAATGGCAGCCGAAGGAGCAGCGGCCCGAGCTCTGGACGCTCTTCAACACCCGCGTTCGCCCCGGCGAGCACATGCGCGCGTTCCCGATCAGCAACTGGACCGAGCTCGATGTCTGGCTCTACATCGCCCGCGAGAACATTCCGCTGCCGGGCCTGTACTTCGCGCATCCGCGGCAGGTGATCCGCCGCAAAGGCCTGCTCGTGCCGCTGACCGACGTCACGCCGCCCGAGCCCGGCGAGAGCGTCGAGACCGCCGAGGTGCGCTTTCGCACCGTCGGCGACATGACCTGCACCTGCCCGGTCGAGAGCCCGGCCGCGACCGCCGCCGAGATCGTCGCCGAGACGCTGTCGGTGACCGTCAGCGAGCGCGGCGCAACGCGCATGGACGACCGCAGCTCCGACGCTTCGATGGAGCGGCGCAAGAAGGAGGGCTATTTCTGATGGGTGCCGTACTCGCTCCCGTGCCGATCGCGGCCGCGCAGGACCACCGCGCGCTGCGCTTCCTCACCGCCGGCTCGGTCGACGACGGCAAGAGCACCTTGATCGGCCGGCTGCTCTTCGATTCGCGCGCCATCCTCGCCGACCAGCTCGACACGCTCGAGAAGCGCGCAGCCGGGGCGCCACGGGCCGACGGCGCGCCGAACTTCGACTTGTCGCTGCTCACCGACGGGCTGGAAGCCGAGCGCGAACAGGGCATCACGATCGACGTCGCCTACCGTTACTTCGCGACCCGCCACCGCAAGTTCATCATCGCCGACGCGCCGGGGCACGAGCAGTACACGCGCAACATGGTGACGGCCGCCGCGGGCAGCGATGCGGCGGTCGTGCTGGTCGACATCACCAAGCTCGACACCGAATCGGGCGCGCCGGTCGCCCTGCTGCCGCAGACGCGCCGCCACGCGCTGCTCGCGCAGTTGCTGCGCGTGCCGAGCATCGTCTTCGCGGTCAACAAGCTCGACGCCGCGGCCGACCCTGCGCGCGCCTTCGCGGCGGTGCGCACGGCGCTCGTCGCCTTCGCCGACGAGGCGCGCATGGAGGTCGCCGGCGTCGTGCCGGTGTCGGCGCTGCGCGGCGACAACGTCGCCCAGCCGCCGAGGGCCGCGAGCGGGGCGCTCCGGGCCTGGGCCGACTGGTACGACGGCGCGTCGCTGCTGCAGCTGCTCGAGCGCCTGCCCGCGGCGCAGGAGCGCACGGTCGGCGACCTGCTGCTCCCGGTCCAGTACGTCGGCCGCGAGGGCGACGGCACCGGCGACCAGCCGCGCACGCTCTGGGGCCGCATCGCCCACGGCCGGGTGCAGGCGGGCGACGCGGTCGAAGTCTTTCCCGGCGGGCAGAACGCGGTCGTCCGCGAGGTGCGCCTCGCCGGCGACCGGGTCGACGCCGCCGTCGCCGGACAGTCGGCCGGCCTCGTCCTCGACCGGCAGCTCGACGTCTCGCGCGGCGACTGGATCGCGACGCCCGGCACGCTGCACGCCGCGCAGCGCTTCTCGGCGACGCTCGCGTGGCTCGACACCGAGCCCGCGGTCGTCGGCCGCAAGTACACCGTGCGCCACGGCAACCGCTGGGTCGCCGCGCGCATCGCCGCGATCGAGAGCCGGCTCGACATCCACACGCTGCAGGCGACAGCGGCCGAGCGGCTCGGCGTCAACGAGATCGGCACGGTGACGGTCGAACTGCAGCAGCCGCTGCCGATCGAGGGCTACGGCGCCAACCGCGTCGGCGGCTCGCTGATCGTCGTCGACCCGACGAGCAACCGGACGAGCGGCGCGTTGCTCGTGCGCGCGGCGGCGGCCTGACCACGCCGTGGCCGGAGCCGCCATGAACGCACGTCCCGCCCCTTCGCGCCGCCGCGTCGGCGCGTGCGCCCGGCGTGGCGACGACGGCGCCTGCACGCCACTGGTCGGGCGACGGTGCTCGGAGCGGCCGCCCGGACGCGCCGAGCCGCGTCGCGGCCGGTGAGGACGGCGGCATGGGCCAGGTCGTCTTCGTCGGTGCCGGCCCGGGCGCGGCCGACTTGCTGACCCTGCGCGGCGCCGACCGCCTGCGCCGTGCCGACGTCGTTCTCTTCGACGCGCTGACCGACCCGGCGCTGCGCGAGCTCGCACCGCGCGCGCAGTGGATCGACGTCGGCAAGCGCGGCTTCGCCGACAGCGCCGGACAGGCGACGATCAACGCGCTGCTCGTGCGCCACGCGCGGTCCGCAGCGCTCGTCGTGCGCCTCAAGGGCGGCGATCCGAGCGTCTTCGGCCGCCTCGAGGAAGAGCTCGAGGCGCTCGCCGCCGCGGGCATCGCCTGCGAAGTCGTTCCCGGCGTGACCGCGGCGCTCGCCGCCGCCGCGGACACGCGACGGCCGCTCACCCGCCGCGGCAGCGGTCGCAGCGTCGCGCTCGCGACGGCGATGACGCGCGAGGGCCGCGTCGAGGCCGGCCACCGCGCCGACACCGAAGTCTTCTACATGGCCGGACGCCAGCTCGCCGCGCTGTCGCGCCGGTTGCTCGCCGCCGGCTGGCCGGCGGAAACGATCTGCAGCGTCGTCTCGCGCGCCGGCTGGCCCGATGTGCTCGCGAGCACGCACCGCGTCGATGCACTCGACCGCGGCGCGCTGCTCCACGCCGGCCGGCCGACCGTCGTGACGATCGGCGCTGGCGCGGTGCCGGTCATGGCAGGCGCCGTGTTCGCGCCCCTGGGCCAAGCCTGCGCCGCGGCCGCGGTTCCCGAGTCCAAGCCCTAAAATCAGCGGCTCCGTCGCCGTGCCGCGCGCACGGCAGCCGTCAACCCCGAGCCCCACCATGACCCACGTCGTTCTCGAATCGTGCATCCGCTGCAAGTACACCGATTGCGTGGACGTCTGCCCCGTCGACTGCTTCCGCGAGGGCCCGAATTTCCTGACCATCGACCCGGACGAGTGCATCGATTGCGCGGTCTGCATCCCCGAGTGCCCGGTCAATGCGATCGTGCCCGAGGAGGATGTTCCCGGCGACCAGCAGCACATGATCGCGCTCAACGCCGAGCTGGCGCGTGGCTGGCCGAGCATCACCAAGCGCAAGACGCCGCAGCCCGACGCCGACGACTGGAAGGACAAGACGGGCAAGCTGTCCGAGCTGATCCGCTAGGAGCGTGGGCGGCGGCGACGACGGCCCGATGACCGACGCGGTGGGAACGCCGATCGAGACCGACGCGGTCGTCGTCGGCGCCGGGCCGGTCGGCCTGTTCCAGGTCTTCGAGCTCGGTTTGCTCGGCCTGCGCGTGCAGCTCGTCGACGCGCTGCCGGTGCTCGGCGGCCAATGCGCCGTGCTGTATCCCGACAAGCCGATCTACGACATCCCGGGCACGCCGGTGTGCAGCGGGCGCGAGCTGGTGGCGCGGCTCGTGCAGCAGATCGCACCGTTCGAGGTGGGCCGTCACCTGGGCCATGCGGTCGACCGGGTGACGCGGCGGGACGACGGCCGCTTCGCCGTCACGACCGCCGCCGGCATCGCGTTCGACACGGCTGCGGTCGTGATCGCCGGCGGCGCCGGCGCGTTCGAGCCGCGCCGGCTCAAAGTCGACGGGCTCGCGCCCTTCGAGGGCACGCAGATGTTCCATCATGCCGACCGCGAGACGCTCGTGCGCCTGGTCGACCAGGACGTGCTCGTCGTCGGCGACGGCGACGCGGCGCTCGATGCCGCGCTGGCGCTGAGCCGACCCGGCGCGTGCCGGCAAGTGACCTTGACGCACCGGCGCGACGACTTCCGGGCCGAGCCGGCCACCGTCGCGCGCGTGGCCGAGGCGCGGGCGGCCGGCCGCCTCGCGTTCGTCGCGGCCCAGCCCGTCGGCATCGAGACCGAGGGCAAGCGGCTGCGCGCGATGCGCATGACGCGACCCGACGCCACCGAGCAGCGCGTGCCGGTCGATGCGGTCCTCGTGCTGCTCGGCCTGAGCCCGAAGCTCGGGCCGATCGCCGACTGGGGACTCGCGCTCGAGCGCAAGCAGCTCGTCGTCGACACCGCGCGCTTCGAGACGTCGGTGCCCGGCATCTTCGCGGTCGGTGACGTCGTGACCTACCCGGGCAAGCGGCGGCTGATCGTCTGCGGCTTCCACGAGGCGACGCTCGCCGCATACGCGGTCGCCGAGCGGCTCGCGCCGGACGATGGCGTGCGGCTCGAGTACACGACGACGAGCGCGCTGCTGCAGCGCCGCCTCGGCGTCGCACCCACGGGCGTCGCTGCGCCATAATCGTTTCGGTGACGCGGTCCTTCCGCGTCCCATCCGCTGGGGGTGTTGACCGGCGTCGAGGCCACGGCCTCGACACTGGTCGACTGAGACAGTCCCTTTGAACCTGATTGAGGTAATCCTCGCGCAGGGAAGCACGGCCGACGCCCGTCCGGACCTCCGTCCGCGCAGGGGCCGACGCCTCGCCGCCCTGCCATCGACACGGACTCCGATGGCACGCTTCACATTCACCTTCTCTCGAACTCGCGCGCGCTGTACCTTCGGCGCGCTTCTCGCGATCGCCGGCGGCAAGGCCGCGTCGCAGACGCCTGCGCCCGGCCCGCAGGCAGCTGCTTCGGCCGCACCCACGGCGCAACTCGCCCCGGTCACCGTGACGGGCCGCGCGGCCGCGGTCGCGACCGTCTCGGGCTGGGGCGACATTCCGCTCGCTCGCACGCCGGTGCAGGCGACGGTGCTCAGCGCCGGCGGCCTGCGCGACGCCGGGGTCGCCCGGCTCGCCGACATCACGACGCTCGATCCTGCGGTCAGCGACGCCTACAACGCCGAGGGCTACGTCGACTACCTGACCGTGCGCGGCTTCGTGCTCGACAACCGCTTCAACTTCCGCCGCGACGGCTTGCCCATCAACGCCGAGACCTCGATCCCGCTCGAGAACAAGGCATCGATCGAGATCCTGAAGGGCACGAGCGGCCTGCAGTCGGGCACCAGCGCGCCCGGCGGGCTGGTCAACTTCGTCGTCAAGCGGCCCACCGATGCGCCGATCCGCTCTGCGTTCGTCGAATGGCGCCAGCCGGGAACGGTCACGGCGGCGGTCGACCTCGGTCAGCGCTTCGGTGTCGACCACGCCTTCGGCGTGCGGCTCAACGCCGCGGCGGCGCACCTCGACCCGATGGTGCGGTCGAGCGAAGGCAACCGGCAACTCGTCGCGCTCGCCGGCGACTGGCGGCTCGGCCGCGACTCGCTGCTCGAGGCCGAGGTCGAGACCAGTCACCGGTCGCAGCGCAGCCAGCCGCCGTTCAGCCTGCTCGGCGACCGGCTCCCGTCGGCTGCGGACGTCGATCCGCGGGTCAACCTGAACAACCAGCCGTGGTCGTTGCCGGTCGTCTTCCGTGCGACGACGGCGTCGCTGCGCTGGCAGCAGCGGCTCGCCGACGACTGGCGGCTCGTCGTCCACGCGGCGACGCAGCGGCTGCGCACCGACGACCGCCTGGCCTTCACCTTCGGCTGCTCGAAGGAAGGCAACTTCGACCGCTACTGCTCCGACGGCACGTTCGATTTCTACGACTTCCGCAGCGACGGCGAGCGCCGCCGCACCGACGCCCTGCAGATCGGCGTCGACGGCAGGCTCGCCACCGGTCCGCTCGAGCACCGCTTGTTCTTCGGCGCGCTCAGGTCGCGCTTCACGAGCCGGTTGCAGCCGCGCGTCGACGACGGCGTCGTCGTCGGCACCGGCAGCATCGACGGCCGGACGATCGTCTCCGACTTGCCGCCGCTCGGCACCGTGCCGAACACCGACCGCACCGAGCGGTCGACCGAGCTGTCGGTACGCGATGCGATCGCGGTCACCGAGCGGCTGACGGCGTGGATCGGCGTGCGCCACACCGCGCTGACGCGCGAGAGCTTCGGGACCGACGGGTCGGCGCCGGTCCGCCTCGCGCAGTCGCTCAACACGCCGATGGCCGCGCTCAGCTATGCGCTGTCCCCGGCGCAGACGGTCTATGCGAGCTGGAGTCGCGGCGTCGAGGTCGACGTCGCGCCGAACCGTGCCGTGTATGCCAATGCCGGTCAGCCGCTCCCGGCGCTCAAGAGCCGGCAGACCGAGATCGGGCTCAAGGGGGCGTCCACCGATCTGGAATGGAACATCGCCGCGTTCGACATCGACCGGCCGGTGGCGTCCGACATCGGCGACTGCGACCTGCCCGGCACCTGCGACCACGTGCGGGACGGCACCGAGCGGCACCGCGGCGCCGAGGCGAGCATCGCTGCGCGCCTGGGCGCGTGGTCGATCAATGCCGGCACGCAGTGGCTGCACGCGCGGCGCGAGGGCAGCGTCGTCGGCGCCGACAACGGACGCCGGCCGACGAACGTGCCCGAGCGCACGCTCAAGCTCGGCGCGGCCTACGACGTCGCGCAGGTCCGCGGGCTCACGCTGCTCGCGAACGCGAGCCACGAGAGCCGCCGCTCGGTGCTGCCGGACGAATCGATCGGCATCCCGAGCGTCACGCGCGTCGATGCCGGCCTGCGCTACGCCACGTCGATCGGCTCGACGCAGGTGTCCTGGCGGTTCGGCATCGACAACCTGTTCGACCGCCGTGCCTGGCGCGAGTCGCCCTTCCAGTACAGCCACGCCTACCTGTACCCGCTCGCACCCCGGACCGCGCGCGCCTCGGTCCAGATCGACCTCTGAGCCGGCCTGGCTTGCTATACTCCGAGGCTGTTCCTCGATAGCTCAGTCGGTAGAGCGCCGGACTGTTAATCCGTAGGTCCCTGGTTCGAGCCCAGGTCGGGGAGCCATAAAAATCAAGGGGTTGGCGATGAAAGTCGCCAACCCCTTTGACCTTCCAGACACTCCGTGTTCGACTCGTGTTGGAGCTTTCGGCGAGTCGCAGCCTGTGTCCTGGGAACAACGCAGTGCGGACCCTAGCGAGTCTCGCAGCGTCCCGCTCAGACCGACTCGCAATTGGGGCAACGCGCATGGCGCCGTTCGCGCATTTCGCGGGCTTTGTCGTGGCTGACAACCGTGAGGTCTCCAACTGGCTTCTGCCTCGGGATGCTTCCGACCAGGCGACCGAATCCGCGTGAAGCAGTCGCACTGTCAGCTTTAGTGAGCCCCCTAGCCCGGCCAGCTTCCGACGCCCGTCGATGACCGCTAACCGCCGAGCAGCAGTGCGAGGCTGATGATGCCTACGTAGCCCCAGGCGGGCGCATAGGCATTTGCGTTTGTCCCTGGCTCATAGCCAGAAAGGACAGACCAATGACCAATGACCATCCAACTCGCTCTCTTGCTTGCGCTCGGCGGTGCGTTCGGCACTCTCGCCCGGTTCGCTGTCTCCGTGGCAACTGCTCCGTCCAGCCAGTCGATGCCGTGGGGAACGCTCCTGATCAATATCGCGGGATCGTTCGTCATCGGCGGCTTCGGCACGCTGACTCTGGCCCAGGGCCGGTACCCTGTCTCCGAGGACGCGGGCTCTTGCGTCAGGGATGGACGCCCGTCAGGGGCGAGACGCCGATACCCCGGGGTCGACGCGCTGCGCGACAGCCCGGCCCCGCGCAGCGGGGAGACGCTAAGGCCCCCAGAGACCTGGCATGGACGACACCTCCGCGCGCGCCACCATAGTCCCCAGCATCAATGCACCAACGATTCAAACCTGAGAAAGAGTGGACCCGGTCGCAGAATCGAACATCGGATACGACGCGCCCTTCACCGAATCCACCTGCACCACGCCTTTCTCGATCAGCCGGGCCAACGCCACCTCAACCGCCTCCTCGGTGGCACCGACACCCAGGCACGACTTCAGCGAGCGCCACAACGACGCCGGCTTGGTCGGCCTCTTGTCGGCCATCTTCCGCAGGCTGTCCGTCAGCTTCTTGAGGGTTGCCGCAGAGTCCGGCACGAGGACCGCGGGCTTGGCTGCCACTCCCTTCGCGACAGCTGGCGACACCACCGCTGCTCCCTTGGCAGACGGCGCAGGCGCCTTGTCCACCACCTTCTTCGCCGGCGCTGACGTCTTGGCATGCGCCGCCTTCTTGGCTGGCACCGCATTCACAGCCACCTTCTCAGCCGCCGGCTGCTTTGCCGCTGCGGGTTTCGCCACCGCCTTCTTCGCGGCAATCTTCTTGGCGGGCGACTTCTTGGCGGCTACCTTCTTCGCAGCGGCCTTCTTTGCGGGCGGCTTCACCTCCCCATGCGGCTGCCGGCGCACCACGAAACCCATCGCCTTCGCATGCTCCAGCATGGGCTCGTAGCCCTTGTCGTTGGCGACGACGACCATCGCCGAGTCGGGATTCCGCGACGCGATGTAGCCCATGTAGAACGAGAGATGGAAGTCCAGCGCGTTCTTGCCCGTCTTGCTGATCGGCACGGCCGTGGCACCGGTACCGAACGACGCGAAGCGCTTCTCGACCTCCCGCTGGTGCGGCCCATGGAACACCCAGACCTGGCCCGCATCCGGAACCAGTGCCCGCAGCTCGGCATCGCTCGGCTGGACGTTCTCATAGTCCAGCAGGACGTGTGTGCCGGGCACCGATGCGCGCGTCGGCGCGACCCGCGGAATCGCGCGCTTCGCCGGGTACTCGACCGCGTTTGTCGCCAGCTTGTCCCGCACCGCCTGGGGGACATCGAACTGGCAGTGATCCGCCACCTGCAGCAGGTAGAGCAACACGTCCGCGACCTCCTCGCCGATGCGTTGCTTGGCCGCGGCATCCCGATACGCAAGCCGCGACTCCTCAGGCGTCTGCCACTGGAAGATCTCCGCCAGCTCGGCCGCCTCGACCATGAGGGCCGTGGTCAGGTTCTTGGGCGTGTGAAACGGCTGCCAGTCGCGCTCCGCCGCGAAGTGCCGCAACTCAGCTTGCAGTTCACCAAGGTTCATTGCTGTGTCCCTTCTTCGGGCGCATCTTCCCACCCTCGTCGGCAAAGATCGCAACCCTCAAAATCGGGCTGTGAGCCACCCCGACACGACATGGCTGCTGTTCGACTTCAGCGATCCCTCCGCGGTCGCCGAGTGGGGCGCAATCGACGACCGTGTGATGGGTGGCGTCTCGAGCAGCCAGCTGCGGTACGACCTGGCCGGCCACGCCATCTTCGAAGGCAATGTCTCGCTCGAACGCAACGGCGGCTTCGCGTCGATCCGGTCAACGCCCGCCGACCGAGGCAAACCTGGCGCGCAGACCTGCTTCATCGAGGCCCGCACCCCGGGCAAGCGCTACAAGCTCAACCTGCTGTCCGACGATGCCTTCGACAGCCTCAACTATCAGGCGAGCTTGTCCCCCGAACCCGCATGGCAGACGCTGCACATCCCCCTGGCAACGTTCCGCGCCACTTTCCGCGGCCGTGAGGTCACCGGCGCGCCGGCACTCGACCCTGCACGCATCCGCCAGGTCGGCCTCATGATCGCCGAACGCCAGGCCGGCCCGTTCTCGCTCGAAGTCCGGCGCATCGGCCTGGCGTGAGCGGCAAGAAGCGCCGCAAGGCGGCGCCTGCGCCGCAGCTGCACAAGCCCGCGCTCCGCAAACGAGCACACGTCGGCGCCGTCCACCACCAGGTGATCGAGCACACGCACGTCGACCAGAGCCAGTGCCGTCTTCAGCGTGTGCGTCAGGAACCCGTCGACCCGGCTCGGCTCCACGGAGCCCGACGGATGGTTGTGCGCGGGGATGGACACCCGGCTCCAGACGCAGATGACCCTTCACTGCCTCCGGCGATGCTGCCGGTCGGGCCGGTGGCCGGTCGTGGCACGCCTTCCGCCGCGGTGACGGAGCCGCGACCGAGTTCGCCACGTGCATTCGAGCCCCAGCACAGCAGCGTGCCGCTCGAGCCGATCGCGCAGGCATCAGCGAAGGCCCGTTCAATCTCGAGGCCGGCGCACGCAGCGACGCCGGCAAGGGCGGCAGCCGCACCGTCGACGTCGCGGCGGCCGTGAGCACGCAGTGGTCGACGCCGGCGCGCGAGTTGCAAAGCTGGGCGCGATCCTGCGCGCCGCTGTCGGCGAGCGCGGCGACCGTGCCGATCCGGCTGCCGCCGGCGAGCGGCGCCGCGCCGAGTGCGGATGCGAAAACCGTCGCGCCCGGCTCCCTGCGTTCCCTGCGCACGACCAGGCTGTCGGCGGCGCTCGCCTGCAGGTCGAAGGTGGCCGTCGTGCCGACGAGCACGCTGGCATCGGCGGGCTGGCGCAGACGGGTCACTTGCGGCGTCAGGGTGATCGCCGTGACGCCGCGCGCCGCAAGTCCGCGGGCGCGCGGGCGGCGTGGGCGGCGCGGAACCGGCGGGCGCGGCCGCCCGCCTCGCCGACTTCGTCGGGATGCGCAGCGCGTTCGATCATCGACATCTCCATCGCCCGGAGCTCGGCCGAAGCCGGTATCGACAGCGCGGCGCCAACGGATCGTCAGCGCCGCGCCGCGATGGCCAGCATCGCGCGGTTGACCTCGTTGCGCTCGAGGAAGCCGGCGCGAAAGCCGTCGGGCACGTGATCGCGGGCGACGCGCCGCACCCAGTCGGCGCCCGCGCCGATCGCGTCGGCCGCGTCGGCCCGCCGGCCGGCCGCGTCGAAGGCGTGCGCGGCGTGCAGCCAGAGCTCACCGCCATAGAAGTCGTCGGGCACCACGCCATCGGGCGGCGACAGCGCCTCGAACGCGAGCGCCACCGCGGCGTCGAGCGCGCCGGCATCGGCGGCGAAGCGCGACGCACGGGCGCAGGCCGCGAGCGCCAGGCCGGCCAGCCCGCGCTCGCGCGCCCAGGCGAGGACGCGAGAGGCGGCGGCATGGGCCTCGTCGGCAGGCAGCGTCGCGGCGAGGTCGAGCTCGATGATCGCCGTCAGCCGCGCGCGGCCGCCCCGGCGCGCCGATTCGAGCGCCTGCGACAACAGGGGGCGCGCCTCGGTGGTCGACGAGGCCATCCGCAGCAGGCCCTTCGTCTGCATCAGTCGCGCCTGCACGAACGGCAGTGCGGGCAGCGCGGCGGCGTCCTCGAGCACGCGGTGCGCGCGCGCCGGCTGGCCGAGGTGCAGCCACAGGCAGGCGATGTCGGCCTGCGCCGCGGCTTGCGAGGCCGGCTGCTGCGCCATCGTCTGCAGCAGCAGCTCGCTCGCGCGCAGCGCCTCGTCGTAGCGCGCCAGGTCGCGCAGCGCGGCGACCGTGCCACGGTCGATCGGCGCGAAGATGCCGGCAGCCGCATCGGCGGCCAGGGCGAAGCGCCTCGCCTGCTGCAGGATCTCGAGCGCTTCGCCGCAGCGCCCGGTGCTGCGGCGGTTGACGGCGAGGTTGGCTGCGGCGTTGGCCGCACGGTCGTGGCGGCCGAGCGACTGGCTGAGCGCCAGCGCGCGACGGTGGTAGCCCTCGGCCTCGGCCGGCTGCGCCGCATTGTCGAGTTCGCAGCCGAGATCGTTGAAGAAGCTCGCCTGTGCCATCGGCGAGCCCTTGTCCATGATCCAGGGCAGGCCCCGGCGCAGCAGGCGGATCGATCGATCGACGTCGCCCAGCATGCCCGCGCAGCCTGCCGAGTACATCAGCGCCTTGGCCTCGCCTTCCTCGTCGGCTGCCGCCAGGGCGAGCGCAGCGGCGCGCTCGGCGATGAGCAATGCAGCGGCCGGATCCGCGTCCTCGCGCAGCTTGACGGCGCGCGTCAGCAAGGCATCGACGCGCCGCTCGGGCGTGTCGGCGGCGCGTTCGAGACGGTCGAGAAAAGCGGCGTCGATCTTCGTGCGGTCGGCCGTGCGGGCGAGGTGGGCCCACGCGTCGAGCGCTTCGAAGGCGACGCCGGCAGCGCCGCTGTGCTCGGCGATGTCGGCGATGCGCAACTGGATGTCGGCCTCTTCCTGCAGGCGCAACGCGCGTCGCGCGGCTTCAGCGGCCTGGCGAAGCGCGCCGAGCGCGTTCGCTTCGCGGCCGGCCGCGATCCAGTGCGCGGCGATGCGACCGGGCTCGCCATGACTTTCTTCGAGGAAGCCCGCGATCTCGGCATGCAGCTGGCGCGCCACCGGCGCCGGCACCGAGGCGAGCGCGCTCTCGTAGATCAGGTCGTGGGCGAACGCGCCATCGCGCAGCACCTGCGCCGCTTCGAGTTCGGCCCACGGGTCGGCCAGGTCGACGGTGCGCAGGCCCAGCACGCGGGCGGCGAGTTCGATGTCGAAGTCGGGCGTGGCGATGGCGGCGCAGCGTGCCAGCTGCACCGCGGCCTGCGACAGGTGGCCGATGCGGCGCTGGATCAGCGTGCGCACGCTGACCGGCACACGCCCGGCCGACGGCAGTGCCGTGGCGGAGCCGTGACCCGCCTTCAGCGTCTCGAGGATGTACATCGGGTTGCCGCCCGTGCGGGCATGGAGCGCCGGCGCGGCGGCGGCGTCGAGCCCGTCGATGTCGAGCGACTCGATGAGTGCCGCGACGGCGCCGACGTCGAGCGGCGCGAGCTCGATGCGCACCGCGGCGGCCTCCTCGTCGACGGCGGCGAGCCACGCGGCGCCAGCCGCCGACAGCTCGGCGCCGCGCGCCGAGACGATCCACGGCCGCCGCGCGGCCGACGACGCGTGGCGCAGCATGTCGATGCTGGCCTCGTCCGCGAAATGGAGGTCGTCGAACACCACGGCGCAGGTCGCCTCGCCGAGCGCGCTGGCGATCGCATTGAAGAAGCGGCCGCGCTGCTCGGGCGTCGTCATCGGCTCGGCGTCGCCGAGTTCGGGCAGCAGCCGGGCCAGCTCGCGCACGAGCGGCGCGGCCAGCGCCGCGAGCGTCGCAGTCGGTATCGCCCTCAGCAGGCGCGACAGCGACGAGTAGACGACGCGGTCGTCGCCGGGCCGGGCACCGGCGACGACGCAGCGCTGCTGGCCGACCGCGAAATCGGTGATCAACCTCGTCTTGCCGAGGCCGCCTTCGCCGAGGACCATGGCGATGCCGCAGGACTGCCATGCCTGCTCGAGCGCTCGCCACTGCGCCTCGCGCCCGATCAGGCGCGGCGGCCGCAGCACGCGCACGGCCACCTCGCGGCGCGCGACCGGTACGAGCTCGCCGGAGCGGTCCGCGTCGATCGCAGAGAGAAGCGCGAGCGTCTCGGCCGACGGCGCCGCGCCGATCTCGTCCTTCAGGATGCGCTCGCAACGGTCGAAGGCGAGCAGTGCCGCGGCGCGGTCGCCGCTGGCGTAGGCGAGCCGCATGACGCGTCGATGCGCGCCTTCGGACAGACGGTCCAGCTCGAGCAGCAGCTGCGCCTCCGCGCGTGCAGCCATGTAGTCGCCCCGCGCCTCGGCGGCGCGGCATGCGGCGTCCAGCCGCGCCGCGTGCCCTTCGCGCCGCGAGCGGCGCTGCTGCTCGAGCCAGGCCGCGAATTCGCCGGCGACCGCGAGGCCGATGTCGCCGAGAAGGGTATCGGCACCGTCGAGGTCGTGCGCGACCCGCGGACCGAGCGCGACGACGGTGCGGCCGCCGATCAGCTCGTCGCCGAAGCGTTTGCGCAAATTGAAAAGACGCTGACGCAGGTTGTTGCGGCTCGACTCGATGCCGGCATCCGGCCAGAGGAGCAGCGCCAGCCGCTCGCGAGCGGTCGGCCCCTCGATCGCCAGCCATGCCGCAAGGGCGCCGTCCAGCACGGCCAGCGGCTGTGCCGGCCCGGCGTCGATCTGCAGGCAAGGTGATCCGGTGAGGAGCAATCGCATGACCAAGGATGGTTCGAGCCTGCCGTCAGCGGCTCGTTCGGCGTCCGTCGGGACCCGCATTAGAACGCCCCGGGCTGCCCTGCGGCTGCGCCCTTGAATGCCCGACGCACCCGCCGCACGCGCTAACGCTGCGCTAACGGCGCGCTTTTCAGAATGGCTTCAACCAGGTCACGTCGTCGCGGCGACGACGGGCCCGGGCCCTGGAGGACACGAACCGTGACGACCGTGCGAGAGGACATTTCACCTGCGATCACGCGTCGCCATCTGCTCCGCTGGCTGGCCACCGCCGCAGGCACCGCCGGGCTGGCCGCTTGCGGAGGCGGCAGCGCTCCCGGCGCGCCGGGCGACGGCAGCGGCGACGGCAGCGAGCCTCCGTCCTCGGCGCCGCCCGCGGGTGCCGAGCCGAGCGCGCCGTTCACCACGGCGGGTGCCGGCCGAGAGGGTGCCACGGTGTCGCCGGCGATGCGGCTGGCTGCCCTGCAGTCGGTCGAGGCGCGGCTGACCGCGCTGTTCGATCCGGGCACCGGCCGCGCCTCCGCGGCGCAGATGCTTGCCCACCTCGCGGCCGAGCCGGCGTTCCGGACGGTCGGCTTCAGCGCCACCGGCGACGTCTACGCGATCTTCACCGATGGCCGGCCGCTGATCGTGACGGTCGACGCGCGGACGACGTCGACCGGCGTGAGCGACGGCCCCGCGGGCGCGACCCCGGGCGCGGCGCGTCGAGCGGTGCACGCCACGAGCGCACCACGCGCATCGACGACCGCCGTCGGACCCACGACCAGCTTCGAGGCGGGCATTCCGTCGGCGCAATTCCGCAACCTCAACACATGGTTCAGCGAAGGCCCGGCGTGGCCGGCCAAGGCGTGGTGCCGCGAGAGCGTCTTCATGAGCGACATCGGCACGATGGGCGCGTTCATGGCGGAGTTCGGCTATCGCCAGGTGCGCCTCGGCGACGGTCCCATGGGCGTCGACGGCGCCATCACGGTGGAGGGCCTGAAGCAGGTTCGTGGCGACGGCGTCTTCTTCTGGACGACGCACGGCGGCACGCTCGACCCGGACGGGCGCATCGTGCAGGGGCTGATGACCGGCACGCCCGCGTTCCAGTCCACCGTCGAAGACACCTATGCCGACGAGTTCGCCGAAGGCACGCTGCTCTACTACACCGGCCCGCTCTGCATGAGTCCGACCGCGTGCCTCAACTCGGGCGGCGGCGGCACGGTGTACACGCGGCTCGCGATCACGCCGAAGTTCATCCGCAAGTACGCCTGGTCGTTCACGCCCTACAGCCTCGTCTTCGTCAACGCCTGCGCGAGCGCGACGGGCGACATGAAGCAGGCGTTCCTCGATGCCGGCGCCTCGCTCTACCTCGGCTGGACCCGCCCCGTGCGGCTGTGGGCGATGTGCGGCGCCGCGCTCGACTTCTTCTCGCTGATGCTGGGACTGAACGAGAACGGCGGCGCGAACGCCTTGCCTGCCGAAGTGAATCCGCGCCAGCGGCCCTGCGCCTGGGGCGACGCGCTCGAGCTGCTGCGGGGCAGCGTCCAGACGGCGTCCTACATGGACGACGAAGACGGCCTCGTCGAACTGGAACCCACCGCCAACGCCGCCGGGCCGCTCGGCTTTCTCGCGCTGCGCCCCTCGATCTACCGGACCAGCTTCGACGAACGCAAGAGCGAGTGGCGCCTGATCGGCGGCATGTTCGGCACGAACGAGGGAACCGCGGCGATCGGCACCTCGATGCCCTGCGGCGACCCGCTGACGTGCAGCACGTACGGTGGCGGTGCCGACCGCCGCCTCGCCGCGCCGACGCCGGTGCGCGTCGACGACTGGAAGAGCGAGAACGTCGTCCTGACCGTGCCGCGCACCGGACCGGGCTCGGCGGGCATCCTGCAGCTCGACGTCGACGGCCGCTGGAGCAACGGCGTGCAGCTCACGCGCGTCAGCTTTCCGATGCGCGCCGTGCGAAGCTTCGGCGGCACGCTGCAGGTCGAGGTGCACGTGCCGGCGACGTCGTTTCGCGGCGACTTCCGCGGCGTGCGGCTCCAGCCGGTGCAGGAGCCGACCTACGACGACAGCGTCGGCATCGAGTCGGACCCCGACGCCGAGGGCACGTGGACGGCGAGCGGCCGCCACACGTATGCCGTCGGCCAGGAGACCGCGACGGTCGAGCTGAGCGGCTCGGGCACGCTCGCGCTCGACGACGGCACCAGCGGCGCTCGCCTCTCCGGCGGCGTCGATCCGAAGACGCGCGATGGCCGCTTCTTCGCCCAGCTGCAGGGCCTCGGCGTGCGCGAAACGATCACCTACGCGCGACCCGGCTACGCCGACCGTGTCGAGACCCGCGAGATCGGTTTCGCGATCGGCTCGCAGGCGCCCGGCGCCGTCACGCCGGAACTCGCCGTGCCGTTCTCCGGAGCCTGGCGCGCGGACACGATCACGACGACCTTCAGCGAAGCTGCCGGCGGCTATGGCGGCGCGCCTTCGGCGACGACGTTCGCCTGCGGCCCGTTCTCGTCCGAGTTTCCGCCCGACGAGCGCGTGGGCGGTCGTTGAGGCGGATGTCCGATCCCCCGATCCTCAAAGGAAGCCCCATGCCAGTCATCCCACTCCGTGCCGCCGTCATCGCGGCGCTGCTCGCCTCCGGCGCCGGCCATGCGCTCGCCGACTGGGACGAGAAGCTCGAAGCCCAGGAACAGGCGCAACGCGACCGCGACGCCGCCGCCGACCGCCGTCGCATCGCAGAGGGAGCGGCGCGGGTCGAGGCGGCGCGGCTCAAGGCCGAACGCGAGGACCTCGGCCGCGACGCCGTCGGCAAGAGCGACGCCGAAGTGCACCGGCTCTACGCCGCCAAGGTCAAGCGCGACAACGAGCGCTCGTTGCGCGAGGCGCGGGCCTTCGATCCGGCGGCGGCGCTGGCCGATGCGAACGCCGCGGCGAAGCGCGCGCGTGACCCCAAGCAGAAAGCGGCCGCCGACGCAGGCGCACGCCTCTCCGGCGCGAGCTCGTTCGAGGACATGAAAGGCAAGTCGCCCGAAGAACTCCAGCGCATGCTCGAGGCGTTGGAGAAGCGTGCCGGCGCGCAGCGGTAGCCTGAACGGTCGCCCGGCCTTCGCTCGATGCGTCCGCTGCGGTGGTTGCGGTTTGCCACTGCATGCGTGTCGCTCTTCCCGACCCGATTCCGCCGCCGACGTGCTTGCGGGCGTCGCGCGGCGGAACCGCTGCGTACGTCGACGACCGTGTGCTCGATCACATCGTCCGGTCTTGCGTTCTGCGCACTCGCGCCGATAAGTACCGCAGGATGACGACCGAAGGCCTTTGCGCAGCGCAGCTCCTCGAGGACAGCGAACACGCGCGTCTTCTGGGCGACCACCGCCGTGGAGCGGCGATCGCGGAGCGCGCTTCACGGCTCGCGCTCGATGCCGGATCGAGCTCGGATCGCGCGAAGGCCGAGGGCCTGCTCGCGCTGCATCTGGTCCGACTCGGCAGCACCGAAGCAGCCATCCGTGCCGGCCAATGCGCCATTTCGCTGGAAGGCCGAGGCGGCGACCCCGTGCTGCTCTCGCAACACCACTGCACGCTCGCGATCGCGCACATGGACGCGCACCTCTGGCAGCACGCGCTGCAACACGCGGTGGCGGCCTTCGATGCGGCACTGGCCAGTGGCGATCTGCGTGCGGAATGCTGGGCGCTGAATCGGCTGGGCATCGCCCACGAGGGATCGGGCGATACGGATCGCGGCGTCGACTTTCTTCGACGCTCGCTGGCGATCGCGGAGCGCCTCGACGGCCAGGAGGAAATCTTCGCGGCGTTGAACAACCTCGCCAACGCATCGCTCAATGCGGTCGTCAAGGGCCGTGCGGGCGGACACGACGTTCACGCTTTCGCGGCGCAGGCGCTCACGGCGGCGATCGAAGCGTTGGAGGTCGCAAGATCGCAGCGCAACTCGCACCGCGAAACGGTGGCCGGCATCAACTACGCGTGTGCCCTGCGCGAGAACGGTCGAACGGCCGAGGCAGCGCAGGCGCTGGCGGCGGCCGACGCCTTGGCCAGCGAGCACGGCTATGCCGAGACGATGCTGGAGATCGCGTTGGAGCGGTCCGGCGCGAACGCCGCGAAGGGCGATTTGGCCGCGGCGATCGACGAACTCGGAACGATCGTCCAGCGTGCCGTGGATGCCTCGAACCCGGGCACCGAGCGCATCGCGCGCCAGAGGCTCGCCGACCTGCACAAGCGCACGGGTGACTTCGAGCTCGCGCTCGCTCACCACGAACGCTTCCACGCGCTCGACACCGAGGATCGCGCGCGACGTGCCGATCTGCAGTCGCGCGTGCTGATCAATCGCCTGGAGCTCGACCAGGCCCGGCATGCAGCCGAGCGCCTGCGGCTGGAGGCGGAGATGCAACGGATCCGCGCCGACGAGCTGGACCGGGCCGCGCACGAAGACCCGTTGACCGGACTGCTGAACCGCCGCTCCGTCGACGCGCGGCTGCCGCTGCTGATGGCCCGGGCGGTCGAGCTCGGTCGACCGCTGTGCGCCGCACTGTTGGACCTGGATCACTTCAAACGCGTCAACGACACGCACGGCCACGCCATCGGCGACCGAGTGCTCGCGGAACTCGCCGCGTTGCTGACCACGACCGCGCGGGTCAGCGACTTCGTCGCCCGCATCGGCGGCGAGGAGTTCCTGGTGCTCTTCGTCGATACCGCCATCGAGCCGGCCAAGGGCGCCTGCGAGCGGTTGTGCGACATCGTGCGGTCGCACCACTGGGAATCGATTTCGCCCGGACTCGCGATGACGGCGAGCATCGGGCTGAGCGCGTACGGCGGCACCGCGGATCGCGTCGAGCCGTGGATGGCGCGTGCCGATGCCGCGCTCTACGCGGCGAAGAACGCCGGGCGGAACTGCGTGCTCGCGTCGACGCCGTAGCGCATGGCCCGCGCGCTCGACACGCGGCGTGCCCGTCAGCCGATGCGGATGTGCAACGACGCGAGGTCGGTCCGGAACAGCGCGCGGTAGTACTCGACCGGCCGGCCGGTGTCGGACAACGCGCAGGACTCGATCGCGAGCAGCGGGCTCGAGGGCGGGATCTCGAGGAGCTCGGCCTCTTCCGGCGTCGGCGTCACCGCCTCGATCCAGCGGTCCGCGTGCTTGAAGATGATGCCGTACTGCTTCTGCAGCACGTCGTAGAGCGACCGCGTCTGCAGCGGCAGCTGGTCGAGTCCCGGCGTGAGCTGCTCGGGAAGGCTGTGGTGGACGAGGATGCGCGGGATGCCGTCGACCATCTGCACCCGCGACAGCTCCACCACGCGCGACTCGATGCCGCCCGTCGTCGGCAGGCGCAGGAAGCTCTGCGCCCGTTCGCTGGGGAGCGCGACGCATTGCGTCAACACGCGGCGCGTGATGCGCTTGTGCTTGTCGAGCAGTTCGCCCGAGAAGCCGACGATGCTGCCGATGAAGTTCTGCTCTTCGCGGCGGCCCGACACGAACGCGCCCTTGCCCTGACGCTTGTAGATGACGTGCTCGTAGACGAGCTGGTTCAGCGCTTCCCGCACCACCGTCCGCGACACGCCGAAGCGCTCGCAGAGCGCGCTCTCGGACGGCAGCGCCGCATGGGCGCCGAGGCCGTTGTCGCTGATCATCCGGAGCAGCGCCTGCTTCACCTGCGACCACAGCGGCCCGGAGGCAGGCGCGGCGTCGGCATCACGGGCGGGGGGCACGCGCTGCGTCGGCGTCATGCAGACGCCGACCTCGGTCGGGCTTCGGTCACGTCGGGCTCGAGCGCGACACCATGGCGCTGCCGCAGCAGCGCGAGCGTGTCGGCCACTTCCTGCGCCTGCCGGGCGGGGTCCCACGACAGCTCCTCGCCGACCACCTCGGCGAGCGACCGCAGCGCGGCCACGGTGCAGCGGCCCTCGAGCGCGATCAGCGTCCGGCGCAGGACCACGTCCGCGAGGCGCCCCACCCGCTGGTGCCGCGCGATGTGGCGAATCTCGCCGACGGTGTAGCCCGCGAGCCCCGGAAGCGGCGCGGCGGCGGACGCAACCACGAGCGCCGCGACATCACCGGCCTCGATGCCGTGGCGCTCCCACAGCGCTGTCGCCACGTCGATGTTCAGCCCGAAGCCGGCACTCAGGCCGTGGATCCGTGCCTGCCGCGCCGCGGCGTCGGCGGGCCAGTCGCGACCGCTGCCGATCGGCAGGTCCGCCGTGTCGATCCGGCGCGGCCGACCGAGCCGCGACAGCACGTCGTCGGCGATCTGCGCGGCGCAGGCGCGGTAGGTCGTCCACTTGCCGCCGACCAGCGTCAGGATGTCGTAGGGCCGCGTGCCTTCGGCCGGCAGCGGCCGCACCGAATGGTCGCGGCTGATGGCACCGGCGACCGTGCCGTCGGCAGCGGGCAGCGGCCGCACGCCTGCGTAGCTGAAGACGATGTGCTCGCGCGAGAACGACAGCTTCGGCAGGGCGATGCCGAGTTCCTCGAACAGGTAGTCGATCTCGGCCGCGGTGCAACGGCAATCGTCGGGGTCGTCGGTGCGGATGTCGGTGGTGCCGAGCAGGACGAGGTCGCCGGTCAGGCCGTAGGCGAGGCAGATGCGGTGGTCGGCGGTCTCGAAATAGAGCATGCGCGGGCCCAATTCCCGTGCAAGCGCCGGATGACGCAGCACCAGGTGCGAGCCGCGCGTGCCGCCGATGAAGCGATGCTGCACGCCCAACTGCGCGTCGACGCGATCGACCCACGCGCCGGTGGTGTTGATCACCAGCCGCGGCCGCACCTCGAGGGTCGTCCCGCCCAGTTCGTCGCGCAGCGTCAGCGCATCGCCGTGGCCGGCGTCGACCGACAGATAGGGCACTGCCAGCGCTGCCGGGCAGTCTCGCTCGGCATCGGCGATGAGCTCGAGCGTCAGGCGCTCGGGATGCAGCAGCCGCGCGTCGAAGAATTCCGCGACGAGCCGGATCCGCTGCGAGATCGACGGCATCGCCGCTCGGACGTCGCCTCCGTCGACGAGGCGGTGCCGGGGCACGCCGCCGAGCTTGCGGCCGAACCAGTCGTAGAAGACCAGTCCCAGCTTGGTCACGAGTGCGCCCTTCGGCCCAGGGCTGCGCGTCCAGCCGAAGAAGCGCGCCGGTGCTCGGGCGAGACCGGCGAACCAGCTTTGCAGCGGCACCCAGACGGGGATCGGCACGACGAGGTGCGGCGCATTGCGCAGCAGGCGGTTGCGCTCCTCGACCGATTCGCGCACGAGCGCGAATTCACCGGTCTCGAGATAGCGCAGGCCGCCGTGGATGAGGCGCGAGGGCGCGGCGCTGGCGCCGCTGCAGAAGTCGCCGCGCTCGACCAGCAGCGCGCCGACCTGCTGCGCCGCCAAGTCGCGCAGCAGGCCCACGCCGTTGATGCCGCCGCCGATGATGAGCACGTCGATGTCGGGCTGCGCCCGGACCTGTTCGAGCACGTCTTCCCTGCGGCGCATCAGCGGTCTCCTGTCCGTCGGCGTCTCTGCCGAGCTCGCCAACTCATCACTACAAGTCGATCGGCTCCATCCACAGGTGGCCGATCATGACGGCGAGCCCTGCTCGCTTCGACTAGCACAAACACCGATGCAAAAAGCGCCGCGCCTGAATTGACGGCGTCTGCTCGGCCGATAGACTTCATCCGCATCGATCATAAGACGTGCCAACTTGTCATTACGACACAAGGTCACTCGAGGAGACGGCGATGTCGCGATACCTTCTCGGCGTGGATGCCGGGAGCACGATGACGAAGGTCGTGCTGTTCGACCTCGAAGGGCACGAGATCGGCGTCGCCCGACGCCGCAACCCGATCCTGTTCCCCGCCCCCGGCCGGACCGAGCGCGATCCGCGGGCGATGTGGCGGGACGTCGGTGACGCCGTCCGCGAGCTGCTGGACGCGCAGGACGTCGCAGCCGCCGACATCGCGGCGGTGTCGGTGTCGGGGTACGGCGCCGGGCTGTACCTCGTGGACCGGAACGGCGAGGCAGTGCGCCCCGGGATCATGTCCACCGACAGTCGCGCGACCGACGTGCTCGCGCACTGGGAGCGCGACGGGCTCGGCCGGCGCAACAGCCTGCTCGTCCAGCAGCGGTTCTGGGCCGGCCAGCCGGCCGGCCTGCTGTCGTGGCTGGCCCGCCACGAGCCGGCGGTGGTCGACGCCACGCACACGCTGATGTTCTGCAAGGACTACCTGCGAGCGCAGCTCTGCGGCGACTTGTCGACCGACACCACCGACGCAGGACTCGGCGGCCTCGTGGACGTGACCTCCAGCCGCTATCCGGCCGCCTTCTACGACGGGCTCGGCCTCGGCACCTGGTGCGACAAGCTGCCGCGCATCGGCAGCTCGACCGACGTGGTGGGCGAGGTGTCGAAACAGGCAGCCGACAGCACCGGCCTGCGTGCCGGCACGCCGGTCGTCCGCGGCATGGTCGACGTGTGCGCGGCCGCGGTCGCCTCCGGCGTCGGCCGCCCCGACCAGCTGAGCGTGGTCGCCGGCACCTTCAGCATCAACTCGACCCTGCACCCGACGCCGCGGCTCGACGCCCTGCCCCTGCTGCAGCTGGCCTATCCGATCGGCGGCTACTACCTGGCGACCGAGGGCGCGGCGACGTCGGCCAGCAACTTCGAGTGGTACTGCAAGAGCATCCTCGGGCCGGACGCGGTCGAAGCGGCCGCATGCCGCGGCCAGTCGATCTACGACGTCTGCAGCGAGCGCGTCGGCGAGGCGCTGCGGCGCCCCAACGACATCCTCTTCCTGCCCTTCCTGTTCGGCGGCCCGGGCGGCGCACCGGCCGGCTTGCTCGGCCTGCGGGCGGAGCACGACGGTGCGGACGTCGTGCGCGCGATCTTCGAAGGCATCGTCTTCGCGCACAAGCTCGACATCGATGCGCTGCTCGCGGGCCGCGACGCGGCACCGGTCCGCAGCATCCGGCTCGCAGGAGGCGCGGCGCGCAGCCCGATCTGGTCGCAGATGTTCGCCGACGTGCTGGGCCTGCCGGTCGAAGTGACCGACGGGGGCGAGGTGGGCGCGCGCGGCACCGCCATGTGCGCCGCGGTCGCCCTCGGCCACCATCCGGACCTCACCGCCGCCACGCAGCACATGGTGCGGATCGCCCGCGTGCACGTGCCGGACGCGTCGCGGCACGCCGCCTATGCGGTCAAGTTCGCGGCGTTCTCGCGCACCACCCAGGCGCTCGCCGCGCACTGGGCGTCGCCGCAGCCCGCCTGACCGGCTCGCGCTCGCGCCCCATGCCGACCGCGCCGCTGCCGCTGGCCATTCCGATCGAATCTTCTCCAACGGGACACACCATGAAACACGTCGGCGACCTGCTCGCGAAGATGCTGATGGACTACGAGGTCGACTTCGTCTTCGGCATGCCCGGCGGCCAGACCACGGCGCTGCACCAGGGCATCGCACGGCTGGCGCCGCGCATCGAGCACATCCTCGTGCGCGACGAGCGCAGCGCTCCCTACGCGGCCGACGCCTATGCGCGCCTCACCGGCAAGCCAGGCGTCTGCGACGTCACCGTCGGTCCGGGCGCGACGAAGCTGACCGACGGGATCGTCGAGGCCTACAACGCCTCGATCCCGATGATCTGCATCGTCGGTGAGCTGCCGCTCGACTGGGTCACGCTGCGCCACAAGGGGGTCGCCTCGCAAGGCTTCGACCAGCAGGGCTTCTTCCAGAGCATCTCCAAGGACGTGTTCACCGTGCCGAGCGTCACCGCACTCCCCGACGTCGTGCGGGCGGCCTTCCGCATCGCCACCTCGCCACGGCCCGGCCCGGTCGTCGTCATCGTGCCGCACGACGTGATGGACGCGCCCTGGGACGACGACGAGCCGATCGCGGTCGACAAGCGCTGCGTCCGCGCGCCGTCGATCCGGTACCGGCCGGAGGAGGCCGAGCTCCGGCGCGCGGCGGCCCTGATCGCCCGGGCTCGGCGTCCTGCGGTGATCGCCGGCGGCGGCGTGCATGCGTCGGAAGCCGCCATGCAGCTGACCGCGTTCTGCGACCGGGTGCAGCCGCTGCACGTGTCGAGCCTGTCGGGCAAGGGCTCGGTCCCCGAGACGCGCGCCTATGCGGCCGGCGTGCTCAATCCGCTGGGCAGCGCGGCCGCCATCCAGTTGGTGAAGGAGGCGGACCTGCTGATCTGGTGCGGCAGCAAGGCGAGCCAGAACACGGCGATGAACTGGACGCTGCCGCTCGCCGGCCAGGCCAACATCACGATCGACGTGGACCCGGCCGAGCACGGCCGGACCTTCCAGCCCACCGTCGCCCTGTGCGGCGACGTGCGGGCCACGCTCGATGCGCTCGACGGCCTCGTCGATGCGACGCCGAAGTCCGAATGGCTGGCGCGCATCGCCGACGTCAAGGCCGAGAAGCAGCGTGGCCTGGAGCTCGAGAAGGCGAGCACGCAATCGCCCATCATCCCGCCCGCCGTGATGGCCGGCGTCGCCGCGCGGCTCGACGCCGAGGACGTGGTCATCAGCGACGCGAGCTTCTCGGCCGGCTGGATCGCGCAGTACATCCCGGCGACGCGGAGCGGCCGCCACTTCATCTATGCCCGCGGCCAGGGCGGACTCGGCTACGCGTCGCCGGCCGCCATCGGCGCCGCGGCGGTGTTGAGGCAGCGCGGCGGCCGGGTCGTCACCGTGGCCGGCGACGGCGGCCATGCGTTCGCCGTCGGCGAGCTGACGACGCTGGCGCAGAACCGGATGCGGGTGGTGAACATCGTCATCAACAACGGCACGCTGGGCTGGCTTCAGATGTGGCAGGAGGTGTTCTTCGAAGAGCTGCGCAAGTCGGTGGACCTCGCGGTCGGCGACAAGCCCGATTTTGCCGCCGCGGGCACCGCGATGGGCCTGCTCGGACTGAAGGTGCTGCGGCCCGGAGACCTCGACGCCGCGCTGGACGCCGCCTTCGCCCACGACGGCCCGAGCCTCGTGGAGGTGATGATCGACCCGCGCGCCACGCCCATCCACAGCTTCCGTCGCCGCATGGAGGATCCGCATCCCAAGGCGCCCGTGCGGCCGGGCACGGTCTACGAGCTGCGCAAGTGGAAGCTCGCCGGCACGCTGTGACATGAAGCTGACGCTCGAAGGCATCGAGCAGAAGGTGGGTGCGGCCGTGCACCTCCACCCGCTTGCCATCGCGCTCGTGCCCAATGCCGTCACCGTGCTGTTGGGTGCGACGCAGGCCGGCAAGACGACCTTGCTGCGCGTCATGGCCGGGCTCGATGCACCGAGTGCCGGGCGGGTGGTGGCCGACGGCGTCGACGTGACCGGCCGGCCGGTGCGCGAGCGCGATGTCGCGATGGTGTATCAGCAGTTCATCAACTACCCGTCGATGAGCGTTGCCGCCAACATCGCCTCGCCGCTGAAGCTGCGGCGCGAGCGCGACATCGCGCGCACCGTGCGGGCGCTCGCCGCGCGGCTGCACATCGAGCCCTTCCTCGAGCGGCTGCCCGCCGAGCTCTCCGGCGGCCAGCAGCAGCGCGTCGCGCTCGCCCGGGCGCTCGCCAAGAACGCGCCGCTCATGCTGCTCGACGAGCCGCTCGTCAACCTCGACTACAAGCTGCGCGAAGAGCTGCGCGACGAGCTCTCGCAGCTCTTCGCCGCCGGCCGCTCCACCGTCGTCTACGCGACGACCGAGCCCACCGAGGCCCTGCTGCTCGGCGGCCACACCGCCGTGCTCGACGCCGGCGAGCTGCTGCAGTACGGGCCCACCGCCGAGGTGTTCCACCGGCCGTGCTCGATCCGAGTCGCGCGCGCCTTCAGCGACCCGCCGATGAATCTTCTCGCCGGCACCGCCGGCGAGGCGGGCGTCGCGCTGCCCGGCGGCGTCGTGCTGCGCATCGCCGGTGCCGGACACGGGCCGGTGACCGTCGGCATCCGCGCGAGTGCGCTCGGCATCGGCGACGCCGGAGGCGACGATGTCGCCGTCGCCGGCCGCGTCGAGCTCGCCGAGATCTCCGGCTCCGACACCTTCGTTCACGCCGCCACGCCGATCGGCGACGTCGTCGCGCAGCTCCCCGGCGTCCACGCCTTCACGCTCGGCCAGAGCGTCACACTGCGGCTCGACCCGCTGCAGGCCTACGTGTTCGACGCCGGAGGCGAGCTGAGCGTCGCCCCGGCGCCGCCCCGCCGGCACTGAAGCCGCCCCGCCCGTCTCCGCCGCCCCTCGCCCGCGACCCCGCACCGACCGCCCCTGCCCATGGCCCGCATCGATCTCGATCTCGCGCACGCCTACAAGCCCGACCCGCGGCGCGACGAGGACTACGCGCTGCTGCCGCTGAAGATGCGCTTCGCGGACGGCGGCGCCTACGCGCTGCTCGGCCCGTCGGGCTGCGGCAAGACGACCTTGCTCAACATCGTCTCCGGGCTGGTGCGGCCCTCGCGGGGCGGCGTCGCCTTCGACGGTATCGACGTCACCGCGCGCACGCCGCAGCAGCGCAACATCGCGCAGGTCTTCCAGTTCCCGGTCATCTACGACACCATGACCGTCGCCGAGAACCTCGCCTTCCCGCTGAAGAACCGCGGCGTCGCGGCGGCGAAGATCAAGGAGCGGGTCGGCAAGATCGCCGAGATGCTCGAGATGTCGAAGCAGCTCGACACGCGCGCCGCGGGCCTCGCCGCCGATGCCAAGCAGAAGATCTCGCTCGGCCGCGGCCTGGTGCGCGAGGACGTCTCGGCCGTGCTCTTCGACGAGCCGCTGACCGTCATCGACCCGCACCTGAAGTGGCAGCTGCGCAGGAAGTTGAAGCAGATCCACCACGAGCTCAAGCTCACGCTCGTCTACGTCACGCACGACCAGGTCGAGGCGCTGACCTTCGCCGATCAGGTCGTCGTCATGACGCGCGGCCGCGCGGTGCAGGTCGGCAGCGCCTCCGAGCTTTTCGAGCATCCGCGCCACACCTTCGTCGGCCACTTCATCGGCTCGCCGGGCATGAACTTCCTGCCCGGCCAGTGGAACGGCGCGACGCTCGACGTGCTTGGCCGGCCGCTCGACGTCGGTGCGGCCGCCGCCGCGCGGCTCGGCGGCGCCGGGCCGGTGACGCTCGGCGTGCGGCCCGAGTACCTGCGCATCGCCGGCGCGGGCGAGGCCGGCGCACTGCCGGCGGTCGTGACGCAGGCGCAGGACATCGGCACCTACTGGCTCGTCACCGCGACGCTCGGCGGCGAGCAGGGCGGCGCCGGCCCGGCGCTGCGCGCGCGGCTCGCGCCGCGGCAGCTCGTGCCGACGCCCGGCGCCACCGTCTGGTTGCGCTTGGCGGGCGATCACACCTGTTACTACCGCGACGAGGAGCTGATCGTCGACGCCTCGAAGATGGCGCAGGCCGCATGAAGCCCGTCAACCAGAAGGCCTGGTTCCTCATCCTGCCGGTGGTGCTGAGCGTCGCCTTCTCGGCGGTGCTGCCGCTGATGACGGTCGTCAACTACTCGGTGCAGGACATCATCTCGCCCGAGCGGCGCGTCTTCGTCGGCGTCGAGTGGTTCAAGTCGGTGATGCGCGACGACGAGCTGCTCGAGGCGCTGATCCGGCAGATCGGCTTTTCGCTCTCGGTGCTGCTGGTGGAGATTCCGCTGGGCATCGCGCTCGCGCTGTCGATGCCGGCCAAGGGCTGGAAGTCGTCGGCCGTGCTGGTGCTCGTCGCGATTTCGCTCCTGATCCCGTGGAACGTCGTGGGCACCATCTGGCAGATCTACGGCCGCACCGACATCGGCCTGCTCGGCGCCACGCTCGCTCGCGTCGGCGTCGACTACAGCTACACCGGCAACGCCACCGACGCCTGGCTCACCGTGCTGCTGATGGACGTGTGGCACTGGACGCCGCTCGTCGCGCTGCTCGCCTTCGCCGGCCTGCGCGCCATTCCCGAGGCCTACTACCAGGCCGCGAGCATCGACGGGGCATCGAAGTTCGCGGTCTTTCGCTACATCCAGCTGCCCAAGCTCCGCGGCGTGCTGATGATCGCCGTGCTGCTGCGCTTCATGGACAGCTTCATGATCTACACCGAGCCCTTCGTGCTCACCGGCGGCGGCCCCGGCAACGCGACGACGTTCCTCTCGCAGTACCTGACGCAAAAGGCGGTCGGCCAGTTCGACCTCGGCCCGGCCGCCGCCTTCTCGCTCATCTACTTCCTCATCATCCTGCTGCTGTGCTTCATCCTCTACAACTGGATGCAGCGCGTCGGCACGGTCGATGCTCCGCGGGAGGGCACCTGATGGACGAGCGCCGGCTCAAGAAGCGCAGCTTCTTTCTCATCGCCTACCTCGTGTTCGCGATCCTGCCCGTCTACTGGATGGTCAACATGTCGTTCAAGACGAACGAGGAGATCGTCTCCGCGTTCAGTCTCTGGCCGAAGCACTTCACCTGGGACCACTACCGCACGATCTTCACCGACGAGAGCTGGTATTCGGGCTACATCAACTCGATGATCTACGTGGCGATCAACACGGTGATCTCGCTCCTCGTCGCGCTGCCGGCGGCCTACGCGTTCTCGCGCTACACCTTTCTCGGCGACAAGCACGTCTTCTTCTGGCTGCTGACCAACCGGATGACGCCGCCGGCGGTGTTCCTGCTGCCCTTCTTCCAGCTCTACACGACGCTCGGACTGATGGACACGCACATCGCGGTCGCGCTCGCGCACCTGCTCTTCAACGTGCCGCTGGCGGTCTGGATCCTCGAGGGCTTCATGAGCGGCATCCCGCGCGAGATCGACGAGACCGCCTACATCGACGGCTACTCGTTCCCGCGCTTTTTCCTCACGATCTTCATCCCGCTGATCAAGGCGGGGGTGGGCGTGGCGGCGTTCTTCTGCTTCATGTTCAGCTGGGTGGAGCTGCTGATGGCGCGCACGCTCACGAGCGTCAACGCCAAGCCGATCGTCGCGGTGATGACGCGAACCGTCAGCGCCTCGGGCATGGACTGGGGCGTACTGGCGGCCGCCGGCGTGCTCACGATCGTGCCCGGCGCGGTCGTGATCTGGTTCGTGCGGCACTACATCGCGAAGGGTTTCGCGATGGGCCGCGTCTAGACGAGGAGCCCGAGCCGATGTTCGCCTGGATGGCCTGGACGCTGCCGGTGGCTGTGTTCTTCATCGGCATCGTGCTGCTGCTCGCCGGCATGACGCTCTGGGAGCTGAAGTCGCCGACCGTCGCGAGGAAGGGCTTCCTGCCGATGGTGACGACCCGCGGCGACCGGCTCTTCGTCGGCCTGCTCGCGGCGGCCTACATCAACCTCGGCTTCGTCGCGCTGAGCGAGAAGATGGTCACCTGGCTCGGCCTGGCCGAGGAGCCGTCGATCTGGCTCAGCTTCGGGGTCTCGGTGCTGGTGCTCGGGCTCGTGCTGCGCAAGGGCTGAAAGAGCAGAGAGGAACAGGCCGCCGGACCCCTTCCCACCGGCGGCTTCGAAGTCGGGAAGCACTCGAAGGAGACAAAGCAAATGAAGATGCGCATGCACGCAGTGGCGTTCGCCGCCACGGCGCTGGTCCTCGGCCACGGTGCCTGGGCGGGCGAGGCCGAGGCGAAGAAGTGGATCGACTCGGAGTTCCAGCCGTCGACGCTCAACAAGGACCAGCAGCTGACCGAGATGAAGTGGTTCATCGACGCCGCCAAGAAGCTGCAGGCCAAGGGCGTGAAGGAGATCTCGGTCGTCTCCGAGACGCTCACGACGCACGAGTACGAGTCGAAGACGCTCGCCAAGGCGTTCGAGGAGATCACCGGCATCAAGGTCAGGCACGACCTGATCCAGGAGGGCGACGTCGTCGAGAAGCTGCAGACCTCGATGCAGTCGGGCAAGTCGATCTACGACGGCTGGATCTCCGACAGCGACCTGATCGGCACGCACTACCGCTACGGCAAGATCATGTCGCTCACCGACTACATGAGCGGCGCAGGCAAGGACTACACCAACCCGGGCCTGGACCTGAAGGACTTCATCGGCACGAGCTTCACGACGGCGCCCGACAAGCAGATGTACCAGCTGCCCGACCAGCAGTTCGCGAACCTCTACTGGTTCCGCGCCGACCTGTTCGCAAGGAAGGATCTGCAGGACAAGTTCAAGACGAAGTACGGCTACGAGCTCGGCGTGCCGCTGAACTGGTCGGCCTACGAGGACATCGCCGCGTTCTTCAGCGAGGACGTGAAGACGGTCGACGGCAAGCCGATCTACGGCCACATGGACTACGGCAAGAAAGACCCGTCGCTCGGCTGGCGCTTCACCGACGCGTGGCTGTCGATGGCAGGCACCGCCGACGTCGGCATCCCGAACGGCCTGCCGGTCGACGAGTGGGGCATCCGAGTCGCGGACGACAAGTGCACGCCGGTCGGCGCGTCGGTCTCGCGCGGCGGCGCAACCAACTCGCCGGCCGCGGTCTACGCGCTCACGAAGTACATCGACTGGCTGAAGAAGTACGCGCCCAAGGAAGCGATGGGCATGACCTTCGGCGAGTCGGGCCCGGTGCCGGCGCAGGGCCAGATCGCACAGCAGATCTTTTGGTACACCGCGTTCACCGCCGACATGGTCAAGGCCGGCCTGCCGGTCGTCAACGCCGACGGCACGCCCAAGTGGCGCATGGCGCCAGGCCCGAACGGCCCGTACTGGAAGCAGGGCATGCAAAACGGCTACCAGGACGTAGGCTCGTGGACGTTCTTCAAGGACCACGACGCGAACAAGGTCGCCGCCGCCTGGCTCTACGCGCAGTTCGTGACGGCGAAGACGACGTCGCTGAAGAAGTCGATCGTCGGGCTGACGTTCATCCGTGACAGCGACATCCGCTCGGAGTACTTCACGCAAAACATCAACAAGTACGGCGGCCTGATCGAGTTCTACCGCAGCCCGGCACGCATCGCCTGGACACCGACCGGCAACAACGTGCCCGACTATCCGAAGCTCGCCCAGCTCTGGTGGAAGAACGTCGCAGTCGCGGTCACGGGCGAGAAAACACCACAGGGCGCGATGGACAACCTCGCCAAGGAAATGGACGACGTGATGGCACGCCTCGGCCGCGCAGGCATGGCGCACTGCGCACCGAAACTCAACCCGGCAGGCGACCCGAACAAATACCTCTCGGACAAGGGCGCACCGTGGAAGAAGCTGGCGAACGAGAAGCTGCAAGGCAAGACGATCGAGTACGACAAGTTGCTGACCGCCTGGAAGGAAGGCCGCGTTCGTTGAAGCCCTTCGGCGGCTGCGGAACGACACCGCCGACCGCCCGCTCGTTCCGCAGCGGACGTCGGGCGCTGCGCCCGGCGACCGCTGCGACCGTGGCGGCGCGTCCGGGGGCCTCTCGATCCCGTGCGCTCCGGGTCACCGGTCACCGACGCCGTCGCGTGGACCGCCCCTGTCCCGACGAAGCCGCCGGCCGCCGGATCGGAGCCGCTCGCATCGAGGACCGGGGCGCGGGCCCGAGTGCACGTCGTCCGCTGCGTCAGTCGGCGAGGCCGCGAGGGCGTTAGGCTGCACGAAGCCGCCTTGCCCGGCAGGCGATGGAGAACACGTCGATGCATGCTTACGTCGGTATCCTGCAAAGCTACATGCTCGCGCTCGGTGCAAGCGACTACGCCACGATCAAGAGCTTGTTCGCACCCGATGGACGGGTGTTGTCGCCGTTCCTCGGCGACATGCCGGCCGGTCCCTTCTTCGACCGCCTGGCCGGCGCTTCGGCGAAGAACGTCATCACGCCCATCGACATCTTCGTCAGCAGCACACAGCAGAACCACGCCACCGCCTACTTCCGCTACGACTGGACCGTCACCGACGGAACGCTCATCACGTTCAAGGTCATGGATCTCTTCACCTTCGAGCCGGACACCGACAAGGTCGTGCATCTCGACCTCGTGTACGACACCCATCCCATCCGCGAGTCGGCGGGCAACAAGTACGAGCCTTGAACACCCGGGCGACGCGCTTCGCGCGAGGCCATCGCCACGTCGGCGAGACGGTCGATCGAAAGTTACGAGTCGGGGCCGCACACCGTTGCGCCGATCCCGTTTCTACGGATGGACACGGCCGACAGCAACGCCCCCGGCGCAGCGCCGCTCACCACGGGATCGAGCTTCCGTCGTGCGCGAAGAAGCCGCCGCTGTCGGCCGGGCCGAGGCCGTCGAGCACGGCGAGCAGGCGACGTGCCGACTCCGCCGGCGACAAGGCGTCCGGCGCATCGGCGCCGATGACCGGGGCGGTCAACGCGCTGCGCACCGTGCCGGGCTGCAGCACGGCGAGCACGGCGTCCGGGCGGCGCCGCGACAGCTCGATCGCGGCGCCGTGCCAGAGCTGGTTCAGGGCGGCCTTGCTGGCCCTGTAGCCGTACCAGCCGCCGCTGCGGTTGTCGCCGATGCTGCCGACACGGGCGCTCAGCGCCGCGCACACGCAGCGGCCCTTGGCCGGCAACAGGCCGTGAAAGTGCTTGAGCAGCAACGCCGGACCGATGGCATTGACCGCGAAGGCCCGGGCGAGCACCGCCGGATCGAGCTCGGCGAGCCGCTTTTCGGGCGGCGCCCGGCCGGCGCCGAGCTGCTGGTGCAACGCGCCGGTCGCCACGAAGATCAGTGCGAACGGGCCATGGGACGCGACCGCCGCGCTCGCCGCGGCGAGGCTCGCTTCGTCGAGCAGTTCGATCGCCGGCGTGCTGCGCCGGCCGAGGCCGAGCACCTCGGCGCACCGCGCGTCATCACGCAGCGCCGCGGCGACCGCTCCGCCGATCGCACCTCCGGCGCCGAGCACCAGCGCGCGATAGCCTTCCGGCAGACTGTTCATCGGGATCGCTGCATGGTCCCGGTCAGGCTAGCACGCGATTGCGTGCCGCAGGCGTCGTGACATCGTGGCGACGGCGACGGCGAGGTCGACGAGCGCGAGAGGCGCCATCGGCTCGGCAAAAGACACCCGGAGACCCGCCTGCAGGACGCGCTCGAGATCGCGACGCGCGAAGGCCGTGAACGCGGCCGCCGGCGTCGAGCGGCCGGTGGCGCGCTCGATGTCCCGCACCCAGCGCAGGAACTCGTGACGGTCGTGCGCCGGCATGCGCCGGTCGCACAGGATGACCGACGGGCGCCTCGCGCAGTCACGGGGGAGCCCTTCCTCGGCACTCGCGGCCTCGACGACGCCGACACCCGCCGCGCCCAGCGCGTACGCAGCCACCCCCTGCAGTCGGCTCGTCGTCGATCCGCGTGCTTGAGCAGGCACGCGGCGTGATCGCGCACCTGGCGGAGCACGCGTCGTTGCGTCGCGTCGCGTCGCATCGCGTCGCGTCGTGCCGTGCCGTGCCGTGCCGTGCCGTGCCGTGCCGTGCAGGGTCCGGTCCGGTCCCGTCCGGTCCGGTCCGGTCGCGTCGCGTCGCGTTGTGGTCGCACGCGTTGCCTTGCGTCGGACCGGGTCGGGTTTGGGTCACGTCGTGTAGCCTCAGCGTCGGCGACGACGGCCGGCGACGGCGCGTTTCAGGTCGTCGAACGCCGGCAGCGCGGCGAGCACCGCGAGCAGCACCGCGAGCGGCACGGTGCAGCGGTAGCCGATCCGGCCGAAGCCGTAGGCGCCCGCGCAACCGCCGACGAAGAAGCTGCAGGCGAGCGCGCTCAAGGTCAGCAGACGCCGCCGGTTCGCCCTGACCGCGCCGGGGCCGTGCCGGGCGCCGTTCCAGTAGACGAGCTTGCCCAGCTCGATGCCGATGTCGGTCACCGTGCCGGTGATGTGCGTCGTGCGGATCTCGAAGTTCGAGATCTTCGAGATGACGGCGTTCTGCAGTCCCATGATGAAGCAGAGCAGCAGGATAGTGACTGGCACGAAGAGGCCGTCGATCTGCTGCAGGCGCCCGCCGAGCAGCCCGAACCCGAGCAGCAGCACGGCTTCGAGAAGCAGCGGCACGGCGTAGCGGCTCGACAGCTCGTGCCGGCGGCCGAAATTGACGAGCACCGCGGACACCATCGCGCCGGCGACGAACGACAGCAGCGCACCGACCGCCTCGAGCGCGGCGGCACGCGCGCCGTGCACGAGGTCGTCGGCCAGCGTCGAGACGATGCCGGTCATGTGCGACGTGTAGCGGTGCACCGCGAGGAAGCCGCCGGCGTTCGTCGCGCCGGCGACGAAGGCGAGCGCGATGCCGAGGGCGACGTTCGCCGGCACGGTGCGTTCGGTGCCGGTCAGCCGGCGGGCGAGGGTCAGGGGCATCGGCAGGCTGCGGCGGCGGCCGCGTGACGGCTCGACGCCTCGACGGGGACGGTGCACGCATTGGACCCCGCCCGGGCGCCGCGCGCCACAGGACAGCGGAGCCGCGTCGCGGGTGAACGCGATGCCGACGTTGCTCGCCGCGCCGTACCGACACGTGTGGCCGGGCGCGGCAGCCAGTCCGGCGTCCGGCGCCGCGACCATGCTGTCGTCGAAGGACGGCCCCCTCCCCGCGCGCCGTGTCGACTCGGGACATCCGCAGGGATCGGCCACGGCCGAGCGGCGGCAGGCGGCGACGCACGGCAAGTCGCAAGTCGCAAGTCGCAAGTCGCAAGTCGCAAGTCGCAAGTCGCAAGTCGCAACGCAAAAATTCTGACTCTGGACCCTGGACTCTGAATCTGGACTCTGGACTCTCGAATCAGGAATCAGGAACCGGTAATCGGTAATCGGGCATCGCGGACATGGTCGCGGTCGACGCCAAGGCGAGCGTTCACGATGCCGGCTCGCGTCGCCGCCCCGCGCGCCGAATGCGTCGAGCGGTCGCTCAGAGACGACCGGCGCAGCCCGGCGCGCCGCAGTTGCACGCCAGCCGGCCCTCGTGGTGCGTCTCGCCGTAGTGGACGGTGATTTCTTCACCGGCCGCGATGGGCCGCGTCGCGTAGAACTCGACGCGGTCACGGCAGATGCGCAAGCGGGCGTTGGGCGCGCACGAGTGGTTGGTGTAGCGCATCGGGTCGGGCGACCTGGTGAAGTCGATCGCCCGGCGGCTCGACGTCTCGACGATCATGATGCGCTCGTGGCGCGTCGCCCGGATGCGGGCGGCCTCGACGCTCAACGGTTCGCCGCGGATCTCGCCGATCTTGCGGCGCGGCGTCACCGGCTCGGCGGCGAAGACGCCCTGGCCGTCGATCGGACTCGGTCGGACCACGACGTCGCAAGGCAGCCAGGTGGCTCGGACGGATCGCATGCGAAAGGCTCCAACGTGACGCGGGCGCTTCCACCACCCAGGTGAGAAGCGCCCGCGGGTCTGGCAACGGAATCGACTAGGTCTTGCTGCGATCCGCCCCCGACCGTGAGATTGAAGACATATCACCTCCTTTCGCAGTTGCCCTGGGACTCGAAGCGTACTCCGTTTGCGGCTCGGCGTCGCGCGTGCGACGCCTGCACAGAACGCCGGTCGTATCCGGACAGCCGGATCGGCGGCCCGCAGCATGTCGTCGGCCGCCGCCGACCGGCGCGCGTGTGTTCGGCCCTGTCCGCGATCCGTTGACAACGCGGCCGAGCGTCCCGCAGCATCGAGACGCCTCGCCGCCCCATGACCAAGACCCTCGCCGACTCCTCGCCCTGCCACGCCCATCCGTGCGACCGCGGCACGCGCGTCGAGCGCGGCGTCCCGCCGGCGGGCGTCATGCCGCTCGGTGCGGCCGCCGAGCCGCACCGGGCTGCGACTCCGATGGCCCGCCGCGCGACGCAGGCACGCCCGAGCCCGCCACCTTCCGACCACGAGGACCTCCCGATGAATCCCTTCCTCACACTCCTGGCCGACGCCGGATCTTCGCCGCCGGTCGGCACCTGGATCATGTCGGCCAGCCCGCTCGTCGCCGAGGCCGTCGGCTGGGCCGGCTTCGACTGGGCGGTCGTCGACATGGAGCACACGCCGATCGACGTCATGGACGCCGTCCACCTGCTGCAGGCGGTCGCCGGCACGCCGCTCGTGCCGATCACGCGGGTGCCGTGGAACGACACGGTCATCCTGAAGCGCGCGCTCGACGCCGGTGCGCAGACGCTGCTCGTGCCGTTCGTGCAGACCGCCGACGAAGCGCGCGCGGCCGTCGCCGCGACGCGCTACCCGCCGGCAGGCGTGCGCGGCATGGCGGGCATGAGCCGCGCCTCGCGCTTCGGCACGACGCCCGACTACCTGACGCGCGCCAACGACGGCATCGGCCTCATCGTCCAGCTCGAGACGCGCGAGGCGGTCGAGCGCATCGACGAGATCGCCGCGGTCGACGGTGTCGACGCGCTCTTCGTCGGGCCGGCCGACCTCTCGGCGACGATGGGACACGTCGGCCAGCTCACGCATCCCGAGGTGCTCGAGCTCACGCGCCACGCGGTGCGGCGCGCCAAGGCCGCGGGCAAGCCGATCGGCACGGTCGGCGGCACGCCCGAGATCGTCGCGCAGTACCGCGAGATCGGCTTCGACTTCATCGCGGTCGCATCGGACCTCGGGCTCCTGATGCACGCTGCTCGCGAGGCGATCGCAGCCATCCGCGGCGGCGCGGGCACCACGCCGGGCGCCAGCGGGGGGTACTGACGGCGGCCGTCGGACTCGGCAGGGTCGCGACGAAGGTGAACGCCGGGCTTGCGTCCCGCACTGCGCTCGGCCGTCACGCCACTCGCAGCGGCCCTGCGGCCGAGCGGCTCACTTCGCGAACAGCGACGCCATGTCCGCGAAGGCCTTGAATTCGAGCGCGTTGCCCGACGGATCGAGGAAGAACATCGTCGCCTGCTCGCCGGGCTCGCCCTGGAAGCGGATGTGCGGCTCGATCACGAAGGCGGTGCCGGCGGCCTTCAGCGTCTCGGCGAGCGCCGCCCACTGCGCCATCGTCAGGACCACGCCGAAATGCCGCACCGGAACGTCGTGCGCATCGACCGTGCTCGTGCCGCGGTGGCCGCAGTCGTCGGGCGCGAGGTGGGCGACGATCTGGTGACCGTAGAAGTCGAAGTCGACCCATTCGGGCGCGCTGCGGCCTTCGGGGCAGCCGAGCAGGCCGCCGTAGAAGCGCCGCGCCGCCTCGATGTCGTGGACGGGGAAGGCCAGGTGGAACGGCTGGAGGGAGGCGGTGACTGGGCTCACGGATCGTCCTTCGGCGGTGCGGAACGGCAGTCTAGCGAGCGGGTCGCCGGGCCCCGGCGACCGGGTCGCCGCCGTTGCGATTCGCAGGATGGAAGCGCAGCGGCGCACGGCCTCGGCTGGACAGCTTCGGCCGCTTCGCCACGCCGCCGGGTCCGTCAACCCGTCTTCGGAGGCCCGCATGACACGAAGCGCTTCCAGACTTCTCTGGACAGTCGCCACGGCGATCACCATCGTCGAGGGTGGCGTGTCGGTGTCGGCCGTGCCCGAGCCGGGCACCGGTGCGACGTTCGGCGCCGGCCTCCTCGCGGTGGTCGCGCTTCGCCGCCGCACCGGCTCGCGTCGACCCGGTCGCGGGCGGCCATAATCGGCGCCCGCCGAGTGACGAGACCCGCCCCGATGAAGATCAACCGCCGTTCCGCGAACATCACCGAGGGTGTCGCCCGCGCGCCGAACCGGTCGATGTTCTACGCCATGGGCTACGAGGAAGGCGATTTCAGGAAGCCGATGATCGGCGTCGCCAACGGCCACTCGACGATCACGCCGTGCAACTCGGGCCTGCAGAAGCTCGCCGATGCCGCGATCGCCGGCATCGAGGCCGCCGGCGGCAACGCGCAGGTCTTCGGCACGCCGACGATCTCCGACGGCATGGCGATGGGCACCGAAGGCATGAAGTACAGCCTCGTCTCGCGCGAGGTCATCGCCGACTGCGTCGAGACCTGCGTCGGCGGCCAGTGGATGGACGGCGTGCTCGTCGTCGGCGGCTGCGACAAGAACATGCCGGGCGGCATGATGGGCATGCTGCGCGCCAACGTGCCGGCGATCTACGTCTACGGCGGCACCATCCTGCCCGGCCGCTACAAGGGCGAGGACCTCAACATCGTGAGCGTCTTCGAGGCGGTCGGCCAGTTCAGCGCCGGCCGGATGACCGAGACCGACTTCACCGAGATCGAGCGCCGCGCCATTCCCGGCAGCGGCTCGTGCGGCGGCATGTACACCGCCAACACGATGAGCTCCGCGTTCGAGGCGCTCGGCATGAGCCTGCCGTTCTCGAGCACGATGGCCAACGTGCACGACGAGATCGTCGCGCACGCGACCGAGGCGGCACGGGTGCTGGTCGAGGCCGTCAGGAACGACCTGAAGCCACGCGACATCGTGACCCGCGAGAGCATCGAGAACGCCGTCGCCGTCATCATGGCGACCGGCGGCTCGACCAACGCGGTGCTGCACTTCCTCGCCATCGCCCACGCGGCCGAGGTCGAGTGGACGATCGACGACTTCGAGCGCGTCCGCCAGAGGGTGCCGGTGCTGTGCGACCTGAAGCCCTCGGGCCGCTTTCTCGCCGTCGACCTGCACCGCGCCGGCGGCATCCCGCAGGTCATGAAGGTGCTGCTCGCGGCCGGCCTGCTGCACGGCGACTGCATGACGATCACCGGCAAGACGGTCGCCGAGACTCTCGCGGGCATCCCGGACGCGCCGCGAGCCGACCAGCAGGTCATCCGCGGCATCGACGCGCCGATGTACGCCGAAGGCCATCTTGCGATCCTGAAGGGCAACCTCGCGCCCGCGGGCTGCGTCGCCAAGATCACCGGCTTGAAGAACCCGGTGATCACCGGCCCGGCGCGGGTCTTCGACGACGAGCAGTCGGCGCTCGCAGCGATCATGGCGCGCAGGATCGTGGCGGGCGACGTGATGGTGCTGCGCTATCTCGGCCCGCGCGGCGGCCCGGGCATGCCCGAGATGCTCGCGCCGACCGGTGCCCTGATCGGCCAGGGTCTCGGCGAATCGGTCGGCCTGATCACCGACGGCCGCTTCTCGGGCGGCACCTGGGGCATGGTCGTCGGCCATGTCACGCCCGAGGCCTACGCGGGCGGCAACATCGCGCTGCTGCGCGAGGGCGACACGGTCACGATCGACGCCCACCGCCGGCTGCTCGAGGTCGACCTCGACGACGCCGAGCTCGCGCGTCGCCGCGCCGACTGGCAGCCGCCGGCGCCGCGCTACACCCGCGGCGTGCTGGGCAAGTTCGCACGCAATGCGTCGCCGGCGAGCACCGGCGCGGTCCTCGACGGCGACTGACGCTGCGAGGCGCCGCCGCGCGCGCTCCGCAGCACGGAACCGATGCCACGCATCGCGTGGGACGCTCGCTGTGGACGAGACGCCGGACACGCGTCGATCGGCGTCACGTGCTGCAGCCGCCGGGGCGCGCCCGAGGCGCCCGCAGGACCCGATCGCGCCGTCTTCGCCGCTCAGCGCTTGCGGCGCCGAGGGTCGATGTTCAGCGCGGTCAGCGCATCTTCGCGGCGCTTCTGCTTTTTCGCGTCCATGCGCGCCATCTGGCGGCGCTTGTTGAGGCCGGACATGTCCGACCACGCCCACCAGACGGCGGCGAGAGCGAACGGCACGACGAACTTCCAGAGGTCGCCGAACACCGCCCAGTTCCAGTGCGCCGGCGGGCCGACGCCGAGCAGGTTCAGCGCGATCAGGACGATGCCGATGACAACGAAGAGCATGGGACGAGGCGGGTTGACGCGAGGACCGCGACCTGCGCCGGCTGGCGCGCGGACTCGTGCGGGATACTGACTGTAGTCCACCGCGCGCCGCGAACGTCCCGATGAAAGCCCCGACCTTCCCGTTCATTCTCGTGCTCGCGCTCGCCGGCGCCGGCAGCGCGCCGGCCGCTGCGCAGCGCGAGCTCGCCCAGGAAAAGCACTGCCTCGGCTGCCACGCGATCGACAGGAAGGCGGTCGGCCCGGCGTACAAGGCCGTCGCCGCCCGCTATGCCGGCCAGCCCGACGCCGCGGAGCGGCTCGCGGCGAAGATCCGCAAGGGCGGCAGTGGCGCCTGGGGACCGGTGCCGATGCCGGCCAATCCGCAGGTGAGCGACGCGGAGGCGAAGCAGCTCGCGGGCTGGGTCCTGTCGCTGCGCTAGGAGCGTGGGGGGCCGAGACGAGGCGCCGGCGAGGCGGTGTGGACCCCCACACGACGAGCCGGCAACGACGGATCGGGCCCTGCGTCGCCCCAGCCCGAAGGGCCATGATGCCTGCCGCCCACATCCTCGCCGAGCGGCCGCTCAAGTCGCCGCAGCCACGGTCGATATGGCAGGAATGCAGCCGTCCAAGATTCCGCCGTGTCCGAACGTCCGGCGGCGCGGCGCGGCGCGGCGCTGAGAGGGCCGCGCCGTGGATTCGATCGGGCGGTCGATGCGGAGGTGGCTGCGGAGCTTCATCGGCGCGCGGCCGGCGTCGAGCGCCTCGGCACCCGCGCGTTCGCGCTTCGGCGACCCCTTGACCGGCCTGCCGACGCGCGAGCTGTTCGAGGGCACGCTCGCGCAGGCGGTGCGCCATGCCGACACCGCGGCGCAGCCGTTCGCGCTGCTGGCCATCAACTTCGACGGGCTGAAGTTCGTCAACCAGACGTTCGGCCATCAAGCCGGCGACGCCGTGCTGCGCGACGCGGCCAAGCGACTGCGCGCGCTGGGCCAGCCGCACATGGCGGCGCGGCTCGCGGGCGACGACTTCCTGCTGCTCCTGACCGGCGGTCCGAGCGTCGAGGACGTGTCGGCGCTCGCCGCGCGCGTGATCGCCGGACTCGGCCGGCCCTACGTCGCCGGCACCCGCGAGGCGACGCTGACCGTCTCGGTCGGCATCGCGCTCTATCCGCAGCACGGCGCGATGTCCGCGCTGATCTCGCACGCGCAGGCCGCGATGCTCACCGCGAAGTCGGGCGGCGGTGCGAGCCACGCCTTCTTCGAGCAGCGGATGATCCAGGACAAGCGCGACGAACGCGACCTGCTGCGCGACCTGCGCGTCGCGCTCGAACGCTCGCAGATGGAGCTCGTCTTCCAGCCGAAGATCCATGCCGCGAGCGGCGAGATCGCAGGCGTCGAGGCGCTGCTGCGCTGGCACCATCCGACGCGCGGCCTGGTGAGCCCGAGCGTGTTCATTCCGCTCGCCGAACGCTTCGGGCTGATCAACGCGCTCGGCCGGTGGGTGATCGACGAGGCGTTCCGACATGCCCGCATCTGGCGCGACGGCGGCCTGCGCATGCGTGTGTCGATCAACCTCTCGGTGCACCAGCTGCGCCAGCCCGACCTGCGCGCGCAGATCGAGAGCGCACTCGTCCGCCATCAGATCAATCCGGACCTCATCACCTGCGAGATCACCGAGACGTCGGCGATGGACGACCCGGACGGCATGTTCCACGTCCTGCACGAACTTCGCGCGACCGGCGTCCACATCGCGATCGACGACTTCGGTACCGGCCATTCGAGCCTCGCGCTCCTGCGCCGCCTGCCGGCCCAGGAGCTGAAGATCGACCGCAGCTTCGTGATGGATCTCGAGGTCAGCGAGGACGCGCGCAAGGTCGCGCAGGCGATCGTCAACCTCGCCAAGGCGCTCGACCTGAAGGTCGTCGCCGAAGGCGTCGAGACCGAGGCGCAGAACCGCATCCTGCGCGAATTCGGCTGCGATCAGCTGCAGGGCTATCTGTTCGCCAAGCCGATGTCGGCGAAGACGCTCGCGGTCTGGGCGCTGGAGGACATCGGCCCGCGGAAGATCGGCTGGCGGGCGTCGCTGTTCAAGGAAACGTCGCCGTCCGCCCTGCCCTGACCGGGATCGGCGCGACGCCACAATCGGCCCGGTGAAGACCGTGCTGATCGTCTACCAGAGCGCCACCGGCGGCACGCGCCGGATGGCGGAAGCGGCGGCCGAGGGTGCGTCGGGCGAGGACGGCGTCACCGTCCGTCTTCTCGAAGCGACCGACGCCGGGCCCGACGACGTGCTCGCCGCCGAAGGGCTCGTCTTCGCGACGCCCGAGACGCTCGCCGCGATCGGCGGGCGGATGAAGGATTTCTTCGACCGCAGCTACTACGCCGTGCTCGACCGCGTCGCGGGCCGGCCGTACGCGACGCTCGTCTGCGCCGGCAGCGACGGCAGCAACGCCGCGCGACAGATCGAGCGCATCGCGACCGGCTGGCGACTGCGCGCGATGTCGCCGCCGGTGATCGTCTGCACGCGGGCGCAGACGCCCGAGGCCATCCTGGCGCCCAAGCAGCTCGCGGGCGACGACGTCGCCCGCTGCACCGAGCTGGGCGCGGCGATGGCCGCCGGCCTGCAGCTCGGCATCCACTGACCGGCGCAGCGGGCAACGGACGGCAGGTCCGGAAACGGCCAGCCGCCGACCGGTCGCTGCCGATAATCAGCGCCATGGACCCCGTCGCGCCCGAGATCGAAGCCGACGCCGCCTACCAGGTGCTGCGGGCCCGCGACGCGCGCTTCGACGGCCGGCTCTTCGTCGGCGTGACGAGCACCGGCGTCTACTGCCGGCCGATCTGCCGCGTCCGCACGCCGATGCAGAAGAACTGCCGCTTCTTCGCGACCGCCGCGCAGGCCGAGGCCGAGGCCTTCCGCCCGTGCCTCAAGTGCCGGCCCGAGATCGCGCCGGGCATCGGTCCGGCGTGGACGGTGATGGAGGCGTCGAGCACGCTCGCGCGCCAGGCCGCCGACGTGCTCGACGCGCAGATCGCGGGCGACGCGCCGGCCGGCCTCGACCGGCTCGCGCAGCGCCTGGGCATCAGCGGCCGGCATCTGCGCCGCGTCTTCCAGCGCGAGCACGGCATCGCGCCGAAGCAGTACCTGCAGACGCGGCGGCTGCTGCTCGCCAAGCAGTTGCTCACCGACACGCGGCTGCCGGTCGCGCAGGTCGCGCTCGCGAGCGGCTACCAGAGCCTGCGCCGCTTCAACGCCGCGTTCATCGACAACTACCGGCTGACGCCCACCGGCCTGCGCAGTGCCCGGGCCGCCACGCCGACCGCCGGCGCCCGGCCGGCGATCGACCTGCAGCTCGGCTTCCGGCCGCCGTACGACG
>CAXUDL010000027.1:0-68963 GCA_964249855.1 uncultured Rhizobacter sp. | reverse complement strand
CGAACAGGTGGGCAGCGGAGGCGGGCAGTGGCAGGGCCGACATGGGGCGGGCGGCAGAGAACTCGTGGAGATCGACGCGTCGGACGACGGGTCGCAGCATCGCGAAAACCCGGACTCTAGAAGCCGTCGGCGCCGCCGCGAAACAAGGAAAACGTATAAACACAGTCATTCGTCGCCCATCGCTTCGGGGGCGGCGAATGCCGACGATCTCTGCGCGCTGCACGCCTCGCCGCCCGCGACGTGCTCGGGCCGGCGCCGCCGACATCCCTTCGACATCGTCGGCCCGAGGGGTACGACCGCGCTTCGCGGACACTCACTTCGATCAAGAGGACGCAATGACCTACGAGAACATCCTGACCGAGACACGCGGCGACGGCGAGCGCAGGACCGGCGTCGTCACGCTCAACCGGCCGAAGCAGCTCAACGCGTTGAACGACGCGCTGATGGACGAGCTCGGCGCCGCGCTCGCCGGCTACGACGCCGACCCGGCGATCGGCTCGATCGTCATCACCGGCAGCGACAGGGCGTTCGCCGCCGGCGCCGACATCGGCGTCATGTCGAGCCTGACCTTCGCCGATGCATACCGCGGCGACTTCATCACCCGCAACTGGGAATCGATCCGGCGCGTCCGCAAGCCCGTGATCGCCGCGGTCGCAGGTGTCGCGCTCGGCGGCGGCTGCGAGCTCGCGATGATGTGCGACATCGTCATCGCCGCCGACACGGCCAAGTTCGGCCAGCCCGAGATCCGCCTCGGCATCATCCCCGGCGCCGGCGGCACGCAGCGCCTGCCGCGTGCGGTCGGCAAGGCCAAGGCGATGGACATGGTGCTCACCGCCCGCACGATCGACGCCGCCGAGGCCGAGCGCGGCGGTCTTGTCTCGCGCGTCGTGCCGGCCGCCGAGCTGATGGCGACCGCGCTCGCCACCGCCGAGACGATCAACGGCCTGAGCGCGATCAGCGTGATGATGGCCAAGGAAAGCGTGAACCGCGCCTTCGAAGGTCCGCTCAGCGACGGCATCGCGTACGAGCGCCGGCTGTTCCACTCGCTCTTCGCGACCGAGGACCAGAAGGAGGGCATGGCCGCCTTCCTCGAGAAGCGCAAGCCGGCGTTCCGGCAGCGCTGACCCTGGTATGCGGTTCGGTGGCGTCGGCGGCCACCGAGCCGGCCGGTGACCGCCTGCCGGCGGTCCGCCTCGTCCATCGTTTCCCTTGCCGCCGTCGTGCTCCCGACGAGCGGCGGCGGTTCGCTCTTCGACGAAGGCGCCGCGGTCGACGCTGGAAACGTCGGCACCGTTGCCGCGGCGGCGGTCACGCGCAACGCGACGGTCACCACCGCGTCGGCCGCGCGGTGCTCGCCGGCGCACGAAGCCGGCGTCGAGGCGTCGGGCGAACGCGGCCACGGCGACCGGCAGGACCCGAGAGCGGCGACCGCCGCGGAGCGCCCGTGCGCGGTTCGGCTCGACGGCGCCCGGGCCGCGCCTCGACCTGAAGCGGCGCCGGGGCCGCGCCTCGCCCTGAAGCGACGCCCGGGGCCGCGTCGCGCCTGCCGCGCAGCGCCTGAGTGCGAGTCGAGCGGCGTCCCGCACCGCTCGCGCCTCAAGTCCGCTTGCCTTCGTGCCGTTGCCGTGACCATCGGCGCGGGATCCGTCACGAATGCGTCCTTCATCGCGTGCTCCGCGCGCCGACAACGTTGTGCGGCGGAGTTTCCGCGATGTCCCGAGCGCCCGGTCGGGCTCCGCGCACTCCGTCATCGACGTCGATGGCTGAACGGTCGTCGACACATTCCTCGACCGACCCGGGACACGACGTGGGACTTCTCTTCGCAATGCGATGCGGCGACGCGATGCGGCGCTCGCGCCGGCGCGCTTTGTGGCCGTGCTCGGCGGCCCGTCGGGTCCGGGCGCTCGCTGCCGGCGCGGCGCTCGTGCTGGCCGCTTGCGGCGGCGGCGGCAACAGCAGCAGCCCGGACGCCCCGCCGACCGTGTCGCCGCAAACGACCGCCGCACGCGCGGTCGCGCCGGCCACCGTCGTCGGCGCGCTGTTGCAGTCCGACTGGGGCACCTACCCCCGTCTCGTGCGGCTGGCGCATCAGGCCGACCGGACGCAGAACGGACTCGTCCTCGGCACCGTGACCGAAAGAGTCGACGGTCGTTGGAAGCCCGGAGTCCACGTCAGCGACGACCAGGGCGCGACCTTCTCGCGCCGCGGCTCGATCGACGATCCCGACTTCGACAAGGGCGTGTGCTGCGGCTCGGTGTACGAGCTGCCGCAGCCGGTCGGCGTCCTCGCGACCGGCATGCTGGTGGTCGCGGTGTCGGTCGGCCACGACTCGGCCGGCACCTTCATGCAGAACCGCATCTACGTGAGCAGCGACGCGGGGCGGTCGTTCCAGCGGCTGGGCCAGGCGCTCTGCGGCGCGTCCGCACTGCCGCGCGTGCCCGGCGAGGCCGGCACGGGCGTCTGGGAGCCGGTGTTCTTCGTCGCCGGCGACGGCGCGCTCGCCTGCATCTATTCGGACGAGACCGTTCACGGGGCTTCGCAGGTGCTCAGGCTGACGAAGACGCTCGACGGCGTGCAGTGGACGGCGCCGGTCACCATCGTCGCGGGCGCCGATCAAGCGGACCGCCCCGGCATGGCCAACGTGGCGAAGCTGCCGAGCGGGCGGTATGCGATGAGCTTCGAGACGTGCAGCACCGCTCGGCTCGATTGCGCCGCCCACGTCAAGATGTCGGACGACGGGCTCGCGTGGGGACCGGCTGGCGACATGGGCACGCGTCCCGAGACGGCAGACGGCAGCTTCTTCCGCCACACGCCGACGCTCGTCTGGACGCCGTTCCCCGGAAGCGCCGACGGCCGCCTGGTGCTGGCCGGGCAGCTGTTCACGTCGGCGTCGGGCGTGACCGACGTGGCGGCCAGCGGGCGGACGATGCTCGTCAACGACAGGCGCGAAGGCGCGGGTGCATGGACGCGCGTCGCGATGCCCGTCGGGCTCGCCGATGCGCCGACCGTGTCGAACTGGTGCTGGAACTACAGCACGTCGCTGCTGCCGTCGGTCGATGGGCGCGCCGTGCTGGTGTGGCAGACCGACCTCGATGCCGACGGCGGCTGCCGCGTCCGCTTCGGCCAGGGAACGGTCGCCGGCTGACCGGCTCGCCGTGAGCGAGCCGCAGCCGCGGCCGGGCGGCCGACGCGCCGGCATGTGCACGCGGGCTTCAAGTCGCCGCGCGGCGCGCCGATAGCCTTGCACGCACCTGCCGCCCCCATCGACTTCTGGCGCCGCCCGCCTCGCCGGCGGCCGCCGAGAAAGCTGTCATGACTCCATTGCTGTCCCTCGCCTTCACCGACGCCGACCTGCTGCCCGCGCTCGCCCGCGCCACCGACGAAGAGCTCGATGCGCTCGACTTCGGCGTGATCGGCTTCGACGCCGACGGCCTCGTCTGCCGCTACAACCGCTACGAATCGCAGTGCGCCGGCCTGTCGACCGAACGTGTGGTCGGCCATCCGCTGTTCACGACCGTCGCGCCTTGCATGAACAACTTCCTCGTCGCCCAGCGCTTCGAGGACGCTGCCGTCGACGCCGCGCCGCTCGACGCGACGATCGACTACGTGCTGACGTTGCGGATGCGTCCCGTCAAGGTGAAGCTGCGGCTGCTCGCCGCACCCGGCGGCGCGACGCGCTTCGTGCTCGTCCTGCGGCGGGTCTGAGTCCGGCATGGACCTCCAGCCCGGCACGGCAGAGCACGAACTCGAGTCGCTGACGCAATTCCTCTACCTCGCGCCGATCGGCCTCGTCCAGGCGGCGAGCGACGGCGAGATCCTGCTGCTCAACCCGATGGCTGCGCAGCTGCTGCTGCCGCTCGCGGGCGATTCGGGGCTGGTCAACCTGTTCGACGCGCTGCTGCCGGTCGCACCGGATCTGCGCCTGCAGGCGGACGCCTACGCGCTGCCGCACGGCAGGGTCTGCGACAACCTGACGCTGCAGGTCTCGACCGAGGGCCGCGACGCGCGCGTGCAGACGCTCTCGCTGACGCTCCTCAAGCTCGACGCGACGCGGCTGATGGCGGTGATCGACGACGTCACGCTCGCCGTGCGCCGCGAGGCTGCGCTGCGCCAGAGCCGCGACTGGATCGCGAGCTTCGTCTCCGGGCGCGGCGACTACGCGCTGATGTCGCTCGACCGCGCCGGCCGCGTGCGCAGCTGGAATGCCGGCGTCGCCGACGTCACCGGCTTCGCCGCCGCGGACACGCTCGGCCGCAGCATCGCGATCTTCGGCCCGGCCGGCGCGGCGCCCGACGACAGCGTGGCCGCCCGGCTCGCCGCTGCGCGACGCGACGGCTGGCTGCTCGAGGAGGGCCGCTTCCAACACGCCGACGGCTCGGCGCACGACGGCAGCGCGCTGCTCGTGCCCGCCGATCCGGCGCAACCGGGCGACGACGCGCCGGCGTTCAGCTTCGTCCTGCGCAAGGCCACGGCCGCCGCGGCGGGCGAGTCGCCGGACCGCGTCTGAGGCGATGACGATGGATCCGTCGCCGCACGACGCGCTGCTTCGCTTCCTCTACCGCGCGCCGATCGGGCTGCTGCAGACCGACGCCTCGGGCGAGATCGCCATGATCAACCCGATGTCGGCGCAGCTCCTGATGCCGCTCGTGCCCAATGGCGACCTGCTCAACCTCTTCGAGGTGCTCGAGGCCGTCGCCCCGGACCTGCGCGAGCGTGCGGCGGCGACGGCGGCATCCGACGGCATCGTCTGCGACGACCTGCGCTTCGAAGTGCGCGCGCCCGAATCGCGCGGCGCGGTCGGGCTGCGGACGCTGGCGCTCAGCCTCTTCAAGCTCGACGCCGAGACGCTCGTCGCGAGCATCAACGACGTCAGCCTGCTCGTCGAACGCGAACGTGCGCAGATCCGCTCGACGCGGAAGGATGCGTCGCGCCAGGACCCATTGACGCGCCTGCCGAATCGCCTGGTCGCGATCGAGCGGATCGCCGCGGCGCTCGACGCGCGCCGCGACGACGCCGTCGAGCGCTTCGCCGTCATCGTCGTCGACTGCGACCGCTTCGACCGCGTCAACGTGACGCTCGGCCCGACCGTCGGCGACGAACTGCTGCGGGCGGTCGGCAGGCGCCTCAACGCGGCGCTGCGGCCGCACGCACCGCTCGGCGAGGAGGCGCCCGGCGAACCGGCCGCGGCCCGCCTCGGCGCCGATGCGTTCGTGCTCGTGGTGCGCGACCTCGCGGACGCCGCCGCCGCCGCCGCGATCGCCCGGCGCATCGTCGACGTGCTCGCCGAGCCCTACGTGATCGGCGAGCACATCGTGCACCTGACGGCGAGCCTCGGCGTCGTCGAGGGCGATGCCGCGGTCGGCGACCCCGAGGAGGTGCTGCAGAGCGCGAACATCGCGATGCACGAGGCCAAGCGTGCGGGCGGCGCCGGCTGGAGCCGCTTCCACCCGGCGATGAAGGACCGTGCCGCACGCCGCGGCAGCATCGAGAGCGAACTGCGCGACGGCATCGCGGCCGGCGAGCTGTTCGTCGTCTACCAGCCGATCCTCGCCTTCGGCGGCGACCGCGCGGCGTGCGCCGGCGTCGAGGCGCTCGTGCGCTGGCGGCATCGCGTGCGCGGCATCGTGCCGCCGATCGACTTCATCGAGATCGCCGAGGAGACCGGGCTGATCGTGTCGCTCGGCAGCTTCGTCCTCGCGCAGGCCTGCACGCAGCTCGCCCGCTGGCAGCGCGTGCTCGGGTCGGCGGCGCCGAAGACGGTGTCGGTCAACGTGTCGAAGGCGCAGCTCGGCGACGGTCGTTTCATCGACATCGTGCGCGAGGCGCTGCTCGCGAGCGGCCTGCCGGCGGCACGCCTGCAGCTCGAAGTGACCGAGAGTCTCGCCGGCCGCGACGAGAACGTCCGCGCCCGGCTGCACGAGCTCAAGGCGCTCGGCGTGACGATCGCGCTCGACGATTTCGGCACCGGCTACTCGTCGCTGTCGAGCCTGCACCAGCTGCCGGTCGACGTCGTCAAGATCGACCGTTCGTTCGTCTCGCAGCTCGAGTCGAGCGCGCACCACCGCGTGCTCGTCGAAGCGACGGTGAAGGTCGCGCGCAGCCTCGGCATGAGCACCGTCGCCGAAGGCATCGAGACGCCGGGGCAGGCCGACGAGCTCGAGCGGCTCGGCTGCGACAAGGCGCAGGGCTACTTCTTCGCCCGGCCGATGGAAGCCGAGGCCGCCGGCTGCTGGCTCGTCGAGCGCGAAACCCGTGCGGAGCGGCTCAGCCTTCCTTGCGCAGCGACGGGAACAGGATGACGTCGCGGATGCTCGCCGAATCGGTGATCAGCATCACCAGCCGGTCGATGCCGATGCCGCAACCGCCCGTCGGCGGCATGCCGTATTCGAGCGCGCGGATGTAGTCGGCGTCGTAGTACATCGCTTCCTCGTCGCCTGCCTCCTTGTTCGCCGCCTGGGCCTGGAAGCGCGCTGCCTGGTCCTCGGGATCGTTGAGCTCGGAGAAGCCGTTGGCCACCTCGCGGCCGGCGATGAAGAGTTCGAAGCGCTCGGTGACCGACGGGTCGGCGTCGGACGCGCGGGCGAGCGGCGACACCTCGACCGGATAGTCGACGATGAAGGTCGGCTGCCAGAGCTGCGCCTCGACCGCGGCTTCGAAGAGGCCGAACTGCAGCTCGGCGAGCGTCCAGTGCGCGGGCGCCTGTTCGCCGAGCGCGGCGAGCTTCGCGCGCAGCACTGCGGCATCGCCGGCGTCCGCGTCCGAGAGGCCGGCGTGGACGACGAGCGCTTCGCGCACCGTCATCCGCGCGAAGCGCTTGTCGAGATCGACCGGCCGGCCGGCGTAGACGATCGCCGCCGAGCCCGTCGCGGTCCTGGCCGCGTGGCGCAGCACCTCCTCGGTGTAGTCCATCAGGTCGTGATGGGTCCAGTAGGCGGCGTAGAACTCCATCATCGTGAACTCGGGGTTGTGCCGCACCGAGATGCCCTCGTTGCGGAAGCTCCGGTTGATCTCGAAAACGCGCTCGAAGCCGCCGACGATCAGGCGCTTCAGGTAGAGCTCCGGCGCGATGCGCAGGAACATCTGCTGATCGAGGGCGTTGTGGTGCGTGACGAAGGGCCTGGCGTTCGCACCGCCCGGGATCGGGTGCAGCATCGGCGTCTCGACCTCCATGAAATGGTGCTCGACCATGAACTGGCGGATCGACGCGAGCGTCTTGCTGCGCGCGGCGAAGCGCGCGCGGGCATCGGCGTCGGTGATGAGGTCGACGTAGCGCTGGCGGTACTTCTGCTCCTGGTCGGCCATGCCGTGGAACTTGTCGGGCAGCGGGCGCAGGCTCTTGGTGAGCAGCCGCAACGACGTCGCGCGCACCGACAGCTCGCCGGTCCGCGTCTTGAACAGCGTGCCCTCGGCGCCGAGGATGTCGCCCAGGTCCCAGTGCTTGAACGCGGCGTATGCGTCGTCGCCGACGGCGTCGCGGGCGACGAAGAGCTGGATCGCGCCCGAGCCGTCCTGCAACGTCGCGAAGCTCGCCTTGCCCATCACCCGCTTGAGCATCAGGCGGCCGGCCAGCGACACGCGAAGGGCGCGCGGTTCGAGCTCGGCGTTGTCGTCTTCACCGTGCCGCCGCTGCAGCTCGGCGGCGTGCTCGGTCGGCTTGAAGTCGTTCGGAAAGGCGATGCCCTGGCGCCGGATCGCCGCGAGCTTTTCGCGCCGCTCGGCGATCAGCTTGTTCTCGTCGAGGGCAGGGCGGTCGGCGGGCAGCAGCGGCGCGGCCGGCGGCGGCGGATTCGGTTCGGTCATGGTGAGGTCGGGTTGGCCGGGCATTCTAGGAGCCGCTCTGGGGCGGCCGGCGCCACTGGACGGCGGTGCGACAATTCCGCGTCCCGACCGCTCATGACCCCGCAGCAGCGCTTCCCCCGGTTCACCGCGCAGGCCTATTTTCTCGGTCTCGCACTGATGAACCGCGTGCACGGCCTGCTGCCGTTCTGCCTGCGGCCCGCGCTCTACCGGCTCTGCGGCTTCACGGTCGACCGCAGCGCGACGCTGCAGGGCGGCATCCGCTTCTTCCACATCGGCCGGCTCCGCGTCGGCGCGGGCACGCTGATCAACCGCGGCGTCTATCTCGACAACCGCGGCGGCCTGACGATCGGGCAGCAGGTCTCGATCGCGCACGACGTGCGCATCTACAGCCTTGGCCACGAGATCCACGGCGGCGGCTTCGAGGACAAGCCGCAGCCGGTGCGCATCGACGACTTCGCGGTGCTGTTCGCCGGCGCGATGGTGATGCCGGGCGTGCATCTGGGCGCCGGCTCGGTGGTGATGGCAGGCGCGGTCGTCACCAAGAGCGTGGCGCCCTACCGCATCGTCGGCGGCAACCCGGCGCAGGACATCGGTGCCCGCGAGGGCGTGCCGGCCTACCGGCTGGCGCGGCGCTTCTGGCTGGCGCATTGACGACGACGGTGGCGGCGGGCGCGGCGTTCGGCGAGCCCGCCGCGCCGGTGGCGATCCTCGATGGCGGCTCCTTCGTGCTGCCCTACGACGCCGAACTGATCCGGATGCTCGCGGGCCACGGTGTCCCGGTCGATGTCTACGCCTCGCGAACCCGCTACAACGGCGAGCTGCTGGCGTCGCTCGCCACGACGGCAGGCGCGAGCGTGCATCTTGCCGACGTGTCCGGCTCGGTCGCGCCGCGTGGCCGGGGCGCGCTCGCCTATTTGCGGCTGCTGCTCCGGCTCCATGGCCGCAGCCACCGTTACGCCACGATCAATCTGCAGTTCAGCGCCGCCTGGCCGCTGGAACTGCCGTTCCTGCTCCGCTGGCGCCGGCGCCTCGTCTTCACCGTCCACAACCCGGTGCCGCACGGCTTCGCAGGCGTGCGCCACCGGCCCACCGGCTGGATCGCCGCGCTGGCCCGGGAGCTCGTCTTCGTCAGCGACTTCAGTCGTGACGACTTCCTGCGGCGGTACGGCGAGCGCCGGTTCCGCGCCCGGTCGCGCGTGCTGCCGCATGGGCTGCTGCCGCCGGCAACGGCCGATCGGGCGCCGGTGCCGTACCGCGCGCCGGCCGCGCCGCCGACCGCGTTGATCTTCTGGGGCAACGTGCAGCCGTACAAGGGCGTCGAGCTGTTCGCGGCGCTGGCGCGGTCGGCGGAGGTGCGGCGCCGCGGCCTGCGGCTGGAAGTCCACGGGGCCTGGGCGCAGGCGATGGCGCCGCTGCGCCGGGAACTGATCGGCCTCGGGATCGACGTGCACGACCGTTTTCTCGACGCTGCCCGACTCCGCGCCCTGCTCGCCCGCGACGCGCTGTTCCTGCTGCCGTACCGGGAGGCGTCGCAGTCCGGGGCGCTCTACACGCTGCTGCACGCCGGCCGCGTCTTCGCGAGCAGCGATGTCGGCGATGTCGGCGCTTTCCACCGCCGCTTCGCGCTCGACGATCTGCTGCTGCAGGGCCGTGACGCCGACGCGGTGCTGGCCTGCCTCGACCGGCTGCAGGCGGCACCCGAGGCCGTGCACAAGGCGTTCGCCGCGGCCCAGCGGCAGTCGAGCTGGGAGGCGATCTGGCCAGCAGCCGCCGCGGTCTACCGCGCGCCGAGGCGCGCGAACCGGGGTGAGACAATCCGGCCCCGTTGACCGGCGTGCCGCGCCCGGTCGCCGGCAGGCGGACCCTGTCATTCCCGGCCTCCATGAAGCAACTGATCAAGAGCGCTCTCGCCCGCGGCGGCCTGGAGCTGACGACGCCCGCCGACCGCGAGGCCCAGGCGCTCGCCGACCTGAGCGCGGCCGACCGCGCCATCGTCGCCCGGGTCGAGCCGTTCACCATGACCAGTCTCGACCGGCGGGCCGGCCTGATCGGCGCGATCGACCACGTCGTGCGCCACCGCATCGCCGGCGACATCGTCGAATGCGGCGTCTGGCGCGGCGGCAGCATGATGGCCGCGGCGCTCGCGCTGATGGCGCGCGGCGACACCTCGCGCCACCTCTGGCTCTACGACACGTTCGAGGGCATGAGCGCGCCGACCGATGCCGACCGCAGCGCCATCGACGGCGAACCGGCCGCGGCGCGGCTCGCCCGCTCGGCGCGCACCGACGTCGTCTGGTGCGAAGCCGGCCTCGACGACGTGCAGGCCAACCTGTGGTCGACCGGCTACCCGCGCGAGCGGATCCACTTCGTCGTCGGCAAGGTCGAGGACACGATCCCCGCGACGCTGCCCGCCGGTGCCCTCGCGCTGCTGCGGCTCGACACCGACTGGTACGCGTCGACCCGGCACGAATTGCAGCACCTCTATCCGCGGCTCGCGCGCCACGGCATCCTCATCGTCGACGACTACGGGCACTGGGACGGCGCGCGCCGGGCGGTCGACGAGCACTTCGCGGCGAGCGCCGAGCCGGTGTTCCTGCACCGGGTCGACTACACCGCCCGGCTGGTCGTCAAGGCCTGACGGCGGATGATGAAAGCGCCGCGCGATGCCGGCGGCGCGGCCCGCGCGCTGCCGCCCGGCACCGGCAGCCTGGCCGGTGCGCTGCCGGCGATCTACGCCGCCGCGGCGCTGCGCCTGCTGCTGCCGGTGCTGGTGCTGCCGATGATGGCGTCGCGCGTCGGCGCCGAGGCTTTCGGCCGGCTGAGCTTCATCCTCGTCTGGGCCGGCCTGCTGGCAATGGTGGTGGAGGGCGGTTTCCTCGCCAGCGCGACCCGGCTCGCGGTGGCTGCCGGCCCGGCGCGGCGATGGCAGCTCGCGCAGCAGGTGTTCACCGCCCGCTGCGCGCTCTGCCCGCCCGCGGCGCTGCTGGCCGCGGTCGCGGTGCGCTGGGCCGAGTCCGGCGGCGGCCGGCCGCTGGTCGACACCGTGGCGATCGCGCTGCTCGCGTGCGCCCTTGGCTGGCCGGCCACCTGGTATCTGCAGGCGAGCGAGCAACTCGGCCGGTGGGCGCGGGTCGAGTTCGGCGTGTCGGCGCTGCTGTTGCTGCTGTGCTGGGCCTGGGCGCACAGCGTCGAGGCGTTCGTGGCGCTGCAGTTCGCGTCGAGCAGCGCGCTGGCGGTGCTCGGCTGGCGCTGGCTGCGTCGTGATCTGGCGGGTAGTGCGGACCCGGCTGCGGGGCCGCGGCTCTGGTCGCCGCCACAGCTGCGCGCCGGCCTGGCGCTCGGCTGGACCATGCTGCCGGTCTCGATCGCCGGCGCCGCCTATTCGTTCGCATTGCCTGCCGCCGCCTCGAGCCAGCTGCCCAAAGCCGAGCTGGGCGTGTACTTCATGGCCGACCGGCTGGTGCGCGCCGTGCTCGGCGCGGCCGACCCGCTCTTCTCGGTCGTCTATCCACGCATCGTCGCGCGCTTCGCGCGGGGCGGCCGGGCCGCGCTCGGCTATGCCGGCCGCTGGGCGGCGGCGGGGTTCGTGGCCGGGTCGGGCCTGCTGGTGCTCGGTGCGGTCTGCTGGCCGCTCGCCCTGCTGCATGCGCCGGAGCGCTTCGCCGGCCTCGACCCGCAGCGGTTGCAGGCGGTGCTGGCGGTGCTCGGCGCCCTGCTGCCGCTGCTGCTCGGCTGGAAATTCATCGGCTACTGGATGCTCGGCAGCGGCCGCTTCGACACCGCGTACCGTGGCTGCGTCGTCGCCGGCGGTGTCGTCGGCACGGCCGCGGCGGCGACCGTCGGCGGCGCCTCGGGCGCCGTCGGCCTGGCGTGGACGTCGCTGTCGGTGGAGCTGTTGGTGATCGTGCTCGCCGTCGCCGGCATCGCCATCACCCGCCGTCGCCGGCGACCGGCCTGACCGCGCTGTCATGGGCATCGACATCCACAACCTCAATTTCATGGCGCATGCGGCCGACCTCGGCGTGCGCTTCGACGCCAGCATCGGCATCGGCCGGCAGGCGGTCTTCATCGACGACTGGATGCTGGCGCGGCACCGGGCCGCGCGCGGTCTCGCGCCGCTTCGTGAGCTGCCGCCGGTCGTCGGCGCGCCGGTCTATTTCGAGCCGATGCTGCAGCAGTGGTTCGGTGCGCGGGTGGTCGATTCGGTCGACGCCTCGGCGTACGAGCAAGCGCGCCTGATCCACGACATGAACCTGCCCTGGCCCGCCGACGGCCCGCTCGCCGCCGAACGCGGCCGCTTCGACGCGGTGCTCGATTTCGGTTGCCTCGAGCACGTCTTCGACTTCCCGGTCGCCTGGCGCAACTGCGTCGAGCTCTGCCGCGTGGGCGGCCATCTGCTGCACGCGCTGCCGGCGAACAATCTGGCGGGACACGGCTTCTACCAGTTCTCGCCGGAGCTGTTCTTCAACCTCTACCGCCCGGAGCGCGGCTTCGAACTGCAGGCGCTGTATGTCGCGCTGAAGGCCGATCCGAGCCGCTGGTGGCAGGTCGCCAATCCGCGGGACCTGGGCCGGCGGGTCAACCTGCGCAACAGCCACGAGGTCTACCTGCTGGTGCTGGCCCGGAAGCTCCGCGAGACCGCCGGGCCGCTCCCGGCGCCGCAGCAGTCGGACTACGCCGAGCAGGCCTGGCAGGCACCGGTGGCCGGCACTGCGCCGCCACCGCCGCGGTCGCGCCAGGCGATCGCGGCGCGGCTCGCCGCGCTCGGGCTGATCGACATCGCGCGATCGGTCCGGGAACGGCTGCGGGCGATCCGGACCAGCGGCTTCGAGCTGCCCGCGCCCGACTACCGGCGGCTCGACGTCGAGCCGCTGATCCGGCGGACGGCGAACGCGGCGGCATGAGCGCGACGGGCCGCCCGAGCGCGACGACCGGCGTGCGCAGCGCGAAGGTCATCCGATGACCGCGCCACGCGTCCTGCTGCTGTGCCAGAGCCTCGACCTGGCCGGCGGCGTCGAGCGCTTCGCCTGCGCGCTGGCGAACCACCTGGCCGGGCAGGGCGTCGCGACCGCGCTCGGCAGCGTCGACACACCGGCGGGCGCCGTGGCCTACCCGCTGGACCCCGGCGTGCGCCTGCTCACCGCGCGACCGTCGAATCCAGCGGCCTCGGACCCGACCGGCCCGGCGCGGCGCTGGCACCTGCTGCGCAACCAGTGGCGCACCGGCCGTGCGCTCGGCCTGCTGATCCGCGCCGAGCGGCCGGACGTCGTCGTCCTGAACGGTCTGACGACCGCCTGCTCGGTGCTGCTGCTCTGCCCCGGCTGCGCGGCGCGGGCGATCTGCTGCGACCACAACCATTTCGACGCCCGCTCGACGCCGTGGCGCTGGCTGCGCGCCCGGCTCTATCCGAAGGTCGCGGCGCTCGTCAGCCTGACCGAGACCGACGCGCCGAAGTTCCGGGCGCTCAACCCGCGCACCGAGGTGATCGCGAACGCGTCGACGCTTCGCAGCACCGCTCCGCGCGACGACGACACGGCGGTGCCGGAGCCGATGCCGCTGGTGCTCGCCATCGGCCGCTGCGTCGCGCAGAAGGGCTTCGACCTGCTGCTGCCGGCGTGGCAGCAGGTGCTGCGGCTGCACCCGTCCGCGCGCCTGCGCGTCGTCGGCGACGGGCCGCTCCGCGAGGCGCTGATCGCCGAGAGCCGGCGCCTCGGCCTCGGCGCCGCGGTCGAGTGGCGGATGCCGACGCCCGACATCGAGCGCCACTACCGCGAAGCCGCCGTCTTCGTGCTGCCGTCGCGCTACGAGGGCCTGCCGCTGGTGCTGCTCGAAGCCCAGGCGATGGGGCTGCCGGCGGTCGCCTTCGACTGCCCGACGGGGCCGGCCGAGATCGTCGGCGCCGACACCGGCCTCGTCGTGCCGGCGGGCGACATCCCGGCGTTGGCCGGTGCGCTCGCGACGCTGCTCGGCCGCCCGGCGCTGCGCCGGCAGATGGGGCGGGCGGCCTGGCGGCGCAGCGGCGAGCACTTCGGCCCGCAGGCGCATTTCGGGCGCTGGACCGCGCTGATCCGATCCGTCGCCGAGGGACGGGCACGGCATGCGTGACGCCGTGCCGGGCCGGGTGTCGGTGATCGTGCCGTGCCGCAACGAGCGGCGCTACCTCGAGGCCTTCTGCGTGGCCGTGCTCGGCCAGCGCCTGCCGGCCGGCCGCAGCCTGCAACTGCTCGTCGCCGACGGCGCCAGCGACGACGGCAGCGCCGAGCTGCTGCAGCGCCTCGCGGCCGCCGATCCGCGCATCGAGTGCCTGCCGAATCCGCGCCGCATCGTCTCGAGCGGCCTGAACGCCGCGCTCGCCCGGGCCTCCGGCGAGGTCGTCGTCCGGATGGACGTGCACACCGACTACGCGGCCGACTACATCGCCGCGTGTCTCGAGGCGCTGGCCGCGAGCGGCGCGGACAACGTCGGCGGCCCCTGGCGCGCCGAGCCCGACGCCGGTGCCGGGCCGACGCAGTGCGCCGTGGCCGCGGCGTTCCAGTCGCGCTGGGTCGCCGGCGGCGCGCGCTCGCGGGACCTGGCCTACAGCGGCCCGGTCGACACCGTCTACCTCGGCTGCTGGCCGCGTGCCACCTTCGAGCGCGTCGGCGGCTTCGACGAGACGCTCGTGCGCAACCAGGACGACGAGCACAACCTGCGCATCGTCCGCGGCGGCGGGCGGGTGTGGCAATCGGCGGCGATCCGCAGCGCCTACCGGCCGCGGGCGCGGCTCGCGCAGGTCTTCCGGCAATATCTGCAGTACGGCTACTGGAAGCCCTTCGTGATGAAGAAGCACGGGCAGGCGGCGTCGGCGCGGCAGCTGATCCCCGGCGCCTTCGTCGCGATGCTGGCGTCGACGCTGCTGCTCGCGCTCGTCGGCGGCCCGCGCTGGCCGCTCGCCGCCCTGGCGCTGACGTACGGCTACGCGGTCGTCGCCATGACCGCACTCGTCGTCGGGTCGGTGCGGATCGATGCCGCGGCGGCGTTGCGCGTGCCGCTCGCGATCGGCGCCTATCACTTCGGCTACGGCATCGGTTCGCTGCTCGGCGCCTGGGACGCGGCACGCCGCGGCGCCGGCCGCGACCGCTTCGCGTCGCTGACCCGCTGATGCACGACGACGACGAAGGCGCCGAAGGCGTTCGCGCACGGTATGCGCGCCGCCTCGCCCACGACCCGCGCTACAGCTTCTTCGACGCCGCCGCGCTCGCGGCGCACCAGGAACGCCAGCGCGTCACGCTGCAGCTGCTGCGCGAGCACCGCCTGACCGACCTGCCGTCGCTGCGCCTGCTCGAGGTCGGCTGCGGCAGCGGCGGCAACCTGCTCGACTTCCTGCGCTTCGGCTTCGCCGCCGACCGCCTCTGCGGCATCGAGCTGCTGCCCGAGCGCTTCGAAGACGCCCGCGCGCGGCTGCCGGCGGGGCTCGACCTGCGCCTCGGCGACGCCGCCGATCCGGCGGTCTGCGACTTCGCGCCGGCGAGCTTCGACATCGTCCACCAGGCGACCGTCTTCTCTTCGCTGCTCGACGACGCGTTCCAGCAGCGCCTCGCCGACCGCATGTGGGCGTGCGTGCGCCCGGGCGGCGGCGTGCTCTGGTACGACTTCACCGTCGACAACCCGCGGAACCGGGATGTGCGCGGCGTACCGCTGGCGCGCATCCGGGCGCTGTTCCCGGAAGGCCGGATCGATGCCCGGCGGGTCACGCTGGCGCCGCCGATCGCCCGGGTGGTGGCGCGGTGGCATCCAGCGCTGTACCGCTTGCTGAACGCGTTCGCGCCTCTGCGAACGCATGTGCTGGCCTGGATCGAAAGGCCACCGAGAATCGGCGCATCGCCTCATCACAGCATCTCCGGGAGTTCCCATGCGTACGACCATCGACATCGACGATGACCTGCTGTCCGCGGCCAAGGAACTGGCCCGCCGCGAGAATCGAACCGCCGGGCAGGTCGTTTCGGCGCTGCTGCGGCGCTCGTTGACCGGGACGAGCGGTTCCAACGACGAGGTGCCACCGTCCAAGCGGCGCCGTGGGGTGCTCGGGTTCGTGCCCTTTCCAGCCAAGCCCGGGGTGGTCGTCACCAACGGAATGGTCAATCGCACTCGCGACGAGGAAGGCATCTGAGGTGCGGGCACTGCTCGATGTCGACGTGCGCGTGGCGCTTCTCGATGAGGGCCACCTTCACCATCGGGCGTCCTGCGACTGGCTGCAGACGCACCGCCGCCAGGGCTGGGCTTCCTGCCCATCGACGCAAAACGGCTGTTTGCGTGTTCTCTCCCAGCCGTCTTACGCCAACTCGCAGCCGACTGCGGTGATCGTTCGGAGTTTGCGCGCCGCGATCGATCGGAGTCACGAGTTCTGGCCGGATTCCTTCAGTCTCCTGGACGAAGGACGCTTGCGCTGGGATCGAGTGCTGACCTCGCGCCAGATCACGGATACCTACCTGCTGTCGCTTGCAGTGGAACGGGACGCACGCTTCGTGACCTTCGACCGAGGCATTTCGATCGCGGCGGTGCCAGGCGCTGCAGTCAAGCACCTGGTCACTTTGGGCATCGTTTCGTGATCCCCGTTTTCCTCCCCTTCGCCCAGCCCGACATCGGCGAGGCCGAAATCGCCGAAGTGGTCGACACGCTGCGCTCGGGCTGGGTCACGACCGGCCCGAAGGCCAAGCGCTTCGAGGACGATTTCAGCGCTTTCCTCGGCGACCCCTCGCTCCGGTCGCTCGCCGTCAATTCGGCGACGGCCGGCCTGCACCTCGCGCTCGAGGCGCTCGGCATCGGGCCGGGCGACGAGGTCATCACGACGACGCACACCTTCACCGCCACCGCCGAGGTCGCGCGCTATCTCGGCGCCGACGTGGTGCTCGTCGACATCGATCCGAAGACGCTCTGCATCGACCCGGCGCTGGTTGAGGCCGCGGTCACGCCGCGCACCAAGGCCATCGTGCCGGTGCACTTCGGCGGGCTCGCGGCCGACATGCCGGCGATCCTCGACATCGCCCGGCGCCACGGCCTGAAGGTCGTCGAGGACGCCGCGCACGCCTTGCCGACGACGATCGGCGGGCGGCTCGTCGGCACGCTCGACTCCGACGTCACCGTCTTCAGCTTCTACGCCAACAAGACGATGACGACCGGCGAGGGCGGCATGGTGGTCACGCGTGACGCCGCGCTCGCCCGGCGCATCGCCGTGATGCGCCTGCACGGCATGAGCCGCGACGCCTTCGACCGCTTCACCGCCAAGGCGCCGAGTTGGTACTACGAGATCGTCGCCCCGGGGTTCAAGTACAACCTGACGGACATCGCGGCGGCGCTCGGGCTGCAGCAATTGAAGCGCGTGCACGCGTTCCGGCAGCGCCGCGCCGAGATCGCCGCGCGGTACGACGCGGCGTTCGCCGACCTGCCGGTCGTCGTGCCGCCCGGTGCGCCGGCGGGCGACATGCACGCGTGGCACCTCTACGTCCTGCGGCTCGCCGAGGGTGCGCCGATCGGCCGCGACGCGCTGATCGAGTACCTGTTCAAGCAGGGAATCGGCTGCAGCGTGCACTACATCCCGCTGCACCAGCAGCCGTACTGGCGCGATCGGTACGGCCTGCGGCCGGAGGCGTTCCCGCACAGCCAGCATGCCTACGAGCGCATGCTCAGCCTGCCGATCTACACGCGGATGGGAGACGCCGATGTCGAGCGCGTCGCAGGGGCTGTGCGCACAGCGCTAGGATGAGGGTCACGCAGCGGAGGCCGCATGAACGCACGCACCCAGCTTTGTTTTTCGCTCGCCGACTTCCTTGCCTGGGAGGAGTTGCAGCCCGGGCGGAACGAGTTCTCCAAGGGCGAGGTGTTCGCCATGGTCGGCGCCGAGCGGGTGCACGGTCGCATCGTCTCGAATCTGAACGGCGAACTGAGAAGGCAGTTGAAGGGGTCACCCTGCCAGGTCTTCACCGAAGGGATGCAGCTTCAAATCGGCGACGACTCGATCCTCTACCCCGACGTTTTCGTGACTTGCGACAAGGCGGACCTCGCCACCGAGCGGATCTTCCGCGCGCCGACGTTCGTCGTCGAAGTCCTGTCGCCGGCGACCCAGGCCTACGACCGCAGCCAGAAGTTCGCGCTCTACCGCCGGCTCGAGTCGTTGCGCGAATACGTCCTCGTCGACCCGGGCACCCACCGCGTCGAGAGTTTCCGCCGGACCGCCGACGGGCAGTGGACGTTCCACGACATGAGCCAGGCCGAGGCCTTGGAAGCCGCCAGCATCGGCTGTTCGGTCGCGCTCGCCGACGTCTTCGACGGCGTCGATCCCCCGGCGGAGACGAACCCCGAGGCGCCGTGATCCTGCGGATGGCCAAGCGCCTGTTCGACCTGTTCGCCGCCTCCTTCGCCCTGCTCGTCTTGGCACCCTCGATGGTGCTCATCGCCCTCGTCATCAAGCTCGATTCGCCCGGTCCGGTGTTCTTCCGCCAGCAAAGAGTCGGCCGGCGCGGCGTGCCGTTCCGCATCCACAAGTTCCGCACCATGCGCGCGGACGCGGTCGGAAGCGGGCCGCAGATCACCGTCGGCGCCGACCCGCGCATCACCCGGGTCGGCCGGCTCCTGCGCCGCACCAAGCTCGACGAGCTGCCCCAGCTGTTCGACGTGATCGCCGGCACCATGAGCCTCGTCGGCCCGCGGCCCGAGGTGCCGCGCTATGTCGCGCTCTACCCCGCCGAACTTCGCGCCAAGGTGCTGAGTGTGCGGCCGGGCATCACCGACCCGGCGTCGATCGCGTACCGCGACGAGAACGCGCTGCTCGCCCTCGCGAGCGACCCCGAGCGCGTCTACGTCGAGGAGGTGATGCCGACGAAGCTGCGCCATTCCGTGCGCTATGTCGAGACGATGTCGCTCGCGACCGACCTGCGGCTGATCGGGCAGACCCTGCGGCGCGTCTGGTGGAGGTGAGAGGGTGAACGGCCCGCACGTCGGCACCCGCGGGGCCGACGCGTCGACGCTCTTGTTCTGGCAGCGCCTGGATCGCGTCCTCGGGCGCGTGCGACCGCACCGGCGTCCGATCTCGCTCGCCGTCGACGGCGTCGTCGTCGCGATCTGCTGGAACGTCACCTATCTGTTCCGCCTCGGCTTCGAGCGCTGGGTGCAGGCGCGGCCGAGCTACGACGGCGGTGTGCTCGTCTTCGTCGTCGCGGTCTATCTCGCCGTGTTCTCGCTCGCCGGCATTCCGCGCGGCATGTGGCGCTTCTCGGGCTTCGGCGAGGTGAAGCGGCTGACGCTCGCCTGCGGCGCGGCCGGGCTCTTCTGTGCCGTCGCGGTGCTGATGGCGCAGCTGACGGCCGTGCCGCGGGCGGTGCTGGCGCTGCACCCGTTCATCACGCTGATCGGTCTGTGCATGGTGCGGGTCGGCTACCGGATGCTGTACGAGCACATCCGGTCGCGGCTCTCGGGCAGCGATGCCGGTGTGCGGCGCGCCGTCGTGCTCGGTGCCGGCGAGGCGGCGCAGCGGCTGCTCGCGATGGTCCACCAGCAGGGCTGGATCGTCACCGGCCTGCTCGACGACGACCCGGCCAAGCGCGATGCGCGCATCGGCAGCGTCTCGGTGCTCGGGCCGCTCGAGGCGGTGACCGATCCGGCGGTCCGCGGCGACGCCACGCACGCCATCGTCGCCTTGCCCGGCGCCACCGCCGCCGAACGCCGCCGCGCGATCGCGCTCGCCGCGGGCACGGGCCTCAAGGTGTTGACCGTGCCGTCGGCGAGCGAGCTGCAGTCGGGCAGCGCCCGCATCGAGCGCGTGCGCAGCATCGAGCCCGACGACCTGCTCGGCCGCGAGCCGGTCGAGCTCGACGAGGCCGGCATCGCCGAGATGATCTCGGGCAAGACCGTGCTCGTGACCGGCGCGGGCGGCTCGATCGGCAGCGAGCTCTGCCGCCAAGTGGCGCGCTACGGCCCCGGGCGGATCGTTCTCTACGAGCTGGGCGAGTTCGCGCTCTACCGGATCGAGCAGCAGCTGGGCGAGCTGCATCCGCAACTGCCGCTGGTGCGCCTGATGGGTGACGTGAAGGATGTCGCCCACCTGCGCGCGACCTTCGCGGCGCAGCGGCCGCAGCTCGTCTTCCACGCCGCGGCGTTCAAGCACGTGCCGTTGATGGAGGACGAGAACGCCTGGGCGGCGCTGCAGAACAACGTGGTCGGCACGTGGAATGCGGCGACCGCGGCGGCGGAGGTCGGCGTCGACCGCTTCGTGCTGATCTCGACCGACAAGGCGGTGAATCCGACCAACGTGATGGGGGCGACGAAGCGGGCGGCGGAGATGGTGCTGTCGCACATGGCGACGCAGGGTCATCTCACGCGCTTTTCCGCGGTTCGTTTCGGCAATGTGCTCGGGTCGAGCGGCAGCGTGATCCCGAAGTTCAAGGAGCAGATCGCGAAGGGCGGGCCGGTGACGGTGACGCACCCCGAGATCACGCGCTACTTCATGACGATCCCGGAGGCGGCGCGGCTGGTGCTGCAAGCGGCGGTGCTCGCGCAGAGCGGGCAGGTGCACGTGCTGGACATGGGCGAGCCGGTGCGGATCGTGGACCTGGCGCGGGATCTGATTCGACTGAGCGGGCACCGGGAGGGGGAGATCGGGATCGTGTTCACGGGACTACGGCCGGGGGAGAAGTTGTACGAGGAGTTGCTGGCGGATGCGGACCGGACGGTGGCGTCTGCGCATCCGAGATTGCGGATCGCGCGGCTCGACGCAAGTGACGGCGTGCGGCTCTTGACCGACCTCGGGCAGAGCTTCGATACGGCGGGGCCGACGTCTGGCCGCGCTGCAGTCAAGCGCTGGTTGCAGCGTCACGTCGCCGAGTATCGGCCCGGGTGAAAGGGACGGGGCCGGCCCGCTGCCCGGGCAGCACATGTGCCGACAACTGCCGCCGACGCTTCACCGTGAGATGCGGGTTCGCCTTCAGGTGTTCCGGTGCGATAGCAACGGCTCGTCGAGCCCGCACGCTATGGTGCGCGCTTTCTGTTGCTAGGCTCGACGTCCGGCGATCTGTCGCGCCAGTCGAACGAGTCCTTAGCGGGCGGGGCGTGTACCTCAAACTCACGCCGCTGGTTGCTTCCGAACTGCCGGTATCCGGCCTCGCCGATCTGCAGCAGCTCTGTCTGCGTGGCGGCATCCCGCGCAGCGGTCTTGTGGACGACCACGATGCGTCTCACGCAGGGCGACACGACTTTCTCGCAACTTCCCTATAGCAAGACGTTGCGGCGCTGCTGGCAGATGCCCGCCCGCCTGCGGAGGCTATTCTTCAAGGCACTGGAACTGATCCATCATAAGCGGCCGGTCAAGTCATCTTGACCGTTGCCTCGATACCGACGATCAGCTCAGTGGGTCCCACCGATGAGGCAGCAGTTCGCCGATGTCGCGTGCTCGCTTAGTCGGGAGCCTGGTCAGCACGTCCTTGAGGTAGGCATACGGATCGTGCCTGTTGAGCTTGGCCGACTCGATGAGGCTCGTGATCGCGGCGGCGCGTCTGCTGACCATCAGTGTACCCACGAAGAGCCAGTTCTTCCGGCCCGTCGTTCACGGCCGGATCTTCCGAGGAGTTGCTGCCGGATGGGGAGCGCACGGTGGCGTCGGCACGCCGCAGTTGTGGATTGTGAACCGGCATCCCGCCGGCTACGACGATCCAACGACGATCACGATCCCGATCTTCGCCGCCACACGGTCCCTGCCGACGGAGGGCGCAGATTTGAAGCGCCGGCTGCGCAACCACGTGGTCGGGTACCGACCCGCCCAACTGCCTCGAGCACCTTTAGCGCTGGTCGCCGAATATCAGCCACTTCGGTGTACCGAAGCGGACGATGCAGCGGTAGAGCCAAATGTAGGAGACGATGAACAACAGGAGGAACGTCGCGAGGATTCGTGAATCGTCCCACCAGACGATGCTCGGCATCACCGAGAACAGGCAGACGAGCCAGAGGTACGGCGAGGTCATCGCGTTGCGGACCGTCTGCCGCCGATCAAAGCCGCCGCTCAGGCCGCGGATGGCCTGCCGGACGATACGTCGGTGGATCAGCGTGTGGAGGTGGATGCCGTCCGGTGCACCGGTCGGCACGCCCTTAAGGATCTTGCGTCTATAGATGGTGAAGAGCGTCTCGAAGATGGGGTAAGCGCAAGCCAGCAGGGGGAAGAGCGGCGAGACGGTGGGATTGCGCGCAATCAGCAGGACGCCTAGTTCAGCCACGATGAAGCCGAGGAAGTAAGCGCCACCGTCGCCCAGGAAAACGAGCCCAACCGGGAAGTTCCACACGAAGAAACCAAGGACCGCGCCGGCCGAGATCAGCGCCATGGTGAGGACCAGGCTATCGCCGACCCGCATTGCGCAATAGGCGATGGCCAGCAAGATCAGCAGCACGCACATCGACGCGAGGCCGTTGAATCCGTCGATGATGTTGACCGCGTTGGCGACACCGGTCACTGAGAGCAACGTGAGGCCGACAGCAAACGGCAGCCACGGCATCAGCAAGTCGATGCCCGGGATGTCCGTGCGCGGCAGGACCGCTCCAAGCAACCAGCAGCCCAGCGCGGCCGAGAGACAGGTGAAGAAGAGGCGTCGCCGCGGCGAGACGTTCTTCGTCAGGTCCTCGGCAACACCCGACAGGAACGCCGGCAAGCTGCACAGCATCAGTAGCGCTGCATCGTGCGCCACCGCCCCGACGAGGACCCAAGCGAACGACGTGCCGACCACCGACGCGATGAACACGCCGATGCCGCCAATTCGCGGCACCGGCGCGACATGAAATTTTTGCGGTCCCGTCAGGTCCGCATCCGCCGACAGCCCGCCATGAAGCCGCGCCGAGCGGATCAGGGCCAGGTTGACGAATAGCGAAGTCAGGAAGCTGACGATGAGATGGGTCATGGTGGCGGTCGACGATCGACTAAAGGATTATTCGGGACGGGGAACGGGCGCCGACACCGGGCGTTGCGCGGCATCGACGCCGTTTCACCTTTGCCCGGATGCCATGTGACGCCCGAGAGTGACGCGCCAGAAGGCTGTCGATGTCCAGACCTTGAGCAGGCTCTGCAGGTGCCAGCGCAGATGGCGAAGAGAGCCGTGGCTGTCGCGGCGCGCGTCGTGGACGATTCGGGCGCGTGGCTCGACCACGAGCGACCGCCCCGACAGGTAGAGCCGCGCGCACAAGTCGTAGTCTTCGCAATAGAGAAAGTAACGCTCGTCGAATCCGCCGACGAAACGGAACGCCTGCGAATCGACGACCAGGCACATGCCGGCCAGCCAGTAGAAGGGCACTCCACGACGCGCCGGCACCTGGGTGTCGAGGCGCTCGCGTCGGCGCAGTAACTGGCGAGCAAAGAGCGAGGCCGGCGTCAAGTTGGCCCGGACCGAGTCTTCGACCGAGCCCGCGGCGGACAAGACCTGCGGCGCCACCGCGCCGGAGTCTCGCTCAGCAAGCAAGCGTTCGACGAGGGCCGTGAAGGGCTCGCTCGCCGCCAGGGCCAGGTCGGGATTGAGGATGCCGAAGCACGGCGTGGTGCAGCGCCCGAAGGCGGCATTGTGGTTTTGGCCGAAGCCACGAGGCGTGTCGTTGCGCCGCACCTCGAGGGCGAGGTTTTGATATCGCGCGACGTCGAGCGGTTCGTCGGCGAGGTTGAGCGTTACGAACACCGCTATGCCGCGGAGCGCCGAGGCAGCGTTGAGCTGAGCGAGCAAGCGAGCGAGCAGTGCGCCGTGACCATGGCTCACGACTGAGAGCGTCAGGACGTCGCGCATGGCTCAACTCCCTCGCCGCCCGACGGCGCCGGGACGTACGTGGCGACGCCGGACAACGTCGCCGTGTCGTGCCCCTCGGCAAGCGCTGTCACTGCGGCCACTGGGATCGAGCGCATGCAAGCGAATTCGAACGACGTGCCTTCGCAGCGCGGCTTGCCGTGGCAGGGCTGGATCGGACAGGCCGCGGGCACGAACACGGCGGTCGCCCGGGGAGGCGTGAAAACACGCGGATCGTTCGGCCCCACGAGGACCACGCTTCGCACTCCGACCTTGTCGGCCAGGTGCACAGCGAAGCTATCGAGCCCGACCAGCACGTCGAGCTGCCGCATCGCGTCCGGCAGCTGCGGCAACGGCACGGTCACGAGGGCGACGTTCGCGAGGCCGGTTGGGATCAAGCTGGCGAGGCGCTCGCGGTCTGCTGGGGCGCAGTAGCCGATGATGCGATGTCCGCGCGAGCCGACTTGCTGCAGCCATTCCCGCCAACACGCATCCGGCCACGCTTTGCAGCGATGCGATGCGAACGGATGGAAGCCGATTGTCAAGCGACGGCTCGCTTCCAGGGGTGCCGCCATCCGAGCAGTCGCGCTGACGTTGATGCCGAAGTCGCGTGCGAGGATCAGGCGTTGCGCCGCATAGATGTTGGGCACCTCGTCGGGGACGGGTGCGACGCCGGCCCGGGGCGGGCCCGGCAGGCGGATGTGGTGACGGAACGGATGGCGCCGATGCCACGCTGGGGACACGCGGAAACGCGCGCCGATCAGCGCCGCGACGAGCCGCTCGCGCAGGTCGCCCACAAGCTCGATCGACGTGTCCGGACGCATGACCCGCAGTGTGCGAAGCGCCTCGACGAAGCTGCGCCATCCACCGCGGCCGAAGTGGCGTAGCGTGGCACCCATTGGAAAGTCGGAGACCACGACTCGGCACCCCGGCAGGGCGTCGAAGAGAAAGCGCGCCTGCGGAAACGTCCAGACGACGAGCCGAGAAAAACGGCCCGACTCGATCAACGACTGCGCCACTCGGGCGGTCATGGCCGCGTCGCCGAGATTGCGGGCGACGATCAGGCAGCCGATCCCGAACGGCGAACCGGGGCGGCCGCCCGCAACGGCGCGCGCGCGCGTCGACGCGGGACGGCGGCCCGGATCAAGACTGCCGTCCGACGACGCGCTCAGGGCTTGCGGCATCGCACGAGAACGAACTCGCGCCGTGCCGGATTCAAAGCTTCGCGGACCAGCATCGACAGAGCGCGGAAATGCGAGGCGACCCTGCCGACGCCAACACCGGCGGATGTTTGCAACTGACGGCTAGCGGCATGCATGTAGAGGATGTGCTTGAAGTTCCACGGGGTGGCATTGCGGATTTCAAATCCCGCTTCGCGGACGCTTCGCAGCAGCCCTTGATGGCTGAATATCGTCACGTGGCGCGGCACCTCCAAGCCGCGCCAGTGCCGTCCAAACAGCTCGTGGCCGACGGCGTCGACGTTCGGGGTCTCGAGCCAGAGCAGGCCGCCGGGCTTGAGCAGTCGGTGCAACGCGCGGAGGAGATGCAAGGCGTCCGGCACGTGCTCGATCACGTGGTTGCAGGTAATGACGTCGAAGGCATCGCGAAGGTCCGAATAGGTGTCGATGGACCCGAGCGTTACGTCGAAGCCCTGGCGTCTTGCGGCGGCGACGGCGTTGGCGTCGAAGTCGATGCCCTCGGTGTCGCAGCCGATGTCGCGAGCGCGCCGGAGAAACGCTCCATCGCCGCATCCCACGTCGAGCACCCGCAGTCGGGCGCTGTCACTCCGAAGGTGCCGGTACTTCGCGTCGAGCACTTCCCTGGCCGGGCCGATGGCGGCGACGACGTTCGCGCGCCAGCGGTCGAGGCGCGTCACGGGCGACCGCAACAGCCGCTGCCGCTCATAAGCAGACGACCAGCGATCGATCACCCGGCGCAGTGCCGCCTTCAGACGGCCGTCAGTGGGCGCAGGGCTATCGCCATGTGTGTAGTAGCGCTCGTAGGCAAGTCCGATGGTGTCTTCTGAAGGCCGCGGATCGAGGTACGCCGAGGCGCAGGACCGGCATCGAAAGAGGTCCCACCGGCCCGGCGCCGTGTGAAACGTCTCGTCCTCGAGCGCGCGGTGCAGCGGTTCGCGCGCCCGCGAGCGGCAGACAGGACATGCGAGGATGCGCTCGAGACCGGCGGCCGGCCAGTCATCGTCAATCGAGCGTTTGAACGGCGTTGTGTTCAAGATGAAAAGGCTCGCGCTGCATTCTCGGCCGTGGGCCCGACGGGCTGCAGATCGGCATCTGCGAGTCTACCGCTCAGCATCGGCCTCGCCGACATGCTTCAGGGCCAAGCTTCGGGTCGAACTATCATCGCGGCCGGAAGAAAGACGCCTCAACTTCACATGAACGACCTGCAAAAATTCTTTGATCGACACGATGGACGCCTGATCCACAAGTGGCGTCATTACTTCGAAATCTACGATAGGCACTTCTCTCGCTTTCGCGGTCGACCGGTCAAGCTGCTCGAGTTCGGCGTCTCGCAGGGCGGCTCTGTGCAGATGTGGCAAGACTATTTCGGCGATCAGGTCGAGATCTTCGGCGTCGACATCAACGCCGCCTGCAAACAATTTGAGGGGCCTGGTATCCGCATCTTGATCGGCGACCAGGAAGACCGCAACTTCTTGCGTTCGGTCGCAACGGAGGTTCCCGATATTGACATTCTGATTGACGACGGTGGCCACACGATGCGTCAGCAGAAACACACGTTCGAGGAACTGTTCGGCAAGGTCAAGGCCAATGGCGTCTACCTCATCGAAGACCTGCACACCTCGTACTGGAAGCACTTCGGCGGGGGGGTGCGTCGCCCCGGTTCCTTCATCGAATACAGCAAGGACTTTATCGACCGGATCAATGCCTGGCATTCGCGCGATGAGAATCAGCTCGCGGTGTCCGACTTCACCCGCTCGGTTCATTCGCTTCACTATTACGACAGCGTTCTGGTCATCGAGAAGCGGCCCATGGAGGCGCCATCGCATGAGCGCCGCGGCCATTCGTCGATCGAGGACTTCATCACCCCGCCTGTCCCGGTCGTCAGCCGCCTGGCTCACCGACTGCGCCAGGCGCGTGCGAAGCGATGACGGCTCGCGGCGTCCGTGCGCAGAAGGCCATGAGCAGATAGTCGATCAGCGACCGCAACGTCCAGGCGACGGCGGTTCCGACTATGCCGAAGTTCAGCGTGAGCACGTACAGGAGCCCGAGGTACGGCAGCAGCTCGCCGGCATGGATCAGCGCGGTCACCCTCGATTGCCCTTTGGCCTGTAGGTGAGTGAATGGGTCGAGCGCAAGGGCGTTGAAGAACCAGCCGATCACGAGGATGCGCAGCACCAGTCCAGGCGTTCCGACGTATTCGGGCCCGATCCATACCCCAAGCACCCAGTTGGCACCGATGAACAGTGGGAGTAGCGTTAGGGCGCAGCTCGAAAGGGTGAGTCGACGCGCGATTCGACGGTCCGATTCCGAGGAAAGGCCGCCGCGACTGAGACGGGGAAACAGCGCTCTCGACACGGCGGACGGGAACATCGACGCGCGGACGACCGCTTCGGCGGGCACCGTGTAGAAGGCGACCACGCTCGCACCCGAAATGTTGGAGAGCACGAACCGATCGAAGTGCGACATCAGCGGTCCGACGATGTTGCTGACGGTCAGCCAACTTCCATAGTGCAGCAGCTTGGACAGCAGGTCGGCGCGGAACGCGGGCACCCGTCCGCCCGCATCTCGCTTGATGCGGACCCAATACCAGTGAAAGGTCACGGCGCAGGTGAGCAGGCGTGCAACAAACAACGCAATCAGCGCTGCCTCGAGCGTCGGGCTCAACAGGAGTGCCGCCACCCCGCCGACGGCGTTCACCAGCGCCGTGACGGTGCGTATGACGTTCACGGCGACGAAGTCCTCGCGCCCTTCGAAGTACGCGGAGCCGACGATGGCAAGAAGGTAGGGAACGATCGTGAGACTCAACCAGTGGAATCCTGCGATCGCGTCCGGCCGGACATCGGCCGACACCTTTAGGTAGCCCGCCAGCGCCGGTGCGGCCAACCACCCGCCAAGTGCGAGCGCCAACGACAAGGCGAAGACGCACAGTGTTGCTGTGCTCATCAGCGATCGCACCGTTGCCGGTTGATCCTGATCGATGGCAACCTGCCTGATCAGCGCCCTCGAAAGTCCGAGGTCGAGACTCGATGCGTAGCCCATCGCCGCCAGGGCAATGGTCAGCAATCCCAGCCGTTCGACGCCGAGGACGCGCGCATAGAAGGCGAATGTCGGAATAGCAACAAGGGAAGGGACCACCACCCCCAAGGTGTTCCAGGCGCTGTTTCGGACGATGCTCATTCGCCCCCCCGCAGGCCTTTCAAGCCGCGCTCCGCGAGCGCCTTCACGCCGCGGAGTCGCGCGCCGTCGGCGTTGGCGAAAAGGCGATCAACGCGCGCTTGGCCCGGTAGCGCTTGAGTCGGCGAGCCAGCGGGAACAATCGGGCCAGGAGCGGCAGCAACGGTGCAGGAAACCGCCGAAGACGACGGTATTGCTCGAACGGCACAAGCGCGGCCAAAGACTGCCAGTAGCCGTCGGCGCGACCCGACGCCTTCGCCAGTGCGGCCCAGTAAAGCAAACGCACGGTCTGCGCATAACCGAGCTGTCTGCGGGCGTTGAATACCGCCGCTTCGATGTCCTGTGGGGCATAACGCCCTGCCATCGACTGCCGCATCACTCGCTCTAGCCCGAACAGGACGTTGAGCCGGTCTCCCGACCAGGTCGGCGTCGTTTCGTCGTCGGCCCGGTTTCCGACCCGCGGCGTGGTGATGATCGGGATCTGATCATCCGGCTGTACGACCGCGATGATCTTGGCAACGTGATTGAAGTAGGAGCCCATCGCCGAGGCCGCGCAGCGGGTGTAGCGTGCACGGTTGAAAATGTGGGCACCGATGAAGCCGAGCGCCCATCCGTGCTCGACGAGGACCGCCCCAAAAGTCCGGCCGGCGGCTTCGGCTGGCAGGACGGAACGGCCGGTAATCGGCCGTTGGGCGTTGTCGAGATACATGTACGCGCACAGGATGTGTGCGGGTTGGTCGCGACGCAGCACGTCGAGCACGGCACTAACGAAGCCCGGAAGGATCAGGTCGTCATCGCCGAGAACGAAAACATAGCGCGCAGGGCAACGTGCGATAGCCTTGTCGACGTTGGCGTCGATGCCGATGTTGGTGTCGTTGATCTCGTGGACGATGTTCGGATGGCGTTGCCGCCAGCGGGCAATCACCTCGACGTGCGTCGGTCCGCAAGCGTTGTCCGGGATAAAGATCGGTGCGCCGATAGGCCCGGCCTGCGGCACGATGCTCGCAAGCGCTGAGTCAAGGAATTCGGGTCGGTTATAGACAGGGATGGCGAATCCCAGCAAGGCTTCCGGCGCAGGGGTGTTCACGTTTCGGGGCAGTAGAAGTAGGTCGATTTCCGCGATCCGAGAAGCCGCATGGCCCGGTCATGGGCCAAGAAGAGTCGCGGCCAGCGGCCATAGGGCAGCGCAGCCAGCGACATGATGGCTAGGCATCGGCGCCACGGCGCCGCTCCGATAGCCGACCGCAGCTGACGGCACACGAAGTCCTGTTGCGCCATGGCCCGCCCGACCACGTCGAGGGCACCGTCGAGTGCAGAAAGCCGGGCGGCCAACCGGAGCCGGTCGATCTCGACCCCCTCGGGGGCGTAATGGTCTAGCCCGGAGCAAAAGAGGTTGAAATGCGGAAGCTTCGAGCCCGCCGAAAGCCACCATTCAGCATTGTGCCGTATCGATGACTGGCGCTGGTCGGGGTTGATTGAAGGCGCCGCGCGCACCTGCTCGCGCGTCGCGCACCAGAAATTGCCGGAGTAGTGCAAGCGTGGCGGCTCGAAATGGTCGAACACGCCCCACGCGAGATTGGCGCCGGCAGCGCCGAACCCCGCACGCGCCAGTCCGTCGAAGCGAGTGACCAGCCCCGCGTGTGCGTCGCTCAGCCAGTCGGTCCAACTCGATGCCTGAAGCGTCAACCGCGGCGCCGACGCGCCCTTGCTGTGCAGATAGGCTACGTGTGCGAACGCCGGATCCGGCCCGCAGGCATCGCGGCGCAATTCGGCGAGCGTATCGAACTCGTTGACCAGCGTCGGCAACCGCCGCGACAGCCGCAAGTCGACGCCGTGCCGCACTTGCAAGCCGAGCTCCGGCTTGGCGTCAAAGCCAAAGGCGCAGACGACGAGCCGATCGACGGCGTCGTGTTCGATCAAGGTTTGGAGTCGAGGACGATGCATCGCCCAGACGGGCTGCCAGGATGGTCCGTTGAAGAGGTGGTAGTAAATCCGGATCCGACGGCTAAGCATTGTCACGCGGGCCGTGCGGCCGAGGCGGTCGGGAGTCTCACACCGCCGCGTCGGAGAATTCCCCAGCCGTGCCCCGCCACCACGAGCAACAACGGGAAGACGATCGCATTCTGCAGCAGGTTTTTGTAGACCGAGATCACAAACGGGTCGCGGTACAGCGACAACGCCGGCAGCGCAGTGGCTACGACGACTACCCAGCGCCGTCTTGCGTACGGTGACGCGCGTGACGCCCATACCGAGAAAGCGGTGGTCGCGGCACCGAGCAAGAACGCAACGACGATCGCGCCGGCCCAGCCGAAATTGGCAGTCGTCGACGCCAAGCCGTTCAACCCGCCGAAGGGCGAACTGACGTCGAATTCCTGCCGAAGAGAAAACAGCCGATTGATCTTGTCCGGGTAGACGAAGGCCGGCGCGAGCCCGACCGCGTCGCCGAGCAGGAACGTGGGCGCGTGCAGCGCCGGAACGGCGTTCGCCCCCATCAGGGAGGCGAGCGAGATCGAGACGAACCCTGGCTCGGACAGCAGGTTGATCAGCAGCGCGGTAATCGAGAAGTCGGCATCGGTCCGCCACAAGCCGACCAGCGAGATGGCGGTCATCCCCGCGCCTGTCAGCAGCCAGAGGCGCCGCGCGTTCCGCAAGGGCGCCGCGTTGCGACTCGCGCGGAGCATCAGCAACAGCACGAGCGCCGAAACGACATAGAGCCGCCCGCCGAGCGACAGCAGCGCCCCGCCGATCCCTAGCAAGGCAAGCGTCGACGCCAGGTCGGCGAGACGGTGCGGCTTGGCGAGCCAGCGGCCCTGAGACACGAAGCGGACGAACAGATAGGCGACGAGCATCAACACGAAGGCGGACGACAGCGTGCCGCGGTGAAACACTTCGGCATCGTCCTCGCCGAACGACTCATGGTAGCCACCGAGCAGCAAGCCGCGCAATTGATAGGAAAGGGTCGCCGCCAGCGCCGTCGCCAGCCAGAAGGCCACCATCCCGGCCCGCCGCGAATCCATCGCCGACGCTGGAAACCAGACAGGGGCCCTGCGGCCCTGCCGCCTTTGGCGCCCGCCCAGGTGAAGGGCTAGCGCCTGGCCGCCGACCGTCGACGTGGTGACTGCCGCGACGTAGCCCAGGAGCGCGACCAGTCGGTCTGGCGCGTAGTACTCGAAGACGCCGCTGATCAAGGCCTCGGCCTCGGTGCGGAAAAGGCCTACGAGGAGGAAGGGAACGACGTTGTAAGCGCAGAGCAGCGCGATCAGCAGGCTCGCAGGTCGGTACCGTCCGAGCGGCGTCGGCAGTCGCAGGCTGACGATCAGCATGGCGATCGACCACAGCGAAGCCGCCAGGATCAGCAGCGTATTCACGAAGCAGCAGAACCGGCCGTCAAATCTGCGCGCCGCAGCAGCGCGTCCAGGCGCTCGCGCGAACCCCAGAACGCCAGCGGCTCGTGGTTGGGGTAAGGGAAGCGGCCGCGCTCTAGGACCAGGCTCGCCCTCGCTTCGTCGCGCCAGCGTTCGACGAGCGAGCGCACCGACACCGGCTGCCCGGAGCAGATGTTGACCAAGCCCTCGGCGCCGGAATCGAGCGCCAGCTGCACGATCGATTCCGCAGCCTCGGTCACCGGCAGGAAATCGCGCAGCTGCTCCCCACCCGACATCGGAAACGCCGCGTCGCCTCGCTCGATGGCCGCATGCAACTGACAGTACAGCGAGGAAGGGGCTTGTCCGGGCCCGTACAGGTAGAACAGCCGGGCCCATAGCAGCGAGAAAGACTTTTCACCGTTCAGGAAGTCGAGCTGGCGCCGCAGTACGTGCTTGGCCAGGCCGTAGGGGTTGCCAGGGTCTGGCACATCGCTCTCGTGCTGCGGTCCGAAGCGCATGCCGTACTCGAAGCAGGTGCCGGTGCAGACGAGGCGGGCCAGTCCCGCCCTCAGCAGGGCCGCGAGGAACCGGTACTGAAGTCCGAGCTCGACTTCATAGTGATGCAACGAGCGGTAGCGCGGCAATCCGCCCCAAGCCATGTGGATCAGCACATCCGGCTCTCCGAGCCTGACAAAGGACTGCTCCGATGCATCTGCCATGTCCATCGGCACCCAGGCCAGGCCAGCGAGGCCCTCGGGCAAAGCGGCTGGCTTGCTGCGAGAGCTTGCGACGATGCGCAGATCGCGGCGGCAGAGCAGGCGTTCCAGGACGTGGCGTCCGAGGAAGCCGCTCGCCCCCGTCACCGCGACCTTCATTCGATCGCGAGCGAAGGGACGGCCGTGACGAAGCGGCCACCCCAATCCCGGATGTAGGCGAGTTGCGACACCACCTCGGCCTTGAGATTCCACGGCAGGATCAACACGAAGTCAGGCTGCTCGTCTCGCAGGCGCTCCTCGCCGACGACTGGGATTCGGCTACCTGGGAGGTATTTCCCTTGCTTCGCAGGGTTTCGGTCGACGACCCATTGCACGAGCGAGCGTCGCACGCCGGCGTGATTGAACAAGGTGTTGCCCTTGGCCGCCGCACCATATCCAACCACCTTGCGGCCCTCAGCCCGAGCATTGAGCAGGAAGGCGAGCAATGCATCGCAGATGGACTCCACGCGATCCTGGAATCCGGCGTAGTACGCGGCGGTGTCGACCCCCATGCTGCGTTCGTGCTCTAGCAAGGCGGCGACCGACGGCGAGACAGGGTGCGCGCCGGTGTCGCTGCGCTGGGCGAACACTCGCAGGCTTCCACCGTGCGTGGGCAGCGACCCGACGTCGAATACACGAAGCCCGTTGGCTCGGCAGATCCGCTCGACCGTAATCAGCGAAAGGTACGAGAAGTGCTCGTGGTAGATCGTGTCGAACTGGCCCTTCGCTACAAGCTGCTCAAGGTGCGGGAATTCAAATGTCGCGACACCGTGCGGCTTTAGCAGTCGTGCGAAACCGGCGACGAAGTCATTGATGTCCGGCACGTGGGCAAGCACGTTGTTCGCCACCGTCAAATCGGCGGTTCGACCTTCGGCGGCCAACCGGTCCGCGAGCCCGGTGCCGAAGAATTCCTCGATCGTCTCCACCCCTTTCGCTCGCGCCGCCGCCGCGGTGCTCGCCGTCGGCTCGATGCCAACGCAGGGGATGCCACGCTCGCAGACGAACCGAAGAAGGTAGCCGTCGTTGGACGCCACCTCGACGACACGCGATTCGGCTCCAAGCCGGAAGCGATCTGTCATCTCTTGAACATAGCGCTCCGCATGAGCGAGCCAAGTTGTCGAGAATGAGCTGAAATAAGCATAGTCGGGTGAGAACAGCGCAGCGCGGTGGGCATAGTCTTCCGTCTGCACGAGCCTGCACCGATCGCAGGCGAAAACGCGGAGCGGATACCACGTCTCCGGGCGACCCAGTTCGCCCTCGCTCAGGTAGGCGTTCGACGGAGGCGCGGTGCCGAGGTCGGCGAAGCAGGCGGTGAGCTCGGCTCCGCAGTGGCGGCAGTTCATCTGGGTGTTCCTACTTCAATTCCTTGATATTCAGCGCCAAGGAGCGAATGCCCCCGGTCGCGGTCGGAGAGCTCGGTCAGCGGCTCAGGCCAAGGGATGGACAAGCGCGGGTCTAGAAGATTGAGCGCTCCCTCCGCGGACGGCTCGTAGCGATGCGAGTGCAGGTAGACCAGCTCGCAGTCGTCCGTCAGGGCTTGAAAGCCGTGTGCGCATCCTTGCGGAATCAACAGTGAGCGCGCGTTCTCGGCCGACAGAACTTCCGCGTGCCATTGCAGGAACGTCTGCGAACCAACGCGCACATCAACCGCGACATCGAACACGGCGCCTCGCAAGCAGCTCACAAGTTTCACTTCCGCGTGGGGCGGATGTTGGAAGTGAAGTCCGCGCGCGGCGCCCTGCCGATGCGTGAGAGTGTGGTTGATCTGCGCGACGGCAAAACCGAGCCCGGCTTCGGCGAGCTCGTCGCTGCAGAACAAGCGGCTGAAGAATCCCCGGGCATCGATCAGGCGGTGACGATCGACCCGGACGACGCCGGCGATTGGGGTCCGCATAAGTTTGAAACGATTCATGCCGTATCGGGAGTCGTATAGGCGGCGATCTGCGCGAGCGTGGTCTCGCGCATGTCCTCTCCACGCGAGTGCGCCTCGAACCAGGCCGCTGTCGTAGCGAGCGTCCGCTCGAGGTCGAAACGAGGCCGCCAGCCAAGGATGCTGCGCGCCTTGGCACTATCGAGCTTTAAAAGGCCGGCTTCGTGCATTTCGTCCGACTTCTCCGCGTGCCAGCGCGTTCCTGGCACTAGGGCCGTCAGCCGATCGAGAATCTCTGCCACCGGCTGGACGTCGTTCTCGGACGGGCCAAAATTAAAGGCCGAAGCCGCCGCCGGTTCGCCCGCATGCAGCCGCTCGGCCAGCATCAGATACCCCGCGAGAGGCTCGAGCACGTGTTGCCAGGGCCGCGTCGCTTCCGGATGCCGGACGCGCAGGGCCGTGCCCGCCGCCGCGGCGCGGAAGAAGTCGGGCACCAGACGGTCTTGGGCCCAGTCTCCGCCTCCGACGACGTTGCCGGCACGCGCCGTTGCCAGGCCAATCCCGGCATCGCGTAGGAACGAGTCGCGGTAGGCGGCCGACACGAGTTCTGCGCAACCCTTGCTGCTCGAATAAGGGTCGCGGCCGCCCATCGCTTCATTCTCGCGGTAACCCCAGAGCCACTCTTGGTTCTCGTAGCACTTGTCGGTAGTCACGTTCACGATGGCCCGGACTCCGGCGACATGTCGCGTCGCCTCCAGCACGTTGACTGTGCCGAGCACATTGGTGACGTAGGTGGTCACGGGATCGACGTACGAGTGGCGCACGAGGGATTGCGCCGCCAAATGCAGTACGACCTCCGGCTGGTGCGCCGATAGGGCGGCCTGGACACCGGCGCGATCGGCGACGTCGACAACGAGGCTGTCCATGCCGGAGGCGACCCTGGCTTCCACGAACAGCGAAGGCACTGTCGGTGGTTCGAGCGCCAGCCCGCGTACCGTCGCGCCCATCGACTGCAGCCACAGCGCAAGCCAGCTTCCCTTGAAGCCCGTGTGCCCCGTCAGCAAGACGCGCCGGCCGCGCCAGTAGGCGGGATCAGGAAGCTGCCGGCGCGAAGCCGAGGGACCGGCGCGCAAAGCGGTCATCGATCCCAAAGCTTCCACGGTGCCTTGCCGGAAGTCCACAGCTCCTCGAGGTGGTGCTTGTCGCGCAGCGTGTCCATCGGTTGCCAGAAGCCGGTGTGCTCGTACGCCATGAGCTGCCCCTCTTTCGCAAGCCGCTGCAGCGGCTCCTGTTCCCAAACCGTGGCGTCTCCCTGCGTGCAGTAGCGAAGCACTTCCGGACTGAGCACGAAGAAGCCACCGTTGATCATTCCGCCGTCGCCCTGAGGCTTTTCGGTGAAGCTCTGAACTTCCTCCTCGTGGATGTCAAGCGCCCCAAAGCGCCCCGGCGGGCGCGTCGCCGTGAGCGTTGCAAGCTTGCCATGTCGACGGTGAAAGGCCAGTGTCGCGCCGATGTCCACATCGCCCACGCCGTCGCCGTACGTAAAGCAGAACGCTTCCTCATCGCGCAGGAACTTCTCGACCCGCAGCAGCCGGCCCCCGGTCATCGAATCGTCGCCGGTGTCGACAAGCGTCACATTCCACGGTTCGGCGCGTTTCTGATGCACCTCCATCCGGTTGTTCCGCATGTCGAAGGTCACGTCCGACATGTGCAAAAAGTAATTCGCAAAGTATTCCTTGATGACATAGCCCTTGTATCCGCAGCAGATGACGAAGTCGTTGACGCCGTGATGCGCGTAGGTCTTCAGGATGTGCCAGAGGATCGGCCTGCCGCCGATCTCGACCATCGGCTTGGGACGCGTCGACGTTTCCTCACTGAGCCGAGTGCCGAAGCCCCCTGCAAGGATCACTGCTCTCATTGAATCGTTCCGTCGATGTTCGGGTCGCTGCTCGTGCCCGGACCGTTGCCTAGCCGTTATTCAAATCGGTCGGCGCCGCCCGGCCAAGACGCAGAACCTCTCGCTTGCCGGGCAAGTGGCCCTACGGCTGCGGCGGATTCTATGTCGCCAAGAAAGCGCCATGAGGTTGGCGGCGCTCGGGACGGGACGGGGAACCAAGTCCAGGACAGCTGCGCTGGCCACGCAGCTTGCGGACGGAGGATAATCAATGAACATGACTTCAATCACCGCCGAATTTCCCGTACCAGAGTCTGCCGTCGAAGCCCCCACCCTCCGCTTCGACTCCGTCGGCCTCTCCGAGAGCCTCCAGCGCGCCGTCGCCGCTCAGGGCTACACCACCATGACCCCCATCCAGGCAAAGGCGATCCCCATCGTCCTCGCCGGCCGCGACGTCATGGGCGCGGCGCAGACCGGCACGGGCAAGACCGCCGCGTTTTCCTTGCCGCTGCTCCACAAGATGCTGCGCCACGAGACCGCCAGCATGTCGCCCGCCCGCCACCCCGTGCGCGCCCTCGTGATCGCGCCGACCCGCGAGCTCGCCGACCAGGTCGCCTCGAACATCAAGGGCTACGCCGCGCAGACGAAGCTTCGCTGCGCGGTGGTCTACGGCGGCATCGACATGAAGCCGCAGACGCTCGAGCTGAAGGCCGGCGTCGAGGTCCTCGTCGCCACGCCGGGCCGCCTCCTCGACCACATCGAGGCGAAGAACTGCGTGCTGAACCAGGTCGAGTACGTGGTGCTCGACGAGGCCGACCGCATGCTCGACATCGGCTTCCTGCCCGACCTGCAGCGCATCCTCAGCTACCTGCCGAAGACGAGGCAGACGCTGCTCTTCTCGGCGACCTTCTCGCCCGAGATCCGGCGCCTCGCCGAAAGCTACTTGCAGGATCCGATCCTGGTCGAGGTGGCCCGGCCGAACGCGACCGCGACCAACGTCGAGCAGCGCTTCTTCGGCGTCGCGACCGACGACAAGCGCGCCGCGGTGATGAAGCTCATCAAGGACCGTGCGCTGACCCAGGCGATCGTCTTCGTCAACTCGAAGCTCGGCTGCGCGCGCCTCGCGCGCTCGTTCGAGCGCGACGGCCTGCGGACCAACGCGCTGCACGGCGACAAGTCGCAGGACGAGCGGCTGAAGGCGCTCGACGCCTTCAAGGCCGGCTCGGTCGACGTGCTGGTCGCGACCGACGTCGCCGCCCGCGGCCTCGACATCGCCGACCTGCCGGCGGTCTTCAACTTCGACGTGCCGTTCAACGCCGAGGACTACATCCACCGCATCGGCCGCACCGGCCGCGCCGGCGCGTCGGGGCTCGCGGTGACGCTGGTTTCGCGCGACGACGCGCGGCTGATCGCCGACATCGAGAAGCTGATCGGCAAGAAGATCGAACTCGAGCCGATCGAACTCGACGACGCGCTGCAGCCACGCGACTTGCGCGACCGCGCCCGCCACGATTCCGCCGACGAGCCGGCGCGGCCGCCGCGTGCGCCGTCGGTGGCCCGCCCGCCGGCTCCACCCCGCGCGCCGTCCGACCCGTTCTTCGACAAGCCGTACGAGCCGAGCGCGACCACCGAGGAGCCGGCCTGGGAACGCAAGACGGCGCCGGCGCCGCGCGGCCTGTCGCCGAACATCAAGCCGAAGAAGCGCGTCGCGGCGCTGTTCGGCGGCCGACCGGCAGGCGAGGGCGCTTCGTCGTCGTCGTGATCCGCCCGCGTGCGGATGGTCCGCGGGGCCGGGTCGCATGCGTCGTCGACCCGCAATCGGCTGGGCGCCGGAACACCTGACCACGGACGACACCGTCCGATGACGCGCGGCAGCGGCGCCCGCTCCGCCGACGGGGCGCCGAACCAGCAGCGCGACATTGTCTGCACGTCGCCCGATAGCGCGACGCCGGCCCGCCGCGAGGCAGCGGCGGACGGCATCGGCATGAAGGACGCGTTCTCGCCTGTCCGTCGACCACGCGCTACGCAAGCAGCGCGAACACCGCCGGCACGTCGCTCGGCAGTTCGACGCCCGCCCGCCGCCAGCCGGCGACGGGCAGCGTGCGCGAGAACCCGCCCGCGAGCGTCAATCCGCAGCTCACCGACAGCCGCGTCTCCGGCTGCAGCGTCGAGAGCATCGCCGCCAGCAGGCCGGCGTTGCGGTACGGCGTCTCGATGACGAGTTGCGTCTGGCGCTGGCGGCGCGACGCGGCCTCGAGGTCGCGCAGGCGCGCGGCGCGTTCGGCCGCCTCGACCGGCAGATAGCCGACGAAGGCGAAGCTCTGGCCGTTGAGCCCGCTCGCGGCCAGCGCGAGCATCAGCGAATTCGGCCCGGACAGCGCGACGACGCGGATGCCGAGCCGGTGCGCGGCGGCGACCAGCGCCGCACCGGGATCGGCGACGCCCGGCAGGCCTGCTTCGGAGATCAGGCCGACATCGGCGCCGGTTCGCGCCGGCGCGAGCAGGTGGTCGACCTCGGGCTCGGCAACGCCCGCGGCGGCGCCCTTGCGGGGCCGCGGCAGCTCGACGATGTCGATCGCCTGGATCGGCTGCACGAGCGGCACGACGGCATCGACGCGCTTCAGGAACGCGCGCGCCGTCTTCGCGTTCTCCGCGACCCAGTGCGCCAGTCGCGCCGCCCGTTCGATCACGTCCTGCGGCAACTGCGACGACAGCGCGGGCCAGGGCGGCAGCGTGCCGAAGTCGAGCGTGTTGGGCACGAGCCACACGGTGCCGAGGCGTTCGCCGACCACGCTCGCGGGCGGACCGTCGAGCCGCGCCGGTGCGCCCGGCGGCGTCATCGGCCGGGCCCGGCCTCGAGCGGCTCGATCCCCGCCAGGCGCAGCAGCCGGCAGGTGCGGATCAGCGGCAAGCCGACGAGCGCCGTCGGATCGTCCGACTCGATCGCGTCGAGGAGTGCGATGCCGAGCGTCTCGGACTTGGCGCTCCCGGCGCAGTCGTAGGGCGTCTCGAGCCGCAGATAGCGTTCGATCTGCGCGTCGGTCAGCGTCCGGAAGCGAACGTGCACGGCGGCGAGTTCGCTGGCTTCGAAACCGCGTCGGGCGACGACGACCGCCACCGCGGTCTGGAACACGAGCCGCCGGCCGCTCATCCGCCGCAGTTGCTCGACCGCGCGCTCGTGCGCGCCGGGCTTGCCGATCGGCTGGCCGTCGAGGTCGGCGACCTGGTCCGAGCCGATCACGACCGCGTCGGGGTGCTGCGCCGCGACGGCACGGGCCTTGGCGACCGCGAGCCGCAGCGCGAGCGCGGCGGGCGCTTCGCCGGTGCGCGGCGTCTCGTCGACGTCGGGCGCGACGACGTCGAACGGCAACCGCAACCGCTCGAGCAGCTCGCGCCGGTAGCGCGACGTCGAGCCGAGGATCAGCCGGGGGCTCGGTGCGGGCGCGGCAGGCGTCATGGCGGCGGATTCTCCCATCGGCGCCGCCGCCCGTCCGCGCGCCTACACTCGGCGGCGATGACTTCGCGCGCACTTGATCCCCGGCGGCTCGACGTGGCCGCGGTCGCGACCCAGGCGGCCGAACTCGACGGCACCTGGCCGCTCGCGTCGCTGGTCCGCGTGGCGGAAAGCGCGCCGCCCGATGCTCCGGTCTCGGGCACCGACACCGCCACCTGGTCGGTCCGCGGCGAGAGCCGGCCGGTGCGCGGCAGTGCGCCGCAGACGTGGCTGCACCTGCACGCCCGGGCGTCGATGTCGCTGGTGTGCCAGCGCTGCCTGGGCCCGGTGCCCGTGGCGCTCGAGGTCGACCGGAGCTTCCTGTTCGTCGCGGGCGAAGACGAGGCGGCCCGGCTCGACGACGACACCGACGACGATGTTCTCGCGCTCACCGCCGCGTTCGACCTGCGCGACCTCGTCGAGGACGAGCTCCTGCTTGCGATGCCGCTCGTGCCGCGCCACGCGGTCTGCCCGGAGCCGCTCGTCGCACCGGTTGATGCGCTGGTCGACGTCGAGCCGGCGAATCCGTTCGCCGCGCTGGCGGCGCTCAAGCGCGATCCGCGGCCGAACTGACGCGGGCGCCGACACCCGTTTCCGCGCCCGGCGGGCGATGCTAGAATCGCGGGCTTCGCGCGTGTCGGCGGGGCAAGGCGGATCGAGCTGTCACATCCGAGTGCGACACTTCCGGGTGCGGTAGTCGAAGCGGTACTCTTGGATGCGGTACCCGGGCTTTGTCCCGAGGGTCGGCAGCAGGGCATCCCGGTCTGCGCCTCGGCATCGAGCGTGTCGAAGCGCCGACGACCCGGACCGGAGCCTGCCGCCGAAACGTCGCATTCCGGGCCCGCCGCCCACCGCTTGCCGCCCGGCCCCAGAGGCGATCGGGCTCCAGGAGAACACCATGGCCGTTCAGCAGAACAAGAAATCCCCGTCGAAGCGCGGCATGCACCGTGCGCACTACGCGCTCGGCACGCCGGGCACCGCGATCGAGCCGACCACGGGCGAGTCGCACCTGCGCCATCACATCAGCCCGAACGGCTTCTACCGTGGCCGCAAGGTGCTGAAGACCAAGGCCGACGCCTGATTCGCCGTCCGGCGATTGTCGCGTCCCCGCCTGCCCGCCCGGCCCGCCGTTCGGCGCTGGCGCGGGTTCGAGCCCGCTGCCGAGCCCGTCGCGGCCGCGGTCCGGTCACCGTCGACCCGGACCGCTGACACGCCTGCCGGCGAGCGCCGACCCTCGCGGCCCGACGTCCCGCCAGCCGCCCGCTGCCTGCCATGACCGCTGCCGGTGCCGCCGCGACACGCCTGCCGGTCTCCGTCGTCCGCATCGCCGTGGATTGCATGGGCGGCGACCACGGTCCGTCGGTCACCCTGCCGGCCTGCCGCTCCTTCCTCGACGCGCACCCCACTGCCGAACTGATCCTCGTCGGCCGACCCGATGCGCTGGCCGAGGCCGCCGCCTGGCCGCGCTGCACCATCGTCGCGGCGACCGAAGTGATCGAGATGCACGATTCGGTCGAGGTGGCGCTGCGCCGCAAGCGGCAGTCGTCGCTGCGGCTCGCGATCGAGCAGGCCAAGCCGCAGGCCGGCGGTGAATCCCGGGCGCAGGCCTGCATCTCGGCCGGCAACACGGGCGCGCTGATGGCGGTGTCGCGCCACGTGCTGAAGACGCTCCCCGGCATCGACCGTCCCGCGATCGCCGCGGTCATTCCGCACCAGCGCGGCGGCTACACGACGATGCTCGATCTCGGCGCCAACGTCGACTGCACGGCCGAGCACCTGCTGCAGTTCGCGGTCATGGGCAGCGCGCTCGTCTCGGCGGTCGACGGCACCGAGAACCCGTCGGTCGGCCTGCTCAACATCGGCGAGGAGGCGATCAAGGGCAGCGAGATCATCAAGCAGGCGGGAGAACTGCTGCGCCGGGCGGCCGAGCGCGGCCACCTCAACTTCCACGGCAACGTCGAGGGCAACGACATCTTCAAGGGCACGACCGACATCGTCGTCTGCGACGGCTTCGTCGGCAACGTCGCGCTGAAGACCGCCGAGGGCGCGGCGGCGATGTTCGTCGCGATCGTGCGCGAGGAGTTCGGGCGCAGTGTCCTGACGCGGCTGGCGGCGGCCGCGGCGCTGCCGGTCCTGAAGCGCTTCCGCAGCCGCCTCGACCATCGGCGCTACAGCGGCGGCTCGCTGCTCGGCCTGCGCGGGCTCGTCTTCAAGGCCCACGGATCGTCGGACGCCTATGCCTTCGAGCGGGCCATGGGCCGGGCTTATGATGCCGCGCGCAACGGCTTGCTCGAGCGCGTCCACGACCGGATCGTGCGCACGCTGCCGGTCGGCCCTTCGGTGCCCGGGACGGCCGGCGGCGCGGCGCAAGACTCCATCGGCCCCGACTCGATCCTCACGGCATGAACGTCCTTTCGCCCCGCCATTCGCGCATCACCGGCACGGGCAGTTTCCTGCCGCCGCGCCGGCTGACGAACGACGATCTCGCGGCGCAGCTCGCGGCGGACGGCATCGAGACGTCGGACCAATGGATCGTCGAGCGCACCGGCATTCGCGCGCGCCATTTCGCCGCGCCCGACGTCGGCTCGAGCGACCTCGCGTTCGAAGCCGCGACGCGCGCGCTCGCCGCTGCCGACTGCGATGCGGCCGCCATCGACCTGATCATCGTCGCCACGTCGACGCCCGACATGATCTTCCCGTCGACCGCGTGCCTCGTCCAGCAGAAGCTCGGCGTCCATGGCTGCGCCGCGTTCGACGTGCAGGCGGTGTGCTCGGGCTTCGTCTACGCGCTCGCGGTCGCCGATTCGATGATCCGCACCGGCACCGCCCGCAAGGCGCTGGTCATCGGCGCCGAGGTCTTCTCGCGCATCCTCGACTTCAAGGACCGCGGCACCTGCGTGCTGTTCGGCGACGGCGCCGGCGCGGTCGTGCTCGAGGCGAGCGAGACGCCGGGCATCCTCGCGAGCGAACTGCACGCCGACGGCCGCCACGTCGGCATCCTCTGCGTGCCGGGCACCGTGTCCGGCGGCGCGGTCCTCGGCGACCCGCTCCTGAAGATGGACGGTCCCGCGGTCTTCAAGCTCGCCGTGGCCGTGCTCGACGAGGTCGCGCGCTCGGTGCTCGAGAAGGCCGGCCGCACTGCCGACGACGTCGACTGGCTGATCCCGCACCAGGCCAACGTCCGCATCCTGCAGAGCACCGCCAAGCGGCTGAAGCTGCCGCCGGAAAAGCTCGTCGTCACCGTCGACCGCCACGGCAACACGTCGGCCGCGTCGATTCCGCTCGCGCTCGACGACTCTGTCCGGAGCGGCATGATCGCAAAGGGCGACACGGTGCTGCTCGAAGGCGTCGGCGGCGGCTTCACCTGGGGCGCAGTGCTGCTCGACCTGTGAGACGACGCCCGCTCGTGCATCAGAGACGCTCCCCGGCCTCCCGTCGCGGCCCATCCACATGTTCCAGGGAAGGACCGCGATGACGCTGCCGTTCGCCTTCGTGTTCCCCGGCCAGGGCTCGCAGTCCGTCGGCATGCTCGACGCCTGGGGCGACCATCCGGCCGTGCGGCAGACGCTCGCCGAAGCATCCGATGCGCTCGACGAAGACGTCGCCCGGCTGGTGCGCGACGGTCCGAAGGAGCAGCTCGACCTCACGACGAACACCCAGCCGGTGATGCTGACCGCGGGCATCGCCTGCTACCGCGCGTGGCTCGCCGACACCGGTCTCGTCCCGGCGGTCGTCGCCGGCCATTCGCTCGGCGAGTACACGGCGCTCGTCGCTGCCGGGGCGCTGACGCTCGCCGATGCCTTGCCGCTCGTGCGCTTCCGTGCCCAGGCGATGCAGGAGGCGGTGCCGGTCGGCGTCGGCGCGATGGCGGCGATCCTCGGCCTCGACGCTGCGGCGGTTCGCGACGGCTGCAACGAGGTCGCGGCGGCGACCGGCGAAGTCGTCGAGGCGGTCAACTTCAACGACCCGAAGCAGACCGTGATCGCCGGCAGCCGGGCTGGCGTCGACCAGGCCTGCGATGCCCTGAAGGCCAGAGGCGCGAAGCGGGCGCTGCCGCTGGCGGTGTCGGCGCCGTTCCACTCGAGCCTGATGAAGCCGGCCGCCGACCGCCTGCGCGACCGGCTGGCGTCGACGGCGGTCGCCGAACCGACGATCGCCGTCGTCAACAACGTCGATGTCGCGGTCGAGACGGCGCCCGACCGCATCCGCGACGCGCTCTACCGGCAGGCCTTCGCGCCGGTGCGCTGGGTCGAGGTGGTGCAGGCGATCGTCGCCCGCCCGGTCCTCCACGTGATCGAGTGCGGACCGGGCAAGGTCCTTGCCGGCATGGTCAAGCGCATCGAGCCCGCCACCACGACCGCGACGGTGCTCGACCCGGACTCGGTCGCCGCGACGAAAGGTTTGCTCGCATGAATTTCCCCCGCCTGGAAGGCCAGGTCGCGCTCGTGACCGGCGCGTCGCGCGGCATCGGCAAGGCCATCGCGCTCGTGCTGGCCGGCCGGGGCGTCAAGGTCGTCGGCACGGCCACGTCCGACGCCGGTGCGGCCGCGATCGGCGAGGCGCTCGCCGCCTTCGCCGGCTGCCGCGGCATCCGGCTCGACGTCAACGACGCGCCGGGCGTCGACGCCGCCGTCGCCGCGATCGTCGCCGAGCACGACGCGCTCCACGTGCTCGTCAACAACGCCGGCATCACGCGGGACGGCCTCTCGATGCGGATGCGCGACGCCGATTGGGACGCGGTCGTCGACACCAACCTGAAGGCGGTGTTCCGCACGAGCCGCGCGGTGATGCGGCCGATGATGAAGCAGCGCTACGGCCGCATCGTCAACATCACGTCGGTCGTCGGTGCGAGCGGCAACGCCGGCCAGGCGAACTACGCGGCGGCCAAGGCGGGCGTCGCCGGCCTCACGCGCTCGCTCGCGCGCGAGCTCGGAAGCCGCAACGTCACCGTCAACTGCGTCGCGCCGGGCTTCATCGCGACCGACATGACGAAGTCGCTGAGCGAGGCGCAGACCAGCGCGCTGATGGCGCAGATCCCGCTCGGACGGCTCGGCGCGGCGAGCGACGTGGCGCATGCGGTCGCCTTTCTCGCATCGCCCGAAGCCGGCTACATCACGGGCAGCGAGCTGCACGTCAACGGCGGCATGTTCATGACCTGACGGCCGCGCGGCCCGGGCGTGGCAGTGTCCGGCCCCCCGCGGTCGCACCTATCGGAAGCCGTAGAATCCGCGGTTGTCCTGATCGTTCCACCACACACACTCCAGGAGGAGTCCATGAGCGATATCGAAGCACGCGTCAAGAAAATCATCGCCGAACAGCTGGGCGTTCCGGAAGCCGATGTCGTCAACGACAAGGCCTTCGTCGCCGACCTCGGCGCCGATTCGCTCGACACGGTGGAACTGGTGATGGCGCTCGAGGACGAGTTCGGCATCGAGATCCCCGACGAGGAAGCCGAGAAGATCACCACCGTGCAGCTCGCAGTCGACTACGCGGTCAAGCACCAGAAGGCCGCCTGAGGCCGCTTCGGTCTCCCTGCCTCTTCCCACAGGACGATTCATGACGGGTCGACGCGTTGTCGTCACGGGACTCGGGCTCATCAGCCCGGTGGGCAACACGGTCGCCGAGGGTTGGGCCAACCTCCTCGCAGGCCGTTCGGGCATCGCACCGATCACCAAGTTCGACGCCTCCCCGTTCGCCTGCCGCTTCGCGGGCGAGGTCCGCGACTTCGAGGTCGACGACTACTTCCCGGCCAAGGATGCGCGGCACATGGACGCGTTCATCCACTACGGCCTCGCGGCGTCGATCCAGGCCGTGCGCGACGCCGGCCTGCCGACCAACGACGCGTTGAGCGAGGAGCAGGCCGAGCGCATCGGCGTGCTCGTCGGCTCGGGCATCGGCGGCCTGCCGCTGATCGAGAACACCCATGCCGAGCTCGCCGCGCGCGGTCCGCGCCGCATCACGCCGTTCTTCGTGCCGGCGTCGATCATCAACATGATTTCGGGCCACGTGTCGATCACGTACGGCTTCAAGGGCCCGAACCTCGCGATCGTCACGGCGTGCACGACCGGCCTGCACAGCATCGGCATGGCCGCACGCATGATCGTGCACGGCGACGTCGACGCGATGGTCGCTGGCGGCGCCGAGTCGACGGTGTCGCCGCTCGGCCTCGGCGGCTTCGCGGCGGCCCGTGCGCTCTCGACCCGCAACGACGATCCGCAGACCGCGTCCCGCCCGTGGGACAAGGGCCGCGACGGCTTCGTGCTCGGCGAGGGCGCGGGCGTGGTCGTGCTCGAGGAGTACGAGTCGGCGAAGCGCCGCGGCGCGAAGATGTACGCCGAGCTCGTCGGCTTCGGCATGGGCGCCGATGCCCACCACATGACGGCGCCGGACGTGGACGGTCCGAAGCGCTCGATGAAGGCGGCGCTCAAGAGCGCGGGCATCGCGGCGGACCAGGTCGATTACCTCAACGCCCATGGCACCTCGACGCCGCTCGGCGACCTGAACGAGACCAACGCCATCAAGCTCGCCTTCGGTGCGCATGCGAAGGACGGGCTCGTCGTCAGCTCGACCAAGTCGATGACCGGCCACCTGCTCGGCGGCGCCGGCGGCATCGAGTCGGTCTTCACCGCGCTCGCGGTGCACGAGCAGATCGCGCCGCCGACCATCAACCTCGTCGACCCCGATCCCGAGTGCGATCTCGACTACTGCCCCCACACCGCGCGGGAGATGAAGATCGAGTACGCGATGAAGAACAATTTCGGCTTCGGCGGAACGAACGGCACGCTCGTCTTCAAGCGGGTCTGATGTCGGGCGTCGCGGCGCGGCTGCACGACGTCGTCCGGCGCAACTCCATGCGAGCCACTGCGTCGGTCCATGTGACGGTCACGCGCTTCCGTGTCTGGCGGGCGGCGGTGGCTGCCCTGCTCGCGCTGGTCTGGGCGGTCGTCGTCGCGTGGGTGGTCTCTCATGCGCTCGCCCGCGGCGGCCCACCGCCGGTGGCGGTCGTTGCCGTCGCCGTGGCTGCGCTGCTCGTGGTGTCGTGGTTCGCCTGGCGCCTCGCCGAGGTCCGGCCGTTCGCGCTGCACTGGGACGGTCGGTGCTGGTTCCTCTCGCCGTCGACGGCGCCCTTCGCTGCCGTCGACCCGGTCGCCGGCGACGTGGTCGTGATGATCGACCTCGGCAGCTGGCTGCTGCTGCGCTTCGTCGCCGAGCGCCGGGTCGGCACGGTCGCGCCGACCTGGCTGCCCTTGCAGCGCCGCGGCCTCGAGCGGTCGTGGCATGCGGTCCGTTGCGCCGTGCATGCGCCGCCGCAGGCCCCCGCCGCCGCGGATGCGGCCGTCGAGTGACGGACGGCTGACCGTGACCGGCATGACGTCCCCCGATGCCGACGCCGCGCTGCTCGCGCGCGTGCGGCTGGGCGACACCAAGGCCTTCGAGATGCTGGTCATCAAGTACCAGCGCCGGATCGAACGGCTGATCGGTCGGATGGTCCGCGACGTCGACCTCGTGCCGGACATCGCCCAGGAAACGTTCATCCGCGCCTATCGCGCGATCCCCAACTTCCGCGGCGAGAGCGCGTTCTACACCTGGCTCTACCGCATCGCCGTCAACACCGCGAAGAAGGCGCTGATGGAGTTGAAGCGCGATCCGCTGGTTTCCGAATCGGCGCGCGCCTCGCGGGAGGACGACGATGAAACTTCGCGCGTCGAAAACGAACTAACCGACGGCGAGACGCCGGACGCCGTGCTCGCGAGCAAGCAGATCGCCGCCGCGGTGAACTCGGCGATCGATTCGCTGTCCGACGATCTGCGTCAGGCGATCACGCTGCGAGAGATCGAGGGGCTGAGCTACGAGGAGATCGCGGAGCTGATGAGCTGCCCGATCGGCACGGTGCGGTCGCGCATCTTTCGCGCCCGCGAAGCCATTGCGGCGCGGTTGAAGCCCTTGCTCGACACGCGCGACGGGACGCGCTGGTGAGGCGCGCCCGACGGCAGTGCGAGGATGGAACCGAAGGTGACGCGGCCGGTTCGGCGCGATGGGTTGAGAGACAGGAGGGTGGCAGGATGACCGAATCGACCGAACGCGATGCTGCGCACGAGCCCGAGCGCGAAGCCGCGCGAGCATCGGAGCGCGACGCTGCGCGACAACCCGAGCGCGATGCCGCGCGAGAACAACTGTCGGCGCTCGCCGACGGCGAAGTCGGCGATGCGCAGGCGGCAGAGTCGTGCCAGCACTGGCGCAGCGATCCGGAGCTGCGCGCGACCTGGCACGCCTATCAGCTCATCGGCGACGCGTTGCGCTCCGAGGACCTGTGCGCCGAGCCGAGCCGCGACCTCGACTTCGTCGTCGCGCTGCGGGCGCGGCTCGCCGATGAACCGGTCGTGCTCGCGCGTCATCCGCTTGCCGGCAACCGCGACCGCGACATTGCACCGTTGCCGCTCGCGGCCACGTCGCGCCGCCGCGCGTGGCGGACGCCTGTCGCGGTCGCTGCGGGCTTCGTCGCGGTGATCGGCGTCGTCGTCGCGACACGGCTGCCGACGACCGGCTCCGACGGGCCGTCCGTCGCCCGATCGACCGGTATCCCGGCGCAGGTCGCGACCGCTCGCGCCGACACCGTGCCGGTTCCGACGGTGGCGGCGACGCCGGCTGCCGTCGCCGATGCCCGGCCGAGCGTCGCGAGCGGTCAGTTGATCCGCGACGTGCGGCTCGACCGCTACCTCTCCGCGCACAAGCAGTTCGCGGGCAGTTCCGCGCTCGGCGTGCCGTCGGGCTTCCTGCGCAACGCCACCGCCGACGCGGCCGACCGCTGAAGCCGCAGCGTCTCGTCGCCACCCTCCTCCCCGATGCCGTCGTCCCGTCCGATTCCGCGCCCGTCGACACGGCGCGCGTGGCTGCTGTCGCGTCGTCTCGCCCTCGTGGCGGTGGGCCTCGGCTGCACCGGCCTGAACGCCGTGGCGGCCGAGCCGGCCAGCGTCGCGCAGGCGGCCGCCGTGCCGCCGAAGGAAGTGCGCGCCTGGCTGATGAAGATCCACGACGCCGCGAGTCGGCGCAATTTCCAGGGCACCTTCGTCGTCAGCGGCGGCGGAGCCGTGTCGAGCGCGCGCATCGCGCATTTCTGCAGCGGCGACGACCAGTGGGAGCGCAGCGAGTCGCTCGACGGCCCGCCGCGCCACATCTACCGCCACAACGATCTGGTGCACACGGTGTGGCCGGCGGCCCACGTCGTCCTCGTCGAGCAGCGCGGCCAGCTCGCGTCGTTTCCCGGCCTGCTGCAGGCGGGCGACGACCGCATCGCCGAGCTCTACGACGTCCACCGCCAGGGCACCGGCCGCGTCGCCGGGCGCGAGACGAGCGTGCTGCTCGTCACTCCGCGCGACGCGCTGCGGTACGGCTACCGGCTCTGGTCCGACCAGACGTCGGGCCTGCTGCTGCGCGCCGACGTGCTCGGCGGCCAGGGCGAGACGGTCGAGAGTTCGGCGTTCTCGGAGGTGTCGATCGACGTCCGCCCGCAGCCGGAGAGCGTGCTGCTGCCGATGAAGCGGCTGGCCGGCTATCGCCTCGTCAAGCCGGCGATGACGCCGACGCGCCTGGCCGCCGAAGGCTGGGACATGGTGCGCACGGTGCCCGGTTTCCGCGAGGTGAGCTGCGTCAAGCGGCCGATGCACGGCATCGGCGATCCGGACGCGGCGCCGCCCGAGCGACCGGTGATCCAGACCATCTACTCCGACGGCCTGACCTACGTGTCGGTCTTCATCGAGCCGTTCGACCCTTCGCGACACCGGCAGCAGGTGCTCGCGTCGGTCGGCGCGACGCAGACGCTGATGCGCCAGCAGGGCGACTGGTGGATCACCGTCGTCGGCGACGTGCCGGCCGAGACGCTTCGCCAGTTCGCCAAGGGACTGGAGCGGCGGCCGTGAGGTGCGGGTACGGCGCCTGCCGCTCCCGGTCGTCGCCGTCGCCGTCGCCTTTGACAAACCGTTCGGCGTCCGTCGCCGCTCATCGTTCGATCGTGCCTGGGGAGACCTGTTCATGCCGTCATTGATGTTGTCCGTCGACCGCGCGTCGACGCCGCCCGCGAGCGTTCTGCAGCCGCTGCGGCGGCGCGGCGTGGTGCTGCTGCTCGCGTTCGGCCTCGGCCTCGGCAGCGCGCTGCAGGCCGCCCCTGCACGCGCGCAGGGCCTGCCCGACTTCACCGGCCTCGTCGAGCAGGTCGGCCCGGCGGTCGTCTTCGTGCGAACCACCGAGCGCGCCCGCGCCGCGGCGCGCAGCGGCGGCACGCCGGAGATGGACGAGGACATGCTCGAGTTCTTCCGCCGCTTCGGCGTGCCGATCCCGAACCGGCCGAATCCGAGGGGCGGACCGCAGGCGCCGGAGCCCGACGCCGAGCCGCAGCAGCGCGGCGTCGGCTCGGGCTTCATTCTGAGCGCCGACGGCTACGTCATGACCAACGCGCACGTCGTCGAGGGTGCCGACGAGGTCATCGTCACGCTGCCCGACAAGCGCGAGTTCAAGGCCAAGACCATCGGCGCCGACAAGCGCTCCGATGTCGCGCTCGTCAAGATCGACGCGACCGGCCTGCCGTTCGTGAAGATCGGCGACGTCGGCCGGCTGAAGGCGGGCGAATGGGTGATCGCGATCGGCGCGCCCTTCGGTCTGGACAACACCGTGACCGCCGGCATTGTCAGCGCCAAGGCGCGCGACACCGGCGAGCTCGTGCCGCTGATCCAGACCGACGTCGCGATCAACCCCGGCAACTCCGGCGGCCCGCTGATCAACATGCGCGGCGAGGTCGTCGGCATCAACTCGCAGATCTACAGCCGCTCGGGCGGCTACATGGGCATCTCGTTCGCGATCCCGATCGACGAGGCGACGCGCGTCGTCGATCAGCTCCGAACGACCGGGCGGGTGAGCCGCGGCCGCATCGGTGTGGCGATCGGCGAGGTCACGAAGGACGTGGCCGAGTCGATCGGCCTCGGCAAGCCGGTCGGCGCGCTCGTGCGCAGCGTCGAGACGGGCGGACCTGCCGAGAAGGCCGGCATCGAGGCGGGCGACATCATCACCAAGGTCGACGGCAAGCCGGTCGAGAAGGCCGCCGAATTGCCGCGCATGGTCGGCGCGGTGAAGCCGGGCTCCAAGACGACCATCCAGGTCTACCGGCGCGGTGCCTACAAGGACGTGAGCGTGACGGTCGTCGAGTTCGAGGCGCCCGAAAAGGTGTCGCGCGCGACCGAGAAGGGCGCCGAGCCGAAGGCGCCGACGCCGGTGTCGAGCATCGGCCTGAGCGTCGCCGATTTGACGGATGCGCAGCGGCGCGAGCTGAAGATCACCGGCGGCGTGCGCGTCGAGGCGGTGGAGGGCATCGCCGCCCGGGCCGGCATCCGCGAGGGCGACGTGCTGCTCGCCGTCGGCAACACCGAGATCGGCAGCTCGAAGCAGTTCGAAGCCGCAGTCGCCAAGGCCGACAAGGCGAAGCCGTTGACCGTGCTCGTCCGGCGCGGCGACGCGGTCAATTTCGTCATCCTCAAGCCGGCGCCACGCTGAGTCGATGCGCAACTTCTGTTGATAAGTTGTGGACAAGAGAGCATGACGAAGCCCGGCGTTCCATAAAAACCGATCCGCGGGCGTTGGACCCGGGGTCGGTTTTGACTACAATGAAGTCCCAACAAGCAGTTGCCATACGTTTTGTTGGAAGGCGCGTCAACTCGTTCGACGTGCCTTTTTTTTAGCCTCTGCCGGGCCGCGACGCGTGCTGCGGCGGTGATCCCGGGCCGGTGGCAGCGTCCGCACCACCTCCTCTGTACGCCCGGCGTCCCCCATGGACCACATCCGCAACTTCTCGATCATTGCCCACATCGACCACGGCAAGAGCACGCTCGCCGATCGACTCATCCAGCGTTGCGGCGGCCTCTCGGACCGCGAAATGGAAGCCCAGGTGCTCGACTCGATGGACATCGAGCGCGAACGCGGCATCACCATCAAGGCGCAGACCGCGGCGCTCGAGTACCGCGCCCGCGACGGCCGCACCTACCAGCTCAACCTGATCGACACGCCGGGCCATGTCGACTTCTCGTACGAGGTCAGCCGGTCGCTGTCGGCCTGCGAAGGCGCTCTGCTCGTCGTCGACGCGAGCCAGGGCGTCGAGGCACAGACGGTCGCGAACTGCTACACCGCGCTCGACCTCGGCGTGGAGGTGGTGCCGGTCCTCAACAAGATGGACCTGCCGAACGCCGACCCGGACAACGCCAAGTCCGAGATCGAGGACGTGATCGGCATCGACGCGGACGACGCGATCCCGTGCAGCGCCAAGACCGGGATGGGCATCGACGACATCCTCGAGGCGGTGATCCACCGCATGCCGGCGCCGCGGGGCACGCGCGACGCGCCGCTGCGCGCGATGATCATCGATTCGTGGTTCGACAATTACGTCGGCGTCGTGATGCTGGTGCGCGTCGTCGACGGCACGCTGTCGCGCGGCGAGCGCATCCGCCTGATGGCGAGCGGCTCGGTCTACGGCGCCGAGCACCTGGGCGTCTTCACGCCGAAGTCGGTTTCGCGCGATCGGCTCTCCGCCGGCGAGGTCGGCTTCGTCATCGCCGGCATCAAGGAGCTGCAGGCCGCGAAGGTCGGCGACACGATCACGCTCGAGAAGAAGCTGCCGAACAACCTCGGCACCGCGACCGAGGCGCTGCCCGGTTTCAAGGAGATCCAGCCGCAGGTCTTCGCCGGCCTCTTCCCGACCGAGGCGAGCGAATACGAGCAACTGCGCGACGCGCTCGAGAAGCTCAAGCTCAACGATTCCTCGCTGCGCTACGAGCCCGAGGTCAGCCAGGCGCTCGGCTTCGGCTTCCGCTGCGGCTTCCTCGGCCTCCTGCACATGGAGATCGTGCAGGAGCGGCTCGAGCGCGAGTTCGACCAGGACCTGATCACGACCGCGCCCTCGGTCGTCTACCAGGTCGAGTTGAACGACGGCACGGTGGTCGAGGTCGACAACCCGTCGAAGATGCCCGACCTCGGCCGCATCGCCGAGATCCGCGAGCCGATCGTGACGGTCCACCTCTACATGCCGCAGGACTACGTCGGCCCGGTGATGACGCTCGCGAACGTCAAGCGCGGCGAACAGAAGAACATGGCCTACCACGGCCGCCAGGTCATGCTGACCTACGAGATGCCGCTCGCCGAGATCGTGCTCGACTTCTTCGACAAGTTGAAAAGCGTCTCGCGCGGCTATGCGTCGATGGACTACGAGTTCAACGAATACCGCGCCGCCGACGTCGTCAAGGTCGACATCCTCCTGAACGGCGACAAGGTCGACGCGCTGTCGATCATCGTCCACCGGCTCAACAGCCAATTCAGGAGCCGCGCGGTCGTCGCGAAAATGCGCGAACTGATCTCTCGGCAGCAGTACGACGTCGCGGTGCAGGCCGCCATCGGCGCCAACATCATCGCGCGTGAGACAATCAAGGCCCTCCGCAAGAACGTCATCGCCAAGTGCTACGGCGGCGACATCACGCGAAAGAAGAAGCTCCTGGAAAAGCAGAAGGCCGGCAAGAAGCGGATGAAGCAGATCGGTTCGGTCGAGGTGCCCCAGGAAGCGTTCCTGGCGATTCTGCAGGTGGACGATTGATGGCTGCGCTCATGGGGCCGCTGACCGGCGCGCTGTACGCGGTGCTCGCGGCCTACCTCGGCGGCTGGTATCTCGGCAAGTGGTCGGGCAACTTCTCGCTGCTGCTCTTCGTCCTCACCGTCGCGACCTTCGTCTACTGGCTCGCGGAACGCCTCTACTTCGCACCGCGTCGTGCCGCGGCGGCCAGCACGCTCGAGCGCGAAGACGCAGCGCGACGCACGCGGCTCGCGAACCAGGGCATCGCCAAGGTCGACGACACCCTGGCCGAGGCCCGCGGCACGGTGCTCGCGCAGCCCTGGTGGCTCGACTGGACGGCCGGCCTCTTCCCGGTCATCGTCGTCGTCTTCCTGCTTCGCTCGTTCCTGTTCGAGCCGTTCAAGATCCCGAGCGGCTCGATGATCCCGACGCTGCTCGTCGGCGATCTCATTCTCGTCAACAAGTTCGACTACGGCATCCGGCTGCCCGTGATCAACAAGAAGATCGTGCCGATCGGCGACCCGAAGCGCGGCGACGTCATGGTGTTTCGCTACCCGGTCGATCCGAGCGTCGACTACATCAAGCGCGTCGTCGGCGTGCCGGGCGACGAGGTGGCCTACCTCAACAAGCGGCTCACGATCAACGGCCAGCCCGTCGCGACGCAGCCGCTGCGCGACTTCTACGACGACGAGAGCCTGCGCTATCTGCAGCAGTTCACCGAAGAACTCGGCGGCGCGACGCACAAGGTGCTGAACGACAACGCGCGGCCGCCGGGCGTCGTCCCGTTCGACGGCTTCCCGCTCAAGGAGAACTGCCGCTACAGTGCCGAGGGCGTCACGTGCAAGGTACCTCCCGGCCAGTACTTCATGATGGGCGACAACCGCGACAATTCCCAGGACTCGCGCTATTGGGGCTTCGTGCCCGACGAGAACATCGTCGGCAAGGCCTTCCTGGTGTGGATGAATTTCAGCAACCTGAAGCGGATCGGCTCCTTCCACTGACGTCCCGGTTCGGACGACGTCGCCGAGGCGCCCGCTGCTGACCCGAAAGGCCCGGCCGACCATGACAGTTGCGATCGACGGGCGCCGCGTGCGGCCCGTGCCCGCAGGACGCCAGCGCGGCGTGACGCTCTTCGGCCTGTTGTTCTGGGCCGTCGTCGTCGGCTTCGCGGCGCTGATCGGCATGAAGGTCTTGCCGACACTGAACGAATACTTCACCATCAAGAAGGCGGTCACCAAGATCGCCAACGAGAACGCGACGACCGTTCCCGAGATCCGCGCCGCGTTCGACCGCACGGCGTCGATCGAATACTCGATCCAGTCGATCAAGGGCAAGGATCTCGCGGTGACCAAGGAAAACGACAAGGTCGTGATCAGCTTCGCCTACGACAAGGAGATCGAGCTGGTCAGCCCCGTCTTCCTGCTCATCAAGTACGAAGGACGGTCGAACTGAAGGCGCCGCTTCGGCTCCGAGTCATTGCGCCCCGCTCTTGCAGGATCGAGCTTCATGGACAACCGACGAGACGCATTGCAGGAACGCATCGGCCACCGCTTCGCCGATGTCCTGTTGATCCGGCGTGCGCTGACGCACCGCAGCTTCGGCTCCGATCACAACGAGCGTCTCGAATTCCTCGGCGACGCCGTCCTGAGCCTCGCGATCTCGGCGCTGCTCTTCGAGCGCTTCGCCGGCTCCGACGAAGGTGACCTCACGCGCGTCCGCGCCCACCTCGTGCGCGAGGACAGCCTCCACCGCGTCGCAGTCCAGCTCGGCCTGCCGGAGGTGCTCAGCCTCGGCGAGGGCGAGGCGCGTGGCGGCGGCGCTCAGCGGGCATCGATCCTCGCCGACGCGCTCGAGGCGCTGATCGGCGCTGCATTCGTCGACGGCGGCTTCGACGCGGCGCGCGGCGTCGTCCAGCGCCTCTTCGGCGAAGTCATCGTGACGACCGATGTCGCGAGCTGGACCAAGGACGCGAAGACCGAGCTGCAGGAATGGCTGCAGGCGCGGCGCCTGCCGGTGCCGACCTACCGCATCGCCGCGACGCGCGGCCAGGCGCATGCCCAGACCTTCGAGGTCGAGTGCGCCGTGCCCGCGTTGCACCTCGTCGAATCGGGCGAGGGCCGGTCGCGACGCGTCGCCGAGCAGGAAGCCGCGCGCCGCATGCTCGACGCGCTCAAGAGCAGCGACAAACCCGGCGGCCCGCTGCAGTCGTGACGACGCCGGTGGCCGACGACGACTCCAGCGCCCCCGCGCCGACGCGCTGCGGCCTCGTCGCGATCGTCGGCCGGCCCAACGTCGGCAAGTCGACGCTGCTCAACATGCTCGTGGGCCAGAAGGTCAGCATCACTTCCGACAAGGCGCAGACGACGCGCCACCGCATCACCGGCATTCGGAGCAGCGGCGCCGCGCAGTTCGTCTTCGTCGACACGCCGGGCTTCCAGACCCGGCACGGCGCGGCGTTGAACCGCAACCTGAACCGCACGGTGCAAAGCGTGCTGTCGGACGTCGACCTCGTGCTCTTCGTCGTCGAGGCGGGCCGCTTCGGCCTCGACGACGCCAAGGTGCTCGCGTTGCTGCCGCCCGGCAAGCCGTCGTTCCTGATCGCGAACAAGCTCGACGCCGTGCAGCGCCGCGCCGAGCTCGCGCCGTGGTTGAAGGCGATGCAGGCGCGCCATGCCTTCGCCGAGTTCGTTCCGCTGTCGGCGCGCAAGGAGGCCGATGCGACCCGCCTGCTCGGCATCCTCGAGCCCTACCTTCCCGTGCAGCCGTGGGCCTACGAGCAAGACGCGCTAACCGATCGCAGCGACCGCTTCCTCGCGAGCGAGCTCATCCGCGAGAAGCTCTTCCGGCTGACCGGCGACGAACTGCCCTACACCTCGACCGTCGTCATCGACAAGTACGAGGAGGAGGGCGGCCTGCGCCGCATCGCGGCCACGATCGTCGTCGAGCGCGATGCGCACAAGGGCATGGTGATCGGCAATGGCGGCGAGCGGCTCAAGCGCATCGGCTCCGAAGCGCGCCAGGAGCTCGAGCGGCTGCTGGACGCCAAGGTCTTCGTCGAGATCTGGGTCAAGGTCCGTTCGGGCTGGGCGGACGACGAAGCGCATCTGCGGTCGTACGGCTACGAGTAAGACTCTGAGCGGCCGAGCGGTGGCAACGCGTGCCGGCCCGCGGCGCGGCCCGGCGGCGCCGCTCGCGGCCTACGTGCTGCACCGCTACGAATGGAGCGAGTCGAGCCTGATCCTCGATGTCTTCACCCGCGAACAGGGCCGCATCGCGGTCGCCGCCAAGGGCGCGCGGCGGCCGTTCTCGCAGCTCCGCTCGGTGCTGCTGCCGTTCCAGCGCCTCAGCGTCTCCGTCACCCGGCTCGCGACCGACGCCGACGCAGGCGAGATCCAGACGCTGCGTGCCGCCGAATGGGCCGGCGGCGGCCCCATGCCGACCGGTGCGGCGCTCTTCAACGGCTTCTACCTCAACGAGCTGCTGATGAAGCTGATCGGCCGCCACGATCCGCATCCCGCGCTGTTCGACGTCTACGCGGCGACCTTGCCGTCGCTCGGTCCGGGCGAGGACGCGGCGGTGGGCGCCGCGCTCCGCGCGTTCGAGCTGGTCCTGTTGCGGGAGATCGGGCTGCTGCCGGACCTGAGCGTGGTCACCGCGACGCAGCAGCCGGTGGCGGCCGAAGCCGGTCACGCGCTGCGGCCGGATGCCGGCGTCGTGCCGGCGGACGCGCCGGAAGCCGCCGTGCGCGGTGCCGCGCTGCTCGGTCTGCAAGCGGCCCTGCAGCACGGCAGCCTGGCTGCCCTGCAGCAGGCGTGCGCCGCGAGCGGCCCGGCGCTGAAGGCCGTGCTGCGCGGCGTCCTGCAATACCATCTCGGCGCATCGCAGCTCCGCACCCGCGAGGTGATGCGGGCGTTGCAGAACCTCTAGCCGGGCCGCCATGAATCCACTCGTCACCACCGGCGTCGACGCGCATCGCGGCTTCACCGCGCTGTCGGTCAACGTCAACAAGGTCGCACTGCTGCGCAACACCCGCACGATCGGCATCCCGAGCGTCGTCCGCGCCGCGACGATGTGTCTCGAGGCCGGCGCCCAGGGCATCACCGTGCATCCGCGGCCGGACGAACGGCACATCCGCGCGAGCGACGTCCACGAGCTCGCCGCACTGCTGCAGGCCTGGCCGCAGGCCGAATACAACATCGAGGGCAACCCGTTCCACAACCTGATGGACATCGTCCGCGCCGTGCGGCCGCAGCAGTGCACCTTCGTGCCCGACAGCGTCGAGCAGGTCACGTCCGACCACGGCTGGCGACTGCCCCAGGACGCCGCGCGGCTGGCACCGCTGATCGACGAAGCAAGGTCGCTCGGCGTGCGCGTGAGCCTCTTCATGGACCCGCTGCCCGACGCGATGGCCGCGGTCCGCGTGCTCGGTGCCGACCGTGTCGAGCTCTACACCGAGAGCTATGCGCGGGCGTTCGGCGGTGCGGACGAGGAATCGGTCCTCGCCCGCTTCACCGACACCGCCCGTGCGGCGATCGCCGAGGGCCTCGGCGTCAACGCCGGCCACGACCTGAACCGCGACAACCTCGCGCCGTTCCTGCGTGCCGTGCCCGGCGTCGCCGAGGTTTCGATCGGCCACGCGCTCGTCGCCGATGCGCTCGAGTTCGGCTACCGCGAGACCGTGCTCGACTACCTGCGCTGCATCCATGCGGCGGCGGGCGCCGCGTGATCTACGGCATCGGCACCGACCTCTGCGACATGCGCCGCATCGCGGCGACGCTCGCGCGCCGCGGCGACCGCTTCGCCGAGCGCGTGCTCGGCCCCAGCGAGCTCGCCGTCTTTCGCGAGCGTCGCCGCCGCGTCGACGCCCGCGGCGTCGGCTTCCTCGCGACGCGCTTCTCGGCCAAGGAAGCGTTCTCGAAGGCGATCGGCCTCGGCATGCGCATGCCGATGACCTGGCGCGACTGCGAGATCGTCAACGCGCCGAGCGGCAAGCCCGCGGTCCGGCTCCACGGCGAGCTGGCGCGCTGGTTCGAGGCGCGCCAGCTCCGCGCCCATGTCACCCTGACCGACGAGGCCGACTACGCCGCGAGCTTCGTCGTCGTTGAAACCCGGGATCCGACTTCTTGAACGCTGCCGTCCGACCGCCGCCGACGCACAGTCCCGTCGTGCTCGACATCGCCGGCACGGCGCTCGATGCCGACGATCGCCGCCGCATCGCCCATCCGCTGACCGGCGGCCTCATCCTGTTCGCGCGCAACTGGGTCGACCGCCGCCAGCTCGTCGAGCTGACCGCCGAAATCGAGTCGCTGCGCCCGGATCTCCTCCTCTGCGTCGATCAGGAAGGCGGCAGGGTGCAGCGCTTCCGCACCGACGGCTTCACCGTGCTGCCGCCGATGCGCGCGCTCGGCGAGCTCTGGATGGCCGACGGCCGCGGCGGCCCGGGCAGCGGCGCGATGCGGGCGACCGAGGCCGCGACCGCCGTCGGCCACGTCCTCGCGAGCGAGCTGCGCGCCTGCGGCGTCGGCTTGAGCTTCACGCCGGTGCTCGACCTCGACTTCGGTGCGAGCGGCGTCATCGGAGATCGGGCGTTCGCGCGCGATCCACGCGTCGCGACGCTGCTCGCGAAAAGCCTCATGCACGGCCTGCTGCTCGGCGGCATGCAGGCTTGCGGCAAGCACTTTCCCGGTCACGGCTTCGTCCGTGCCGACAGCCACACCGACGTGCCGGTCGATCGGCGCAGCCTGCGCGCGATCCTCGCCGACGACGCCCGGCCCTACGGCTGGCTCGGCACGAGCCTGAAGAGCGTGATGCCGGCGCACGTCGTCTACCCGAAGGTCGACGCCCGGCCGGCCGGTTTCTCGCCGCGATGGCTGCGGGAGATCCTGCGCCAGCGGCTCGGCTTCACCGGCGCCATCTTCAGCGACGACCTGAGCATGCAAGGCGCGCGAACGCTCGAGGGCCGCCGGCTCGACTTCGCCGAAGCGGCGACGCTCGCGCTGCAGGCCGGCTGCGATCTCGTCCTGCTTTGCAACCAGTCGCTCGCCGGCGGTCGCGGCCTCGACGCGCTGCTCGACGGCCTGGCCGCGGCGCAGGCGCAAGGCCGGTGGCAGCCCGAGCCCGACAGCGAGGCGCGCCGCCTGGCGCTGTTGCCGCAGACGCCGCCGCTCGCCTGGGACGAACTGATGCACGACGCGGCGTACCGCAGCTCGCTCGAGCGCCTGCCCTGACGCGCTTGCCCGGCGCGCCGCGCGGGCGAAAAAAAGCCGCCGGCAGTGTGCCGGCGGCCGTGTCGAGCGAGCCTCGTGTCAGGCGCCCGGCCGTGCGTCGGTCGGCGCGGTCTCGAAGGGCAGCTTGACCTGCGACAGGTCCTTCTTCGTCTCGACGAGCACCAGCGGACCGTCGTCGAGCGCCTGCACCGGCGGCCGCTCGCGCGGCACCCGCTCCGGCGGCGCCTCGGCGGCCATCTCGGCCTGCGCCGAGCGGATCTTCTCGGCGTCCGAGTTGACCCACTGCAAGCCGGCCGACTCGGCGACCGCGAGCAGACTGTCCATCGGCAGGACGTAGGGCGGCCCGGCCGGTGCGGGCGCTGCAGGCTCGCTCGCCGTCGCGGCCTCGGCGGGCGCCGGCGACGCCGCGCTCGCCGTCGGTACCGGCACCGGCGCGTCGCTTTCTTCGATGGCCGGCGGTGCGGTGGTCGGCTCGGTCAGCGCCGGGGCCCGGTCGGCGCGGCGGACGGCATCCGGGCTGGCGCGCAGGCTGTCGACATCGACGTGGGCGGTCTCGGCCAGCGGCATCGGCTCGGCGGCCGGCGGCTGCTCGAGCGGCGCTGCGGCACCCACCGAGCCGACGTCGTCGGCGAACGCCTGCGCGGCGAGCGGGCTCGCGCCGATCACGCCGTCGGCTGGCGCGGCCTGGCCTTCGGTCGCTGCGACCTCGTCACCGCGTTCGCGACGGCCACGGCCGCCTCGGCTGCGGCGCCGCCCTTCGCCCTCCGGACGCGACGTGGGAGTCGACGCCGACTCGGCCTCGCCCGGCAGCGCGTCGCCGCGCTCGTCCCGGGAAGCCGCCGCCTCGGACTGCACCGTGGTCGACGGCGTGTCGGCATCGGAGGTGCCGGTGCGCTCCGTGGCCGCGGCACTCGCGCCGTCCATGCCCGGCGCGGCCCCGTCGACGCCGGCCGTGCCGGTACCGTCGGCGCCTGCCTCGACCGCGTCGTCACGCTCGCGCGACCGCCCGCCGCGGCGGTTGCGGCGACGGCCTTGGCGTTCTCCGGTCGCCTCGACGCTCTCCGCGACCTCTTCGGTCGGTGTCGCGTCCAGCAACGCCTGCGGCGCGGCCAGGGCTTCGGCGCTCGACTCGTCGAGCGCTTCGGAGCGACGCGGCTCGCGCTCGGCGCGCGGCCCGCGGCGGCCGTCGGCGCGCTCCGGGCGCGCAGCTTCGTCGCGCGGCGGGCGCGAGGCGTCGTCGCGCGGCGCGCGTGGGGTTTCATCCCGCGGAGCGCGCGCGGGGCGCTCGTCGTTGCGCGGCGCATCGGCCGCGTCGCCGGTCGGCAACGCGACGCCGTCGGCCGGAGCACGTTCGCTGCGCGGGCCACGCCGGCCCTCGCCGCGACCCTCCACTCGGCCCTCGCCGCGACCTTCCGCCCGGCCTTCGGCGCTGCGGCCCTCGGCACTGCGGCCTTCAGCCGCCCGGCCTTCGGCGCTGCGGCCTTCGCCGCGCTTGCTGCCGCCGCGGCCGCCACGTTCGCCACGGTTCGGACGCTCGCCGCGCTCCGACCGCTCGCCGCGCGCTTCGCCGGCACGTGCCGCGCCGGCTGCAGGAGCGGCCGCAGCGACCGGCGTCGCCGGCGGCACGATCGCCGGCGACTGCGTCGGCGCGGCGACCGGTGCCGGAGCGCTACCGCCCAGCAAACTCTTCACCCAGCCGAAGAAGCCGGCGCCGGCAGGCGCGGGCGCGGGCGCAGGTGCGGGAGCGGGCGGCGCCGCGACGACCGGTGCCGGAGCAGGCTCCGGTACCACCACCGGCGCCGGCTTCGGGGCCGCGATCGGTGCCGGCGTCTCGGGCAGGATGCCCTTGATGACCGGCTCCTGCTTCGGCTTGCCCTTCTCGCGCCGCGTGATGCCGACTTCCTCTTCAGGCTCGTCGATCATCGTGTAGCTGGCCTGCAGGTTCTCGAGCCGAGGGTCATCGTGGCGCAGGCGCTCCAGGCGGTAATTCGGCGTCTCGAGCGTCTTGTTGGGCACCAGCAGCACGGTCACGCGCTGCTTCAGCTCGATCTTGGTGATCTCGGTGCGCTTCTCGTTGAGCAGGAACGACGTCACTTCGACCGGCACCTGCACGTGCACGGCGGCGGTGTTGTCCTTCATCGACTCCTCCTGCACCATGCGCAGGATCTGCAGGGCCGAGGACTCGGTGTCGCGGATGTGGCCGGTGCCGTTGCAACGCGGGCAGGTGATGTGGCTGCCTTCGGAGAGCGCCGGGCGCAGGCGCTGGCGGCTGAGCTCGAGCAGGCCGAACTTCGAGATCGAGCTGAACTGCACCCGCGCGCGGTCCTGGCGCAGCGCATCGCGCAGGCGGGTTTCGACCTCGCGGCGGTTCTTCGACTCCTCCATGTCGATGAAGTCGACGACGATCAGGCCGCCCAGGTCGCGCAGACGCATCTGGCGCGCGATCTCGTCGGCGGCCTCGAGGTTCGTGCGGGTCGCGGTCTCCTCGATGTCCGAGCCGCGCGTCGAGCGCGCCGAATTGACGTCGACCGAGACGAGCGCTTCGGTGTGGTCGATGACGATCGCGCCGCCCGACGGCAGGTTGACGGTGCGCGAGAACGCCGTCTCGATCTGGTGCTCGATCTGGAAGCGGCTGAAGAGCGGTGCATCGTCGCGGTAGCGCTTGACCTTGTGCGCCGTCTCCGGCATCACGTGCGCCATGAACTGCTGCGCCTGGTCGAAGATGTCGTCGGTGTCGATCAGGATCTCGCCGACGTCGGCGGTGAAGTAGTCGCGGATCGCGCGGATGACGAGGCTCGACTCCTGGTAGATCAGGAACGCGCCCTTGCCCGCCTTGGCCGCGCCGTCGATGGCGGTCCAGAGCTTGAGCATGTAGTTCAAGTCCCACTGCAGCTCGGGCGCGGTGCGGCCGATGCCGGCGGTGCGGGCGATCAGGCTCATGCCCTTCGGGTACTCGAGCTGGTCGAGGTTTTCCTTCAGTTCCTCGCGGTCCTCGCCCTCGATGCGGCGCGAGACGCCGCCGCCGCGCGGGTTGTTGGGCATCAGCACGAGGTAGCGGCCGGCGAGCGAGACGAAGGTGGTGAGCGCCGCGCCCTTGTTGCCGCGTTCTTCCTTCTCGACCTGGACAAGAAGTTCCTGGCCGTTCGAGATGCAGTCCTGGATGCGCGCGTCGCGCGTCGAGGCTCCTTCGCGGAAGTAGGTCTTCGCGATTTCCTTGAACGGCAGGAAGCCGTGGCGGTCCTCGCCGTAGTCGATGAAGCAGGCTTCGAGCGACGGCTCGACGCGCGTCACGACCGCCTTGTAGATGTTGCCCTTGCGCTGTTCGCGGCCTTCGATCTCGGTCTCGAAGTCCATCAGCTTCTGGCCGTCGACGATCGCGAGGCGCCGTTCTTCGGGCTGCGTCGCATTGATCAGCATGCGTTTCATCAAACCACTCCTTCGCCCGGGCCGCTCGGAAGTGGGAGCGGGCCGTGCATCACACGCAGTCGCGCCGGCCTTGCCGGAAGGCGACGATCGATGCACGAGAAAACGGCGAAGGAACCGAAGGGTGTCGCCCTGGATTGCCTGCGAACGGTGCGGTCAGAAGACCGGCCGGACGGGCGGCAACGTTGGCGCGTGCGTGGTCGGGAACTCGGCGGAGCGCCGCGTGCCGAGCTGCCGGAGCGGCAGTTGCGGGCATGCGCGCTGGACATCGTTGGCCGGCGCCCCTGTCGCGCCGCAGTCGCCCGCGGCATCCGCGGCTCTTGGCCGGGGCAGCGGACGCACGGGGCGCGGTGATCGGGGCAGGGCGGTCGATGTCCGCATGGAGTCCGTTGGACGCGGGCAAGAGTCGGAGGCTGGGACCGGCGGGCCGTCGTCGGGCTGCCTCAGCGAACCGGTCTCCTGCCGGAAACCTTTGAATGCGTTCGTTCTTCGTTTGCTCTTCCGCGCCGAGGCTGTCGGCCGCCCTGTCGCTTCGGGACAGGTCCTGCCGCACGCGCCGGTGCGTTGCATCACCAGGGGCCGGGGCTCGCGCCCCGCCGCCGCGCCGTGCCGGCAGGTGCGATGCGCTCGCCGAGCTCGGCGTTCGGGTCGGTCGCGACCACCGAACGGTAAACTCTTGCGCATCAAACACTTGCAGCACAACGCGGTACCGGGAATTATAGGCGCCAAAGCGGGTGGCGACCGGCCCGCTGCCGGCGCGGCACCGGCGGTCGCGCGGGTCCTCGTCGACGAATCGTCCGACGGCCAGCGGCTCGACAATTTCCTCGTCAAGTTGCTCAAGGGCGTGCCGAAGGCGCACGTCTACCGCGTCATCCGCTCGGGCGAGGTCCGCGTCAACAAGGGTCGCGCGGCCGCCGACACGCGGCTCGCGCTCGGCGACGAGATCCGCGTGCCGCCGGTTCGCACGTCGCAGAGCGCCGCGGAGCGAAGCCCGGCGCCGCCGCGTGAGTTCGCGGTCGTCCTGGAGGACGATCACCTGCTCGCGATCGACAAGCCCGCCGGCGTCGCCGTCCACGGCGGCAGCGGCGTCAGCTTCGGCGTCATCGAGCAGTTGCGCCGCGCCCGACCGGCGGCGAAGTTCCTCGAGCTCGTCCACCGGCTCGACAAGGAGACGTCGGGGCTGCTGCTGATCGCCAAGAAGCGTTCCGCGCTCGTCGCGCTGCAAGACCAGCTGCGCGTGCACGGCGGCGAGAAGGCGATCCGGAAGACCTACGCGGCGCTCGTCGTCGGCGCCTGGCCGGCGAGCAGGAAGGTCGTCGACGTGGCGCTGCACAAGTTCCTGACCGCCGGCGGCGAGCGTCGCGTCGAGGCCGCGGCCGACGGCCGGCGCGCGATCACGCTCGTCGACGTGCGCGCGCAGCTCGCGGGCTTCAGCCTGCTCGACGTGACGATCAAGACCGGTCGGACGCACCAGATCCGCGTCCACCTCACCCACGAAAGCCATCCGATCGTCGGCGACGAGAAGTACGGCGACTTCGCGCTCAACAAGTCGCTTGCCCGCGGCGAGCGTGTGCCGGGCTGCCGCTTCGAGCGGATGTTCCTGCACGCACGGCATCTCCGTTTCACGCATCCGGGCACCGGCTCGTCCGTCGAGCTCGACGCACCGCTCCCGGCAGAATGCGAGGCCTTGCTCCGGGCGCTCGCCGCGCACGCTCCATGACCGCGCACCAAAGCTTCGACCTGATCGTGTTCGACTGGGACGGCACGCTCTTCGACTCGACGGCGCTGATCACCCGCTGCATCCAGGCCGCCTGCGCCGACCTCGAGATCCGCGTGCCGAGCGACCGCGACGCGAGCTTCGTGATCGGCATGGGGCTGATCGAAGCGCTGCAGCACGCCGCGCCCGACCTGCCGCGCGAGCGCTACCGGGATCTCGCCGACCGCTACCGGCACCATTACTTCAAGGCCCAGCACGAGGTCGTGTTCTTCGACGGCGCGCTCGAGCTGCTGCGGACGCTGAAGGCGCGCGGGCACCGGCTGGCCGTCGCGACCGGCAAGTCGCGGCGCGGGCTCGACGACGTGCTCTCGCGCTCCGCGCTCGCAGGTCTGTTCGACGCGACGCGCACCGCCGACGAGACGGCGTCGAAGCCGGACCCGCGCATGCTGGTCGAATTGATGGACGCGCTCGCGGCCGCACCGGCGCGCACGCTGATGATCGGCGACACCACGCACGACCTGCAGCTCGCGGCCAACGCCGGCACCGCGAGCGTCGCCGTCGCGTACGGCGCCCACGACCCGTCGGAGTTCGCCGCGTTCGCGCCCTTGCATGTCGCCGCGTCGATCGCCGATCTGCACGGCTGGCTGACCGAGCATGCTTGAGGCGCCGCCCGAGCTGCCGCCGCAGCGGCTCTGCGCCTCTGCCGAGCTCGCGGAAAAGGGCCTCGCGGTCTCGTTCGACGTGCTGCACTTCCGCCAGGCCGCCCGCGCGTTCGCGCTGCGCTTCGACGGCGTGCCGGTCGCCTACCTCAACCGCTGCCTGCACGTCCCGATGGAAATGGACTGGCAGCCCGGCGAGTTCCTCGACAGCCGCAAGGAATTCATCCTCTGCGCAACGCACGGCGCGGCCTATGCGCCGGCGACCGGCCGCTGCGCGGGCGGCCCCTGCGGTCGCGGCACGCTGACCCGCATCGCCCTGGAGGAGCGCGACGGCGAGGTCTATTGGTATCCTTCCCGCGACACCCGGCCGGTCCTCGGCAAAGAAGTCCCCCCATGACATCCAACGAATCCAACGAGCCCCGCGCGGGCTGGGACGACGTCGCCGAACGCTTCGCGCGCGACTATCTGCGCGACCGGCGCAGCGAACGCCGCTGGCGCTGGGTCTCGCGGATCTTCTGGCTGCTCGTGGTCGGCTTCGTCGTGGTCTCGCTCTGGGCCGGCCGCGGCCACGGCACGGCGCCGGCCGGTCCGCACACCGCGCTGATCGAGGTCCGCGGAGAAATCGGCGAGGGCATGGCGGCGAGCGCCGACAACCTGTTGCCCGGCATCCGCACCGCGTTCGAGGACGCCGGCGCCAAGGCGGTCGTGCTGCGGATCAATTCGCCCGGCGGCAGCCCGGTGCAGGCCGGCATCCTCAACGACGAGATCCGCCGTCTGAAGGCGCTGCACAAGAAGAAGGTCTACGCGGTCGTCGACGAGACCTGTGCGTCGGGGGCCTACTACATCGCCGTCGCTGCGGACGAGATCTATGCCGACAAGGCGTCGATCGTCGGCTCGATCGGCGTGCTGATGGACAGCTGGGGCGCGACCGGCCTGATCGAGAAGCTCGGCGTCGAGCGCCGGCTGCTCACTGCCGGCAGGAACAAGGGCATCGGCGACCCGTTCTCGCCGCTGCCGCCCGAGCAGCGCGCCTTCCTGCAGACGATGCTCGACCAGATCCACCAGCAGTTCATCGGTGTCGTGCGCCAGGGCCGCGGCACGCGGCTGAAGGAAACGCCGGACATGTTCAGCGGCCTGTTCTGGAACGGCCAGCAGGCGCTCGAGCTCGGCCTGATCGACCATCTCGGCAGCCTCGACCAAGTCGCACGCGAGGTCGTCAAGGCCGACGAGGTCATCGACTACACGCCGAAGGAGAACGTGGCCGAGCGGCTCGCCAAGCGCTTCGGCGCGGCGATGGGCGCCGGCGCGGTGAAGGCGCTCGGCGGGCTCAACGCGATCCGCTGAGGGTCGTCAGCGCGGCGTGACCGTCAGCTCGGGGTAGCCCGTCGCCGGATCGAGCGTGCGGTCGAAGCGCCACTCGGGCAGCAGCGCGAGCAGCACCTCGGCGGTCGTGCGCACGCTGCAGCCCGGCGCCACATGGCCGCCGCGGACCTCGCCGTCGGTATCGGCGACGGCGACGTGCAGGTGGCACCCGCCCGGTGCGACGCTTCCGGCGAGGCTCACGATCTCGAGATCACCGCGCAGGAGCGTCGGCCGCGACGCGCCGGCATAGCGGATCGCCGCGGTCGTCAGGCTGCCGATGCCGCTGACGACGAAGGCGGCCTCGACGCCTTCGACCGCGACGGCGCGCTGCAATGCCTCGCGCAGGTCGTCGCCGGGTCGGAGGCGCAGCGGCAGCATCCGCATCCGCATCGGCTCAGGCCGTCAGCAGGCCGCGCTTCTCGATGAAGGCGACGACGTCCGCCAGGCCGTCCTTCGTCTTCAGGTTCGTCATCACGAACGGCCGGGTACCGCGCATGCGGCGGGTGTCGGCTTCCATCACCGAGAGGTCGGCGCCCACGTGCGGCGCGAGGTCGGTCTTGTTGATGACGAAGAGATCGCTCTTCGTGATGCCGGGGCCGCCCTTGCGCGGGATCTTCTCGCCGGCGGCGACGTCGATGACGTAGAGCGTGAGGTCGGAGAGCTCGGGGCTGAAGGTGGCCGCGAGGTTGTCGCCGCCGCTCTCGATGAAGACGATGTCGGCGTTCGGAAATTTCTCGAGCATGCGGTCGACCGCCTCGAGGTTGATCGATGCGTCCTCGCGGATCGCGGTGTGCGGGCAGCCGCCGGTCTCGACGCCCATGATGCGCTCGGCGTCGAGCGCGCCGGCGACGGTCAGCAGCCGCTGGTCTTCCTTGGTGTAGATGTCGTTGGTGACGACGACGAGGTCGTGGCGGTCGCGCATCGCCTTGCACAGCATCTCGACGAGTGTCGTCTTGCCCGAGCCGACCGGGCCGCCGACGCCGACGCGCAGCGGCGGGAGCCTGCGCGTGCGGCCGGCGATGTGGTGCAGGGCGGTCGTCATCGATCGATTATGGCGGCCGCGAGCAGGTCGACATACGCACCGCGGACGCGTTGCCGCGGATCGATGCCGAGGCGCCCGAGCAGCGTCGCGGCTTCGGTCTCGCCGGCTGCGTCCGGCTCGTCGTCGGCGAGCACGACCTCGAGCTCGAGGAAGTCGCCGAGGCCTTCGACGCGGTCGAGGTGGACGCGCGTGCGGCCGACGAGATAGAGCGTGCGCTGCTTGACGACGCGGCCGGTGGCGCCGAGCGCATGGGCGAGCGTCGCGCGGAGCGCGTCGGCGTCGGCGACCGGGGCGATCCGGTAGTCGGACGTCTTCGGGCCCTCGGCGTCGGCGCGACGGTAGGCGATCAGCTCGGCGACGGCGCCACCGCCGAAGACGCGGAGCTTGAGCCGGCCGTCGCGACAAGCGAAGAAGGTGTCGTCCTGGTCGAGCCGTTCGGCCGGGCCGGCGGCGAGCGCTGCGGCGAGCGGTCGCACGGCATCGAGGCTGCCGCGGCCGGACGCCGCGAGGCGCGCCTTGATCTCGACGTTGCGGGGCATGCGGCGCGCGGGTCGGTCAGGACCGGAAGAGTCGCGAATATTGCGTCTCGTGCTGCGCCGACACGATCGCGAGCATCGGCAGGAAGGCCTGGCGCTCGCTCTCGGGCAAGTGCATGGCGGCGTCGACGGTGTCCGGAATGCGTGCCGAGACCGCCGCGAGCACCCGCTGGCCCGCGGCCTGGCCGAGCGGCACCGACTTCAGCGCGGCCTGCACCAGGTTCTCGGCCCAGCAGAAGGCGAACGCGAGCAGCGATTCGCGCAGCGGCGCGCCGGTCTGCACGGCAGCGAGCGCGAACACGACCGGCCATGTCGGCGCCGGGTTCAGCGCCTTGGCGAGCGCCACCCGGTCGTCGACCGCCCCGCCGCGGTTGCGCAGCCACTCGACGAGCGAGCGGCCCGTCTGCTCGGTCTGCAGGCGGAATTCGCTCGATTCGCGCGTCGCGACGACCCAGTCGTTGAGCGCCGCGACATGGCCGAGGTCGCGACGGCGCCAGGCGCCGAACGCCTTCGCGACGACCGCGAGGTCCGAGCGGCCGAGGCCGAGCACCAGCTGATCGGCGAGCCAGGCGGCGGCGGTCGCTTCGCCGTCGACACGGCCCGACTCGACCGCGGACTCGAGTGCTTCGGAGTAGCTGAAGCCCCCCACCGGCAGCGCCGGCGAGGCGAGCCACATGAGCTGCAGCAGGGCGCCCGCCGCGAGTGGCGGCGCCGCGGCGCTGCGGTGTCGGCCCGGTCGGCTCACGCGTGGGAGTGGCCGCAGCCGGGGCCGTGGACGTGGGGGGTGGCCGCAGCGGCCGCAGCGGGCCGGTGCTCCGGCTCGCTGCGCTGCGCAGGCGCGAGTTCGAGCCCTCGGCCGCCGGCAGCCGCCTCGGCGGCGCCGGGTTCCGGCTCTCGGCGACGGTCGTGCCCATGGCCGTGTGCGGGTCCAGGTTCGTGCCGAGGTACGTCGACCTGCTCGTGCTCGTGGCCGTGCTCCTGCGCCGGCTCGTGCTCGTGCCCGTGCCCGTGCCCGTGCTCGTGCTCGTGCCGCGGTGCCTCCACGTGGCCGTGTCCATGACCGTGACC
>CAXUDL010000026.1:0-69151 GCA_964249855.1 uncultured Rhizobacter sp. | reverse complement strand
ATCTCGATCGTCTGCGTCGTCTTCGGATACGCCGCCTTGATCTCGTCCTCGCTCAAGATGACGTAATCGCCGCCCTCCACCTTCACGCCCTTGACGATGTGTTCACGCTCGATCTCCTTGCCGGTGCGCTTGTTGACGCGCTTGTAGCCGACCGGATCCATCGAACGCTTGTCGAGCCAGTCGAAGTCGATGCCGGTCTCGGCGGACGCCGGATAGAGCGCCACGGGCACGTGGACGAGCCCGAAGCTGATCGCTCCCTTCCAGATGACGCGCGGCATCGCTCCTCCTTCGGGCCCACCGGCCCGTCGCGCTCGACTGTAGAACGCACGTCCGCCACTGCGCATCGGCGGACGCGGCTTCGCCCTGTAGGACGGCCGACGCGCCCGTGCCGACATCGGGCTCCGACGTGCGACCGGGCCCTCGCCCTACGGCCGCCGCGAAGCCGTGGGGCGACAGTCCACAACCGCCTCGATCGAGGTCCACGGAGCAGGTTTTCATGAGTCAACTCGTCAAGAAGCAGGACGGCCCGGCCCAGACGCCGCTCAAGGACTTGCGTTCGCCCAAGCCCAAGGGCCAGCAGAGCAGCAAGGAACGCGGCTCGGCGACCAACCACAAGAAGTCGCCGGGCAAGCGCCCCAAGCAGGGCGGCAGCTCTGCGTGACACGGCGCGGCGACCAGCGCGTGGCATGAGCGGCGGATCGATCCGCATCGGCGCCGTGAGCCATGCGCTGTCCGCCTGGCAGCCGGCCGTGCTGCGACCCTGGGAGGAAGGCGTGTATCAACGCGCTGCGCCTGCGGGGCCGTACGCCTGCTGGACCGGCAGGACCTGGCTGCGCGATGCCCGCACGCCCGAGCAGGCGGCCCGCCAGACTGCGCCCAGCGATCGGCCGGCCGGCCAGTGGCGAGGGTTGGCGGCGCCGTCCGGGTCGTTCTGTTCGACATGCCGGGGGCACTCGATCGTCGACCGCGGCGTCGATCCGGCGACGGGCGACGACCTTCTCGCCGAGTGCCCGGATTGCGCGTGAACGATTGGCGCTGACCGAAGCGCCGGGCGCGGTTCTAACGACCCGCTCGTTCGACTCGCGCATGCCGGGCTGATTTCAGCCGCGCGGCCGCAACCGCGACTCGGGAGCGCCGGCGGGAATTACCGTCATCGCAGGGCGGCAATGCGCGGCGCGCGGTGCCGGTCTCCACGGGTCGCGCATGCCCGACGTCAGGCGAGCGCCTGCGACGGCAGCTCGTCGGCGCGCATCGCGCCGGTCATCACCGCGACGGCGTCGCTCATGCTGATGTTCTTCGGGTTGACGATGCACGCGCGCTTGCCGAGCCGTGCAATGTGGATGCGGTCGGCGATCTCGAACACGTGCGGCATGTTGTGGCTGATGAGGATCACCGGCAGGCCCTTGTCGCGGACGCGCCGGATCAGTTCGAGCACCATGTTGCCTTCCTTGACGCCGAGCGCCGCGGTCGGTTCTTTCAGGATCACGACGTGGCGTGCGAACGCGGCGCTGCGGGCCACCGCGACGCACTGCCGCTGGCCGCCCGAGAGCGTCTCGACCGCCTGCGTCATCGAGTGGATGCCGACCTTGAGATCGTTCATCCGCGCGATGCTCTCCTCGAGCATCTTCTTCTTGTCGATGACGCGGAAGAGGCGCGAGAAGAAGCCTTTTCGAATGATCTCGCGGCCCATGAAGAGGTTCTCGGCGATCGTCATCGCAGGCGCCACGGCAAGGTCCTGGTAGACCGTTTCGATGCCTTCGCGACGTGCGTCGATCGGCGACTTGAAGTGGATCAGCCTCCCGTCGAGCAGGATCGAGCCCTCGTCTGGGATGGTCGCGCCGGACAGCGCCTCGATCAGCGACGACTTGCCCGCGCCGTTGTCGCCGATGACCGCCATGATCTCGCCGGCGCGCAGCTCGAAGTCGGCGCCGTCGAGCGCGGTGACCTGGCCGTAACGCTTGACGAGGCCACGGGCCTCCATGACGAGGGGCGTCGGATGGGGCGTCGTCATCAACGCGCTCCTTTGCGCGACAGCTGGTCGGTCGTGACCGCGAGGATCACCAGCACGCCGGTGATCAGCACCTGGTAGACCGAGGGCACGCCCATCAACGTCAGGCCGTTGCGGAAGACCCCGACGATGACCGCGCCGAGCAGGCTGCCGAGGACGATGCCGCGGCCGCCGAAGAGGCTGGTGCCGCCGAGCACGACCGCGGTGATCGCGTCGAGGTTCTCGGTCTGCCCGGCGTTCGGGTCGCCGACGCCGGTGCGCGACACCGACAGCAGCGCCGCGACGTCGTAGAAGAGTCCGGCGACGACATAGACCGAGAGCAGCACGCGGTCGGTGGCGATGCCGGTCAGCCGCGTCGCCTCGGGGTTGTTGCCGACGGCGTAGACGCGACGGCCGGGCTGGGTCTCGCGCAGGCCCCACCACATGAAGCCGTAGAGCAGCACCATGAAGACGGTGCCGAGGTTGATCGCGGCGCCGCCCACCGCGACCGTGTTGCCGAAGAAGGTCATCGACGGCGGCAGGTCGGTGATCGTCTGCGCGCCGGAATAGAGCTGCGTGACGGCGAACGCGATGTTCATCGTGCCGAGCGTGACGATGAATGGCGGCAGCCTGATGCGCGTGACGAGCAGCCCGTCGACGAGTCCGAACGCCATGCACACGAGCAGGCCGCAAACGATCGCGAGCGCGACGGGCAGGCCGTTCGCGACCGCGAGCTTCGTCATCACGATGCCGCCGAGCGCCATCACCATGCCGCACGATAGATCGATGCCGGCGGTGAGGATGATGAGCGTCTGGCCAATCGCGATCGTGCCGACGACCATCACCTGCTGCAGGATCAGCGAGAAGTTCCGGACCGACAGGAAGCGGTCGCTCTGGTCGTGAAGAACCCGACGGCGAGCAGCAGAGCGATGAGCGGGCCGAGCGTCGCGATCGGCGGGAGCCGCGAGGTCTTGGCCGTGGTCATGCGACCTCCCGAATCCCGGCGGGACGCGGCCGCACCGCCGCAGCGTTCGACACGACGCCGACGCCGTTACTTGTTGCCCCAGCAGAGGTCGGTGCCGACCTTCGTGTCCTTGCTCGGGACGCCCGCCATCGGCCTGTCGGTGATGAGCGTCACGCCGGTGTCGGTGGAGCCCTTGACCTTCTTGCCGCCCTTCGCGTACTCGACCCCGGCATCGACGCCCATCGTCGCCATCTTGAGCGGGTACTGCTGCGAAGTCGCCGCGATGACGCCCGCCTTGACGTTCTTCACGCCGGCACAACCCCCGTCGACCGAGACGATGACGACCCTTGTCCTTTCTTCGGCCTTCAACGTCTGAAAGGCACCGAGCGCGGCTGGTTCGTTGATCGTAGGGACGAGGTTGATGTCCGGATTCTTCTGCAGGCAGTTCTCCATCGCCGTCTGCCCCTTCGCCGGGTCGCCGTAGCTGTCGGTCATGCGGACGATGTCGGGCGCGGCCGACAACTCGTTGCTCTTGGCATCAAGGGCTGACAGGCCGTAACCCGCCATGAGGCCGTTGTGGCGCTGCGCGCCGACGGGGTGGCCGGGGAAGAGGTCGAGCGTCGCGATCCCACCGGCTTGCCGGCCATGGCGGCTTTCGCGTACTCGCCGATCAGCCGGCCGGCCATGTCGTTGTCGGTCGCGAAGAGCGCGTCGGTCGCGTCGGGAGGGTCGGCCGGGCTGTCAAGGGCGACGAACATCACGCCCTGGGCTTGCGTCTTCTTGACCGCGGCACGATCGCCTTCGAATCGTTCGGCGTGATCAGAATCTTCGCCCCGCCGGCGATCATGTTCTCGATCGCGGCGACCTGGCCCGCGTTGTCGCTGTCGGCCTTGCCCGCTGCGCTCAGGAGCTTCGCACCCTTGGCCGCTGCCGCGGCCTGTGCGCCTTCCTTCGTCTTTACGAGAACGGGTTGGTCTCGGTCTTCGTGATGAGGCCGATCACCGGCGCGTCGGCCGCGGCCACCGAGCCGGCGAACGCCGCGGCCGCGACGGCCGCGAGTGCACCGGAACGGGTGGCCAGCGGCAGGCTGCGACCGCAACGCGGAAGGATAGGGTCAGGGGAGGTCTCCACTGGTGCGCAGCACCGGACTGCGTCGCGTCCGGCAGGCGCCGGGTGCACACGATTCTGCGGAGAACCGCTGATCAATCAATTCGATGAATTGATGAAATACCAGCGGCCTCCGGCCGCGTGCCGCCAGGCGGGCGCGCCGACCCGCAACCGGGTCAAGCCGTCGCGCGTGACTGTGCGGCCATTCCGCGACCGATGCCGCTGGCAAGGCGACGGCCGTCATGGAAGCCAAGCCGTCCGGACGGCAGGCCGCCGCCCTCTTCCGGCTCGACGCCGAACACCTGCGTCGCCTCGATCTGCGTACGGCAAAGACGCGCGATGATGCCTGCCTCCTCGCGCTGCGAGAACGAGTACGGATAGATCGACCGCACCTGGTCCGCGAGCTCGGGTCGGCCGCCGAAGCGCTCGATCTGCTCGCGGCAGTGCTGCAGGTCGAGCGACAGGAGGACGGCCGGCGCGTTGACGCGTCGGTTGAGTCGTCGCGGACCGATCGCGGTGAAACCGAGCATCGCTTCGTAGTAGCGGACGTGGCGCGGATTCACCTCGATCAGCAGATCGTCGGCACCCTTGATGCGGTGCGCATAAATGTAGGCGACGTTGAAAAGCGCGGCGAGCACGCGCTTCGAGCGCACGACGCTGTCCATCGCGAGCTTGGTGAACTCGCAGACCTTGCGACCGCCGTCACGCAACCGGCGGACCTCGTCGGGAAAGAGGTCGTCGACCATCAAGCCATCGCCCGAGTCGAAGCCGATGGTGAGCGTGCCGATCGTTGCCTGGTGGTCGCTCGCCACGAGCGTGATCAGATTCGGCGTCTCCTGCTCCGGTAACGCCGTCGTGCGGTAGCCCCGGGTCGCATACATCTTGTCGATCAGGATGTTCGCGGAACTGCGCTCGCCCGACGAGTCGGCAGCACGGATGCGGAAGAACGGAGCGTCGCCATCGCTTCGGGCGCCCCGCGCCGCGGGTTCCGCCATGTCGGCGAGCAGCGACCGCAGATGCGGGTGCGATTCGACAGCTGCGCCGTGACCCGATTTTCGATTCATTGGACTCAATCCTTTGACCACCCGAGACCCGTGAGGGCCGCCTGCTGGCAGTGTGCCGTCTCCGATCGGCCCGCCTGTAAGCGATTGCGACGACGCCCCATCCGACCTCGGGGACTGGCGTGGCGAGCGAATCGACACGTCTATCAGCGCTTTTCGCCCTACTTCCGGCGTTGACGCAACATTGCAAGCACGAAGCCGGCCAAGAGCGCCGGCAAGCCCAGGATCCAGGTCAACGGATGGAAAAGAAGATCGCTCGCGAGTTCGAGCGCTTCACGTGCCAGATCGACCGGCGCGGCGCCGGCGCCTTGGCCGACCGACCGTTCACCCTCCTGGGCCTCGCGTCTGACGCTGGACAGCGTGGCGCGATGCACCGCCTCGAGGTTCGTCTCGCGACCCGGCGCGACATCGGCCTGCGGGCGTGGTCCGAAATGCAGCCACGGCAGCGCGGTACCGGTCGCGCGCACCACGGCCGAGACGACATCGCATACCGCGACGTCAGGAACATCGTCGAGCACGGGCGCTGCGGTGGCATGGCGCGGCAGTGCGGTGGCGCTCACCGGCATGTCGGCGGCGGCCGAATCGAGCACGGCTTCGGGGCGGGAACCGCCTGATTCCGCCGAAGGCATGCCGGCGCCGGCCGCAAGGACTGGCGCCGGTGTCAGAAGCGTCGACATCGTCGTCGACCCAGCCGCAGTGCCACCGTCCGTGGGCACGGCGACGGCATGTGCCAGGGCGACGATCGTGGCCACAGCGGCACCGCCACATCGCACGAGCTTCGGCCAGCGTTTCATCCACGGTGAACCGTTCCGGCGAGCCATCGAGAAACAGTCGTTTACAAAGCGAGACGTTGTAACGGCTGTTCGTCCGATTGGCAAGCCGCCCGGAAAGCGGCACGGATGTGACACGGCAGTGTCAAAGACGCCAGAGATGCGCCCCGGCTGCCTTGATCGCCGCGGGCGGATAGGCGCTTTTCACATCCGTGAACACGCCGCCGGGAACCAGGCGCGCAGCCAATGCCGCCGGCGCCATCTCCAGATAGTGCGCATGCGACACCGCCGCGACGATGGCGCACGCCGGCGGCAAGTCGTTCCAGGGCGTCAGAGCAACGCCGTACTCGTGCTCGCAGTCCACCGAGTCGGCGATCGGATCATGCACGAACACGTTGACGCCGAAGCTCCGCAGCTCGCGCACGACGTCGATCACCTTGCTGTTGCGCAGGTCCGGGCAGTTCTCCTTGAAGGTCATGCCGAGGACGATCACGTTCGCGCCCTTGACCTGATGGTCGCGCGAGATCATCTGCTTGACGGTCTGCTCGGCGATGAACTTGCCCATTCCGTCGTTGATGCGTCGACCGGCGAGGATCACCTGCGGTGTGTAGCCGAGCATCTCGGCCTTGTGCGTCAGATAGTAGGGATCGACGCCGATGCAGTGGCCACCGACCAGCCCCGGTCGGAACGGCATGAAATTCCACTTGGTCCCGGCCGCCTGCAGCACCTCGAGCGTGTCGATGCCGATCCGGTGGAAGATCACCGAGAGCTCGTTCATCAACGCGATGTTGAGATCGCGCTGGGTGTTCTCGATCACCTTCGCTGCTTCTGCGACCTTGATGCTGCTCGCCCGGTACACGCCGGCGGTGATGATGGCGCCGTAGATCTCGGCGACCGTCTGGAGCGTTTCCGGCGTGTCGCCCGACACCACCTTGGTGATCTTCGTGACCGTGCGCTCCTTGTCGCCCGGGTTGATGCGCTCGGGGCTGTAGCCGACGAAGAAGTCCGTCTTCCACTTCAGTCCCGAGTGCTTCTCGATGATCGGAATGCAGACCTCTTCCGTCGCCCCGGGGTAGACGGTCGACTCGAAGACGACGATCGCGCCACGCTTCAGATGCCGGCCGACGCTTTCCGACGACTTCACGAGCGGTGTGAAGTCGGGCTGGTGCGCGTCGTCGACTGGTGTCGGCACGGCGACGACGATGAAGTCGGCCTCGCCGATGACCGCCGGGTCGGTGCTGCAGGTGAGGCCGGTCGCTGCCCGGAGGTCCTCGGTCGCGACTTCGCCCGTCGGGTCGACATGGCGCTCGTAGGCCGCGATCTTGGACGCGGACAGGTCGAAGCCGAGTGTCCTGAACTTCTTGCCGAACTCGACGGCGAGCGGCAAGCCGACGTAGCCGAGGCCGATGACGGCGATCGTGGTCATGGGAGTCGTTCCTTTCACGGCAGCCCGGAAAGGGCCGCGCCGGTCACACTGCGAAATAGTCGCGGTACCACGCCACGAAACGCGCGACGCCCTCGCGCACCGGGGTTCGCGGCTTGAACCCGGTCCACTCGGCCAGGCGCGAGACGTCGGCATGCGTCGCCGGGACGTCGCCGTCCTGTAATGGGAGGAAGTTCTTCGTCGCCGTCCGGCCGAGCGCCTGTTCGATGGCCTCGATGAATTCGAGAAGCGGCACCGGATCGTGATTGCCGATGTTGAAGACGCGGTACGGCACGTTGCCGGTCGCCGCGTTTGGCGCGCGTGCGTCGATGGCCGGATCGGGCGTCGCGGGCCGGTCGAGCACGCGCACGACGCCTTCGGCGATGTCGTCGATGAACGTGAAGTCGCGCATCATCCGACCGTGATTGAAGACGTCGATCGGCCGGCCTTCCAGGATCGCCTTGGTGAACAGGAAGAGCGCCATGTCCGGCCGGCCCCAGGGCCCATAGACCGTGAAGAAGCGCAGGCCGGTCGTCGGCAGGCCGAACAGATGGCTGTAGGTGTGCGCCATCAGCTCGTTGGCCTTTTTCGACGCCGCGTAGAGGCTCACCGGATGATCGATGTTGTCGACCTCCGAGAACGGCATCTTCGTGTTGCTGCCGTACACGCTCGAGCTCGAGGCGTACGCGAGGTGCTCGACGCCCGCGTGGCGGCAGCCCTCCAGGATGTTGGTGAAGCCGACGATGTTGCTGTCGATGTAGGCGTGCGGATTGACGAGCGAATAGCGCACGCCGGCCTGCGCGGCGAGATGGACCACGCGATCGAAGCGTTCCGTCACGAACAGCCGCGCAGTGCCGTCCCGATCGGCGACATCCATTTCGACAAATCGAAACCCGGAGTGCGGCTGCAGCCGCGCCAGGCGGTCGCGCTTGAGTTGCGGGTCGTAGTAGTCGTTGAGGTTGTCGAGGCCGACCACCGTGTCGCCGCGGGCGAGCAGGCGTTGCGTGACGTGCATCCCGATGAAGCCTGCAGCGCCGGTGACGAGGATTTTCATGGCGGGTCGGCGTGGGGCGGGTGGCGGGGCGGCGGAACTATATCCGCGGGGCCGATCGATCGATCGGCTCGAGACAGGTCCGTCGCTGCAGCGAGCGACGCGGCACACCCGGTCGTGGAAAGTTGCGCACTGCGGAAGTGCGCCGCCACGAGCACCAGCAGCCAGAACTGGAATGCGACGCGCGGTGCGTCCTGCACGCTGCTCACCGCCCCGACGAGCAGCACCGCGACGATCGCCGCGCCGACGAACGGCCGCTCCGCCGGACCGCCGATCCCGATCCGCAGGCTCGCCACCAGCGCCAGGCCGACGAGCGTGGCGGCGGTGAGCAAGCCCGAGAGCCCGCGTTCGATGAGCGTTTCGAGCACGAAGTTGTCGATGTGCCACGGCACGAAGTTGCGCTGCGCGAGCGGGAACCAGCCGGCCAGGCCGTCGGCGAAGCGCGCATTGCGCGTGAGGACCGCCGGATCGCCGTCGGCGCGCAGCACGATGTCGGTCACGTCGACGACGCCTCCGGCGTTCGCGACGGACAGCGCAAGCACGCCCGAGCGCGGCGCGAACCACCGCCCCGGATCGAGCGACGGTCCGAGAAGCGGTAGCTGCACGTGCGCCCACGCGTCGCCCGATGTGGCGCCGACGACGACGCCACGCGACTGACAACGGCGGAAGTAGAGCAGGCGCATCTCGCAGACCGCGACCTCGAGTTCGGTCTCGACTGCGGCGCGGACCGCGAGATCGACCATGTACCGCGTGTGCCGACGGAGTGTCACGCGCTGCGTCGCGGCGAACAGGCCGCCGAGCGACTCGCGGCGCCGCGGGCCGGCGAGCCGCAGGAACGATGGCCATGCGCCGGCAGCGGCAGACACGGCGCGCAAGCTGCCCGAAAACTCGTCGTGCGGCGTCGCCTCGGCATAGCGCGCCGGCAGCCGCCCGGCACCGATCCCCACGATCCAGTCCGCAGGCGTTCGCAACAGCGCCAGGCCGTTGCGCCAGTGCCCGAGCCGGCTCGACAGGTCGCGGTCGCTCGCGGTGAGCCGCTCGCCCATGAACGAGCCGGTCGCTGCGACGACGCCGATCTCGGCGAGCAATGCGACGAGCAGCAATGCGTCGCCGGCGCGCTGCCAGCGCAGACGCCGCTGCAGCCGGGACACCGACAGCACCACGGCGAGCAGCGCGAGCGAGAGGACGACGGCGAGCCAGACGCCGCGCGAAAAGGTAGTCAGACACACATAACCCCATGCCAGCGCGAGCAGGCCTGCCCCGAGGCGACCAGCCGCCGAACGCGCGGACCAGACGGCCCAGGCGACGAACGGCGCACCGAGCGCGGCGTACGCGTCGATCGCAGCTCCGCCGACGTGCATCTCCCAAAATGTCGCGGTGGTCCGGTAAGGCTGGGAAAAGTCGATGAGCCCGGGGAACGCGAGTCGTTCGGAGACGACCGACGCCGCGACCAGCGTCATGCCGATCCACACGCCGGTGCAAAGTCGCGCGAGCGTGCCGCGGGCGTCGGACGCGAGATCGTGGCGCACCAGCGGCGCGACGAGCAGCAGATAGAGAAGACTCTTCGCGACGCGGACGCTGTTGAGTGCGTCCGTGTAGCCCTGGAACAGGCCGAAGCGGGCGCCGCCGGCGTCGACGACACCGCGGACGAGGGCGACGCCGGTCGATGCGCCGATCAGCGCGAGCGCGACCCGGATCGCCGGGTCGCCGCGAGACGACCGACACGCTCCCGGCGACGGCGCCGTCGCTGCGAGCCGCAACCAACCTGCGCCGGCGGTCGCGAGAAGCAGCAGATCGAACTCGTCGTAGACCAGGACGCCGGTCCAGGGCGAGGCGTCGAGGACCGGCAACAACGCAGGCACCGCCGTCCACCACAACTTCGGCACGACGAGGCAGATCGCTGCCCAGCCCAGCACGCCGAGCACCGCTGCAGCGGGCACGAGCGGATGCAGCGCCGCGAGCGCCATCGCCCCGGCGACGGCCGCGACGCCGACCAGCGCCGTGACGGCCGGCCGCGCGAACGCGGAGAACGAGCGCTTCAGACCAGCACTTCGACGCAGTTCGGGTGGCCGAGGAAGCCGTGCGGACTGGCGCTCGCGCCGTAGGCCCCGGACTGGAACACGACGACCAGGTCGCCGGGCTCCGCGACGGCGAGCTCCATCCGGTGCGCCAGCAGATCGAGCGGCGTGCACAGCGGTCCGACGACCGACGCGCTCTCGCGCCGCGTCGAGCCGGCGCCCATCCGATTGCCGATCGCGACCGGGTAGTTTTTCCGGATCACCTGGCCGAAGTTGCCCGAAGCCGAAAGATGATGGTGCAGGCCGCCGTCGGTCACGAGGAAGATCTCGCCGCGCGACACCTTGCGGTCGACGATCCGGGCGACGTAGACGCCCGCCTCGCCGACGAGATAGCGGCCGAGCTCGATGACGAGTGCTGCAGCCGGTAATTCGGTGCGCGCGCGGTCGACCAGCCGCGCGAGGTTCTCGCCGATCGGCGCGAGATCGAGCGGCGACTCGCCGGGAAAATACGGGATGCCGAAGCCGCCGCCGAGGTTCAGGAAGCGCACCGGCGCCGGCGCGAGGTCGGCGAGGCGACGCGCGAGCTCGAACGCCTTGGTCTGCGCGTCGCAGATCGATTCGGCGCGCAGATTCTGCGAGCCGGCGAACAGGTGGAAGCCTTCGAACGCCAGGCCGGCGCGGCCGACACGCGCGAGCAATTCGGGCAGCTGTTCGACGTCGATGCCGAACTGCTTCGGCCCGCCGCCCATCTTCATTCCCGAGCCTTTGAGCTCGAAGTCGGGATTCACGCGGACAGCGACGCGCGCCGCCACGCCGAGTTCGGCAGCGATCGTCTCGAGCAGCAGCACCTCGCGCATCGATTCGACGTTGACGAGGACGCGCGACGCCACGGCCTGGCGCAGCTCCGATTCGCGCTTGCCCGGGCCGGCAAAGCTCACCTCGCGCGGGTCGGCGCCTGCGTCGAGCGCGACCTTGAGCTCGCCGGCCGAGGCCACGTCGACGCCGTCGACGAGCCCGGCCATGAAGCCGACCACCGCCGGCATCGGGTTGGCCTTCATCGCGAAGTGCAGCTTCACCGCCGGCGGCAGTGTCTCGCGCAGCGCCGAGACGCGGCGGCGGAGCGCTGCGCGGTCGATGGCGTAGAAAGGCGTTTGCCCGACGCGCGCCGCGAGCAGCGAGAGCCGCTCGCCGCCCACCACCAGCTCGCCGCCGTCGACGCCGAATTGCGTCATCGGCGCATGGACCGGCGCCGAGCGGACGTCCGGCATCGCCGTCATGGGGCGGCCTGTTCGGGCACGGCGTCGGCCTGGCGCTCGGCCCACTCGGTCGAGAGGCGCTTGCGGTCGATCTTGCCGTTCGGGTTGCGCGGCAGCGGGCCGGCCACGGACTCGATGCCGTTCGGCACCATGTAATTCGGCATCCGAGCACGGCAATCCACGAGGAGCGCGGCGACGTCGACCGCGTCGCTGCCGGGCGGCGGCGTGGCGATGACCTGGATCACCTGACCGAGCGCCGCGTGCTCCACGCCGAAGGCCGCGCACTCACCGACGCGCCGTGTCGCGTAGAGCACCTCTTCCACCTCGGTCGGACTGACGCGGTAGCCCGACGTCTTGATCATCTCGTCGCGGCGACCGATGAAGTAGAGGAAGCCCTCGGCGTCCTTGCGCACGGTGTCGCCGGAGAACACGGCGTATTCGGGCAATTGCAGACCGGCTTCACGGCCGGCCGCGCCCACGGGCAGCGGCTTGTAGCGTTCGGCCGTCTTGTCGGCGTCGCCCCAGTAGCCCATGCCGACGAGCGCGCCGCGGTGCACGAGTTCGCCCGGCTCGTCGACGTCGCACGGTGACCCGTCCGGGCGCAAGACAAGAATTTCAGCGTTCGGAATCGCCTTGCCGATCGAGTCGGGACGGCGGTCGACCTCTTCGGGCGGAAGGTAGGTCGAGCGGAACGCTTCGGTCAAGCCGTACATCAGGAACGGCTTGGCGGAAGGAACGCGCCGGCGCAGCACGCCGAGCGTTTCGCGAGGCATGCGGCCACCGGTGTTGGCGAAGTAGCGCAAATGTTCGTCGATCGACGACGGCCACTCGAGCTGGGCGAGCTGAATGTAGAGCGGGGGCACGGCCGTCAGGCCCGTCACCTTCTCGCGCGCCATGGTCTTGAGCACGTCGCGCGGCAGCAGATAGTTGAGCAGGACGACCCGCGCGCCGACGTGGAAGGCCGTCGTGAGCTGGCTGAAGCCGGCGTCGAAGGAGAGGGGCAATGCGGCGAGCAGCGTGTCGTTCCCGTCGTTGCCAAGGTAGGACGCGACGCTCTTCGCTCCGGCCACCATGTTCCGGTGCGACAGCACGACACCTTTCGGCTTGCCGGTGCTGCCCGAGGTGTAGAGGATTGCGGCGATGTCGGTGTCGATGACGCGGTGGCGGGTGCCGGATCCGATCGCGCCGCCCTGCAACGCTCGCCAGTCGACCACGCCGAACGACGCTGCAGCACGACGATCGACTGCCGGTCCGTCGGTCAGCACCACGCAGCGCAGATCGGAACAGCCACCGAGCGCATCGACGAGCACCTCGAGCCGATCGGACGACGTGATGAGGATGCGAACACTGCAGTCGCGAAGAATGTGCGAGACCTGCTCGGGCTTGAGCGAAGGGTTCACCGGCACCAGCACGGCACCCGCCAGCGGCACGGCGAAGCTCGCGACGACGGTTTCCAGCCGCTTTTCCAAGTAGACGCCGACCCTTTCACCCCGTCCGAGGCCGAGCGCTTGCAAGCCGCACGCAACGCGTTCGGTATCGGTGAACAGCGCGTCGTAGGCAAGAGTCTTCTCGCCGAACGTGAGCGCGGGAGACGACGGCCACCGGCGCGCAGCACACTCCAATACGTGCGGAAGAAGCGTCGACTCGAACATTCGGAGCGATGAGGCAGCAAAGAAAAAGTATGGCACGGGCGCATCGAGGCGGGACCGTCGTGGGCAGGCTGAACGGGACAGGAGGGGCCGGAAGCGTGAAGGACTCACGCAGTGCTCTGCTCCGCCTGGAATAGACTTTTCGGCTGGACTCATGGCGGCCCTACCAATCGCATGACGGCGTCGACTTCAAGCGACCGCACGCAGATCGACTCGGCGCGTGTGCAACCTCGCGCTCCGGTGCTCGACTGGGGGAGTTTCCGCGGCAAGACGCGCGACGATTCGAGTGTCGCAGCTCCCGGCGTGCATCGCCTCGCTGCCGTCGCTGCCACGACAAGCGGACGCGCCGCGCTGTATCAGGCATTGCGGCAACTCGACCTGTCGACCGGCGATCGAGTGCTCGTCCCGACGTATCACTGTCCGACGATGATCGCGCCCGTGCGCCTGGCCGGCTGCGAGCCGCTGTTCTTCGGGCTGCGTTCGGACGGTCTGCCGGATCTTGCAGCCCTTGAACATCGCCCGCTGGACCATGTCCGGGCAATGATCGTCGCGCATTACTTCGGCATCGGGCAATCGCTAGCCGAGGTGCGGGCTTGGTGCGACGCGCGCGGAATCGCACTTGTCGAAGACTGCGCGCATTGCCTGTTCGGCAACGCCGGCGATCTGCAGATCGGCGCCTGGGGCGACTTCGCGACGGCGAGCTTGTCGAAATTCCTGCCGGTTCCGGAAGGCGGCCTGCTCGCCTCGAACCGGCGGCGCTTGAGGCCGCTCGAACTGCGCAGCGCTTCGCTCTTTGCGCAGATCAAGGGCGTTGTCGACGTGATCGAGCACGCCGCTGCAAACGGTCGCCTGCGCGGCGTCAGCGACGCCTTTGCGCCGATCGTTCGTTTGAAGCGAAAGCTTCGAAGTCCGGGCACCGTGACGCGGCCGCGATCGAGCGATGATGGCTCGGCCCAAGATCAAGCCATGCACGCATGCGACATGGTGCGTGCCGATACGGCGCCGCTTTGGATCTCCACCTGGCTCAATGCGGTCCTCCCACGCGAGCCGATCGCCGCCCGTCGTCGAAGGAACTTCGCAATGTTCCGCAGTGCCTTCGAACAACTGCCCGGCGCGCGACCCTTGCTTGCGCGCTGCGCGATCGGCACGGCGCCCTACGTATTCCCGCTCTGGATCGACGAGCCGGACCGCGTCTTCGCACTTCTCCGCTCGCTTCACCTGCCCGTCTACCGGTGGGACCGTCCATGGCCGGGAACGCCTTCCGATCTGCCCCGCGACGTGGGACCGCTGTGGAGCCATCATGTTCTCCAGTTCCTCTGTCACCAGGACCTGCGACCCGATGAAGTGGAGAGAACGGTCGCTGCCACCCGCACTGCGTTGGGGCTATTGCCGACGGCCGATGCACTGCCGCCATCGTCGGTCGTGACTTTGTCGACATCGGCTCGGATCGCTGCCGCCGGCGGTCGAGTCGACGCCTAAAATCGGGACCCCATTCGAAGCGAACGGACCCAGGCATGAACGTACATGGCGAAGTGCTGCGCACGTTGGACGAAGTGCTCAGCCTTGGTGGCCGCGGCGCTGGATTCACCCGCGACACGCCGCTGCTCGGCGCTTTGCCGGAACTCGATTCGATGGCCGTCGTCGCCCTGTTGACCTCATTGGAGGAACGCATTGGCGTGTCGATCGACGATGACGAGATCGACGCCTCAATGTTCGCGACCGTCGGCAGCTTGGTCGACTGCGTCGCGGCGCATCTTCCGGCCTGACGGACGAGTCGCATGAGCGCTGAGGTCACGCCCAGCTTCGAGGCCCTCGGCACCGCGCCGCACCTGCAGCGGTTCTGCCTTTGGACGGATCCTGGCGCGCATGTCCCGCGTGCGCTGATCGTCCACGTCCCCGCGTTCGCCGAGGAGATGAACAAGTCGAGGCGAATGGTGGCGCTGCAATCGCGCGCGTTCGCCGATGCGGGCGCCGCTGTTCTGCAGATCGACCTGCTCGGCTGCGGCGACAGTGCCGGCGAGAGCGGCGACGCGACCTGGGCAGCTTGGGTCGACGACGTTGTCGCCTTATGTGCCCTGGCTGTTGCGCGGTTCGAAGCGCGCTGGCCTGGCCAAGATGTTCCGCCACTCTGGCTGTGGGGCCTGCGAGGCGGTGCTTTGCTCGCCGTGGCAGCGGCCAAGCGGCTGACGACCGTGCCGCATTTCATCTTTTGGCAACCCGCCCTGTCGGGCAGACCGTTGCTCCAGCAATTCCTGCGACTCGCGAGCCTGGGCGCCGCGATCGGCAGCTCCGGCGCCACCGAGCGCGAGCCCGCGCGCACTGCCCTGGCGGCGGGCCGGCCGGCGTGGGTCGCTGGGTATTCGGTCGCTCCCTCGTTGGCACTTGGTCTCGAACAAGCCCGGCTCGAGCCCGCAGCGCGGCCTGCGAACGTCCTGTGGCTCACTGTGTCTCCGCAGCCGGACACAGAAGTCCCGTTGCCCATGCGCGAGGCGCTGGCCGATTGGCGGCAACAAGGGCATGAGCCCGACGTCGTCGCGGTCGTCGGCCCGCAGTTCTGGCAGACCGTCGAGGCCGAGGACGCACCCGCTCTGATCGGCGCGACCACCACCGCTTGGGCGAAAACTGCCGATCTCGCCTCGGAAGTTGTGGCGTGAACACCGCCGTCGCAGAGCGACCTGCCGTACCGTCGGACCGCACGGTCGCCCTGGGTGTGGTCGAGGACGCCTGGACCTTCGACTGCGCCGGCGCCCGGCTTGTCGGCGTGTTGTCGACACCCGCGGTCGAAACGGGTTCGAGCGGTAGCGCAGTGGTGATCGTCGTCGGCGGCCCGCAATACCGCGTTGGGGCGCATCGGCAGTTCGTGCAGTTGGCGCGCGGCCTTGCTCGCGCTGGCCATGCCGTCCTGCGTTTCGACCGACGCGGCATGGGTGACAGCGACGGCGATCCGCGCAGTTTCGAGGCGTCTGGCGACGACATCCATGCGGCGATCGGTGCGATGCGCGCTCGCTTGCCGCACCTCCGCCGACTCGTGCTGTTCGGCCTGTGCGACGGTGCCTCGGCTGCCTTGCTGTGCCTCGCGAGCGACGTCAGGGGCGGCATCGATGGCCTATGCCTCCTCAACCCCTGGGCCCGTTCCGAGGCGACGCTTGCCCGGACGCACCTGAAGCACTACTACCGACGCCGCCTCGCCGACCGCGGCTTCTGGCGCAAGTTGCTCGCGGGCGGCGTCGGCAGCGGTCAGTGGCGAGACTTCTTCCGGTCGTTGCAGGCGAGCCGCCGGCGAGCCGCGCCCAGGGTCGGCAACTTCCGCAACGCCATGGCCGCTGCCTGGCGCGACTTCGACGGCGAGCTGTTGCTGCTGCTGAGCGATGAAGACTTGACCGCGCGCGAGTTCATCGAACACGCGCAAACGTCCGACGAGTGGCGAGGACTGCTCGAGCGTCCCAACGTTCGCCGCGTCACGCTCGCCGGCGCCGACCACACCCTGTCGACGACCGACGCACTGGTCGACTGCGAGACCGCGCTGCGAAGCTGGCTCGCGCGGCTGGCGGAGCATCGCGCGTGAAACGGCAGCTTCGTGCACTGGCGTTCGCGGTCGGCGGCTTGGCGGCCATGGCTGCCACGGCCGCCGAAGCGCCGTCGGCGTGCGGCCCGGTCGCGATCCCGATGCACTATGGACCGTACGACTACGTGACCGAGCACGGCCGCCTCGTGATCGTCGAAAACGCGCACTTCACGCCGAAGGTCGAAGCGCTCATCGCCGGCGAGTCGGGCTACCTCGGCAACGATCTCACCTACACGCTCGAAGCGTCGCCGAACCACCATCGTGCGCTTGCCGCGGTCACGCGTCTGGGTCAACGAACACGGAGCGAGCAGCCGCCGCACCTCGGCAACACCATCGAGTGCTATTTCGACCGGGCGATCCGCTTTCGGCCGAGGGACACCGTCGTCCGCGGACTGTACGCGGTCTATCTTCAGCAGCGCAGCCGCATTCCAGAGGCGATCCAACAGCTCGACATCGCGTCCTCGCTGGCCGAAGACAACGGCATGTCGCATTTCAACATCGGCCTCGTCTATCTCGAGGTCGGCGCGCACGAGGCCGCCCTGCGCGAAGCGCACCTCGCCGCGCAGCTCGGCTACGACAACCCGGTACTCGAAGACAAGTTGAAAGCCCTGAACCGGTGGAAAGAACCCGTTCAGTGACCGCCGGCGCCGGACTGTTGCGCGGTGCCGTCGCGTCGAGCCGCTCGTTCGACGTCGAGCTGCTCGCGGACTTCTCGACCCTCGGGCGGCGGCACCCGACACTGCGCGAAGACGTCTCGGGCAGCGACTTCTTTTCGACTTGGCATTGGTTCGAGAATCTGTCGAGCAACGGCCTCGAACCTGACCTGCGACGGATGCTCGTCGTCATCCGCGACACCGTGAGCGGCGCTGCATTCTGTCTGCCGATGTTGCGGCGTCGCCGCGGTGCGGCGGCCGTTGCCGGCCCGGTCGCGTGCAGTTTGAGCAACTACTACAGCAGCCTGTTCGGCGTTCTCGGCGACCCTCGGCACGTGAGCGTCGACGCCTTGCGCGCCGCATTCGCGTACCTTCGGCGCCATCTCGGAACATGTGGCGTCATCGACCTCCAGCCGCTCGACAGCGGCGATGCGTTCTATCGCATGGCGCTCGAGGCGCTGGCCGCGGAAGGCTTTCTGACCGACACCTACTTCTGCTTCGGCAACTGGCACCTCGACGTCGCGGGACGATCGTTCGCCCTGTACGAGGCGAGCATCCCGTCGCGGCTGCGGACCAAGCGCGTCAGCAAACGGCTCGATCGTGCCGGTGCGTGGAAGGTCGACGTCCACACCGCACCGGGCCCGGCACTCGACGCGGCCATCGTCGATTTCGAGGCGATCTACGCAAGGAGTTGGAGGACGCCCGAGCCGTATCCCGGCTTCGTCGCCGGGCTGTGCAGGTCCACCGCGCAGCGTGGGTGGCTGCGCTTGGGCGTGCTGCGCCTCGACGACGTTCCCATCGCCGCGCAGCTTTGGCTGATCAAAGACCGCAAGGCGCTGATCTACAAGATCGCATACGACGAAGCGTTCAAGACGCTGTCTGCCGGCTCGGTCCTGTCGTCCGTGATGATGCGGCGCTCGATCGACGAGGAGGTCGTCGTCGATGTCGACTACCTGACCGGCGACGACAACTACAAGGCCGACTGGATGTCGCACAGGCGCGAGCGCGTCGGCATCGTCGCATTCCACAAGCACAGCGTGCTCGGCCGTGCAAGCTGGCTTCGCCATGTACTGGGCCGGTGGTGGAGATCACGCCGAACGGCGGTAGCCCCGACGCCGGACGAAAGGCGCGACGTCATGACGCAGGTCCCGCTGCCTGCGCCGCGCGGACCAACCGACGAACGCAGCGGCGGTTGCGAACAGACTGCGGCGGCCGGTCGTCGCGAACGCCTGGTGAGCAGGCGCCTCGACGCCGCGACTGAATCATGAGCGAAGCGTCCTTGGACATTTCCGTCGTGTGCTGCACGCACAACCGGGTGGACTTCGTTCGGCGCCACTACGCCATGTTGCGCAATCGCGTGACCGCATCGTGCGAAATCCTCTATGTCCTTGACCACTGCACCGACGCGACGCTGACGTATCTCCAAAGTGTCGCAGCCGATGATCGGCGACTGCGATTCTTCGAGAATTCGGGTCCGCAAGGCCTGTTCAGCAGTCGCAATGCAGCCATCGGTCAGGCACGAGGGCGGTACATCCATTACCTCGACGACGACGATTCTGTGTCCGACGGGTTCTACGCCGGGCTCGATGCGTTGATCGGCTCGGACCTCGAGCCAGACATGCTCCTGACCGACTTGGTGCTCGACCACGAAGGCCAAGTGCCACGCCGTCTCAGGATCGTCGACGAAGCACGGGTGCAGTCAACGAAGGTTGGAGCCACAACCGTGATCGCCGGCGACTTGTTCGACCACATTCTTCACGGGAATTTGTACTTCGTCCCCGCCAACACACTGATTCGCCGCAGCATCCTGCAGACACGTCCGTTTCGCGCCGACATCCGCAAGTCGGCCGATTGGCTGTTGTACCTGGAAATCAGCCACAGCCGTCCCTTGCGTCTGGTCCATCTACCGACCGTCTACGCGACGTACTGGGTGCACAACTCATCCATGAGCATGGGCGGCGACAAGAGCTACTGGAACATGAAGGCCTTCGAGGCGCTGCACGACAAGTTACCGCCGACCGATCGCCACGGGCCTGCAGTCCGAAAAGTATTCGCGAAGTCGCTGTTCGATGCCGGCTATGCAGTGCGGCGAAAGGACAAGGGCGCCGCGGCCCGCTATTACTGGCACGCAGCGCGGCACGGCCTTGCATTGCCTTCCGTATTGGCGATCGTAAAACTTGCGCTGGTTCGTCGTTCATCAAACTGAAGGCAAGCCATGGCTTCGATCCGAACAGGCTTGGCATGGAGTTTCGTCGAGCGATACATGCTCATCGGCTTAAGCCTCGCATCCTATGTCCTGATTGCTCGACTTCTCACCCCGACCGAGATCGGAATCTACTCTGTCACAGCGGCTCTCGTAGGGATTGCGCAGGTGATTCGGGAGTTCGGTGTCGGAAACTATATCGTGCAAGAACGGGACTTGGACCTGAACAAGCTTGAAACAGCGTACGGCTTCTCACTGATTCTAGCCGTCGCCATCTTTGCAATCACGAATGGCTGTGCGCCGATGCTGGCGGACTTTTACGATGAACCGCGGATGCTGAGTGTCATGCGAGTCATGTTGCTCAACATCCTCATTTTGCCGTTCTGTTCTATCGCGCTCGGTGTGCTTCGCCGAGCGATGCGCTTCGACGCCATACTGATCGCCAACGTGCTGGGAGCCGTGTTCGGAATCTCAACGACTCTTCTATTGGCAACGATGAAAGCCGGCCCGTCCAGCCTCGCGTGGGGGATCGTCGCGTGCAATATTGCGACTGCCGTGTGCGCTTGGATGAAACTTGATGACTCCTCTCGCCCAAAGCGCCCACGGCTCGTCCACTGGCGAACGGTCTTTGCTTACGGCCGTCAAAGTACGCCGACGAACGCCGTGGTCGCTGTTGCGATGGACATCAACGACATGATCGTCGCGAAGGTGATTGGTTTCGGTCCCGTAGCGCTTTTAAGCCGCGGTCTGGGAATCATGTACATGTTCCAGCGTGACTTGCTCGGAGCAGCTCGAAACGTTGCACTCCCAGCCTACGCCGCGGCAAGCCGTGAAGGAAAGGGCGTTGAACCGATGTTTGTTTATACCTTCTCGTGCGTAACTGTCATCGGATGGACCTTCTACGGCTTTCTTGTACTCTTCCCACTTGAATCCACACACCTGCTCGTCGGTGCGCAATGGGACGCCGCCGTTCCCTACGTGATGTTGTTTTCTGTTGCTGGCGCTTTGTTATGCCTGGCACCGCTTACACAAACCGTCATCATCGCCACTGGCCAAGTTGCGCTGGCGGCTCGAGCCGACCTCATTACCAGCTTGATGCGCTTGGCACTTGTCGCAATCGCAGCCGCAGTCTTCCGAACTTTGAACGCAGTCGCCTGGGCGATGTTCATCTCTCTAGTCTTGTCGATCCCGATCTTCGTCGCGTACAAACATCAAGTTGTGCGAAACGACTGGCCCGCCCTGGCAACGCAGGCCTACCGAGGGATCTTGGTGACACTTGGAGCTCTGTTCATCCCGGCAACAGTGTCGATCAATGCCGGCCTGGATCGCATGCAGCCCCTTTCGACGGGAACTTTTGGAGTGATGATCGCCGCAACACTCTTCACCTGGCCCTTGATGCTCCGCTGGTGCGGGCATCCACTGGCCCGCGACCCCATCTATCTGGGTACTCTTGCAAAGGTCTCGACGTGGTTGCGCAGGTCGAAACCAGCGTGATTCTCGCGGCGTCGGCCGCTTTTAATTCGATTTTGCAGTTGGGGAGACGATGAACGTCAAAAATACTGTGGTTCAGGCTTTCGATCGCCTTGGTTACAAGCTGACCCCAACATGGCGTGAGCCGAGACTGGCGCTTGCGAACCTCACTCGGACTCTGTTGGAGATGCACTCGGTCAACTGCGTCATTGATGTCGGGGCAAATGAAGGGCAGTACCATGACTTCATTCGTGCCGAAGTGGGGTTTGTCGATCGCATTATCTCGTTCGAACCGCAACCCGCCCTTGTGAAAGCATTGATGTCTGCCAGAGGCCAGGAGCCTCTTTGGGAAGTACATGGCCTCGCGCTCGGCGAACGAGAAACCGAACTCACGCTCAACTTGATGAGAAGGAGCGTATTCTCGTCGTTTCTAGAACCGGACAACGCGGAGACTCCGCAATTCGAGACGGACAACCACGTTCTCGGCCAGTGCAGAGTACCTGTACGGCGCCTCGATGCGCTCCTAGAGACTGATTCCGCTTCGCGTTATTTTTTGAAGTGCGACACCCAGGGCTTCGACATGGACGTCGTCCGTGGCGCGAGAAAGTTACTGAACAGCATAGTCGCCGTGCAGGTCGAGATTGCTGTGACGCCAATATACCAAGGGCTGCCGAAATACTACGACACACTGAAGGAACTCGATCTTCTCGGCTTCCAACCAGCCGGATTCTTTCCAGTTAGTACCAACAGCGATGGCTCTTCAATCGAATTCGACTGCGTGTTGGTAAATAAGCATGTCAACACGTAAAAACGGCTCGTCCACTCATTGACGGTCGACGTCGACGAAGCGGGTTCCAATCATCCTGGTCCGCCACACCAATCCTTCCAGTACCTTCCGTCGAACCTCGTGGGTCATGCGGCTCAGCGGGTCACGTCGCCATCGCTGATAGCGTGGCGCGATCTTCTCGTCAACGGTTTCGATCCACATTCTTGCAGTACGCTCGTTTGACGCTTGGCCGAATTGCGCCGCGCCGGCGGCGACCAATGAAGCGATCAGTGCTGCATCGTCGCGGAGCCGAAGCAGTTGAAGCTTCAACGATCTGACTGACGCGGCTTCCAGATAGTTGACGCCCGGCGTCCCCAGTGCACGATACGAGCTTTCGCAGCCGAGAATTGAGGGCACCCCGGCTTGCCACGCATTGACGAGTTTCGATGCAGGCTTGTCGTGCACCCAGCGATCGGGCGGGTCTCTCAAGGCGATCGTGGCATCACAGTCGGAATAGTCGCTCCAATTTTCTCTGGCGACGATCTTAAAATTCATTCGCTCAGAGATACACCATTGCGCAAATTGCTCATTCGCCAGCTCGCTGCAGAGAGATTCTCGCTCGCCATAGAAGCGAATATTCTCAAACGTTTTTCCGCGTTGTGCGGCTCGCGACTTGATGCCGGGTTGAGTCCAATGCAGGATGTGGGCGGCCGGCTGGCATGAATACAATCGTTGGAACGGGTTTTGAACAATGTGATAATTGGCAGAGGGATGTATGTTTTTTCGATCTGCGAGAACACACACCCAGTATGCATTTCCTCGTTCCTCGGGAGTCGACGGCATATCGTCGTAGTGTGCTACGGCGATGCCGTCGTGCGGTCGTATCTGCGTCAGCCGACACGGGTATCCGAGACGATCCAGTTGAAGAAACGTTTGGACGACCCAACACGCCGGCCCGAGCAGATGAATTCCCTTTGCAACGCGCGTCTGCCACCATTCGTACTCCTCGATGGATCGAGGCAGCGGGTTGCTTGCAAGGGATGGGTAGTAAAAAGAAAGCATTGCTCGGTCAGCGACGATCAGCCCGGTTCCTGGCCACTCCACCGTATACGTCTCGATGCAGCTCAAAGCTCCGCTTCCACGAATACCGCGCGGCCCATTGACGAGCCTCCAGCGCGCGCACAGAGCGCGCATGGCCCAGTCTTTGCGCTTGCACGACGGCACGGCACCAGCCGGACAGGTCGTCGGGCTCGACGACGAACGACAGAGGACCGACCAGTTCCGCCAAGCTGCTGACCGCGCTGAAAACGACCGGGGTGCCCGCCGCCTGCGCCTCAATGGCCGGAAAGCCGAAGCCCTCGTAGCGGGTCGGGTACAGCACGCAAGCCGCACCGCGGTAGAGCGACAGCAGTTCTGCGTCCGACAAGAAAGGCGCAAACCGGACACGACCTCTGAGGTCGACTGGTAAACGAGCGGCGGCGGCCTCGCGGGCCGTGTCGCCGAATCCGCACGCGACGAGTTGCAGGTCGTTGCGGCCAGTGTCCTGCAGGACACGGACTGCCCAGTCGAATCGCTTGCGAGGCGCCGGACCACCAAGATAAACGAGATAAGGCAACTCTCCCAAAGAGCGTTGCAACGACGACGCTTCAAGCGCTGGGCCCGCGACAAGATACTCGTCGGCGATGCCGTGCGGGATGACACTCAGCTTGTCGGCCAAGGCGGGCCATTTCGCGAGGATGTCACGCTTCGAACATTCGCTGATCGTGATCACCGCCGCGCAGCGCGCGAGCGCCGCGGGCACCAGCCGGTTGAAATAGAACCGCGATCCGGCGCTGCCATCGTGCTCTTCCCAGGCGACGGTGTCGTGCAGGGTCACCACGGTCGGCACCGGCTGCCACCAGGGCAGCGCGCCTTCGGTGCAATGGAGCAGATCGACCCCGGCGCGGCGCGCATGCAGGGGCGAGCCGAGCTGCTCCCACAGATCGAATCGGTCGCCGCGAAAACGGAAGACGTCGGACCGGCCGCGCAAGCCGGCCGGGGCCCGCAGAGGACGGCTGGGATCATCGGCCAGCAGGTGCCATTCGAGGTCGCCGCCCGCCAACGTCGACTGCCGCAACAGCTCGCCGACATAGCGCCCCATGCCGCGGACGTGCGCCGCGTTGAGGCATCGTGCGACGAGTGCGACGTGCATGAAGGTCCGGTATGCGGTGGAGCGATCGGCGATCGACGATCGGGCGCCGATCATAGGCAAGAAGATGCCGCAGGGCTGACCGGCGCTGTGCCCGCGGAGTGCGCCGTCGCGCATTCGATCACGTCGAGGTACCGCCGCCTGGTCAAGACCGTACCGGAAACACGCGGCGCCGGAGCGACTTGCAGAGGCGCCACACCGTCTCGGCGCGAAGTGGACCCTGTTTGAGCAACTTGGCGAATCCCGCCAGACCCGTCCTCATGTCGCCGGCGGCGCAGTGCGCGTCGGCGAAGTGGCTGTGGCCGAGAAAGCGCCAATGGGCGAGCGCGACGGCATCGACGGGCGTGCCGTCGGGCGACGACCCGCCGTAGCGTGCGAGCAAGGTATCGCGCATGAGCTCGGTTGTGTCGATCGGCGGCAGCCGGCGCGACAAGGAGCTGGAGGATTGGCGATACAGCACCATCGATTCGGCGAGGCGCACGAATCGGTACGAGCGGCTGCTGCGCACGAGGAACTCCCAGTCGTCGGTCTGCTGGTCGTCACACAGGAATGGACCGGTGGCGCACCAGGCAGTGCGCCGGAACAGGAGCGAAGACGGCAAGCTCCAATTGGTCAGAATCAGGTGGTGGTAGACCCAGCCGGTCATGCCCGGATCGATGGCGCCGGTCCGGCTTTCGACGAGGAACGACGTCGCGTCGGCGCCGTCCCACGGCGTGAAGTCGGTGAAGCAGAAACCGTGGTCCCGAAAAATCTCGAGCGCGGCGACTTGGTGCCGCAGCTTTTCCGGATGCCAGACGTCGTCGCTGTCGCACAAGGCAACGAACTCCGAGTCGCCGGTCTCGATGCCGAAATTCCGCGACGCCGACATGCCGTGATTGGACCGAGAGATCACGCGCACGCTCGGCCCAAAACTCGCCGCGATCTCGGCGGTCGCATCGTTCGAACCGTCGTCGATGACGACGATTTCCCGGTCGACGAAGGTCGAATCGACGATCGATCGCAGCGTTTCGGCCAGGCATGCAGCGGCGTTGTACGCCGGGATCACGACACTGACGCGCGGCATCCTTGTAGTTCGGGGTGTCCGGCGTCAGGACGTCCGGATGAAGTACAGGTTCGCCGCCGCATCGGCGAGCAGCAGACAGCCCTTGAGCGCCGGCACGTAGCGGAAGCGGCTGTAGACGCCGCTGCCGCTGTTGGCGACGGGCAGCGGCGAGCCGCTGGCGAGCGGCAGGATCGACATCGCCCAGACGTTCGTGTCGTTCGGCTTGATGACGTAGATGCGGCCCGCGCCGCCACCTTGCCCGCTGTAGAACAGAAAGCAGTCGTTGACGGCGTCGTAGTCCATCCCGGCGTACGCCGGCGCCTCGGCGATGAACTGAGACAGGGCCGCACCGGGCGCGAAGGTCACCGAGATCTGCGCCGATCCCGCGAGCGGCACACGGCTCGCGAAGACCTTGGCGTCACCATACCCTTGCCCGTCGGCCCATTCGAGGGTGAACAATTGGTTGCGCAGAGAATCGTGCGCGATCGGCCAGCGAAGCGGATCGGGCGTGCGCGTTGTGATCGGCGAAGACCAGCTGCGGGTCGTCGCCGACCATTTGGCGAGGCTCGTGGTGTAGACGTCGTCGCTGCCACGCACGCGCACCGCACCGTAGCCGCCGCCCGCAGGAATCGGCGCCCAGGTGCCCGCGGGATCCCATTGGTTCGTCGACAGGTTGAAGGCGTCGACGGTCGGGAATTCATACGCGACGCCGTAGGCGAATCGGCAGCCGAACAGGAAGACCCGGTCGAGCGACTCCACCACATGGCTGCTGTGGTAGGTGTGCCGCGCGGCCGGCAAGCCGTCGGCATAGTGGTCGACGTTGACGAGGGCCTGCGGCGACGGCGCTTTCCGCTGGACCCACTTCGGCGCGTCGGCGGCGAGCGCGAGAGAGACGACGCGGTTGTCGCTCGAGTCCCAATGTCCGCCGGCCGCTGCGATGACGATCGAGTTGCTGCGCTCGTCGAAGGCGATGCCGCAGTACGCATCGACGGCGGCCCCACCGGCGCCGGCGGTGTTCGGGATCTCGATCCAGGTGTTCGCCGGCTTGCCGGCGAGCCATGCGGGCGCCGCGGTCGACGAGGTGCTCGCCGTGATCCTCGACGGCCGCACGGACCACACCGGCGCGCCGTTGAAGGAATCTGCGAGCGCCTTGTAGTTGCTCGCACCGGTGATGCGCGCATAGGAGGCCTGCGCGCCTGGCACGCCGTAACGGACGGCGTACGCGATCGCAGGCATCAGGTTGCCCCACTGCGCCCGGTCGCCGGGCATGATCTCCCCCGCGAGAACACCGTCCGTGTTGCCGAGCCAGGACGGCGAAGACGCGTAGGTGGCGGCATAGACCTCGGCATCGGTTGCGAACCACGGGCCCGTGCCCCGGACATAGTCAGGATATTTCGCCGCAGAGATTCTCACCATGTAAGGCGCTGCGTTGATGTACCAGAAGGCGCCGCGCGGACCGAGTCGGCTCACGACGCTTTTCGCCTTCCACTGAAAGAACGCCGCGAGCCGCGTTACCGCGGTAGCCGACAGGGGAAGTCCGAGTCCGAGAGAGTAGCCGAATGCGGCCGTGACGAAGTCCTGCTGCCAGGGTGCGCCGAGGGCGGTCGTCCCGTCGTATCCCGATTCGCCGGGAGCGATCCAGCCGTAAGGATTGTTCTGCTGCGCCACGTAGCGGCCGTGGAAATGATCGATGTTCGCTTCGACGGACGCGATGAATTCGGCCCGTAACGCGGTGTCGTCGTCGGGCGTGACGGCGAGCGCCTGGACCCGGGCTCGCCAATCCCAGGCGCAACTGCGCGTCTGCCAGGCGTCGGTCGAGGTTTGGACCAAGCCCTTGCTGCCGGTGCGCAGGAAATCGTTGTCGCCGTTGCCGAGGTAGTTGGCGGTCGTCGCGAACTGGACCTCTTCCATGAAATAGAAGCGCCCGGTGATCAGGTAGGCCATGTAGCCGACCGACGGGCTGTGCGCCACGTCCCAGGTCGGCGCGTTCCCGCCGGTCGGCATCGGGGTGTAGCTGCTGGTCGTCGACGCACCGGTGTCCCTGAAGCCTTGCCCGTCGCCGATGTTCAGCGTGGGATAGGCGCTGAAACGCAGAGGGCGCAACGTCGATTCGTCCCGATAGTGGATCGAATACCGGCCCGCGCTGAAGCCGTTGCGGACGACCGCAGCGTAGGCCTGCGCGACGTCGGAGACGAGGTAGAGCACGTCGTGCTGCGGCAGCAGTCCGATCGGCTCCTGATAGCCCGCTCCTGGCATGCTGTCGTCTTGATAGGTGATGTTGCCGGCCTGCAGCGGGACGTACGAGGCGGCGAGGGCTGTGACGACCGCCGCTGTCGGGCTCACTTGCGCGCTGTAGGACGGCACCAGCTCCGTCGCCTGAAAATACTGCGCGTCATGCCGCACCGTCACGCCCGGATCCGCCTCCAGCCAATACGACAGCGCCTTGCCGCTGATCAGCGGCGTCCGCTGATGGTGCTTCAGGTCGATCGCAGCACTGAAACGTTGCGTGCCGCCGAGCGAAAATGTGTAGGTCGCGTTCTTGTTCGTCGGGCCAGGGACCCGGATGTAGCCGTTCTCGATCCACGGCAGCACCTCGACCGCCCCGGAAGCGAACAGCCGCACTTCCAGCCAGGCGACAAGATGCGGATCCTTGCCGACCGGCTTGCGGTAGATCCACGACGACATGACCGGGCCGCTGACCCAGGTCATGAACGGCGCGTCCCAGTCGGTCGTCGCCCAGCCCGCGGTGCCGAACGCGCCGCACGCGATCTGGACGGTGATGTCCGTCGACTTCAGCGCGAACGTCGTCAACGCCGCACCTGTTGCCGAACCGGACATCTTGCGCAGCGGCACCACGACGGCCCTGCCGGCCGGCAATGCCACCTGGCCCGCGACGATGGCGAACTTGAGTGACCCGTCGTTCCAGGTGTTCTTCGGCGTGACTTGCAACGTGCCCGAATCGACCTTCAACGTACTACCGGCGGGAACGTCGCCCTGCTTGAAGGCATGGCCGACACAGAACGGCGCCGCCGACGACGCGACCGAGCTCAGCAATGTGAACTGCATCGCGCCGATGGAAGTGCCCAGCACGCCGGTCGCAGGCGGCTGCACGATGGGCGTCGACTTGGAAGTCGGCGCGAAGATCTTGTGGCTGCTCGCGGCGTCGACACCGGCCGCATCGGAAACGTCCGCCACCGCCTCGACGACCGGCTCGCTGGAACTCGAACCTCCGCCGCAAGCGGTGAGCATCGGCGCCCCGACGGCCGCACTGGTGGACACGAGGAACTGGCGGCGAGTCGGATGATTCATTGAATGCGAGATCGAGGACGATAGATCGGTTGTCGGCGCGTGAGAAGCCGTCTGAAGAGGCGAACGCAGCCGTTCACATGAGTAACACGACCTTACGATCGGCCGTCGAGCCGTAGGATCGAGCGTGATTTCCGTCGTATCGCGTGACCGGCGATGCGAAGACAATTCCGCGCCTTTGCAGCTGGCGACTCCATGAACGAACCGATCGAGGTCTTGACGCGTGGAGCCCCGGTCTTCGCCGACGCGGCGCTGGCCGCCATCGAAACAGAACACGGCATTGCGAGAGCTTGGCAGCAGGCCTTGACGCAGCCGGCGAACAAGGCTGCGGCCGGCGCCCGAGGGCACCATGCTGTCGGATTGCGCGATGCCGATGGGGCGGCTTTCCTGGCGGTGGACCGGTTCGCGGTCCAGACCCTGTGCTACCGGACCGGCGCTTCGTCTGCCGGTGGCGTGCGCTTCTCGGACCGTGCCGACACGCTCGCCGCCGACCCGGAAGATCTCGAAGCGCAGGCGCTCTTCGACTATCTCTACTTCCACGCCATCCCCTCGCCGCGAACGGTGTTCCGCGGCGTCCATCGCCTGCCCGCCGGCCACTGCGCATGGACCGAAGGTCATGCCCTGAACGTCGCGCCGTACTGGACGCCCCGTTTCGAGGCGGTCGAGACCTCGTTCGCGACCGCAAGCGTTCGCTTCCTCTCTCTGCTCGAACAGGCGGTCGCACAGCAGCTCGATGGCAGCCCGCCGGCCTGCTTCCTGAGCGGCGGCACGGACAGCTCGACGATCGCCGGACTGATCGCCCGAGTGACAGGCCACCCGCCCAAGTCGTATTCGATCGGCTTCGAAGCCGAGGGCTACGACGAGATGGAGTACGCACGTATCGCCGCGCGCCACTTCGGTTGCGAGCACCACGAGTACTACGTCACGCCGGCCAATCTGGTCCGCGGCATCCCGCTGATGGCTGCGCACCTCGACCAGCCATTCGGCAACTCGTCGGCGCTGCCCGCGTTCTACTGCGCCTTGAAGGCGCGCGAGGACGGCGTCACCCGACTGCTCGCAGGTGACGGCGGAGACGAGCTCTTCGGCGGCAATACCCGCTACGCCAAGCAGAGCGTCTTCCACTGGTACCAGTCCGTTCCGGCCGGCGCGCGCAATGCGCTGTTGCTCCCGCTCGCGCGCTCCGGCAGCCTCGACCGCATGCCGCTGCTCGGCAAGGGCATGAGCTACATCCGCCAGGCAAGCGTGCCGATGCCTGAACGGCTGCAGACCTACAACCTGCTGCGCCGGATCGGCGTCGCGAACGTGCTCACGCCGGCATTCGCGGCGCGTGTCGATCCGCAAGGCCCCGCGATCCAGGAACGTGAGGTCTGGCAGGCGTCGGACGGCCAGAGCCTCGTCAACCGGATGCTGGCGTTCGATTGGCGTTACACGCTCGCGGAAGTCGATCTGCCGAAGGTGAGAAGCAGCGTCGCACTGGCAGGCGTCTCGGTCGGCTTTCCGTTTCTCGATCAGGCTGTCGTCGAGTTCTCCCAGTCGCTTCCCGACGACTTCAAGCTCCGCCGGCTCAAGCTGCGGTGGTTCTTCAAGGAGGCGCTGCGCGGCTTCCTGCCCGATGCCATCCTGACGAAGAAGAAGCACGGCTTCGGCCTGCCCTTCGGTGTCTGGGCGACGCGCGACGCCGGATTGAAGGCGCTCGCCACGGACTCGCTTCGCGGCCTCGGCGAGCGCGGCATCGTGCGGCGCGAGTTCACGACCGAGTTGATCGACACATTGCTGCCGCAGCATCCTGGCTACTACGGCGAGATGGTCTGGATCCTGATGATGCTGGAGCAGTGGCTCTTGCACCATGCCCCCGATTACCGGGTCGAGGACTGACGGCGCGCGACCGCGATCGGCGCGGCGCCGCTGGCATCAATCCGTCGCGGTGCGGAGGTTCGCCAAAAGCCGCAGTCCGAAGCGCGCGCGGCTGCGATCCCACGGCGTGAACCGCGGCAGGTCGAAGAGCCGGTGTGCACCCGAACGGGCCGCACCCGGCGCCGTGCTGACGGCGGCACGGAAGCCGACCTCGTGCGCCAACGCCGCATGGCGCGGCAGGTAGTCGGTGCCCGGCTTGCCGTTCGGATAGGCGAACAACCTGACCGGCCGACCGAGCAGCGACTCGAGCTCGCCCTTGCTCCGGCGCATCTCGTTTCGTGCGGCGGCATCGTCCAGCCGCGCGAGGATGGGATGCGACACGGTGTGCGCTCCGATCTGCATGCCCGCATCGGCCATGGCACGAACCTGATCGGACCGCATCATCAGGTCGTTCGGCAGTGCAACACCGGCGCGCTCGGCGATCCGCTCGGCGACCGACTGCCGTGCCTCGGCGGGCATGTACTTCGTCGCGCCGAGCAAGACCCTCGCCGCTTGGCCGCGCGCCTCGAGTGACGACAGATCGACCCGGTCGATCCCGGCGAGTTGCAGGTCGCCGAGCGACAGCGCTGCTGCATCGCACCCACGCACGGCCTCGATCACCGTGTCGTTCCACATGCGCCCCCCGTCGAGAGATCCCGTCGCGATGAAGAAGGTGGCACACAGACCGTGGCGACGAAGGATGGGCAGAGCGACGGTATGGTTGTCCGCATAGCCGTCGTCGAAGGTGATCGAGAGCGCCCGAGAGGGCAGCGTCCCGGCGGCGAGCCGCTCGACCGCTTCGTCGAGCGGGAGCACGCGCGCCCAGGCGGCAAGCCAGGCGCAGATCGCGTCGAAGCGCTCGGCGTCCATCTCGTCGGGGAACAGCGGGTCGGGCGCTGCGAGCACGCGGTGAAAAATGACGATGGAGAGCCGCGCACCAACGCCTCCCGGCGAGAGCGCTCGCAAGCCCGCACGGATCGGACGATCGGTCCATGACGGCGATGCCGAGACGCTGCCGCTCATGCCTGGCTCGCAGACGACCATGGCGTCCCGAGCGCCGGCTCGTCCGTCGTCGCGCTCCTGTGCTTCTTGACGGCCGCGAGCTCCGTCGCGAGGAAGCGCTGCGCGAGGACCGCCATCGCCATCACGTCGTAGGGCAGATCGAAGTAGGTGAGGCTGAGGAACGCACCGGTCACGCCGTAACCGATCATGCTGACCTGCACCATCGCGCCGAGGTCGGCCGCCCATTTGTGGTCCGGGTTGGCTCGGCCGGCGCGAATCAGCCGACGTGCGGTCGACCAGGTCGCCGCGCCGATGGCGAGAAACAAGAAAAGACCGATGAAACCGTGCTCGCCGAGCGCCTGGAAGTAGATGCTGTGCGCCGCGTGCGGATCGTCGGGTACCGGCGCATACATGGCGAAGACCGGACTCACCCAGATCATGAAGCCACCGCCGAAGAGCCGGTCTTTCGCCAGGTTCCACGCCATCCACCAGGCGTTGATGCGCCCCTGCGCCGAGGCGTCGCCGTCGTAGCTTTTGATCGTGTCCATGCGCTCGAACCAGGCGTCGGGCATCAGGGCGAATCCGGCGATGCCGACGATGGCGATGAGCAGCCCCCACCGGAGCTTGCGTTCGTTCTTGAGCCAGAAGAACGTGCCCATGGCGGCGAGGCCGAGGAGCGCGCCGCGCGAATAGCTGCCGAGCGCCGTCACGGCGCAAAGCGCCATCGCGACGGTCATCACGAGCCGGGCCCTCGGCTGGACCATCTGAAGTTGAAGATAGCGCATCAACGGGATGACGGTCACGACCGCGAGCGCGACCTCGTTGTTGCCCTCGATGAAGCCGCCCGGGCCCCAGACGCGGTAGCTGCCGCCTTTGAGGATCGTGAACACGCCGCCTTTGACGCCGTAATAGGCAATCGAAACCACGATGATCCAGATGAAGATGTCGAGACGACGGCGGTCGGTGATCAGCGCAAGGCTGACGTAGAGCATGAAGAAGATCTTCATCGACCGCTGCCACAGCGGGAAGCTCAGATCGAAATAGATCGAGAACGGCAACGTGACGCAGATCCAGACGTTGAACGCGAGCAGCCAACCGACCGGACTGCCGACGAACGGGTTCTGCTTGTCCTTGGTGAACAGCAAACCCAGCACCGTGCAGAACGCGACGCCGCTCGCCACCGGCCAGTCGGCCGCCGCGTAGCCGAACTGGACGTGCGGACTCATCAGGCTGACGAGCGTCCACATCATCACGCCGATCCATGGCCGGCGAATCGACATGAGGCTGAAGGTCACCAGCCAGACGCAGATGACGAGGTCTCTCACGCGACCACCTCGGCAGCGACGGCGCGGCGCCCGACGACTCGATCGAAAAGCGCCAGCTGGCCTTCGGTGGTGGCGTCCCAGTCGAACCGCTCGGCATAACGGCGCGTCTCGCGCCGGTCGACCGTCCGCCCCCGAAGACGGCCGACCGCCGCGGCGACACCGAACGCAGTCCGCTCGTCCATTAGCTCCCCAGCTTCGGGCGCGGCAACGACTTCCGGCGTGCCCCAGACATTCGAAGCGACGACCGGCGTACCGCATGCCATCGCCTCGAGCAGCACGTTCGCCCAGCCTTCGCGGCTCGAAGCGAGCACGAGGCAGTCGGCAGCCTCGTAGAGCGTGCGCAGCGCAGCTTGAGGCACGGCACCGTGGAACGTCACCCGGTCGGTGACGCCGAGCTCGGCCGCGAGTGCCCGCAAGGCGTCGAGCTGTTCGCCGGCGCCGGCGATGTGGACCTCGGCGTCGTGCAGGTGCGCGAGAGCGCCGATGACGAGGTCGTGCCCCTTGCGCTCGATCAGATGACCGACCGACGCGATCGCGAACCGCTCGCCAACGCCAAGGGCGGCGCGGGCTTGCGCCCGGTCTACGGGTTTGAAGCGCGTCAGGTCGACGCCGTTGCGCAGGACGGTGATTCGGTCTGCGGACGCTCCGAGGTCGACGAGCGCGTCCCTCAGTGCGCTGCAGACGGTGATGCTCGCCGCGCACCTCGCGGCGGCCTCGACGATCAGCCGTCGCGGCCAGCGGAAGCGAGGGATCAGGTTCACGTCGGTACCGCGGGCGGTGATGACGACCGGCTTGCCAAGCAGCGTTCCCAGGATCGTCGCGGCGACGCCGTCCGGGTAGTAGTAGTGCGCGTCGATCAGGTCGAAATCGAAGCCCTCGTGCAGCAGCCGGCGAAGCGTCTGAAGCGATGCCATCGCCAGCAGGAACGGCGACGTCGACATTCCCACCTTCGGCAACAACGGATAGCGCGGATGCGCCACCTCGATGCCGTTGCGGCGTTCATGTCGTGGCGTCCGCGCCATGAGCGCCCGTTCGCCCCAGCGGGCATCGGTCGAGGGGAACCAGGGCACCGGGGCGACCACGCGCGTCTCGACCTGGCCGCTCGCCAGCAGCTCCCGCAGGCGCGTCTCGACGAAGATGCCGTGGACGGGCCGGACGCTGCTCGGATAGAGCGTCGAAAAGAGCAAGGTGCGCAGCTTGCGGTCCACCGTCTGCTTCCTGCGCTATGCGTTGCCGACCTCGGCCTGCACCGGTGCCGGAGTGGTGTGCACGCCCCGCGCCAGTGCACGCTCGCAGATGGCTTCGAAGACGCGTGCCACCGGCTCGTGCCCGAAGCACGACTGCACGAGTTCGCGCGAAGCGATCGACAGGCGCTCGCGCAGCGACGCATCGGCGAGCAGCTGGACGAGTCCGTTGGCCAGCCCGTCCGCGTCGTCGCGCTGCAGGAAGTGGCGGTCCGGATCGGCGCCGAGGCCCTCCATGCCGAGCGAAGTCGACACGACCGGGCACCCCATCGCCATCGCCTCGAACGCCTTGATGCGGGTACCACCGCCGACCAGCAGCGGAATCACGAAGGCGTGGGCGGCATGGACGTGGGGTCGCACGTCGTCGACGAAGCCGGTGAACGACACGCCGCCGACGTGGCGCGCCGCGGCGCGCAAGCTGACGGGCGGGTTGCGCCCGACGACGACGAAGCGGGCGTCGGGGCGCCGCGACAACACCTTGGGCCAAACGTGTTCGATGAAGAAGCCGACGCCGTCGATGTTGGCCGTCCAGTCCATCGAACCGGTGAAGACTGCCGTCGGCGGATGGGTGGCGTCGACGGGCGATGGGGCTTGCCACGAGAAAAAGCCCAGATCGACCCCCGTCGGGATCGCCTCGACATGGCGCACCGCGTACTGCTCGCGAAAGAATCGGGCATCGCGCTCGGACACCGCGACGACTCGATCGAAGCCGCCCAACGCGCGCGCTTCGAACCGCGCCATCTTGCGCTGCTGCGACGACCACATCCAGCGCCTGGCCCAGTCACGCGCCTCGCCCGCGTGGCGGGCGAAGATCTCGGCCTCGACGTTGTGCGTGAAGCAGACCGCAGGTGCGTGCCGGCTCGTCGGTCGCAATACGGCCGAGTGGACGAAGTCGAACACCAGCAGATCGACGTCCTTGCGCGCCGCCAGAGCAGCGACCGCTGCCCGGCCGTTCGTGGTCCGGTCGGCGACGACGTTCACAGGCACGTCACCCAAGAGGTCGAACGCCCGGCGCCACGGCGGGCGCGTCGGCTGCGGGGTCCATGCGACAAATTCATCGCAGACCGCGTTCAGCTCGGGCTGCCAGCGCTCCGCCTGCTCCATCGTCGCCGGCGCCAGCAGGGTCACGTCGAACGATCCACCTTTCAGGCCACGCAGCACATTGGTCGTGCGGATCTTTCCGCCCGCGTCGTTCGGGAACAGGAAGACCGGCGACACGAACGCCAGACGCGGCCTGCGCGCACTCACCAGCAGATGCCCTCGTAGTCCGCGCCGACGATGCCACCGAGCTCGGCGTAACCCGCCAGGTCGACGATGCGGCGCCCGGCCGCACGTTCGGCGATCAGCCGCCGCGTGGCGACATCGGCATGTCCGACGACGATCACCTGCGCGTCGCGGAGCACGACGTGCGGGTCCTCGTGCAGCAGGCGCTCGAGATGCGGAATCTCGCGCTCGATGAACTCCTTGTTCTTGCCGAGCAACCGACTGAGCTTGACGAAGCGGTCGAAGATCGAAAGCTCGAAGCCCTTGCCGAGCAAGCGTTCGGCGAGCGCGACGAGCGGCGAATCACGCATGTCGTCGGTTCCGGGCTTGAAGGCGAGTCCGAACAGCGCGATGCGCTTGCGGCCGTCCCGTGCGATCAGGTCGTAGGCGCGCTTGATGTGCATCTCGTTGCTGTCGATCAGGCCACCGAGCGCCGGAATCTGCACATCGCGCTCGCGCGCCAAGGTGATGAAACCTTTGACTTCCTTCGGCAGGCAGGAGCCGCCGAAGGCGAAACCGGGTCGCAGGTATGCGGGCGAGATGTTCAGCTGGGTGTCGTCGCAGAAGATCTTCATCACCTCGCGGCCGTCGAGACCGAACGCCTTCAACACCGAGCCGGCCTCGTTGGCGAAAACGATCTTCAGCGCGTGGAAGACGTTGCAGAGATATTTGACCGATTCGGCGACCTTCGGGCTCGTCCGCACGAAGGCGCCGGGCAGCCCGGCATACATCGACTCCATCGCGACGTACCCTGCCTCGTCGAGGCTGCCGATCACCGTCTGCGGCGGCTGATGGAAGTCCTTGACCGACGAGCCTTCGCGCAGGAATTCCGGGTTGAAGACGAGCGACAACCCGTCGCCGATGCGCCGGCCGGAACTTTCGAGCAACAGCGGCAGGATCCGTTCTTCGGTCGTCCCCGGCGGCACGGTGCTGCGCAGCACGATCACATGCGCGCCGGCCTTCCGGCGAAGTGCCTGGCCGATGCTGCGAACGACGGCATCGACCGCCGACAGGTCGGGCGTGTAGTTCGCCTTGCTCGGCGTCGCGACCGAGACGAGCGAGACGTCCGTCGCGAGGACTGCTTCCTCGAGATCCAGCGTCGCGCGGAGCTTGCCCTCGCGGACCGCCTCGGCGATCAACTCGTTGATGCCCTCTTCGACCACCGGCGACTGCCCGGCGTTGATCATCTCGACTTTGAGCGGTTGGGTGTCGACGCCGATCACCTCGTGCCCGAGCTTCGGAAGGCAGCCGCAGGAGACCGCACCGACGTAGCCGAGGCCGAACACGGAAATCTTCATCGTCGTCTCGCTTGTGAGTGAGCTGGCACCGCGTGGCGCGGCTCAGGCGGCCAGCACGAGGGGCTGCGCCGGCGACAGCCCGTCCTGGCGCCGCAGGAACGCGTCGAACATCAGCATCGTCCAGATCGGCGTGCTGTGGTCGTGCGCGCCGCGTTCGTTCTCGTCGACGATGCGGCGTACCGCGGCAGCGTCGAGCCAGCCGCCTTCGATCATCGGGCCCTCGAGCAGCGCCGAGCGGACGCGCGCTTTCAGCGGCCCGCGGAACCAGCGCTGCAACGGCACCGCGAACCCCATCTTCGGTCGGTAGAGCACGTCGTGCGGAAGATGCGGCTCCATCGCCTTCTTGAAGAACATCTTGCCGTTGCCGCCGACGAGCTTCAAGGACGACGGCAGCGTCGCCGCCCATTCGACCAACTCGTGGTCCATCAAGGGCTCGCGGACCTCGAGCGAGTGCGCCATCGACGCGCGGTCGACCTTGGTGTTGATGTCGCCGACGAGATAGGTGTGCTGGTCGATGTACTGGATCAGCGCGAGCGGATCGTCGGTGCCGGCCCGGCGCGCATGACGGTCGAAGACATCGGCTGCGCTGTAGCCACCGAGCCGGGCCTTGAACGAAGCGCTGTAGAGGCGGCTGCGCATCGGTTCGCGGATCAGCGACATGCTGTGGAAGTACGCCTCGACCGGCGTTCGCGCCATGCCCTGGAAGGTCGTCTTCGCGCGGAGCGGCCGCGGCGCCCAGTCGGCCTTCGGGTAGACGCGGCCGAGCAGGCCGAAGAGCGGCCGCCGAAGCCCCGGGGGCAACGTCGCGCGCAAGCGCTCCTCCATCATGTGCAGGCGATACCTGCGGTAGCCGCCGAAGGTCTCGTCGCCGCCGTCGCCCGACAGCGCGACCGTCACATGCTGGCGCGCGAGTTGACAGACACGGTAGGTGGGGATGGCCGAGCTGTCGGCGAACGGCTCGTCGTAGAGACCGGCGAGCGTGTCGATCAGGTCGAAGTCGTCGCTGCGCACGATCTCGAGCCGGTGCCGCGTCGCATAGCGATCGGCGACCGTCTGCGCGAACGCGGACTCGTTGAAGGCGGGATCGTCGAAGCCGATCGAGCAGGTGTTGACCGGCCCGCTGGACAGTCCAGCCATCATCGCGACGACGGCACTCGAGTCGACGCCGCCCGACAGGAACGCTCCCAGCGGCACTTCGGCGATCATCCGGAGCCGGATGGACTCCCTGAGCCGCTCGACGAATTCATCGCAGACATCTTCGAGCCGGGCGGTGCTGTCGAGCGAGAAGCGGACGTCCCAATACTCGATCGGCTCGGGCACGGCCTCGCCGCGGCGGACCGTCAGCGTGTGGCCGGGCGGCAGCTTCTTCGCCTGCCTGAAGATGGTCCGCGGCTCGGCGACATAGCCGAGCGCGAAATACTCTTCGACGGCCATCGGGTCGATGTCGCGACGCAACCCGCCTCCGGGCGGTTGGTAGGCCATCAGCGACTTCAGTTCGCTGCCGAAGACCAGGCGCCCGTCGTCCAGCAGTGCGTAGTACATCGGCTTGACGCCGAGGCGGTCGCGCGCAAGGAAAAGCGTCTGCCGATTGCGGTCCCAGAGCGCGAACGCGAACATGCCACGAAAACGCGATACGCAGTCGGCGCCCCAGGCTTCCCACGCGTGCACGATGACTTCGGTGTCGCTCTTCGTGCGGAACGTGTGACCGAGCGACTGCAGTTCCGGGATCAGCGCCTGGTAGTTGTAGATCTCGCCGTTGAAGACGACGACGACCGACGCGTCCTCGTTGAAGAGCGGCTGCTGACCGGTCGCCACGTCGATGATCGAGAGCCGGCGATGACCGAAGCCGACGCCCGGCTCCACGTGCACGCTGCCTTCGTCCGGGCCGCGGTGCAGTTGCGAGTCGTTCATGCGCTGCAACTGCCCGGCGTCGATGGTGCGTCCGCCGCGGGTGTCGAAGATCCCAGTGATGCCGCACATGGTCGCTACCCGGTCGCCTGCTGAGTGGAGAGCCTCGACCGCCGTCGACGCGCGTATTCGGCCCCGTAGGTTTGCACCATGCTGCGGATGCTGAACTGGCGCTCCGCCACGGCACGTCCGGCCCGGCCCATCGCGGCGGAAGCGACAGGATCGGTCGCCACCCGCAGCAGCGCCCCGGCCAGCGCCTCGACGTCGCCCGCCGGAATGATCTCACCGGTCACGCCTTGTTCGACCAACCGGCTGTTGTCACCGACGTCCGTCGCGATCACAGGCAGGCCGCTCGCCATCGCCTCGAGGATGGTATTGGAGATGCCTTCCGCGAGCGACGGCAGGACGAAGCAATTCAGTCCACGCATGACATCCGGCACATCGTCACGCTCACCTGCAAGCCAGGCGAGGTCGCTGCATCCGGCGTCTCGAAGCAGGCGCTCGCACTCCGCGCGCAAGGGTCCGTCCCCGACCAGTACGAGACGCAGGCGTTCGCGCATCGCAGGCCGCTGCTCGAGCGCACGAACGAACGCCCGGACGAGCAGCGTCTGGTCCTTGACCGCCTGCATCCGACCGACCGTGCCGATGAGCCAGTGACGGTCATCGAAGGGGCATCCGGGGATCGGACAGCGGCTGCTGGGCTCGGAGGGCGAAAAGCGCGTCGAGTCGACGCCGTTGCCGATCTGGATCACCCGCGACACGGGCACGCCCACCTTGCGGACGAGATAGTCGGCCAAGTCGTGCGACACCGCGATGTAGCGGTCGACGAACGGGCGATAGATGCGCCGCAACCACTGGTGCTTGCGACTCGAGCCGTCGAGATCGTCGACGTCGCGACCGTGCTCGCCATGGATCCGGAGAGGCACGCGGGCGAGCCAGGCAGGGACGGCCGCCTCGAGCGCGCCGAGATTGCGCGTGTGGACGACCGCCGGCCGCAGCTCGCGGAACAGCCTGTAGAGCCTGGGATACAGCCAGACGCCGTGGCCGGGCGGCTTGTCGAGCGACACGATCGCGACGTCGCCGCGGCGGATGCGCTGGCGGAAGTCGGTCGCCACAGTCAGCGCGACGATCGCGTGGCGCCAGTGCGTTTCGGGCAGATGGTTGATGAGATTGACGATGCCGTTTTCGAGTCCGCCGACGTCGAAGCGGTACACGACATGGACGATCAACGGACGGGGATCTCTTCCGGTGCGCATCATGGCGTGACGGTCACGGCGACAGGCGCCGCTCCGCGGGTCTGGGCGAGCATCCGGGTCACGCTGCCGATGTTCGAGTGGACGAACTCTGCGAGCGGCGCGTCGTCCACGCTGTTCCCGTCGACGTCGCGGTACATGAGAACGACCGCGGCGTCGTCGCCCCGTCCGAGCAGACGCTCGACGGCGATGCGGACCTTGGCCCAGCCTTCGTTGGCGGTCAGCGTGCCGTCGATCCAGTACGTCTTCCAGACCAGCAGACGTCGATTCGTACCACGAGAGATGTGACCGGCACCGCGGAGCAGGGTCGTTTCGAAGAGGTGCCGTCGGCCGTCGACGTCGATCGAGCGGGCGCCGCTCTCGATCGCCGACCAGTCCGGGTTGTGCAGCGTCACGACGCGGTTCGTCGAACTGACGAGCTTGCTCGCGTAGTCCTGGTGCCGGTAGTAGGCGACGTAGAGGCCGACGGTCTGGCCGTCGGCTGCGACATAGAAGCGATTGAACTGCGCCGCCGCGCCGGTGAAGGCCGGCGTCCAGTCCGGCGTCTTGCCGGCCTGCAGGATCCAACTGCCTGAGAGAGCCGTCGGTGGCACGAGGCTCGGCGCCTCCGGCCGCTCGGCCGCCACCATCGCACGCAATGCCAAGTGTGGCAGCAGCACGACGAGCGCTGCGGCGAACGCAATGCGCGACATCGCCACGCCATCGGTCCGCCACCCGTCGGACGACGCGGCGCGTGGCGACCGACCGATGCTCGGCGGCTCGCTCCATCGGGCGCCGATCAGGAACATGAGCGTGATGACGATGCCGAAGAAGGCCCAGCCGTAGACCAGATGGTCGGCACTGACCGCCGCGGCGTTGCCGGACACATGCCCGATCAGCACGATCAGGTAGGCGCGGATCCAGTTGGCGATGATCGGCACGACGACCGAGACGCCGGCAAAGATCAGCCGGCGTCGCAAGCTGGCGTAGTTGAGGTAGGCGAACAGAGTTCCGACCATGATCGATGCGATCAGGTAACGGATGCCGCTGCACGCCTCGACGACCGACCAGCTCCCCGACGGCACGACGAACTGCAAGCCTTCGCGGTACACCGGAATGCCGGTCATCTGTAGCGCCAGCACGGTGAAGTCGGCCGTCCACTGCATCATCTGCGGCATCACGAATTCGCCGACCGGCACCGCGAAGAACAGGAAGCCGAGCGCGAATGCGATCGTCCTGCTGACGCGCGGACCGATCGTCGCGACGACGACCAGGACGAGAAGCGACGTGAAGGCGAGCTGCGCGACCGCGTTCGACGCAGCGAGGTCGCCGATCAGCCAGACGGCGCTGGCCGCGGCCAACGGCAGCAGCAGCCACGGTGCCGGCCGCGGGCTCTGCGCCGCGAGCGCGTGTCGCTGCCGCCAAATGAGCCAGACCACGATCGGCGGCACGAGATAGCCATGGGCGAAGGTGTCGGACCGCGACCAGATCGCGACCATCGCAAGCCCGGTCTGGCCGTACAACAGCAGCACCGCGGCGAGCAGCAGACCGGTCGTGACGAGGGCACGCCGCCAAGCGACGTCGGGGCGCGGCAACACCACGGCGTTCATGCCGCCGCCCCGATCTCGGCCGCCGCCGCCGCGGGTTCGAGATGCCGGTCGATGCGAGCGAGCTGCGCATCCCAGGTGCAGTGGCATCGCACCCAATCCCTGCCGACGGTCCCGATCCGCGCCGCGCGATCGGGTGACGCGAGCAAGCCGTCGACCGCGGCGACGAAGCCGGCAGCGTCGCTCGCGGCGAGAAGCGCTTCGCCCTCGGGCGCGCCGACCGACTCGACGCACGACCGCGTCGCGACGACCGGCCGCATCATGGCCATCGCTTCGAGCACCTTGTTCTGGATGCCCCGCGCGAGCCGCAACGGCGCGACGACCGCCGCCGCATGCTGGAGATAGGGCCGCACGTCCGGCACGCTGCCGGTCACGACGACGCGGTCGGACGCGAGCGCCCGAACGCTCGCCGACGGATTGCGCCCGACGATGAAGAAGCGCAGCCGGGGCCATGCCGCCGCGAGCGTCGGCAGCATGTCGGCGACGAACCAGCAGACCGCATCGGCGTTCGGCCAGTAGTCCATCGCGCCCGTGAAGACCACGGGCAGCACGCCTGGCTCGAACGGCGTTGGACGCTCACGACTCGGCGAGAAGAAGTCGGCGTCGACACCATTGCCGATCGCTTCGACGCGGTCCGAGCATTCCGGCGCGAGGCGACAGAAGAGCGCCGCCTCGTTGGCGGTGACGAAGAACGAGCGCTTCGACGCCGCCGCAGCCGCTCGGTCGGATGCGAGCAGCAGTTCGCCCTCGCGACGGTAGAGCCACGCCAGCGGCCAACGATTCGAGTCGGCGTACTGGGCCCACTTGGCCGAGTCGACATCGACGAAATCGAGCAGCATGGGCACCTCGGGCAAGGCCTGGGCGTAGGGCGCCATGGCGGACGAGAAGACGACGCTGGCGTCGATCCGTTCGGCCGACGCGACGGCGGCGACCCAGCGTCGAAGGCCGGCGTCGACGTAGTAGGCGAGGCTCAGCGGGGTGCCGGTCGCAAGGCCGGCGAGGCTCTTGGCTTTCGCGATGCGCGGATCGAGACGGACGGCGTGCATGCCGGCACACAGCTGGGCGACGGTATCCACATGCCGCTCGTCGTCGGGATCGTCGACGAAGGTGCCCAGGAAGACGCGATGCCGCGACGCGAGGTGCTTGAGCATGTGATACGACCGCACCTTGTCGCCCTTGTTCGGCGGGTACGGCAGCCGGTGCACGAGATAGAGCAGGTTCGCCATGCGCCTATCCCAGGCTGCGCACGATGTAGGGGCCGAGCCAGTTCGCGACGCCGATCGGCAGTCGACGCCAGGCCTTGATCATGAATCGATACTTCGCATTCGACGGGTTGTTCTGCGGCACGGCGTCGCCCTTGTAGAGGCGGAACTCGTAGTGCAACGGCCTCGGCTCGAACCCCCAGTTCTTCTTGAACGAATACGACCCCGTACCGTGCTTGCTGCGACCGTAGTCGAAGACCTTCAGCCCTCGTGCGCAGGCATGGCGCATCAGCTCCCAATACTTGAAGTCGTTCGCCGCGAGGTCGCGCGCGGCCTCTGCGTCGCCGGCGTAATACGGCAACACCTCGTCGCGGAAGTAGAAGCTCATGACGGCGCTGAGCGGCTTGCCGTCGCCGCTGGACACGACGAGCACGTCGCAGTCGTTGCCGAAGACCTTGCGCAGGGCCTTGAAGTAGCGCTTGGGCATCGCCGGCGTCCCATGGCGATGAACGTTGTCGGCGTAGAGCGCGAAGAAGCGATCGACGCCGGCGTCGAACTCGCTCGTCAGGCCGTTCTTGATTCCCTTCCTGACCATCGCGCGCTGCTTGCGCGGAATCGCGGCCAGGTTCGCGTCGTCGTCCGACAACAGCTCCTTGCGGAACGTCACGTAGAGATCCTGCAGCGGCCAGTCGGTGTGCCGCGCGTCGACATGACGGAGCTCGAGATGATCGACGCCGAGCTGGCGCGCGACGCGATCCGCCTCCTGCTCGAGCGCAGCGGCCGCAGCGTCGTCGTCCGCGGCGACACCGCCATAGACCGCGAACGGCAAGCTGGCGAGCGATTTGCCGAACAGCAGACTGCTGACATGGCCGAGCGGCAAAACGCCCACGATGCGCCCGTCGTCCTCGGCGTAGAGAAAATACGTCGGATGGCCGAACACATCGCGCAACACGATTTGCCAGCCCGCACGGTGGAAGAAGGTCGCCTGCGGGCACGCCATCACGTAGGCATCCCAGCGCGCGGCGGCGCTGGTGTCGTCCGGCGAAAGGCGCTTGACGGTCCGCATCGTCGTCAACCTGCTGCCGGCACGGACCGGTCGAGGAAGATCCGGTCCATGCGACCCCAACGGAAATCGCAGAGCAACTGCGCGAGCCGCCCTTCCATCCGGTCGATGTTCACGTAGTGCCGAAATTTCGCCTTGCGACCGGCTTCGACGACGTGTGGCTGGTCCGGGTCGATCTCCCAAGGATGGAAGTAGAAGATCGCCGACTCGTGCTCTTCGCGGTTGACGCGCCGGAGCATCCAGCGCGACAGCGCATACGGCAGCAACCGGAAGTAGCCGCCGCCGCTCGATGGCAGATTGCGACCCATGAGCCGCAATGTCGTGATGGGGACCTCGAGCAAGCCGGGCCGGACCGCGTGCGCGAAGCGCGGCGCATCCGGCATGCCGTAATGGTCGTGGACGATCGGATAAATGCTCGAGCTGTACCGGTAGCCAGCGCGCAGAAGGGCGTCGAACGCCCACAGGTTCGTCGTGCCGATCGAAAAGCTCGGCGCCCGGTACCCGGTGACCGCGCTTCCCGACAAATCCTCGAGGATCGCCTTGGCACGGACGATGTCGGACGTGAACGATGCTTCGTCGAGGTCGCTCGCACGCTCGTGGCCGTACCCGTGGCTCGCCAGTTCGTGGCCTTCGGCGACGATGCGACGGACAAGCCCGGGATAGCGTTCCGCGATCCAGCCGAGCGTGAAGAACGTGGCTTGTGTGTCGTGGGCCGCGAGCAGCGACAGGATCCGGTCGACGTTGCGCTCGACGCGGCATTCGCGGCGGTCCCAGTCGCTGCGCGGAATGTAGGGCGCGAACGCGGAGACCTGGAAATAGTCTTCGACATCGATCGTCAACGCGTTGACGAGCGGGCGGGCGGTCTTGGTCATGCGAACTCGGCGATCGTCAGGACCGGCCGGTCGACAGCAGCACCGCCGACACGCGTCGGCTCGCACGGAGCGTTTGCTGGCGTCACTTGCTCGCCTCGTCCGAGGTGGTGCGCACGGCGTCGACGAGCTTTTGCAGCATCCCCAGCGTCTGGACATGGAGGCGCTCGAGCCGAAGCACGCCGAGCTCGAGCCGTTGCAGCTGCGTCAATCCCTGCTCGGCGCCGAGCGCGCCGAGCTGATTCGCGAGCTCGCGACCGAGAGCCGGGCCGATCCTGATCCGCGACAGATCGAGCCCGTCGAGGCCTGCCGCGCTGTCCGGCGCTGGCGTTGTGTCATCGCGGCCTTCGAGGCCGGCTGAAGGCGAGACGCTCGCCGCAGCTTCCTCGACGAACTCCCGAACGACCTCGTGCGCATCGTCGGGAACCAGGTGCGTCTTGTCCTTGAGATAGCCGAGCAGCAGAAGGCGGTCGCAAATGGCATTGATGCGTCTCGGAATGCCTCGACTCGCGTCGAATACGATGCCGAAGACGGCGGGATCGAAGCTCGGCTTGCCGGTCGCGCCGGCCCGTTTCAACCGGTGCTCGACGTAGCGCTGGGTTTCTTCGAGGTCCAGCGGACCGATATGGCAGGTCGCAGCCACCCGCTGGCGGAATTGCTCCATCTCCGGCCGCCGGAGGATGTTGCGAAACTCCGGCTGGCCGACGAGGAAACTCTGCAACAGCGCCTGATTGCCGAACTGGAAGTTCGAGAGCATGCGAAGTTCCTCGACCGCCCGCGGCGTCAGGTTCTGCGCCTCGTCGACGATCAAGAGGCAGCGCTTGCCCTGGCTCGTCTGATTGAGAAGGAATGCCTCGAGCGTGATCAGCAACTCGGACTTCGGCACGTCCTTGACATGGAAACCGAAGGCGGCGCCGACCATGCGCAGGGTGTCTTCGGCGCCGAGCTGCGTCGTCACGAGATGGCCGATCACGACATTGCTGCCATGCAGCCCTTCAATCAGCGCCCGCAGGATTGTCGTCTTCCCGGCGCCGATCTCGCCGGTGATGACGACGAAGCCTTCGTGGCGCGACACGCCGTACTCGAGATACGCCCGTGCGCGACTGTGCTGCTTGCTGCCGAAATAGAAGCTCGGGTCGGGGTTGAGTTGGAAGGGCTTGCTCGCCAGTCCGTAGAACGCTTCGTACATGGCCGGCCGTCAGAACTCGAAACCCAGACCTGCGATCAACGCAGACTCGCGGTAGGGCTCGGTCGAACTGCTGAAGGCGACATGCCGTGCGCTCAACGAGAGGTTGGTGTGCGGACCGAGGCGCGTCGTCCAGCCCAGCGTGACCGAGCGTTGCCGGGTCGCGAGCGATGTCGCCGCGGCACTGCTCGACAGAAGCGTCAACGAGAGGTTGGCGCTCGACTCGGGAGTCAACCGATGCGAGAGGGTGGCGCCGACCCCGCGCTGGCGAATGGTGCCCTGGGTCGACAGGTCGTCCGGCGCCCGGGTCAGCGGATCGACTTGCGCAGTCCGGGTCTGGAAGACCGTGATGATCGTCGTCGTGCGCAAGCCGTTGAACGCGACCGATGCCTCCTGTCGACGCTGCACCGAAGGCGCGGCGCTCAAGAACCCGCCGTTGACGAGCGTGCCGCGACCGATGCCGCTTCGGGCAAGTGCGGCGTCGACCATCTGCGCGCGCAGCGCCGGATCGGGATAGAACGACGCGAGTTGCGTGAAGAGCAGATCGTAGGCCGTCTGTGTCGAGCCGATCGACGTCGACGCGGACGTCGCGAGGCTTTCGGTGTCGATGTAGCGCCAGACGGTCCGTGGCGTGCGGAACTCGACGACACCCGAGTGCGAGTTCCCAAAACTCCGCTTTTCGCGCGTGAAGCCGACCTTCGTCCGTTCGCTCGGATGCCAGTCGAATCCGGCACCCCAGGTCGTCGCCGTTTCCTTGTCCAAGCTCACGAGGTTGCTCGACTCGCGACCGGCGCTGGCGGTGAAATTGAGCTCGGGCGAGGTGGCATAGATGAGCGTGCCCTCGGCGCGATTCGAAGCTGTCGAGCGCGTCGTCGCATAGGCGTTGCCTTCGTGCTGGGCCGTGGCACCCCAGCCCAGCCGGCCCGCGTTCGACGGATCGGCGCGAAGACGAAACGACGCGGTGTTGGTTCGCGCGTTCGCCGCGTCGAAGCCGTCGCTGCGCACGACCTGGTAACTCGCCCGCGCATCGTAGTCGGCCAAGCCGGCGAAGCTCCCGCGCAGCGAAGGCGAGACGGAGTAAGTCGCGACTTCGCTCTGATTGGCGTTCTGCAGCGAGAGATCGGGCGCTTGCGTCCCGAGTGCCGAGATGCTCTGCTGGTTGATCGTGGCCGATGCGTCGATGAAGGCCCAGTTCTCGACCGCTTCGGCGTGAAGACGACCATTGAGCGAGTTCTGCAGATCGTTCCCGCCCGAACCGCGGGTATAGGCATAACCGTTGAGCGAATAGTCGAGGTCACCCTGGACCTTGCCGCTTCGGGCGCTGACACGCACACCCGGGCTCGCTTGGGTGATCAGTGACGATTGCCGGTCGCCCGCGGCGAGAAAGCGGTTGTCCGTGAAGGTTTCGACGACGGACAGCGTCGGCACGATGGCGAGCGTGCGGCCGCTGCCGGACGACGTCGCCGCGTCCTGGGCAGGTGCAGGCAGTGCCGTCAAGCCCAGGACACTCGCCATCGGCAGGCCGACCGCCGGCGCGCGCCAGCCATGGCGCAGGAGTCGTCGTCTCGACATGACAGTGCCGCGCCTCAGGCGCGCTGCGGTTCGGGCGTTGACCCTTGCCCGTAGCCGTAGCCATAGCCGTAGCTGTAACCGACGCTCGAGTCGGCCCTGGCCTTGTTGAACAGCACCATCCGGACCGGGCAGGCGTCGATCGTCGACAGCGCCTGCCGGACGTCCGCCCTCAATGTGCGCTCGGCCTGCACGACCATCACGACCTGACCCATGTGGGTCGCGAGAACACGCGACTCGGTCGTGAGCAGCAACGGCGGCGAATCGAAGATGATGATGCGGTCGGGGTAACGGCGCGCCATGTCGTCCAGCAGGCTGCGCATCGCGTCGCTGGCGAGCAGTTCGGTCGCGCGGACGTGCGGCGTGCCGCTCGGGAGCACGGTGAGCTTGTCGACGTTCGTCTTGAGCAGCACGCCCGCCATGTCGGCCGAACCGTCCAGCAGGTCGAGCAAACCAGGGCTGGGTGGCAGGCCGAGCATCCGCAGCACCGACGGGCGAGCGACGTCGGCATCCACCAGCATGACCGAGTTGTCGAGCTCCGCGGCGATGCTCATCGCTAGATTGACCGAGGTGTAGCTCTTGCCCTCGCCTGCCAGCGCGCTGGTCACCATGATCAGGTTGCCGTGCTTGAGCGCATTCGCCCCCTTGGCCATCGCGTTGCTGATCAGCGGGCGCTTGATCACCCGATACTGGTCGGCAGTCTGCGAACGTGGCGCATTCGGCGTCACGACACCGGCCGCGACCAGCGCATCGAGGTCGAGCTCGACCTGACGCGAAACCGGGACCGGCTTCCCCGTGGCGGGTGCCGAATCGACGCCCGTCGCTGCAGGCCGAAACGGGATGGCGGCTTCCGCTGCGGGGTTGCCCGAAGCCGCCGGAGTCGGCACGACCACGCCCGCACGCCGAAGTTGCTCCAAGCGCTGCGCGGCCTGTTCGATGAGACTGCTCATGGCGTCAACCTGCCTGTCGCGCCGCGATCACCGACATGGCGATCAATGCGACGATGAACGTGCCGACGAGCCCGCCCGATCCGGCCACGAAACGAAGCAGGTCGTTCTTTTCTCGACGCCGCTCGGCAGGGCTGACGATGCGCGACACGACGCCGAGCAGTGGCAGCTCGACGAAATCTCGGAGGTCGCTTGCGTGATGGAACACCGGCCGCACCTGGCTCGCCGCGAACGCGAAGAAGAGCCCGGCCGCCAATGCGACGACGAGCGCGGCCGGCAAGAGCAACAAACGGTTGGGCGAGACGGGCTTGGGTGAGACGCGCGGTGGATCGATCAGCCGGAAATCCGCGACGCCCGAGGCGACGTCGAGATCGCCCGACATGGCCGCCGATTCGCGCCGAGCCACGAGATCCTCGTAGTTCTTCTTGTTCACCGCGTAGTCGCGGTTGAGCTGCGACGCCTCCGCCTCGAGCTGCGGCATGGTCGTGATCATTTGCCGCGCCTGGGCATACCGCGCCGAGAGCTCAGAGACGCGTGCACGCATCGCAGCGGCCTGGACTTCGGCGGTCGCGAGAATGCGGGTCAGCTCTTGGTAGACGAGATTGCCCATCGCACCAGCCCCGCCGGCGGGAGTCGCCATCGCGGCCTTGCGTAGATCGCGCACCTCTTTCTTCTTTTGCTCTTCCAGGTCGCGGATGAGCTTGCGGGTGGTGACGATGTCGGGATGCTGGTCGGTGAAGCGCTGCAGCAGAGCGTCCAGATTCTGCTTTTGAGCGGCGATGCGCGAATCGATCTCCGGCGTCGCGATCGCTACCGCCGACTCCTGCAACAGACTCTGCGTGGCGGCGTTCGAAACTTCGGTCTTTTCCGCAGCAAGCTGCGCTTTGGCGGCGTCGCGGGCGTTCTCGGCTTCCCGCAACGACAAGCGAGCCTGGTCGAGCTGTTCGCTGAGCGATGCGAGCCGCGAGGCGGAGTCCTTGCCGTCCGCCGACTGCATCTGCAAGTTTCGGAGCCGGAATTCCTTGAGCTTGGACTCCGCTTCCTCGAGACGCGCCTCGTAGCTCTTGATCTGCTCGTTGAGGAACGTCTTCGCGGATGCCGTGTCCTTGCGGCTTGCGCCCAGGCTCGACTCGACGAAGATCGAGACGAGCGACTGGATGACACGTTGAGCCTTGGCCGGATCGGAGTCGCGGAACGACAGTGAATACAGGTTGTCTCGGCCGATGTTCTTGATCTCGAGCGTCGTCATGAGATCGGCGACGAGCGCCTCCTGCTGGCCCTTCGACTCGATCTTCAAGTCGAGGTCGGCCATGCGCACGAGCTTCTCGACGTTCGGCCTGCTGATGAGCGTGCGGCTCAGCATCACCACCTGTTGCTCGACGTTCGGTTGCACGGCGAGGCCCAACATCAACGGCTTCAAGATCGACTGGGTATCGACGAAGATTCGCGCAGTCGCCTCGTAGCGGTCCGGCACCTTGAACACGACCACCGCCGCGACGATGCCGACCAGCCAGGCGACCGCGAGCGACTGCCAGCGGAACCGCCACATCCCGCGGGCAATCGTCGAGATCTGGGTGACGAGCTCTTCCATGAGTCGGTGTCTTCCTCGCGTCTCGCGATGCCTGCGTCGGACGCTGCCGCGAATCGGTCAGAACAAGCTTTGCGGAATGATCAGGATGTCGCCGGGCCGCATCTCGACGTTGGCCGACACATCGCCGCGCTTGATCAGGTCCTTGATCCGGACCGAGTACTGCTTGCCGCCGTCGGCGTTCCGGAGGATGGTCGCGTCGTTGCCCGCCGCGAAATCGGTGAGTCCGCCCACGGCGATCATCACGTCGAGCAACGTCATCTGCTGCTTGTAGGCGAGGAACTGCGGTTTCGCCGCTTCACCGACGACGCGGATCTGCTGGTCGTACGGTCCGCTGAAGCCTGTCACGATGACGGTGACGACCGGATCTCGGACGTATTTGCCGAGCTGCTTCTCGATCTCGCGCGCGACCTCGACCGGGTTCTTGCCTTGGGCGACGAGCTCGTCGATGAGCGGTGTGGAGATCTTGCCGTCCGGGCGTACTGGTACGGCCATCGAGAGCTCCGGGTTGCGCCAGACGATGATATTGAGCGCATCGCCCGGGCCGACGATGTAGCTGTAGTCCTTCGATGAAGCCGATACCGGCGCAGCGGGGTACTTCGGCCCGAACGCGCAGCCGGCGAGCGCGACGCAGAGACTTGCGCACACCGCGCCGGCGAAGCGGGTGAACCGGTTCAGAGTGGGCGTCATGGGGCGCTTTCGAATGTCGTGTGGAGCGGGTGCGGCCGAGCCGATTCGCGCGTCCGAAAGCGCTCTCGAAAGGCGCCCTGGGCAGCGAGCGCGGATGATGTCACAGCGGTTTCTGTCAAATCAATCGACAGAGTGGGGAGACGTCGATCTGTTCGAAGCATCTGGGACATAGCGCACGGATGTCGCTAGCCTGCGTCGCGTCGAGCCGAAGACGACCTGCGACCGCTGCCGCCCCGCAATTGCGGACGGATGAACATCAGCAGCAGTTGCTGCAGCGGATTCGCATTCCCGAAAGGCCTCCATGTGAAGCGCAACTGCTGTCGGTAGGCGTCGAACTGCATCGCCCAGGGCGCCGCACGCATGCGTCCGCGACCGAGGAGGACCTTCAGGACCTCGGTCCCCATCACACCGGCGCAGAGATCGACGGCCATCATCGTCGATGGGCCGCGGCGCTCGTTGAAGTCGACCGCTTCCGGCGCAACGAGGTAGTGCCGCTGCACCATCGCCGGCGACAGACCTGCGATGAAGCGCGCGTACTGCTCCTGGAGGTCGTGACCTTCGAGCCGGAAGTACTGCTCGAAGCTCATGCCGGCCGGATCGAAGAGCAGCATCGAGACGCCCATCCCCAGCGGCGCCGCGGTGAGTGCCGGAATGCCGCGTTCGTGGCAGGCAGCGAATACCATGCGCCGCGCTTCGACGGCGAAGAAGTCAAGCGAATCGACATACACGTCGACACCGTCGAGGAACGCGTCGAGGTTGACCGCGGTGACACCGTCCGCGAACCGCCGGATGTCGGCCTCGGGATTGATGTCCGCCGCGATCTCCGCCATCACGTCGACTTTGGGCCGACCCAGCGTTCTCATCGAGGCACCGGCCTGACGATTGAAGTTGTGAATTTCGTACCGGTCGAAGTCGGCGATGTTGAACGCCGACACACCGAGACGCGCGAGCGTGACGAGATGAGCGCCGCCGACCGCGCCGAGCCCGGCGATGGCCGCACGAGCGCCCCGAAGCTTCGCCTGCTCGGACGGCGTCAGCCAGCCGATGTTGCGCGAAAAACCGCGCTCGTAGTCGAAGCCGGTGAGCGGCACGCCGAGGTTGTTCGTTTGCATGGAAAATTGTAGGGGGGCCCGCATTTCGGCCGATCGACGGCCGCGCCGGCGTGCGAGGATCGTTTCCACCGATGCGACCGATGGACTCACAGCCGTGTCCGACCCTACTTCCGCTCCTGCTCTTCGACCGATCGACGCGATTCTTGAACTCGCCCGTTGGGCGCCGAGCGGCGACAACACCCAGCCGTGGCGCTTCGAGCTCGTTGACGATCGACACTTCGTCGTTCACGGATTCGACACCCGCGACCACTGCGTCTACGACCTGGACGGGCACCCGAGCCAGATCGCCATCGGAGCGATGCTCGAGACCGCGTCGATCGCGGCGAGCGCCCACCGACTGCGGCTGCAAGCGATCCGGCAGGTCGCGTCTCCAGAATCCACACCACGCTTCGACGTTCGCCTGCTGGACAGCGCCGACATGCCAGCAGACCCATTGTTACCGAGCGTTACTGTCCGCAGCGTGCAAAGGCGCCCGATGTCACTTCGACGGCTCGATGCCGAGGAAAAGGCAGTGCTGCAACGGGCAGCAGCGGGAGCCGGTTACCGGATCGTCTGGCTCGAAGGCGCTCTTCCCAAGCTGCGAACCGCTTCCCTGCTGTTCCACAACGCCAAGCTGCGGCTGACGCTCCCCGAGGCCTATCCGACCCACCGCGACGTGATCGAGTGGAACGCGCGCTACAGCGACGAACGTGTGCCCGATCAGGCGCTCGGAGTCGACCCGATGACCGCGAAGCTGATGCGCTGGGCGATGCGCAGCTGGGGGCGGGTCGATTTTCTCAACCGGTACCTGGCAGGCACATGGATACCGCGCCTGCAAATGGATTTGCTGCCCTCGCTGGCCTGCGCGGCCCACTTCCTCATCGTGGCGGAGCGACCGCCACGCGACATCGACGATTACGTGACGGCAGGACGGGTGCTGCAGCGTGTGTGGCTGACAGCCACAAGCCTCGGGCTGGGGATGCAGCCGGAAATGACGCCGCTGATCTTTGCCAGATACGTGCGCGAACGGCGATCGTTTTCCGCCCAGCCCGCCTTGAGCGAGCGCGCGGTCGACTTGTCGACACGGCTCGACGCGCTGATCGACCCGGTTGCGGCGGCCACGTCGGTGTTCCTGGGCCGCATCGGGGCCAGCGGCGAAGCGCGCGCACGGTCGCTGCGGAAGTCGGTCGAGGCGTTGTCGCCGCGCCAATAAGAAAGGGGTCGGACGCTCCGACCCCGCTGCAGTGAAGCCCGGGCACGTCACCCGGCCGGGCTTCTCATCTCGTCGTTCAGGCCGAGCGCTTCTGGCTGCGGGCGCGAACGAGGCCGAGGCCGCCGAGCGCGAGGCCCACGAGCGCGATGCTGCCCGGCTCGGGAACGGCCTGGACGACGTATGCCTGGCCCGCCGACGACGCCGTGAACGTCGCGCAACGCGCGGTTTCGTCGAACGAGCAAGCCGCGGTGTTCGTCACATTCCCGGAGATCAGGTTGTTCGTCGTCGCCTCGAAGAACACGCTGCCGTTGGCGAGCGCAGGCAACAGGCTCATGCCGGCGCTGTTCCGCAGATCGAAACCAGGAGTGGTTGTTGTCAGGTTCGCCAGAAGCGCCGAGTCGCCGTTCACACCGCCCACGACCGGCGTGGCCGCCGTGTTGCCGCCGATGCCGACGATGCTGCCCGAGGCGAGCAGACCTGCCGCGTCGGAGATCGAGAACGAGCCGCTGGTGAACGAGTAACCGAAGCCGCCTGTCACCGTATTGACCGAGGTGACCGTTCCCCTCACGTTGGTGAAGTTGATGAACAGCGAATCCTTGAGGAAGGTCGACGGCCCGTTGTCATTCGGCCCGACGACGGTGTCCGGGACATACGTCACGGTGTAGATCGCGCCCGCTTCCCGAAATTGCGCGCCGACGAAGGCCTGGCCGTTGCTGTCGAGTTGCTGCTCGACGTTCGCCGTACCGCTTTGGAGGGCGAGATAACCGATGCCGGTGGTCAGCGACGGAACGCCGGCCTGAGAGCCGGGCAACGGCGTGCTAGTCGGGCTGGACTGAATGATCGAGTTCGGCGTTGCCAGCTGCCAGCTGTCGAGGACGGTCAAGGCTGCTTGCGCAGGTGCCGCAGCGGCCGCGACGAGCGCAACCCCCGACGCGGCTTTGAAGATGTTGTTGAGTTTCATGATGGCTCCCGGTGTTTGTGCGATGAGTCGGAGATCTGCACGATCTCCTTCTCACACTCTTCTAGCAACACGCATGCCACACTAAAAACTCCAGCCTTGTCAACGGTTTAGAAAGATTCAGACACTGCCCAAGATATCCTGCGTCAAATTTCTCGACAAACGATTTCGGTCACATCGACTTGAGCAACTGGCTGACCTCGCCCTGTGATGCGTAGGCCGTCCCCAACTGTTGCAGCTGACGCAGTTGCGCTTGCGCGCTTGGCCGGTCGCCAGCCGACAAGTAGAGCTTCGCCAGATGAAGTTTCAAGCTGCTGTCGGACGCGTCGAGGTCGATCGCCTTGCGCTGGACGTCGATGGCACGTGCGTACTCGCCGCGAGCGGCGAGCGCGCCGGCCAGCGTGTCCATGAAGGTCGGCTGCCCGGGTGCCAATCGCTGCGCCTTTTCCGCCAGCGACACCGCACTGTCGCGCTTGAGCTGCGTCGCCGTCCAAGCCAAGTTGTTGAACGCCGCAGCGTTGTCGGGTTGAAGCCGGGTGACCTTCGTATACTGCGCCTCGGCAACGACGAAGTCGTTTTTGCGCATCGCGACGTCGCCGAGGTAGAACGAGAAAACCGGGTCGTCGGGCGACTTCTTCTGCCACTCGGACGCCAAGCGCTCGGCCTCGGCGGCATTGCCCGATGCCGTGAGCACGCTGTGCAGCCCGACCGCGAGGTCCGTCGACTGCACCTGCTTCAACCCTGAGCGGTACGCGAGGATCGCGTTCGGAAAATCCTTGCGAAACGCTTGGATGTCACCTTCGAGCTTGTATCCAGCGCTTTCGGTCGGCCGCTGCGCCTGGATGTTCCGGGCGATCTTTACGGCTTCGGGCACCCGCTTCCCGTCGACGAGAAGCGCCGCGAGACTTCTCTGCGCCTGGAAAAAATCGGGCTTGAGTGCGATCGCGCGCAACAAGCTCTGCTCGGCTTGCGCCGGCGATTTGACGAGAACCTGCGCCTGGCCGAGACGCAAGAAGGCGTTCGGCGAATTCGGCAGCAGCTCGGTCAGCTTGGTGAAACTGGCGATCGCCTGATTGCTTTGTCCTGCCTGCAGTTGCGCTGCCCCGAGCATCTCGACGACCGGCGCGTTGTCGGGCAACGCCGCGGCGGCGTCCTGCGCCGCAGTCAGCGCGCGCTTCGGGTCGTGTGCGCGGGAAAACGCCTCAGCCAACATGATGCGCGCGGCAGGATCTGCCGGGTCGGCGGCGATCGCGCGCCCAATTGTCGCAGCGGTCGCATCGGCCGAAGCTCCGGCGATCGACTCGACTTCCGCCAGCGCAATCAGCGCCTTGGCGTTCTTCGGCTCCTTGGCGATCAGTGCGACCAGGCGTGCCCTCGCTTCGGGCAACTTGCGCTCGCTGACGTCCAGGCCCGTCAAGCCGGAGATCGCCGGATAGTAGGACGGCGCAGCGGCGAGCGCCGCCTCGAAACCCTGGCGCGCGCCGACCAGGTCGCGCTGCGCCAGCTTCACCGTTCCACGAAGATACGGTGCGATCGGCTGACCAGGCTGCTTCTTCGAAAGATTGTCGATGGCCCCGAGAGCCTTGTCGAACTGCCGCTGGCTCAGATGGACGCGTATGAGCGCGATGTCGGCAGAGATGCCGGTGTCGGCGGCGGCCGCGCTCTGCAACTCGGCGTATCCCGCCGCATCGCCGGCGGCCAGTCGTGACATCGCGAGCGAGGTGCGCTTGCGTGCGTCCTTCGGGTCGTGCTCGGCCGCCTTCGCGTAATAGTCCCGCGCCGCCTTCGTGTCGCCCTTCATCGAGAAGGCATCGGCCGCGACGCTGTAGAGCTCCGGGTCGATCGCCTTGTCGGTTTGGCCGCCGGAGACGGTCGCGACGGCCTTGTCGGCCTGTCCCGATTGCAGATACACGATCGTCAACAGACGTCTTGCCGCGGTGCTGCGTGGCTCGATCGCCAGCGCATGCGCAAGATGTGCTTCGGCCTGCACATAAGACCGCGCCTCGAGCTGGATGCTTCCGGCGAGCATGAGCACCTGCACGCTGTCGGGCGCGACCTTCAGGAGCTGGTTGACCTGGTCCTGAGCGGTCTTGCTGTCCTTCTTCAAGTAGGTCACGAGCGCCTGCAGGAAGCGCACCTGCAGATCCTGGGGCGCCGCCTTTGAGGCGATCGATAGTTGCTTCTCGCTCTCGTCGAGATTCCGTGTTTGCAATAGCGCCTTGACGATGCCGAGATGTCCAGGAAGAAAGTCCGGCTTGAGTTCCACCGACTTGCGGTAGCTCGCGAGCGCAGCCGTCGAATCGTGTGCGACGAGAAGCTTCAGGTCGCCGTCGACCTTCCAGGCATCGGCGTTCGACGGGGCCGTCCGCAACAGTTCGGCGACCGTCGTTTGCGCATCGGCGAATTTTTGCCCGGCAAGGAGCAGTTGCACCCGGAACAGCAAGGCCGAGGTCGACGCGGGATCGGCGGACAGGGCTTGCTGAGCCGCAGCCTCGGCTTGGGGAAGATTGCCGAGCAAGGCGTGAGCGATTCCGATCTGCGTCGCGAGCGCCACCTTCGCGGGCGTCGCGTCGAGCGACATACCGCCGAATTCATCGATCGCCTTTTTCGGCTCCCGTTGGCCCACCAGACTCGCCGCCAACAACGGAACGACGAGGTCGTTCGCATGGCCAAGGCGTTGTGCCTTGCGAAGCTCCACCTCGGCTTCCACCGCCGCCCCCTGCTCGAGCAGCGTCTTCCCCAGGAGGTAACGCGCCTCGGCGGACTCGGGTGCCGCCTGCAGTGCGTTCTTGAGCTGGATCACCGCTGCCTTGCGATCGTTTTGTGCCAAGTACGTCTTGGCGGATGTCACGAGGTCGGCCGGGGTCTTTTGCCCGCAGGCGGAGAACAGCAACGGCAGGCAGAGCGCTGCGGCCGCGATTCCGGCGGTGCGGCGCGACGCCTTGTGTTCAACGCGATAGGAAATCATGGTCGTCGCTTCACTTGAGGTTGAGTCGGCTCATCAGGTCGTAGAGCGTCGGGCGGCTGACGCCGAGCAAGTCGGCCGCTTTGACGACGTTGCCGTTGACTCGCGCCATCGCGGCGACGACCACCCGGCGTTCGGCGGCTTCGCGTGCGGCGCGCAAGTCGAGCGACGCGTCGGCGGCGGCGTCGTCGGGAGGCCGCAGACCGACGTCGACTGCGCGGATCTGCTGACCGTCGGCCATCACCACCGCGCGCTTGAGGCAACTTGCCAGTTCGCGGACGTTGCCCGGCCAGGAATGCGCCTCGATCGCTCGGACCGCCTCGCTCGACAACGACAGGTTTCCCCGGTTCTGCTCTCGCGCGAAGCGATTGACGAACGCATGCGCGAGCAGGGCGGCGTCTCCGGCACGCGTGCGCAGCGGCGGGATCTCGACGACGATCTCGGCGAGGCGGTAATACAGGTCCTCCCTGAACAGACCTTGCGCGATCCGGGCGGTCAGATCCTGATGGGTCGCCGAAACGATCCTCACGTCGACGGGAATCGGCTGGCGGCCGCCGACACGCTCGACCGTTCGCTCTTGCAGGAAGCGCAGCAGCTTTGACTGCAGCATGACCGGCAGATCGCCGATCTCGTCGAGCAGAAAGGTTCCGCCGTTGGCGCTCTCGATGCGGCCGGGCGTCGTCTTGACCGCGCCGGTGAACGCACCGCGCTCGTAGCCGAACAGCTCGCTCTCGAGCAGGTTGTCCGGAATCGCGGCGCAATTGACGGCCACGAACTTCCCGGTTCGACGCGCGGACGCTTGGTGGAGCCCTTGTGCGAGCACCTCCTTTCCCGTGCCGCTTTCGCCGAGCAACATGACGCTCAACGTGCTGCTCGCGACTTTCTCGATCGTCCGCGAAATCCGCAACATCTCCGGGTCGCGCGTGATCAACCCGCCCAGGGCATCCGGCTGCCGCAGCGCCTGCAGCCGTTGATTCTCGCGTTGCAGTTCATGCAGGCGGAACGCACGCTCGACGGTCAGATTGAGCACTTCCGGCTCGACCGGCTTGGCAAGGAAGTCATACGCACCGAAAGCCACCGCCTTCAGCGCGTTGGCCTGGTCGTTCTGGCCTGTCAACACGATCACCTTTGTATGGGGATCGAGCGCAAGCACCTGTTCGAGCAACCGAAACCCTTCCGACACCGAATCGGCGTCGGGCGGCAACCCCAGATCCATCGTGATGACGGCAGGCGCATGGCGGCGCACCTGTGCGAGCGCGCTCTCCCGGTCGAGCGCCGTCACCGAAGCGAAGCGGTCGAGCGACCACTTGATCTGCTTTTGCAGTGCCGCGTCGTCTTCGACGATCAACAGCGAGCGGGACGGCTCTGCACTCATGACGATGCGATGCTCAGGTGGAGGCCGGAGTCGCCGCCGGCGTTGAAGAGTGGCAAGAGCAACGTGACGAGCGTGCCTTTCGCAGGCTCGCTTTCCACCAAGATCTTGCCGCCGAGTTCCTGCACGTACTGAAAACTTTCGTACGCGCCGATGCCCATGCCCGAGGACTTGGTCGTCTGAAATGGCTTGAACAACCGCTGCCGCATGAACTCCTGCGACATGCCGTGCCCGTCGTCGCGCACCCGGACGCGGGCCTGCCCGTCGGTCCGGTCCAGGGTCAGCTGCACGTGCCCGCCCGCTTCGGTCGCGTCGAACGCGTTCTGCACGACATGGCCGATGATCCGCTCGAGCCGTTCGTCGTCGCCCCGTGCGACGACACGGTCGACCAGGCGAAGTTCGAGCGCTCGGCCCCTGCCCGCGGCGGTCGACCCGATGCGCTCGGTGACGGCCGCCAGATCGACGCCGAAGGTCGCGCCCGGCGGCGTCGCGCCCTCGCGGAGCTGAAGCATCAGCTGACGCATCCGGTCGAGCGAGTTGTCGACCGTCATCAACATGTCCTGCTGGAATTCTGGGTTCGCATGCAGCCGCTTGGCGTTCTTCATCATCAGCGACAACTGCGTGACGATGTTCTTCAGGTCATGGACGACGAAGGCCGACATTCGGTTGAAGGCGTCGAACTTGTGCGCTTCCAGCAGCGCTTCGGTCGCCTGCATCTGCGCGAGGAAGCTGGCCGCCTGTCGGCCGGCAGTCTTCAGCAGATCGTTGACCTCCCAGTTCACTTCCATCGGTGTACGGGGGCTCGCGAGCACCACGAACCCGGTCAGCTCGTCGCCGACCTTCAGCGGGACGACCAACCAGGCACGAACGATGGTCGACAACCACGCGGGCATCTCGACGCTGCCGTAATGCTCCGGCGATGCGCGGTATTCATCCAGGTTGACGACCCAGCCGCTCTCGGCCAGGAACCGGCAGAAATTCGATCTCGGCGGTTCGGTGTCGCCGGCCTGCGGCATGTTCCAGCGCGCCACCTGCACGAACGCTTCATCGTTCGGCCCCTTGGTCCACAGACCGCCGGCCGGGCTTTCCAGCATGTCCGCCAAGCCACGGATCACCTGCCGCCCCATCTCCTGCGGCGATTGCTGCGACGACAGCGTCGTCGTGAACTTGAGCCACTCCTCCCGGTAGTCGTAGCGGTAGCGGAAAAAGTGCTTTTGCACGAAGACGCGCAACCGCGCACGCATCGCGCCCGACACCGCGAGCACCGTCATGGCGACGAGCGCCGACCACAACACGATCTGTTGAAGCGCGCCTCCGATGTCGCCGCCGAAGAAGCGGAGGTAGTAGCCGATCACCGACACGAGCAGCAGATAGAGCCCGGCGATCAGCAGCGTCGCCGAATGGAACGCGGCCTTGCGCGACATCCGCAGACCTCGGAACCACTCGCCGCGACGCGACATCGACAGCATCAGTAGCGGCAGCATGAGTGCGTGGATCGTGCCGCGGATAGCCAGCGAATCACCGTCCATCCGGTCGAACAGCGTCGCTTGCGAATACAGGTAGGCGTCGAACGCGAACATACCGCCAAGGCCGAGACATAGCGGCTTGACATTCCAGCGTGCGTCTTCGTTCACATTCCTGACGAGCTGCTCGACGAGCATCAGCCCGACCAGCGGCATCGCCATCCAGCTTGCCCGCGACAACCGCGACAAGCTGCCAGGCAGGTCGCCGTCCGCGAGTCCGAGGGCAAGCGTGACGCCGGCGAGCACCCATACGGCCGCAGCGAGGCCGACTGCCCAGCGCAGGACCTGCTGCATGCCGCCTTCCGAACGGAACAGGCATGCGACAAAGACATACCAGGCGCCATAGCGGCACAGGTCAGCCACCGCCGCCAGGACCGTCAGCCGCACGCTTTGCTGCAGCAATGCCGTCAAGCACAGCAAACCCCAGATCGCGCAGGCGGAAACCGCGCACAGCAGCGCCATTCCAGTGCTGTTTCGCGGCGGGCGTAGCACTCCGAGACGGACGAGACGCACCGCGAACGCGCCATAGGCCGCCGCTGCGACCGCGTCGCTCATCAGCGCCAGCGCGACAGGATTGGAAGCCATCGAATCGAACGGCTCACGGTCGGAGAGACTTTGACGCCGAAGACCGGCGAAACTGCGGTGCGCTTGCAAATCGCCCGGCGGTCGAACTGAAGGGACATCGATCGGCGCCGGGCTGCGAGCCGGGCCGCGGATCGACGAGGATAGGTGCTCGCGCCGCCGACGCAGATCCCGAGGATGGCGATCCGTGAAGTCAGCCACGAGATTGTCGCGTTCAGGCGTCGGGGAACGTGACGAGCACTGCCGCGTCGCTGCCGCGTTCACCGCGCGAGCGATCAGCACGTCCAAGCCCCCGTCGTGACTTATTGAAGTGCTTCGTGTGTCCGCCCCTAGTTCGCGGGGGTGTGATCGGCTCACCCGAAAACCAATAATCGCGTCCCACAAACGCTTACACCCTGCTCGCGGGTGTAACGCCAACAAGACAGGGCCGCATGAGAGTTTTTCGCCATACGGTTTCGCCGGGTGCACGCGCCGGAATGATCGTCGACTCGGTCATGTGCTTCGCCGCGGTGCTGCTGGCAGCATCGACGTTGACGACGCGCTATGCCGCTGAACATCAGTTCGTTGCCGAACGACCGCTGATCCTGTTCGGCGGCGCGCTCTTCGCCCTCGTCATGGGGCTGATGTGCGCGTTCCTCGGTTTGTATCGTCCGGCCCCGATCCGTACGCTTGCCAGCGTCTACCGAACGGTCGCTGCGCTGGTGGTCGGCAGTTATGTGACCTGCGTGGCGCTCCGGGCCGTCGCGGATCGCGGGTACGTCGAACAGCTGATGGCCGCCTCGGCTGCCTACCTCGGCATCGGTCTTCTGGCGACGCATGCCGCGCTCAACGTGATGCGTCGCGCTTCGCCGCTGTCTCGAGTGTTGATCGTCGGGACGGGGCCGGAGGCCCACACGATCGCACGCGACCTGGCGGTGCCGGGCCGGACTGCGCGTAACGTCGTCGGCCTCTTTCCGACGTGCGACGCGGATGCGACGGCGCCGTCGACGAGCGGCGGCCCCTACGTCTTTCCTCGCGACGCCTCGATCCTCGATCTGGTGAAGTGGTATGACATCCAGGAAGTCATCGTCGCCGTTCGAGAGCAGCGCGGCGGTGGCGTTCCGATGGACCAGCTCCTGGCATGCCGCGTGCGCGGCATCCCGGTTCTCGATCTGGCAGGGTTTTGCGAACGGACACGCGCTGAAGTCCCCATCGACAGCCTGAAGGGCAGCTGGCTCGTCTATGGTCACGGGTTCGTCCAGGGGCCGCTGCGCCGGGCTTCGAAGCGCCTTTTCGACCTACTCAGCTCGGTGCTGCTGCTCGCCTTCTTGGCGCCGGTGATAGTCTGCGCAGCCATCGCCGTCTTGCTCGACAGCCGTGGCCCGATCTTCTATCGGCAAACGCGCGTCGGGCTCGGCGGGAAGAACTTCCAATGCCTGAAATTCCGCAGCATGCGCACCGATGCCGAGCGAGACGGCGTGGCGCGTTGGGCCGTGAAGGACGACCCTCGCGTGACCCGCGTCGGCGCATTTCTGCGCAAGACCCGCATCGACGAATTGCCGCAGTTGCTGAGCGTGCTCACCGGTGAGATGAGCCTTGTCGGTCCGCGCCCGGAACGTCCGAACTTCGTCGAGAAGCTGCAGGAGGCGATTCCCTTCTACGACATCCGTCACACGGTGAAGCCGGGAGTCACTGGCTGGGCGCAGGTTCGCTACCACTACGGCGCGACGATCGACGACGCTCGCCGCAAGCACCAGTTCGACCTGTACTACGTCAAGAACAATTCCATCTTTCTCGACTTGCTGGTGCTGATCGAGACGGTGAGCGTCGTCCTTTTCCGCGAAGGACAATGAGCAGTTTCCCGTCCGACGTCGACCCCGTACGTCATCAGGGCTTGGCGACCGGCTCCTCCTTCGGGAAACGTCGCATGTAGGCCTTCCGCAACAAATGCGGAACGGCCAGCCGCAGCGGCATTCGAAGTGAATGTGCGCGGATGTAGAGAACGTTTCGCGCGACGCTGCTGAAGCGCCGTTCGCTGCTTGGATGATGTGGATCGAGCGCGAGACGAAAGGCGCCTGTGAGCCTTCGCTGAATCCATCCTCGTGGTCTCGCAGCATGACGTGCGGCGCCGTGCTCGAGCGGAACGCGCTGTCCGAATCGTTCCTCGACGTGGTCGAGCGCGTGACACAGCGGCTGCCCGAGGCCGAGCTCTCGTGCTCGATCGAACAAGTCCGACCAGAAGCGCGGTGAACCGTCTGCGAAGTGGCGCAGCAAATCGTCCAGGTCGAGAAGATCGCGCAGGCCGTGGTCGAACTGGCCGTCCTGGAACAGGTGAACGGCGCTGTGGAGCACCATGTCCTCGGGCGCGAGAACGAACAGTCTTTCGCGGCCCTCGACTGGGGTCAGCTTTCGCAACAACTGGCTCGCGTCGATCCGAAACCGCGATGTCGGCGGCGTGATGGTGTGGTGAACGTCGATGACCGTGCCGCGGACCACGTGCTTCAGTGGCGGAATCTCATGCATCCAGTCGCGGTAGTAGCGCTGGTTGTAGGCGTCCCGCTCCTCGCTGATCCAGCCGGCACGGAGCAAGGCGCCTTCGACTTCGGCCAGGCGGTCCTGGACGACGAGAAGGTCGATGTCGGCGAACAGCCGTCCGTGCCGGGGCGGCAGCTTGGCGACGAAGTACGCCGCCCCCTTCAGCATGACCACCGGCGTCGCCACGCCGCGAAGCGCGCGGAGGATGCAGGCGACTTCCCATTCGACCTCGCGGTGTTGGCGTTCGATGAGCCTCAACGCGCCCTGCAGGACGCGGCGCGGCTGCTCGGGCATGTCGTCGAACCAGTGTCGCGCGACGTGATGCCATGCGAGCCGACCGAGAAGACGGCTTCGCCGCGCCTGCCCGAGCGCGGCTTCCCATTGTGCCGGCGTCCACTGCGGCCGCCGGTCGGGCCATCTCCAGACCGCGGTCAGCAGGTCGCCGGTCACGAGGCCGCCTCCGCGCTTGCCCGTTCGGCGAGTCGGTCGAACGCCGCGACCGCGTCGTCGAGCCGGCTGTAGGTGAAGTCCAGGCAGTCGGACATCGACACCAGGCGGGCCAGCGCGTCGTAGCCCGCGCAACCGAGCACGGAATAGTTGAAGGAGTTGCGTCCGAGTTCGAGCAGGCCCTCCGCCTTCGAGCGCGCCCGCAGCACCGGCCCGCTGCCCTGCTGGTACCGCGGGAACACGACCCAGCGCGGCGTTGCCGTCTCGTCGACACGACGCAAGTGCTCGCTCGGCACTTTCATGTGGCTCACCGAGCCTTTGGCAGTGTCGTGCGTGACCCGGTTGAGCACGGCATCGGGAACGAAGGCGCGGATCACGGCCAACGATTCGTTCTTCAGGCTGATCGGGCGGCACAGCGGGGTGAGCGACGAATCGACGAGCGACACGAGCGCCAATTCATCGGAAAGCAGCCGCCACCCGCGACTGACGAGCCCGGCGCACAGCGTGCTTTTGCCCGAGCCCGGCGGCGCAGGCATGACAACCGCATGTCCGTCCCGCTCGATCACCGCTGCGTGCAATGTCAAACCATGGTGACTTTGCGTCGAGATGCACCAGTTCATCGCCCACTCGAGAAGGGGAAAGGCATGATCTACCGGCAAGGGGACGAAAGGCCGCTCACCATCGTAGAGAAAGTCGATTTGCGGCCGCACGAGGCGGCGCAGCCCGCCACGGCGAGTGATCGTCACGGAGAAGTCGGCGAAGGCGTCCTCGCTGGCCACCGAGTGGTCCGCATACAGCAGCGAGAGCCCGTCGGCCACCGCGTCGACCTCGCTCTGTAGACGGAAGTGAAAGGGCCCCGTTCTAACGACGAGCCCGCGGCCGCGCAGCCGCCTTCGCAACATGACAGCGTCGAGATCGGAAACGATCATTCGGACGCCGGCTCGATCAGATCGGCGGCGGCAAGGCGAGTGAACGTGTCCTGCAGCGTCGTCTCGAAGCGCATGCGGACCTCGTGCGATGCGCCTTCGCCCGCCTCTTCCACGAACCGAGCTGCGAGCTGCGGGACTGAAGCGGGTTCCAGTTCGAGCGCCATGACGGCCATCGCCGTCAATGCATCCATGAGGTGGGTCTGGCCGGAACCGTCGTCGAACACGGTCCACTCGTCATCCCACTGGCGCCAGTGCAGACGCGCCTGAGCGTGTAGACGCCAGACCGGATCCAATCGTCGAACCTCGGCAACGCTCACGCCTCGAGCCAGCCGGCCGCCGACGTGCAAGCGGTCAGCTGGCTCGCGTCTCCATGAAGCCCTTGAAGAAGCTCAACGCGTCGCGGTTCGCGGCATCGTAATAGTCCATCACCTGCTGCGCGGTGTAAGGGAAGTTCAGGTCGGCGCCACGAAGGGCGTTCAGCCAGGCGCAGATCCAGTGGCGTTCGTCGGACTGCGCGTACGCGGGCTGGTTGAGCACCTTGAAGAGGCTCGGCGCGCCCGTCAACGCGGACCGTCTGAACACCGTCCGACAGCGCGTGCCGAAGTTCCAGCCGTTCGGCAAGCTCGGCCAAGGGTTGCACGGCGTCGCACCGTTGTCCTTCGATTGCCCGTAATACGGCGGCACGAAACCAGTGCAGACCGGGTTGCTCGGCGACACCGAATGAACGCCCGATTGCATGCCCGAAATGTTGCAGTTGTGCTTGAAGTCGGAGGTCAGAAGTCTCTGACCCGCCAATGTTTTGAGCGGGACCGACGCGCCGATCAACGCTCCGCCGCGGCCGATCCCCTTCAGCAGCAGCCGGCGGCGCTCGGCGGCAAGTTGCTGGGACGATCGCGTCGGAACGCCTTCGCCAATCGAATGGCCGGTGACTTCGCTCGGCTTGCGCTCGTTGTTCATGTTTTGCCTTTACCGGTCGGGCGCCGTCGAATCGATCAGGACACCAGACTGGCCGCCCCCTGACCAGTCGCTTCCGACCGCGAGGATAGGACGCCGCCAATTCTGCACCACCCCCAAATCAAGTGACCGCGGACCTTCCCGCCTTCGTGACGGTCTGCACGGATGACCGCCGCCGAGTCATGGCGACCGCAGTAATCGCCGGCACCAGGCGACTGCCCGGTCGATCCACTCGTCGATCGGGCTCGGCGGCTCTGCAGCCGCCATCGCCGCAGCGGAACGGAGCGATGCCGACACGGACTGCTGCGCCGACTCACGCACGGCAACGGGGAGCCGCGCACCGCACCCGGGGAGCTCAGGCGGCAAGGGAGCAGGTTCGTGCCACGGCTCGGAGGCGTCCGCGGTTTGCGTCAGCGTCGACTCGATCAACGCGTACACGCTGTCCGCGCCGATCTTCGGCTCCGGTGCGCGCGGTACTTTCGCCAGGCGCTTACGCTTGGGTCGGTCCGGTGGAGGGCTCGGCGGCATGGCGACGGTCGACAGGACCGGCAATGTTCTCGAATCGGCCGCGTTCACCGATACGGCCAGCGGAGCCGCCGATCGAGGGGACGATGGCGCCGGGTCGGAGAGCAATGCCGACGAGTGGTCCAAACCGAGCAGGCGAACCGTCGAATCGTCGAAACCGGGGATGCGACTGCGCAGCACGTCCATCCTGCCCTCCCACCGGTCGTCGATGGCGAGCAGGAAGTGGGCGTGCAAGTCGGCCCGGTTCACCGCGTTTGTCAGCTCGACGATGAAATGGTCGACCAAGAGCGCATCGGCCGAACCCGACCAGAGCGACTCGACCGCATCCAGCACGATCAGGACACGCGCACCCGATCGCTCGCTCACCGGCGACAACGCGTCGACCAGACTTGTGCTCGCGTCGGCAGCGGGCGGTGGCGAGCCAAGCAAGCCGCGGATCCGCGCGCACAGCTCCGTCAGTGCGCCACCTTTCCAGGCCGAAAAGTAGACGGCACGCTCGATGGATACGCTGTTGCCGGAAGCGACACTGCCGTCCCCGCGCCGGTCGACGAAGGGAACGACGACACGCGACTCGGCGAACCCCGGCCCGTCGAGAACATCGGTTTCGCGCCGCGCCAGGAGCGCCATGACGCCCTCGGCGAGCAGTTCGGCACGCGAGGCGCCGGCGGCGGCGTAGAGCAGGGTCAGCCGGGACGTGCGCAGCGAGTCCGCAAGCAGGCGCGCCTCGTGATGGCGCATCGGCCATGCCAGGCCGATGTCGAGGGGAGGATCGCTCGCGTTCACGTCTGCCGTCGGCACCGAGCCGTTGGGTTGGGGACCGCCGCCGCGCTCGTCGTCGCGTGTCGAGTTGGCTAGCGGGTCGATTCAGGCAGTTCGATTTTCACTTCGAGGACTTCGAGATCGCCCTGCCGCTCCATCTGCACCTTGATGTCATCGGGGTTCACCGAGACGTATTTTGCGATCACCGCCATGAGCTCGCGCTGGAGATCGGGCAGATAGTCGGGACTGCGGTTCCGCCCATTGCGCTCGTGCGCAAGGATGAGCTGCAGCCGCTCTTTGGCGACGCTCGCGGTGCGCTTTTTCTCGCCGAGGAAGAACGATAGAAAGCCCACGGGTCACCTCCCGCCGAAAATGCGCTTGAAGAAGCCCGGCTTGACCGCGTCGACGAAACGCATCGGCCTGTCCTCGCCGAGGAACCGCGCGACGACGTCCTTGTACGCTTCGGCCACGTCGGTCCCCTCCATGTGCACCGCCGGCACGCCCTGGTTGGATGCGTTCAGCACCGCTTCCGACTCGGGGATCACGCCGATGAGCTTGATGCGCAGGATGTCGTGGATGTCCTCGAGCGACAGCATCTGGCCGCCTTCGACCCGCGTCGGGTTGTAGCGTGTGATCAGCAAGTGTTCCTTGATCGGCTCGAGCTTGTCGATCGCGCGCCGGGTCTTCGAGTTGAGCATGCCCAGGATGCGATCCGAATCCCGCACCGAGGAAACCTCGGGGTTCGTCACGACGAGGGCTTCGTCGGCGAAGTGCATCGCCATCAGCGCACCCGTCTCGATGCCCGCCGGCGAATCGCAGACGATGAATTCGAAGTCCATCGCCGCCAGCTCCTCGAGCACCCGGCCGACGCCTTCCTGCGTCAACGCGTCCTTGTCGCGGGTCTGCGAGGCGGCCAGCACATACAGGTTCTCCGACTGCTTGTCCTTGATCAGCGCCTGGTTCAGGTTCGCTTCATTCTGGATGACGTTGATCAGGTCGTAGACCACCCGACGCTCGCAACCCATGATGAGGTCGAGGTTGCGCAACCCCACGTCGAAGTCGATGACCGCGGTCTTGTGGCCGCGCAGCGCGAGGCCCGACGCGAAACTGGCGCTGGTGGTGGTCTTGCCCACACCGCCCTTGCCTGAGGTCACCACGATGATTCTGGCCATGAATGGCAATCCTTTTTTGAAATTCTGTCGGCGCCGAGCGGCTCAGACGAGCGGCTCGAACACGAGCCGTTCGCCATCGAGCCGGATCTGCGCGGCCTCGCCGAGTACGCCAGCCGGCAACGGCGTCTCGGTGGTCCGGTACGTGCCGGCGATCGCGAGCAATTGCGGCTCCATGCAGGTGCTGAAGATGCGCGCGTCGACGTTGCCTTTGGCACCGGCGACCGCCTTGCCGCGCAGCGGTCCGTAGACGTGGATGCTGCCGTCGGCGATCACTTCGGCGCCGACGTTGACCGTGGCGATGACGACGAGGTCGCCGCCCTTGGCGTAGACCTGCTGCCCGGAGCGCAGGGGTTTGTCGACGATGACGGTCGGTGCACCGAGCGCCGCGGTCGGGGCCGCCGCCGGCGCCGGCGCGGAGCGCGCCACCGCATCGACCGCCGGAATTGCCTCGCGAGAAACGATCGCGCCCGTGCCTACCTCGTCCGCCACGTCGCCGAGACCCGCGAGCAGCGCCGCCTCTCGCGCGGCTTCGCTGCCGCCGCGAACGCCGACCACACGCAGCCGGTGGCCGGTCAGCAGATCGACCAGTTCGGCGAACTCCGGCGTCTCGGCACCGTCGGGAAGCACCGACAAATCGATCACGACCGCGTCGTGGTTGAACGCACCGGGCGTCCTGCCGAAACGTTCCGACATCGCCGACGCGAGCACGTTCGAGTCGGACGTTCTCAGCACCAACGCCAGGCCGCTCAGCGACGTGCTCTTCAGATCGAAAGGGGCGCCGCCACGTGCGGGAACAGCCATGGGTCGCAGCCTCAACGAAAAGTGGACGAGTTTACAGACTGGATTTCGGCCACTGGCGTCGCCGCAGCTTCGCGTTGTGCCGTGCAAGCGGACGGCGGCCACAGTGCGATGCTGGGTCGTCCTACAGGCGCTTGACCGCTCGAAGCGCACGCTACGTGCTGGTCCATGCAACGGTTCAGGAACGCACATGCCGACGTCGCCACGCCACTCGCACCGGTCCGACCTCGGTCCGTGTGCCCGATTCGCCGCCGGTATCGCCGCGCTCGCTTTCGGAACGACGGTGCTCGCCCAAACCGGTCTCGCGCCGGCGTCGCCGTCGGCGCCGAGTCCGGCATCGGCAGCGCAGGACGTTCCCGGCCGTCTGCGGCCGACGCCCAAGGTCACCGCACCCTCCGATGCCCAGCGCAGCCTGCAGCTGAACAATCCACAGCCCGAGGGCCGGGTGACCCCGCAGATCCGGATCCCGATCGGCAAGAAAGACGATGCGCCGGTGCTGCAACGCCGACCGACCGACACCGGATCGACCACGCCGGCGAACGGGGGCGTCGGTGACGCCGCGGCGCAATGCCAGGCCCAGCGCGGCGAGCAGGCGCGAGCGAAGTGCCGCGGTCAGCTGGCCGCGCAAGGCTCGCGCTGAGCACAGACCGCGCAGCGCTGCGTTGTATTGGCGGTCGATCTAACGCCAGAAACGACCGGCGCGAACCGCGCGTAGGACCTCTTGCGCAGGCCGCCCCGGCACGGTAACACTCCGAGTGCCACCTGACGCGAGGTGGGCCGCCGGCGCCGTGGGCCGCGGCCGGAACGAGGACAGTCCATGGAACACGTCGCGCAGTCGCGTCCGCTCTACAGATCGCTTTATTTCCAGGTCATCACCGCGATCGTCGTCGGTGTGATCGTGGGGCACTTCTTCCCATCGACCGGCGAGGCGATGAAGCCGCTCGGCGACGGCTTCATCAAGCTGATCAAGATGATCATCGCGCC